>JAZLKF010000025.1:0-39215 GCA_045597525.1 Fibrobacter sp. | reverse complement strand
TTGGCTTGAACAACTAAACATTACCAATTTGGGGACATTCCTTTTTCAAAATTCTGAAATGCTTAAGCTTTAATCCACCCGCATAGCGGGCGGTTTTTACATCCGCCACGTTCGTGGCGGATAATCCCTAAAGGACTAATAAAAAACCGCCCGATTTCTCGGACGGTCTTTTCAAACTGAGTTTGATGTTCCGCAAAATTACTTGGCAGCAGCAGGTGCAGCTGCGGGAGCAGGAGCAGCTGCGGGCTTTGCTTCAGCCTTGGGAGCTGCAGCAGGAGCGGCTGCGGGAGCGGCTGCAGGTGCAGCAGGGGCTGCAGCGGCCGGCTTAGCTTCGGCCTTTGCGTCTGCCTTAGGAGCTTCAGCCTTAGCTGCGGGCTTTGCAGCCTTCTTAGCGGCCTTCTTAGGAGCCGGTGCGGGAGCAGCAGCGGCAGCAGCAGCCTTGTTGGCAGCAGCTTCAGCCTTCTTGGCTTCGGCTTCAGCCTTCTGAGCTTCAGCAAGGAGCTTCTTGGCTTCTTCAACCTTCTTAGCAGCAGCTTCGGCTTCGGCCTTCTTAGCGGCAGCTTCAGCCTTCTTTTCTTCAGCAGCCTTGCGCTTTGCTTCTTCAGCTTCAGCCTTCTTCTTAGCTTCTTCAGCCTTGCGAGCTTCTTCAGCGGCCTTCTTCTGTTCAGCAACAATGCGCTTTGCTTCAGCAGCTTCAGCCTTACGTGCTTCGGCTTCAGCCTTCTTGGCTTCAGCTTCGGCCTTCTTGGCTTCGGCGATGGCACGCTTTGCCTGTGCTTCGGTCAATTCTGCGTTCTTGACAGGATCAACTACAGCAGCGGCAGCAGCAACTTCAGCAACCGGAGCGGCTTCAACAGCAGGAGCAGCTTCTTCAGCCTTAACTTCTTCTGCAGCAGGAGCAGCAGCTTCTTCTGTCTTGGCGGTATCAGCAACAGCAACGGTGTCAGCCTTTACAGAATCAATAACGGAGGAATCGGCAACAGCCACTGCAGCGGGAGCTTCAGGAGCGGGAGCTTCAACAACCTTTTCAACAACAGCAGGTGCGGCAGGAGCAGCATCAGCAGCCTTAGGAACCGGGGTGCCGAAGAAGTTCATCTTGGCAAGGAGGATCATCATACCCCAGGAAAGCACGAGACCAGAAAGCCCCATTACAACACCAGTCTTAGCCATGCCATTTGTATCGGTGTAACCGGTAGCGTGGGCAAGTGCGTTAGGCGGAGTAGAAATCGGGAGGCTCATACCGAGAGAGCTTGCAAATGCAACAGAGACGAGGAGAGCGGTAACGCCACCGAGACCAACCAGGTTGTCCTGGCAAGCAATACCAACAGCGCAAAGAATAGGAACGAGAAGAGTTGCAGTAGAGGTATGGCTCATGAAGTTAGCCATGAACAAGCAGATGATACCGCAACCAACCATAAGGGCGATGGGAGACCAGGTGCCAAACGGGATAGTCTTGATGAGGTGAGCGGCAAGGCCAGTAGCGTTGAGGCCAACACCCAGAGCAAAACCACCAGCAACCAACCAGAGAACGTCCCAGCTCATTGCATTCAGGTCCTTCTTGGTGATAACACCAGTCAGGGCGAACACAGCCATAGGAATCATAGCAATAGCGTTATCGTTAATACCGTGAACACCCTTACCGGTTACCCACAGAGCAACGCAAACAACGAAAGTAATGTAAACGATGATGGCCTTGGGGCTGGTATCAAACTTGCCGGCGCCTTCAATGTTCAGGATCATCTGCTTCATCTTGATCGGATAGATCTTGAGGAGGAGAACCCAAGCAATCACCATGAGGATAATAACATAAGGAATACCGAAAGCCATCCACTGACCGAAGGAAACCGGGTTTGCGGCCAGGTCGCCACGGGCGATAGCGTCGTTCAAAGCACCAAGAGCGATGGCGTTAGGAGGAGTACCGATAGGAGTACCCATACCACCGATGTTTGCGCCAAGAGGAATAGCAAGAGCAAAAGCAGCTTTACCGCGGTCGTCTTCATCGAAGAGCTTGAGCACCGGAGCCAAGATAGCAAGCATCATAGCAGCGGTAGCGGTGTTGCTCATGAACATGGAGAACACAGCGGTGATGAGCATAAGGCCAAGAAGCACGAACTTGGGGTTCTTACCGAAGGGTTTCAGGAGCACGCGGGCCAAGTTCAAGTCCATCTTGTACTTGGTAGCGGCAGCAGCCAGGAAGAAACCACCCAAGAACAGCATGATGATGGGGTTTGCAAAGGTAGCCATAATGGACTTGTGGCTAATCATGGTAACGCCATCAACACGGAACTGAGTCAATGCAGAGTCAGACATCGTCACGATCATCAACACGATGACCAGCATAGATGTGGACCAGATCGGGAACGGTTGGAGAATCCAGAAGAGAGCAGCCATGACGAATACGCCAATGACGCGGATTTCGAGCGGATTCAGAACGCCCATGGGGCTTGCAGCATCAAAACCGAGGTTTTCATACGGCAAGAAGAGTGCTGTGATTGCAAGAATAGACGCAATCACGAACTTGATGAATTTAGCCTTTGTCATTTTGACCCTTTTTTAACGAAATGAAGTTATTAAGGTAGCGCCCAATTTAGAAAAAGGCGGGAGATGTGACAATAGTGTACACACAAAAATACCCCGGAGAGAATCCGGGGCATTCTTTTTGGCGAATTTCGCTAAAAAACGACAATTTCGCGTTTATTTGACCATAACCTTGGCGCTATTCATCTGGCTTCCGACCTTCAACTGGAGGAAATAGACGCCAGTCTTGGGGGCGGCAACGGTCAGGCTGTTGTTTCCACCGTTGGCAGTGAAGCTACCAGAGGCCACTTTCTTGCCATTGACACCTACCAAGGCGTAGTGAGCATTGGAACCAGCCAGGTCTGCAGTAGTCTCAAACTGCATATGGAGATTACCGGCAGACTGAGCCATGCGCAATCCAGAGATCTTGCTGGCCAAAGCCACGGTCTTGGGAGCGGAAGCTACGCGGACATCCACCTTCTTGGCAGAAGAGGTCAGTTTCACATCCAGAGCTTCACCAGCCTTAACCTCAGTGGTTTTACCATCTATGGTTGCAAATAGACGCAGACCCATAGCATTCAGATCCTCGACACCGTCAAAGGAAATCTTGCCGTTACGACTATTACTTGCGCTGACAGACAAGGTCCATTCATACTCATCGGCAACGGTCTTCACAGACTTGGCCAAGGCATTCTTGCCATCCATAATAGCCAAAGTTACGCGATCACCCATTGCTGTAGGAGGTTCGGAGACCGTTTCCACCGCAGAACCGACGCCGATAACATTCCAGGAATCTGCCTTGCCATAATTATCAGACAGGGTTATACCCAAGCTCCAGCCCATTGCAGCCGCCTTGCGGGCAGACTTGCGGAATGCAGCCCTCTTTTTAGAGATCGGGGTAGAATCCTCTTCAAAGAACGGCGTTGCAGGAATCCTAAACTTGGTAAGACGATCGGTCTTAACCCAAACAGCTTCGTAAGGACCAATGACCTTCACGTCAGGATCATAACCACCCTTGTCGTTTCTAGACCAAATTCTCACCTGGGCATCGGCATCGTCAGCGATACCCTTAGAGATATCAACAGCCCAGTTGTAGGGATTGGCCACCAGGTTCCATCCGCTATATACGTTATCCAATTCCCAAACGATTTCCGCATCAGTATCTACAGAGTAGCTTGTAAGCACCAGGGGGCTACCAGCCTTTGTGCCATACCAGAAACCCTGAGTAGGCTTTACATCGCCGCCCTTATAGGAACGGTACTGCCAGTATTCACCAATGGCATTGGATTCATCCCACCAGTAGAACACAGCATCATCGTCAAATTCAATCTTTTCTTGCTTAAGGGCAGCCAGGGATACCATGTTCCAGCTCTGGACATCGTATTCAAATTCTTTCTTGACGGCAAAGGAATCCACTTCGACGGCACTTTCTACACCGTCAATGAACATGTAGAGCTTAGTGAAATACTTGCCAGGATAGGGAGCAACATAACTCCAGGCATAGTCGCTATTCACTACAGAGGAATCCAGTTTTTCACCCTTGCTGTTAAAGATTGCAAGATAGAACTCTGTCTTCTGGGACTTGTCCAAATTATCCACGCTGTAAGTCTGCTGTACAGAACCGCCGATAACCTTAGGGACGCTCTTAACGATTACATAAGCAGAACCAGAACTTTCCGGCGGAATGCTGGAACTAGATTGTCCCGCAAGAACGCTGTCGTATACGGCCACCAGAACATGGTCATAGGCAGGGATAACCTCCGGTATGTCGGAACCATCTTCCATAACCCACTTGGCAAAGGTATAGCTAAAACCATCTGCATCAACGCGAGTCGGAACCCTCATCGGAAATTCATAAGTACCCCCATAGGCAAGATTCTTCTCGTCCAGTTGTTCCCCGTCAAAATTCCTATACACAACACGGATTGTGTCCGGAACATAAACTGGATAAACCTCCAAGTCCGACACAAGGTGCATATAGGCATCGGTACTCCAACCTACAAAGTGCATGCCCTCCTTTTCAGGCACATTTTGCGGATTAGGACTCACAACAGAATAGCCATAAGGTTTATCCGACCATACACCTATTTGCCTTTTCGTAATAGAGTCTGTTAGGAAAAGCACAGTGAACGTATTCACCTTACACTTAGCCTTTACATCCAAAGTGCCTTGGACATCGCTGAAATCAGCATCCCATCCATCAAAGGAGCAGCTATCGTTAGAAGGTTCTTCGGGAGGAATTGCGGCGGCACCTTTATCCACAGTGAATTTACCAATCACACGGTTGTCAAAATCATAGAATGCAACTGCGTAAGTTTCCTTATTTGCGGGGGAAACTCCACTGTAAATGTCATAGGACAGGAAAGGCAAATCACTTTCCCTAGTATCATATGCCCAAGGATAGGGACTACTCAAAGGAGTATTCAATCTCGCTGCAAAGGCAGAGGACTTCATGTTCGCAGCAGTTTCTACGCCGTTGTAGCAAGGATCGTTGGTAATGTTTGTTGTTTCGCCATTACGTACAACGAATCTAATATTTTCGTTATTTTCCCAGCCTTCCTCGGTAGTATCAGCCCCCTGTCCACCCGAGCCCTTGAATAACTTTCCAAATGGTCCTACAGCATCCTTTTCAGAGAAATGGTAAATAGAAGCAACGGCATAATCTTTAGAAGTAGTTACGTCACCAGCCACATAACCGGCAAGTACATTTTCCCTAGTTTTTGAAATGATTAAGTCTCCGACAACGGAGGCCACTGCCAGGCGCATGTCAACATCGTTATTATCAATTTCACCAACCAGGCCTCCCACAAAGAGACTATCGCCTTCGTAATCCTTGGAAGTTTCCACACTTCCACGAACTTCAGCTTGGTCAACCAAACTCAATTCACGGCAGTAGCCACACAAACCACCAATCTTTGCAGTTTGCTTGTCGTTATAACCCTTAGTAATACTTGCAACTTTTACCGGCAGATGGTTCACAATGTTCTGAGGAGAAATTACAGAAACATTTTTGAAAGCAATAGTCTTGCCACCGCTTGCCTCTCGATAGGCACCCAACAGGCCGCCAGCCAAAACAGAGTTCAAACTGTCAGCAACGGTAAGAGAGCCTGTGAAACCAACTTGAGAAACGGAGAGAACTTTCTCCGTCGCATTGTCAACAATGCCAAATAAACCACCTACGGCAACAGTGTCAAAAACAATAGCGCCATTGACAGTGCTGTTTCCTGTTTTCGTACGAAGATTGATTAGCACAGAAGATGAATCACCCTTCAGATTATTCGCGGTCGTAGCCAAGCAAGCGCGGCCAGCAATGCCACCGGCAAATGTGCGTATGTGAAGGCCCTTTACTGCAGTGTTGGAACCGGCAATATCAATGGAACCACCTGCACGGGTATTCATAATGGAAACATAAGCAAACTCATCAATTCCATTCATACAGGCGCTGCTGGAGCCCAAGATACCACCTACGCTGTAGCGGTAGGTGTCAGCTACAGTTAGAGAATCCTTGATGGTTACAACAGCTTTACTATCAACGATTTTCAGTGCTGCCGAACCCACAGTAGAATCCTGGCCAACCAAGCCGCCAACGGAAATCACATTGTTCTTAACGCCATTTACTAAGGCTCCTGCTGCAAAAGCCCCTCCTATTTCACCTTCAAAGGAGGTGTTATCCAAAGTAACCGTTCCCTCTTGTTGAGAATTCAACTCGTAGTGAACACCAACAAAACCTACAAGACCGCCCATGGAACTGCCGCCAGAAATTCTGGAGGGAACAGTCTCATTAATCTTTTTCTTTGTATACACATGGACATTTTTAAATATATCGTCGGCAGAAGACACTACACCAACTAAACCACCTACCGCGGAATTGTTTCCCTTGGCAAAGTCATGCACATCGACCTTGATGGAATCATTTTCCATGGAAGCGTTTGCCTTAGGCTGTCTGGGGCGAGTCACGTAGCCCACAAGACCACCCAGGAAAACATTGTGACCATAGGAACTTTCCACATACTTGGAACCTGCATAGCCATTGGTGATTTCTGCCGTATTAAAGATATAAATGTCGTCGTCACCCTTAACATTTTTCAAGGTCGCATTATTCAAGTGGCCAACCACGCCACCCGCAAAAGGCGCATTGATGGAATCGTTGGCAATCGTAATATTCTGGATGGTTATTTGGCTTACTTCACCAAAGAGTGTTCCCACTGGGTGATAATCTTCGCCATTCGTACTAGTACCATCAATGTAAATGCGGACACCGCTGATTTTCAAATCATTAAATGTTCCACCAGAACCAGAGGCAAACAAACCAATGGGGCCCGTGGCCTTACCACTGTAGCAAAGATGTTTGATGGTTTTGTTTTCGCCCATAAACAAAGCTCCATCAGGGTATGTCAAAGGAACATGATTAACATCGCATTCACCCGCAGGAGTCGCTGGTTTGCCGAAACTCTGGATATTAAAACCGCCAAGGTCAATATCAGAACCTAAATGCAACTGACCTGATTTCCAGTTATCATTCAGCAGGGTTTTCAAATTTGCCGGAGTATCTTTCTTAGAAGCAATACAACCCGAGCAAGCCGCATTTTCCTGCTTGAGAAGTAAGCCCTGCATAGTTCCAGTTGCTTTGTAGAGGTTGTAGTAGGCACTTCCATTAACCGCAAAAACAGTGCTTGAACAGAGAAGCACTGAAAGAAAACCTAAAATTCGTCCTGTCTTCATTATCGACCTCGGATTTCTAAATCTTTACATTATAAAGATATTCACTTTTAGCGTTTTTTTAACGTGATAAACGTCAAAACAGGCGCAGTTGTGATACAGCACAAACGGAAAAAACAACAAAAAAATGAATTTCCGTCGTCTTGGGGCGACCCTTACCTATTTCGTTGAGTATCAACAAGTTAAACATCGGCCCGTAGTTGAATTCAAAATTGTGAATTAGGTCACAACGAAGGTTGCATAGCGGTTGATTATTCCAAACTGGAGTACTATATTTTACCCATAAACTTTTCTCAAGGAGTATATAATGTTCAAGAAGATCCTTTTGGCAGCTGCTGTTCTCGTTTCTGCCGCTTCCGCTATCGAATTTGGCCCCCGTGTTGGCGGCAACATGACCACCATGTATGGCGACGACGCAGAACACGTTACTGCAGGCTTCGGCTTCAACGCAGGTCTCGCCGCAAAGCTCGCATTCAAGGACTCTCCCATTTCCATTACCCCGGAAGTCATGATCGACATGCGTAACACAGGTCTTGATAACGATGACGACTACTCCATGACCGAATGGGCATTGGATATCCCCGTGATGATCCGTTGCGAACTCCTCGGCCTCTTCTACATCGAAGCTGGTCCGTCCTTCAACTTTAATTTGAGCTCCAGCTCCGAAACCAAGGTACTCAAGAACACCGTCACCACTGACTATGACAGCGATGCACTCAATACTTTCGAATTTGGCCTTTCCTTCGGTGTCGGCACCAACATCATCTCCGCCATTGACCTGGACTTCCGTGTGAACATGGCTATCACCGACTTCTGGGCAGAAAAGAAGGTTGCAGGCAAGTCCATTCAGGCTGACGCAGCAAACCTCCAGTTCGCTCTGGGTGCTTCCATTTGGCTGTTCTAATAGCTTAGGCTAGTCAAAGACTTTAAAAAGCCTGTCGCAAGCGGTGGGCTTTTTTTTTCAACGTCTAAATAAAAGAAAAAGCGCCGCCAACGTGGTGCTTTTCCCTTGCATCATCTAATATCGTAAGCAGGCACCGGCAGGGCTTCGCCTGCCTTCATGGCTTTGTCCAGCGCAGCAGACTTCACCGGGTCCACCCACCAGTAAACGGGAATGGCATCTTCACGGTTGAAGTTATCCAGCACCTTCTCGGGCATGCCGTAACGGTTCCAGTAGAGAATGCGGTGATGGTCGCACTGCCACATCAGAACGTAAGGAACAATTTCAGAAAGGCGGTTGTCCAAGGCCTTCAGGATTTCGTTACGCTTTGCCAAGTCGAATTCAGTCTTCTGCAGGTTGATGAGGCTATCCACTACAGCATCCTGGAGACCGCTCAAGTTGTTGGTTCCCTTCTGCATTGCGGTGGAAGAATGCCAGCTGGCTTCAGGGTCGCGAAGGCGGCCTGCGCCCCAGTTCACCCAGTAAAGGTCAAAGTCCGCATCGTCCAGGCGCTTGCGCAAGGTACTATGGGACATCTGTTCGATGGTTGCCACCACGCCAATCTTCTTCAGGTCTTCCTGGAAGAGAGTCAAATGTCGCAGGTCTTCACTGCTAGTAATAAAGTTGATGGAGAACTGCTTGCCATCCTTTTCAAGAACACCCTGGCCGTTCACCTTGTAACCGGCTTCGGCAAAAAGGGCGCGGGCGGAATCCGGGTTAAACTTGTACATGGTGGCCGTGGGGTTTGTATTGTTGGGCCACAAGTCCGGGTAGTAGCTGTTCTGCAAGAAGTACTGGCCGTACATGTACTTTTCGTTCATGGCTTCGCGGTTCAGCATAAAGTTCAGGGCGCGGCGCACGCGAACATCCTGATACTGGGGCTTACGCAGGTTGATGGCCATGCCCTGGAAACCGATAGGTTCCTTGTTGAAAATACGCTGCTTTACGGCCCAGCCCTTCTGCACGGCATCGAAGTCGGTCTGCTTCATCCAGATGCTGCTGGTGTAAATGGCATAGGCGTTAAAGTCCTGCTTTTTGAAAGCTTCCAGGGCCTTGGTCTGGTCGTTCATAAAGCGGTAGCGGATCTTCTGGAAGTTATACTTTCCGCGATTCCAGTTCTTCTTGAAGCCCCACCAGTCGCCGCGGCGGGCCAGTTCCACATAGCGGTCCTCGCGGAAGGTCTTGATAATGTAGGGGCCAGAAACCACCGGGAAATCATAACGGATCTGATTGAAGTCCTTGCCCTGCCAGGCGTGCTTGGGGAAGGCAAGCATACCGGCGGCTTCCCAGAAGTTGCCCCAGTGGATTTCCTTGGCGGTCATCTTGATGGTGAGACTGTCGATAATTTCCGGGCGGTCGAAACGGCTGAGGCCCACCTTGAAGATGGGTGTCAAGTTCTTCTCGTCCATAATGACGTCGTAGTAGTACTGCACGTCTTCGGCAGTAATGGACTTGCCGTCGCTCCACTTGGCGCGGGGATCCACATGGAAGGTGAAGGTCTTTCCGTCTTCGCCAACAGTCCAACTGTCTGCCAGGATACCCACTTCCTTGTCTTCGGTACTGTGAAGGCTAACTAGCGGTTCGAACATCATGCTCATGAGTTCGGCGGAGAAACTGTTGTAGTCTTCCCACATGTTGAAGGACTTGGGCATGGCGGAACCCCACAGGGTTATGGCACCGCAAGCGCGAGCATCCTTGCCTGCCACCGGGTCAAACTCGCCCGTAGCTTCGGGATCCTGAGGGATAACCGGGCAGTCGGCTTCGGAAACGGAAGCCTTCGAAGAGCCCCCCTTGGAACCGGATTTTTCGTTGCAGGCGGTGAGGCCAAAGGCCAAGGCCGTCACGGCGGCGAGAGTCAGAATATTCTTGTACATCTTCATTTTTCTTCTCTGGGAGATCCCGTTTCATCCCCATCGGGTGAGGACAAGCGACCGGGATGATATTTTAACTTTGCCGGGATAATTAGGGCAATCCCACGTGGCGCTGTTTCTTGGTTTTGGAGTTTGCGGCATCGGCAGGCTTGTCGGCTTCTGCTTCGGCGGCTTCAGCCTTCAGCATTTCCAAGGTCTGGCGGGCAGCATCCTGCTCGGCCTTCTTCTTGTTGGGGCCCGAACCTTGTGCGTAAGTCTTGCCGTTCACGTGAACTTCTGTAGTGAAAATCTTCTGATGCTCCGGACCTTCTTCGGCAACGAGAATGTATTCCGGAACAGTGCGAAGAACTCCCTGGACATATTCCAGCAAGGCGCTCTTGTGGTTCACAAAGTCGGCGGCGCTGATAATCTCGGGAATGCGGGGGAAGTGGAACTTATTCAAAATGGCACGAACTTCCTCCAACCCGCCATCTAGGTACACCGCACCAAGGACAGCCTCGTAGGCGTCGGCCAGAATCGTTTCCATACCGCGACCACCGATGTTGGCCTCGGCCTTTCCCACCTTGATGAATTCGCTCAGGTTCCAGGCCTCGGAGGACTGGGCGCAGGCGTGACCGGAGACAATGGCGCTCTTACGTTTTGACAGATCGCCTTCCGGGTCATCGGGGTACATCTTGTAAAGGTATTCCGTGGTGAGCATGTTCAGCACGGAGTCGCCTAAAAATTCCAGACGTTCGTTGTTGCTTTCGTAGGGCATGTCCTTGCCCATAAGGAAAGAACGGTGGACTAGGGCGTGGGCCAGCAGTTCGGGATCCTTGAACTGGTACCCGAGCTTCGCCTCAAGCCCGTCACCGGACTTCTGGCGAAACCAGAGCTTTAGCACTTTGTGAAGCAGGTTGTTTTTTTCCAATTTCATCTCCTTTGGGGATTGCGGATTGGGCCGCGGTTTTGTTCTAAAGGTAAAATAAAACGGTCCCGGCTTAACACCAGGGACCGCTTTAAATTCCTCAGAATCGAGAAAGGCTAAGGATTAATTATGCCTTCTTGGATTCGATGAAGGCAACAACGTCAGCAACCTTCTGGAACTTTTCTGCATCGCTGTCGAGGATTTCGACTTCGAATTCGTCTTCGAGAGCCATGACGAGTTCGACGCGGTCGAGGGAGTCAGCACCGAGGTCGTTACCGAATTCGGATTCCGGCTTCACATCTTCAGCCTTAACTTCGAGCTTGGCAACGATAACGTCGACAACCTTCTTAAAAATTTCTTCGTTCATTTTGTACTCCATTTGTTGGATTGAGTGTTTGTGTTTAATATAGTAAAATTTAACTAAGCGTTCAAGCCACCGTCAACGCCCAAAACCTGTCCGGTAATGTAGGAAGCGTCGTCAGATGCCAAAAATGCCACTGCCTTAGCCACATCTTCAGGGTTTCCGATGCGCTGCAGGGGGATAGAGGCGGCGTACTTTTCCTTGGTAGCGTCGTCCATCTTGGCTGTCATGTCGGTTCCGATGAAGCCAGGAGCCACTGCATTCACGGTAATGCCGCGGGAAGCGAATTCCATGGCGTTGGACTTGGTCATGCCGATCACGCCAGCCTTGGCACCGGCATAGTTAGCCTGGCCTGCCTGGCCGCGGATAGCGTTGATACTTGTAATGTTGATGATTCGGCCGGCGCGCTTACCCATCATGGTGCGGGCAACGGCGCGGGTGCAAAGGAACACGGAGCGCAGGTTGGTCTGAATGACGGCGTCGAAGTCTTCGTCCTTCATGCGCATCAGAAGACCGTCGCGGGTAATGCCAGCGTTATTCACCAGAATATCCACGGTACCCATGTCGGTAATGATCTGCTTGAACACGTTCTGGACAGTTTCGGAGTTGCCTACGTCGCAGGCATAGCTCTTGACCGAGACCCCAAGTTCGGCGCTCAACTGGTTAGCCAGGTCTTCCTTGACGGAAGTGGAAAGGATGGCAACGTCGGCACCTTCGCGTGCAAGTTCAGTAGCAATGGCAAGACCGATACCGCGGGATGCGCCAGTAACGATTGCCTTCTTACCTGTAAGTTTACCCATAATGATTCTCCTTATTAGCCCTTGAGAGCCTGGAAAGCTTCGATGGTTTCGACGGGGGTGACCTTCACGTCGCGGCTGATCTTGCGCATGAGGCCCATGAGAACCTTGCCGGAACCCACTTCAACACCCTGGGTAACACCAAGGGAGATTGCCTTGTTCATGCAGTCGTTCCAGCGGACCGGGGACACCAGCTGGCGGACCAGGAGGTCTGCAATTTCCTTGCCGGAGGTGACAGGTTCAGCGATCACGTTAGCGATGACCGGCTTAGCCACATCGTTGAAGGTGGTCTTGGCGATAGCTTCTGCAAGACCCGGCTGAGCGAACTGCATCAGCGGAGAGTGGAAGGCGCCAGACACTGCCAGAGGAATAGCCTTGATACCGGCGGCACCGCAATCGGCCACCAGCTTGTTCACGCCTTCGACGGCACCGGACACCACGATCTGGCCCGGGCAGTTGATGTTGGCGGGAACCACAACCCCTGCATCCTTCACGGATTCGCAGAGTTCCAAAATCTTGGATTCTTCCTGACCCATGATAGCGGCCATGGCACCGGGGTTCTTGGAACCAGCGGAAGCCATCAGTTCGCCACGGGTGCGGACCAGGCGGAGACCGTCGGCAAAGCTGAAACCACCGGCGGCGTAGATGGCGGAGTATTCACCCAGAGAGTGACCAGCCACGTAGTCAAATTCAAAACCTTCGGACTTCAAAAGTTCCATGACCATGGCGGACACGGTGAAGAGAGCCGGCTGAGTATTGTCGGTGCTCTTGAGAACTTCTTCCGGACCTTCGGCCATAAGCTTGGACAGGGAGAAGCCTAGGATTTCGTCGGCTTCCTGCATGATCTTCTTGGCAGGTTCGAAAGTAGAAGCGAGGGTCTGGCCCATACCGACGTACTGTGCGCCCTGGCCAGGGAAAAGAAGAATAGTCTTGGACATTGTTATTTCCTTAGTGTAAACAACGACTTGTAATATACGTCACAAAATTACAAAAATCATACCGCAAACAGGAGGGTCAAGTTCAAATTCAATGATATAAAAAGGTGTCTAAAGACTTACACCGACAAAAGTTCCATCTCTTTGAGCGTCAACGAGTTAAGAGAGCTCGCAGATTCAAAAGTCCGCTTTTGGCAAATGTAAAATTTAAACTTTTTCTGCGTAAAACCCGTTTATCGGGAAATTTCCTGCGTGTTAATAGTGTTAGAAACCTTTAACGTGGAGAAATGATGAACATTTATGAAAATAAGGCTAAAAATAGGACAAGACAGATTCCCGTGGAACTCCAGGGACAGGTTTATCTGGACCCGAAATACGATCCGGCTTTCAAGGAACTTTTCGATAGTGAGAATGCACTCAAGGACTTCCTCGATGCAGTTTTGAAATTAGAGGGCGACGACAAAATCAAGACCATTTCCTTCTCATTCGACAAGACAATCAGTTTCCGTACACCTCAACGGAAGAAGGTTATCCTAGACATTTTCGCAACAACAGGCTCAGGGCGTTTTCTGGACATCGAGATGCAGAAAGCGGAACACGACTATTTCAAGGACCGTGCGGTTTTGTACAAGGCTTTCTTGATTATCAAGGGCAAGCAAGAAATGGACAAATCGTCGGAATTCAAGAAACTTCCGAAAGTAGTGCGGGAAAGCCGTCGTTACGAGTTGCCGGAATCTGTAGCCATCTGGCTTTGCGATTTTGACTTACCGGGCCGTGCGAAAGAAGACAAGACTGATCCAGGCGCGGACTCCCCCTACATGGACGAATGGCATCTCTACAGCAGCAACAGTATCGCTGCAGGCAAGCCATTTTCCGTATTCCCGAAAAATAAGTATATTATCATCAGTCTGCCAAACTTCAAAAAGACCGCGAAAGATGTGCAAGGTTCCCTGGATGCATGGCTCTACTTGCTGAACCATGCCAGCGACGGTACGGAACTGCCAAACTTCGGAATCAGCGCCGTCAAAGAAGCCCTGGGACGCATCCGTGTGGATACAGCAGACGAGAAACTCTTAACGGCACAGGTAAAGGACATGGTAACGAAGGAAGAAAACGCGACTATCTTGGCTAGTGCCATCCTGAAGGGAATTGCAAAAGGACGTGCCGAAGGACGTGTCGAAGGGCGTGCCGAAGGACGTGTCGAAGGGCGTGCCGAAGGACGTGCTGAAGGACGTGTCGAAGGGCGTGCCGAAGGACGTGCTGAAGCAAGCAAGGATCTGGCCAAGGCGTTTCGTGAACGTGGAGTTTCCATTGATGTTATCGCCGAATCCACAGGCCTCTCCCCCGATGAAATTAAAGTTCTGTAGTTGGATAATACTTTAAAATTAGAACGGGTCGCACTATAACAAAAAACAAGGTAATTTTCATACCGAATTGCGGGGAAAGAGGAAAATCATTGCTTGAACGAATAAATCTCAAAGACGAGAAGTATCTGCAAGAATACGAAGCCAAATCAACAGGTTTCCTTTTGAAGAACTTTACGAAGTCCTGGACATGATCCAAAAGGATCCTTCCCCGGGACGAATCAACATTGCGAACGCTCGAATCCGCTATTTGTTTGAACATCCGGTCGAGTCCCCCCCCAAGAGTACAGCTGTTGAATTAGATGTTGTTGATGAGGAAAAAACAATGTTCAAATGGTGACTTGCCCAGACTGTTCCGGAACCGGCAAGGAATCTGAGCACTCCATTTGCAAGACATGCAAGGGCTCAACGTATATTTCGGAAAAAGAAGCTGAAGAAATTTTAAAAGGCAGGGAGTTATGCTCCAAATTTATAAGAACGCCTCGACTTATACTTCTGCCTTGTATTATCGCAATTGTTGTGATGGCATTGAGCGCCCGTGCATTTTGTGGATTCTTGTTCCTGAGTTATCATTTTTTGGATGCCGCGGAAGGATACTGCACATCCATTATCTTTATCGCGACGCTATCAAGTTTCGCAATCACTCTTAATAGAATACACAAGGGATCTAAACTTCTTCCATCGAAAGATTTCTTTCAGGGTATCTGCATACTACTCTCAGCATTCGCATTGGTTGCAACAATCATAGCAGGCCCAATTACGGGAAGTACAAGCGTACTCGAGTATAAGGCTAAAGAATACTTAAACAAAAAAGGACCCATACAAGACCCCCAAACAAGGACATAGATTATCAAATCTACGCCATTCCGGACAAGTAATCCCAAAAGCCAACACAAGACAATAGCCTAGACGCAACAACGTAAAAAAGACAGGATTTTAGTCCTGTCTTTTTTGGGGATCCCGGGTCGGAGCCCGGGATGACAAAGCATTTCGTCCGGAATGACAATCTGCGGATTAAGCCTGAGCGGGAGCTTCTTCGTCCTTGATTTCGGCAAGGCGAGCGTTCACAGCCTTGGCCACGCCGAGGCGTGCATACTTAGCAGCCACTTCAACAGCCTTTTCGATTGCCAGAGCGTCGGAACGGCCGTGAGCGATAATGCCGGTACCGTTGAGACCCAGGAGCAATGCGCCACCGGTCATGCGGTAGTCCCACATTTCGTCGAACTTGCGACCAGCTTCGGAATCGATGTTGCCGAACATCTTGTGGTGCATTTCGTAGAAGCCTTCGATCATCTTGAGGATTACGTTACCTGTAAAACCAGAGGTAACAGCCACGTCGGCCTTACCCATGATCAGGTCTTCACCTTCGATGTTGCCGATGAAGTTCACGGGAGCGTTCTTCAGGAGCTGGTAGGCTTCCTGGCAAACTGCGGGACCCTTGTGTTCTTCTTCGCCCATGTTCACCAGGCCAACCTTCGGCTTTTCGCGACCAAAGTAAGTTTCGGCAAATGCAGAACCGGCAATGGCAAAGTCAACGAGAACAGATGCGCGTTCGTCTACGTTTGCGCCAGCGTCAACGAGGACGATGGGCTTTTCGGCGGTGGGGATCACGCAGCCGATAGGCGGACGGCCAAACTTTTCGGTAGTCTTACCGAGGAGCATAAGGCAGCTGGCCATCATGGCGCCGGAGTTACCAGCACTGACGGAAGCATCAACCATGCCCTTCTTCTGAAGAGCAACGCAGGTCACCAGACCGGAGTTGGGCTTCTTCTTGAGAACCATGACAGGGTGTTCGTCCATGGCGACCGGTTCCGGTGCATCGACCACAGAAATACCGTTGCCGGTATAACCGCGCTTTGCAAGACCAGCCTTGACCTCGGCCTCAGGTCCGCACAAAACGATATGCAGATCGGCATCCTTATTGGCAGCGTTAATAGCGCCATCGATCACTACGTCGGGGGCAAAATCGCCTCCCAGGGCATCCAGAGCTACTTTAACCATGGTAGACTTCCTTATACATCAAAAACTTTCGACCCTATTAAAGGTCCCTAAGAAAAAAAGGTAAGCCCCGGATACACCGGGACTTACCTTAATATACACTAAAAATTAGGCTTCAGCCTTCATGTCGATAACTTCGACACCATTGTAGTAACCGCAAACCGGGCACACACGGTGCGGGCGCTTCACGGAACCGCAATGATCGCAAGTAGCCATAGCGGGCACTTCCATCTTCCAGTGGGTACGACGCTTGTCACGACGAGCGGTGGAAGTTTTTCTTTTAGGTACTGCCATTTTTAACTCCTGTTTTCCATTTTGCTCTTAAGAGCTTTGAGTTTTTCCCAGCGGGGATCCACGGTTTTTTCGCCGTCGGCTTCCTCTTCTGGCTTGTTGTTTGTTACAAAGATAAAATCTTCGTCGGGATTTTTCACGGGTGCTTGCGGTTCTTGCAGTATAATTAGCTCACGAACGCACTCGGAAACATCAACGAAGTACTGCCCCTGGGGAATTTGGTACGCGTAGACGTCTACATCTTCGTCGTCCAGTTCCTGTTTTGCAACCTGGGTACGTTCGACTTCGACCACGATTTCAGTGGAGAAGGGTCGGTCAAACGGCTCCAAGGTGCGGGAGCAGGTCAGCGTTTGCACGCCGGAGATCGTACCAGTCACAAGCCACTTGTTGTCGCCTTCGGGGCTAACCAGCACCTGAGCTACCAGATCGCCCTTTAGGTGCAGTTCGTCGAAGAGTTCAGGGGCATCGGCATGGGACCAGACCACCTGGCGGTCTTCGGGTTCAGTCAGTGTTTGTGCAATATCGAATCTCAAAGTGGCACAAATTTAGTAAAAACCCAATTTTGAGTCAATAACTTATAGTTATTTCTCACACATATTGAAAACGCCCTTTACGAGCTCAAAAAAGCATCGTGTTTAAAGAAAGTTACACGCATTACAAATTGTCCAAACAATCTCGAAAACAACCCTTTTTCCCCACGGGAAATAAAATATTTTTGTCCTAAAATTTTCTGGAGAGCATATGAATCTTAAAAAACTTTTTGCCGCAGGTCTTGCATGCTTCGGCCTTGCAGCAGTAGACTGCGCAGCTGCCCTCAGCACCGATGACTACGTTGAAGCCGCATGGATGACCACCCGTTTCTTTGGCGCACAGCGTTCCGGTGAAGGTCCCAACTGGCTTTCCATCGACAGCCGCTACCCCACCAGTTTTCTAAAGGATAACTACCAGGGTAAGGACGTCTCCGGTGGTTGGTTCGACTGCGGAGACCACGTCATGTTCGGCCAGACCCAGGGTTATGCATCCTATATTCTGGCACTTGCCTACGCAGAATTCACTGAAGGTTTCTATGACCTCTATACCGGCGACTACTCCGACTATAAGGCCGCCAAGGACTACACCCGCAAAAGCGGCAAGCCCAACAAGATCCGCGACGTCTTGGAAGAACTCCGCTACGAAGCCGACTTCTGGGTGAAGGCTGCAATCAGTTCCAGTGTATTCGTCACCGTTAAAGGCGACGGCAACGCAGACCACATGAAGTGGGTGACTCCGGGTATGATGAGCACCCTGGGCTCCGGCAATGGTGGTGACCCACGATCTATCACCGGCAACGCCAACGACGAATACACCCCGGGCATGGCTGCCGCAATGCTTGCTGTCATGGCTCGTGTTGACCCCGACGAATCCCGTCAGAAGAAATACCTTGAAGCAGCCAAGACTGCTTACTCCTACGCCAAGTCCCACAAGGGCGTGACCAGTTCTGGTTCTTTCTACAGCTCTAGCTGGTGGGACGGACGAACCAAGGACGGTCCCTTCTTGGCAGCCCTGGAACTTTACCGTACCACCAAGGACGAAAAGTACAAGGACGAAGCCATCGACGTGTTCACCGAAATGCCTTGGAACCTGGGCACAGGATCTCCCATGAACTACGCCAACGCCATTCCCCTGTCTGTGGTTGTAGGCCACTCCGCAGGTATCGACAGCGACGACTACGGCAGCATCGCTCCTAAGAGATTCCTGGACCAGATGTACAAGAGTAAGGCAAACAGCAACGGCATCTTCATCCCCGAAAAAAAGGGTGCAGGTGACTTCCCTGTCCGCTCTCCCTCCGGTGGAGCCTTCCTGTACGCACTCTATTCCAAGTACTACAATGACAACAGCTACGACGACTTGATTGAAAAGAACGTCGCCTACCTGCTTGGCGACAACTCCAACAAGAAGTCCTACGTGGTGGGCTTTTCCGCCAATGGCGCCAATGCTCCCAAAGCACCTCACCACCGCGGTTACTACGCCAACGAAAACCCCGATATCGACATCAATGGCGGTTTCTCCGTTCCCGAAAAGAACAAACTTCTGGGCGGCATGATTGCAGGCGACTTCAACAACGGCAGCCACAGTGGTGACAAGAGCCAGTGGAACGTAAATGAAGTCTGCCTAGACATGAACGCACCTATGGTTGGCGCTCTGGCCTACATCTTGAGCAAGAAGGCTCCCAAGACCGACTACGACCTCGGCATTAAGGAAAAGCCGGTTCCACAGGACACTTCCAAGACCGACTCCACCAACGCCATCAAATCTATTGCATCTATCGCTCCCCTGTTCACCATGAACCAAAGCGGAGCCAGCTTATCTATTGTAAGCGCAAAGTCTGCAGGTTTCAAGGTTCAGGTGTTCGACATGCTGGGCAACAAGGTCCAGGAAGTCATGAGCAACGGCACAAGCGCAAACCTGGTATTGAAGTCCAAGGGCGTCTTCCAGGTGAAGGCTACTTCCGAAAGCTTCCAGCAGGTCTTTACCGTTAAATCCCTGTAATCTGGATACTTATATTAAGCATGAAGGTCCGGTTCCATGATATGGAGCCGGACCTTTTTCCTTGTGAATCATTCTGAAAACAAATGCTCGTTTGTGCAGAATAAATAAAAATCTCCCAAGTTTTCCCCTACCCTGTTTTTTCTAACCCGAAAAGTTGAACTACATTTGCTGCGGTAAAATGAACATGGGCACGTATACTTATATAGTCATAACGCTTTTGACTCTATCCTGCGTTTTCTACGTGGGATGCGAATGGCGTTTTTGGCGCGCGCTGAAAAAAGTGCGATTGGGAACAAGCGACGTGACCCCCGCCCCCAAGGTCAGCGTGCTCTTGGTGGCTATTAATAATAGACATGATGTCCGAGGCACTCTGGACTCCATAATGCATCAAGATTACCACGGCTCATGGGATGTATGGGTTGCCGACGACGGAAGCAGCAAGGATACCCGCAGAGTTCTGGCTGAATACGTCAAGAATTACGAGGACAGGTTCCATGTTTTCGAAATCAAGGAGCCTTCCCAGGGCGGCAATCTCAAGAAGACCATCCTGAACCAGATGGCAGATGCCTGCGAAGGAGAAATCTTTTTCTTCACGAACTTCGGATGTATTGTGAAGCCCACCTGGATTTCCTCAATGGTCAGGGAGTTCGAACCGGGCATTGAATTTGTGGCCGGAAACACCCTGATTGACACGGGCAAGGCTAACCTTCTTGTAAACCTCCAGGCCGCCGAAAACCTCCTCTACCGCACCATCGGCACCGCAGGGCTGGCCATGCACCTGCCCATTACAGGTTCCAGCGGCAACTTGGCCTACCGCCGACACTTTATCAAGATTCTAAATACTGTAAAGTCGGCCAAACGCCCTTACGCCATGCGCTACTGCATCGCCGAAGACGCCTTGGTGACAAACCCCAGCGAGCCGACTCTGAAGGAATTATGGGCCCATCGCAAGTCCTGGGCAACAAAGAAGATCCGCTACTCCACCAAGACCATGATTGTTTTCAGCATGATTCTTCTCTACATGGCAATGATTTGCTTGGGGGCCATAAGCAGCATTTTCAACTTTGAGATTTTTGTAGCAACCCTCCTGGCTTTTTTGGCCAAATGCGTCGGCGACCTGGCCCTCGCCCACAAGGGAACCAAGCTTTTTAATCAGAAGCACCTTTTTATATGGTGCCTACCCATAGAACTTATCCACGCACCCTTTACCCTCCTTACCTTAATTTCAGGACTGGTGGGAAGATTTAAATGGAAGTAAAAGATGGCAACAACAACAAAGACTAAGACCACTGCAGCTAAGGCGACAAAGACTGCCGCCAAGACCACGGCAAAAACCACAAAGGCCAAAGCCGCAAAGCCTGCTGTTGAAGGTAAGACTCTTATTATCGCAGAAAAGCCCAGCGTCGCCCTGGACTTGGTCAAGGTTCTTGGCCAAAAGTCCTTTACCAAGGGTAACGGTGTGTACGAAAGCGATTCAAGCATCGTGAGCCATGCCATCGGCCACCTGGTAGAAATTGCCGACCCCAAGGAAATCGACGAGCGCTACAAGAAGTGGGAAATGAGCACTTTGCCCATGTTGCCAGAAAAGTTCCCTCTGGTCGCCACTCCCACCACAAGGGCTCAGCTCAGCACCTTAAGCAAGCTGATCAAGCGTAAAGACGTGACCACCATCGTAAACGCATGCGATGCCGGCCGCGAAGGTGAACTGATTTTCTTCTACATCCTGGACTACGTTCTGAAGGGCAAGTTCACGGGCAAGACCATCAAGCGCCTGTGGATGCAGAGTATGACTCCCGCCGCCATCCAGGAAGCTTTTGACAACATGCGCGACGGCGCCGATATGGAAAACCTGAAGGCAGCAGCCCTTTGCCGAAGCGAAGCCGACTGGCTTATCGGCATGAACGGTAGCCGCGGCCTTACCGCCTACAACAGTTCCATGGGCGGTTTCCAGATTACCCCCTGCGGCCGTGTGCAGACTCCCACTCTCGCCATTATCGTGAACCGCGAAGAGGAACGCCATCAGTTCGTGCCCAAGAAATTCTGGTCCATCGAGGCAAACTTTGATAACGATGGAAGCCAGTACTCCGGCAAATGGTTCACTGCCGAAGGGGACTCCAAGCAAAAGCAAATTTTTGACGAAGCTCGGGTTAAAGACATTCTAAAGAAGTGCAAGGGCAAGATCGGTTCCATCGAAGAGACCACCGCTCCCAGCTTCCAGAAGTGCGGCCCTCTCTACGACCTGACCACCCTGCAGCGCGAAGCCAACAACCGTTTCGGCTTTAGCGCCAAGACCACCCTTTCTATCGCCCAGGCTCTTTACGAACGCCATAAGGCAACCACCTATCCTCGTACCGATAGCAAGTGCCTGCCGGAAGACTACGTAGGTACGGTAAAATCCACCATGGGCAAGATTGAAGGACCTTTGGCAGGCTTCGCACAGAACGCCTTGAAGAACAGCTGGATCGTAAAGACCCCCAAGGTTTTCGACAACTCCAAAATTTCGGACCACTTTGCCATTATCCCCACTGGCGTCATGCCCACGGATTTGACCGAGGCCGAACAAAAGATCTTTACCATGATCTGCCAGCGCTTTATCGCTGTGTTCTACCCGCCAGCTAAGTACCTGAACACCACCCGAATCACCACCGTGGAAAAGGAAACCTTCATTACTGAAGGCAAGATCCTTGTGGAACCGGGTTTCAAGGCCGTGTATGGCAAGGATGCCGATGACGAAGCAAATATCCCGCAGCTGAAGGGTGGAGACAAGGCTCAGGCAAAAACTGTGGATCTGGAAGCCAAGGAAGACTTTACCAAGCCTCCTGCACACTACACCGAAAGCACTCTGCTTTCTATGATGGAAAGTGCCGGCAAGCTGGTGGAAGATGAAGATCTTCGCGACGCCATGAAGGAACGTGGCCTTGGAACTCCCGCCACCCGTGCAGCCATTATCGAAAAACTGGTCACCGACAAGTACGTGGTTCGCGACGGCAAGGAAATGATCCCCACCGCCAAGGCTTTCGACTTGATCAAGGTACTGAAGGCCATGGATATTGAAGCCCTCACCAGTCCGGAACTGACCGGCGAGTGGGAATACAAGATGGAGCAGATCGAAAGGGGTAAGGAAACCCGCGAAAGCTTCATGAACGGCATCGTGGAAATGACCAAGACCATGGTGAAGAACATCAAGGGCTTCAAGGAAGAAAGTACCACCGGTGAAGCAAGTTTCAGCCCGGTAAACGGCAAGAAGGTCTTTGAAACCGTAAGCCGTTACACCACCGAAGACGGCATTGTCATCCGCAAGATGGTGGGTGGAAAGCGACTTTCTGAAAGTGAAATTGTTGAGCTTTTGACCAATAGAAAGATTGGCCCCCTGCCTGGTTTCAGAAGCAAGAAGGGTGCAGAATTTTCTGCCGTGGTCATTATCAACGACCAGAACAAGATTGAATTTGTATTTGACGACAACCGTGAAGGCGCTGAAGTGGAATTGGGCGCACAGGTGGGCGTTTCTCCGCTGGATGGAGCTCCAGTATTCGAGACATTAACCGGCTATGTCAGCGATTCCTATGTGAAGAAAGAACCTAGCGGTTTGCAGCTGCCCAAAATTCTCCTGGGAAAAGAAATTCCTCTGGAAGCCATCCAGAAGATGCTTTCTGGTGTAGGCGTCAAGACGGAACTGATTAAGGGTTTCCGCAGCAACAAGACTCACCGCACTTTTGACGCATTCCTTTACGTGGACAAGAGCGGCAAGCTGAAATTCGACTTCCCGCCTAGGGAATTCAAGCCCAGACGTTGGGGAGCAAAGAAACCCGCAGCCAAGAGCGGCGGCGAAGACTTTGTTCCGTAATCGTCATTAGTTGGTGTGTATGGATTTTAGGATTTTTAAGACATTGATAATCACATTGTCCTTGGCCTTCTGCGCTTTTGCACAGGAGTCTGAAGACATTGTTATTTCGGATTTGTCTAAGCTTGAAGAATGCGACGCCACCCAGAATCCTTACAGCCTACCCTGCGAATTAATGCCCCTGTGGGATTCCATGACCATCAAGCAAAAAGCCGCCCAGATGGTGATGGTCTACATGTCCCCTGCAGACTTCATGATTAAAAATGAATTCGGCGGAGTTCTGGTGATGAAAAGCCACTTGAAGAAACTGGAAAACTTCAAGGAAAATCTGCAGGCAGTCAATAGCGAGCTTACTATCCCTCCCCTTGTTGCCGTAGACCAGGAAGGTGGCCGCGTAAGCCGTGTCGGAGGTTTTTCAGATAAGTGGGAACGCACCCCAAGCGCAAAAGCCATGCGCAATATGTCCACCGATTCCATCGAGGCCATTGCAAAATCCATCGGCGAAGAAATGCACAACATCGGCATCAACATGAATCTAGCGCCGGTGCTGGACCCTGCAAACGACAGCCGCGGCAAGCGCTCCTTTATGGAAGAGTCCGACAGATCCTGGGGTAGCGACACCACAAACGCAGACAAGGTAAGAGCATTTGTCCGAGGCATGAAGCAAAGCGGAATCATTTGCGTGTCAAAGCATTTCCCTGGTTACGATTCCTGGACAAACAGCGACCATCAAATTGCGGTCAGCGCCACCACCAAAAAGAGCATTTCCAAGAACATCCGATTTTTCAAAGCCCTTGCCGACGATATTCCCGTTACCATGATGAGTAGCGTACGTTTTGTTCGCGTTTCGAACAGACCCGCCGTATTCGAACAGGAAATCGTCAACCGCGCCCGCCTTATGTCTCCCGAGACAGTGATTCTCACAGACGACCTTTGGGGAGTTTCCCTACGCGCCTGGGTCAGCGGCACAGAGCGGGTCACCAGCAAGAATTACCCCAAGAAGGATTTTCGAAAGCTGGTTCTCACCGCCCTTATGGCAGGTAACGACATGTTCATGATTACCTACCCGCAAAAGGCAGTGGAGATGGTAAGCTATCTTAGTGCCATTTCAAAGCAGAACAGCAAGTACAGGGATCGCGTTGAAGAATCCGCTGCCCGCATTTTGAAGATGAAATACAAAGCTGGGATTTTAAAACCCTAGATTCTATACCACGTTATTAAAACATCACAAGGGTTTCGGCCTTGGTAATGTTCTTTACTTCTTTCTGGATTTTTTCTGGTCCTGCCTTTTGCAGGGCCATTTTTAACAGTTCCGCCGCAGCCATGGCATCGTCCAAAGCACGATGATGATTGAAGTCCGGAAGCCCTAAGGACACAGTTAAGTTATGCAGGCTGTAACTGGGTTGCCCCGGAAAAAATCTGCGAGACAATTTTACGGTGCAAAGGCGGGGCGGGTCGTATTTGATAGCACAGCGTTTCAATTCAGCACGTATAAACTTGCTGTCAAACAGCACATTGTGAGCCACAAAAATTCGCCCTTGCAAAAGCTCCGCAACTTCTTCAGCCACTTCTGAAAACTGGGGCTTACCTCGGACCATTTCGTCGTTAATGCCCGTCAAACCCTGAATGAATTCTGGAATAGGTTGGCCCGGATCCACCAAAGTCTGGTAGGTCTTTACCACCTCAAAATCATCTAGCAACACAATGCCGATTTCAATCACGCGACCAAAATCCGGCTTACCCCCTGTCGTCTCTAAATCAACAACAGCAAATTTCATTACTTTACCGGGATATCGAATTCCAACGTCTGTCGACCTGTTTCGCTCACTACCTTGGCTTTCATCACCTTTGCCTTGGGGCGTGCATAAATGGGAACAACCATCAAGTTAGACACGCCCTTGTCTTCGCTGGCAGAGGCTTCGCTATCGCTTGCATTCTTGGTGAAGATGGGATTTTTACCAGTGTCGTAAATGGAATAAGTCAGGTCGCGAACAAAGCCCGGCTTGATCTGTTTGGTGGGAACCTGGAAGTAGACGATACCACCCTTAGGAACCTTGCGAAGGCTATCCTTGATTTCTTCTTCGGTGGCGAAGTCGGCTTCCATAGCCATGCGCACATCTTTCTTAATCTTATCTACACTTTCGTACTTGATGGAAATTTCGTACTTGGCATCTTCGGGAATTGCCGAGGGGCGAACATCGCGAATCTTTGCATTGTTCTGGTAATATTCCCAGCGGCCATTGTCATGCAAGATTACTGTAGAGCCGTTGGATGTGGTTGCAATGATGTCGTCGGCAAAAGAAAAAGCCACAAGAAAAGAAATCAAAAATACAATTCTAGAAATCATAAAACTCCCATATTTTCTATCCCAAATATAGACCAAAACAGCGAAAAAAAAACGATCAGTATAATAAAAAGATTTTTATATAACCAACTATAAATTTACAATTGGGCCTAGCGCATCATATCACAAATTTCCGGGCCGATAACACCGTACTGAATGGTGGTCATCAACAGGCGCTGTTCCAAAACTTCGTTGGGATCCTTGGGCCCTGCAAAGGGGAAACCCACCATACACTTGGCACTTTCCTGCAATAGACATTCGCCAAGGGCGGCGTGCAAAGCAAGACTAGTGTCGATGTACTTTAGGTGAGTCGGTTCCTCAAGCATAAAGTTCAAGGGAGACTTGTTGTTCAGCACACGGTCTGCAGAAACACCTGCACCAAACTCGTCTTCCACGCCCATATTGGCTAGGACAACTTTTTCGTTGGCGAGAACCGCAGAAACAGCAGCATCAGACAAGGCGTTCTTTACGCCTGTGGCAGTCACCAAAAAATCAGCGTCGTGGATGGCTGAGGAAACCGCAGAATCATCGTGGCAATCCACAATGTTCACGTCGTTATTTTCCAGCACATAGCAAAAATCGGAACCTGTCCCGGCGCGGCTCTTATCCGTAATAGTACAGACGTTCATACCACGGCGCACACCTTGCAAGGCGATACCGCACCCCACCTTACCGCTGCCAAACACAACCAGGTTCTTGCCTTCGTAACCGCCGGCGCCATGGCCCAGCTGATCCAAGGCTCTAAAGCATCCGTCTCCTGTTCCAAGGGTAGTTTCGATGCGTTTTACAATTCCGCTGTCCGCCACATAAACCGGATAAGGAGACTGCTGGTAGAATTGCACCCCAGAGCGGGTCAATTCCACAAAGCCGACCTGAGGATTGCAGAAACTGAACTGGCCAGCGCAATCCAGAATCAAATCAAATTCATCTTCAACGACGCCGTTCTTGATATCGCTATCGCTAATGACAGGAATCCCGTTTTCCTTGAGCATAGCAACAATTGCAGGATCGCAGGGCATGGAGGTGCCATCGTCCTTTCCCTCGGCACGACCAACGAACAATTCCGCGCCACCCAAAAGCAAGGCTCGGTACTGCAAAAGAGTATTCCTAAAAATGGGGGTAGCCACCAAAACTTTCAACCCACCGAAAGGCCTTGTATGTTCCCATTGTTCAAAAAGAGAAGCCAAGGCTGGGTATTCGTTCGGTTCGTAATGTTCGTTTATGAGGTCGTCAAAAAGCATGCCGGAAAAACTAGAAATTTAGACAAGCCCCGAAAGGAAACTATATTTCATTTGCACAATCAACTGAAGGTATCTATGAAACGTCTAAAGAAGGGACTGTCTATTACAGCAGCCAAGTGGGCTAGCCTTAGCCTTATCATAAGAATCATCATCGGTCTTATTCTGGGTGCAATCTGCGGAATCCTTTTGCCCCAGGCAACGGCCATCTCAATTCTTGGAACTGTTTTCGTAGGCGCCCTGAAGGCCGTGGCCCCTATCCTGGTGTTTGTTCTTGTAACAGGAGCCATCGCCAACGCAAGTGGTGAAATCGGCAGCCGTTTCCGTAAGGTCATCGTGCTTTATGTTATCAGCACCTTGCTTGCGGCCCTCGTCGCCGTTGCAGGAAGTTTCCTGTTCCCGGTAACCATGAAGCTTTCCTTGGCAGCTGCGGAAGGCGCACCTCCCAGCGGTATCGCCGTGGTGGTCACCAACCTGATCAAGAACGCTGTTTCCAACCCGGTATCCGCATTGGCCAACGCCAACTACATTGGCATTCTTTTCTGGGCAATTATTTTTGGCATCGGCCTAAAGAAACTTGCAAAGAAGAACACCATCAACGTGGTAAACGATCTTTCCGACACCGTTTCTCAAGCGGTACGCTGGGTGATTCAATTTGCGCCCTTCGGTATTCTTGGCCTTGTTTTCGAAGCAGTTTCTGAAAACGGTATGACCATTTTCTATGACTACGGCAAGCTCTTGGCACTTTTGGTTGTTTGCATGCTTATTGTGGGCCTTGTCACCAACCCCCTCATCGTGGCCATCACCTTGCGCAAAAACCCCTACCCTCTGGTTTTCCGTTGCCTTCGCGATAGCGGCGTTACCGCATTCTTCACTCGAAGCTCCGCAGCCAACATTCCCGTGAACATGACCCTTTGCGAGCGTCTTGGAATCCACAAGGACTTCTATTCCGTCTCCATTCCTCTAGGCGCCACCATCAACATGAGCGGCGCTGCAGTCACCATTACCATCATGACTTTGGCAGTGGCAAACACCATGGGAATCGTAGTGGATATTCCCACCGCATTGATGCTTTGCGTACTGAGCGCTATCGGCGCCTGCGGAACCTCCGGCGTCGCTGGCGGATCCCTGCTGCTGGTACCCATGGCATGTTCCCTCTTTAGCATCAGCTCCGACATTTCCATGCAGGCTGTTGCTGTAGGCTTTATTCTGGGCGTTGTTCAGGATTCCCTGGAAACCGCACTGAATTCTAGTGGCGACGCCATCTTCACAGCCACTGCAGAATATCACCACCGTAAAAAATCTGGCGAGACGGTCTAAGCTTCGCCCACCAACTTCTGCATATTCTTGGCAACCCGTCTTTCTGTCGCCCCATCATTGGGCAAGCGAAGACGTAACATAAATTCACGAACGGCCAAGCGGATAATCCAATCCAATTGGCCGATTTCTTTTGGTTTTTCAAGCAGTTCCCTGTAATTGAAAAACTCCATCGAAGCATTTTCCTGGGTCATGATTTCTTGGTACTGGCCACGATAAAAATCCTTGAAAGTTTCAGCCTCGTACCCCCGGATTTCAGACAAGCTATTCGCTAATTTGCCGGCCAGGTGGTCAAAGGTTTTCTCCAGAAAATCTTCCTTGGACGCACACTCTTCTTCATCGAAGTAGTAGTATTCGCGTGGTTCATCACCCGAGAAATCAATGCAGCAACCATTTCGCATATCCCGGTAGTACGTAGCCTTTACAAGCAACGTTCCATCTTGGGAACAGCTCTTGCAGGTATTGTTTTTCCAATGGCTGATATATGTGGGAACTCCATTTTCGTCATAGTAATCCACCGGGCCATTCTTGGCCATTCCCCTTTCATAAACGGTCTGAGTCAACACGCGACCATTTTCATGGAAAACAGTTTCCAGGCCTTCCGGGATTTCCCCGATTACGTCAATTTCTCTAAAAAGCATTCCGCTTTCATAGTACGACATTCTCTTGCAACCACATTCTTCCCCTTCCACAAAAAAGAGGGCACGGCATCGCAGGCCGTCTTCGGACCAATCTTTTGCAAAGCCTTCCAATATGCCTATATTGTAGAACCGCTCCGAAGATACTCTCCCATCCTTATAGAACTCGCGATAAATTCCATCGTAGCTGTTGTTAAACAAACCGTACTCTCGGCAAAGCTTGTTGTTCTGATCGTAGCCGCGGCAGCGTCCTCCTTCCCAATATTCAGAAACCAATAATACACCATACCTATTGAATACAGGAACAAAGCCATCTTCTACGCGACCTTGTCTAAATACCAGGCGACTAATCTTCTGACCGTTCTCGTAAAAAACTTCCCTAGGGCCATTCAGCAGACCATCTCGATAAAATGCAGTGTAACGCAGCGCGCCGGATTCGTAATATTCTTTGCAGGCTCCATCACGGATTCCATCCTTCAAGGGACATTCAAAACGCAACTTACCGTTTTCGTGGTATCTTCTTTCCATTTCGCTCATAGGAGCCTCCTATTTTTGTTCACCATTCAATGTACATTGTCCATCGCGTCACTAGGTCGCGCGTCAGGCGACACTTTTTTCGCCACCCCCAAAGCCATCAAACAGGTCAAAACCCTCCATTTTTTCTATCTTTGCCCGCCGAAAGGCGCAGGTCGCGCCGCACTGGAAGCCGCGAACCACGCGGCACCAAAACTTAACCGGAGGCTCAAATGGCACTTCAATTCTACAACACCGCATCACGCAAGAAAGAACTGTTCACACTTCCTGAAGGCGTTCCCGCCGTGCGTATGTACTGTTGTGGCCCTACGGTGTACCACTTCGCCCACATCGGCAACCTCCGCACCTACATTTTCGAAGACTTTTTGGTTCGCACCTTGAACTACTACGGCTACAAGGTCAACCACATCGTGAACATCACCGACGTAGGCCACCTCACTAGCGATGGCGATTCCGGAGACGACAAGATGGAAAAGGGCGCCGCCCGCGAAGGCAAGTCCGTCTGGGATATCGCAAAGTTCTACACCGACGCCTTCATGAATGACTGGCATCGTCTGAACATTCAGGAACCCACCCGCTGGACTCCTGCCACCCAGCACATCCAGGAACAGATTGACCTGGTGAAGACCCTGGAAGAAAAGGGCTTTACCTACCGCACTTCCGACGGCGTCTACTTTGATAGCCTCAAGTTCCCCCGTTACGCCGACTTCGCCCGCCTGGACGTTGAAAACCTTCGTAAGGGTAGCCGTATCGACATGGGCGAAAAGAAGGCCGCCACGGACTTTGCGCTGTGGAAGTTCAGCCCCACCGACAAGAAGCGCGCCATGGAATGGGATTCCCCCTGGGGCGTAGGCTTCCCGGGCTGGCATGTGGAATGCTCCGCTATGGCCATGAAGTACAACGGCCCCACTCTGGATATCCACTGCGGCGGTACCGACCACATTCGCGTCCACCACACTAACGAAATTGCCCAGAGCGAATGCGCCAACGGCGTAACTTTCAGCCGTTTCTGGATGCACGGTGAATTCCTCCGTACCGCCAGCGAAGAAAAGCTGGAAGACGGCACCACCGCCACTACCTTCGGCAAGATGAGCAAGTCCAGCGGCGAATTCCTCACCGTCGACTTGCTGGTGGACCGCGGTTTCAATCCGCTGGACTACCGCTTCTTCGCAGTAGGCAGCCACTACCGCAACTACCTGAACTTCACCTGGGAAGCTCTGGAAGGCGCCAAGGAAGGCCTCAAGAGCCTTCACAAGAAGACCGACGCCCTCATCGGTAAGGCCACTTCCATCGAAAGCGCCGAAGCCAAGGCCTTCCAGCAGGACTTCATGGACGCCATCGGCGACGACCTGAACATGCCTCGCGCACTTGGCATCATGAACACCATGCTGAAGAGCAACATCGATGACGGCGAAAAGGCAGCCCTCGTTCTGGACATGGACAAGGTCTTTGGCCTAAAGCTGGACGAACCCCGCCAGGATTACAAGAAGAAGGCAGAAGAAGGCGCTGCTGGCGTTGACGTCGCCAAGGTGGAAGAACTCCTCGCCCTCCGCAAGGAAGCCCGCGCCAACAAGAACTGGGCCGAAAGCGACCGCATCCGCGACGAACTTGCCGCCATGAACATCGTGATCAAGGACAGCAAGGAAGGCACCACCTGGAGCGTAAAAGAGTAAAGCGGAAAGGATAAAGGTTAAAGCCTAGTAAAGCGAACGACCAGCTGTCATTGCGAGGGTGCGTAGCACCCGTGTCATCCTGAGCATAGCTACACGTCACTTGGAGCTTTGCTCCTTAGTGAAAGTTATCCACTTTGTGAAGAAGGATCTAGCAATTCAAAGTCCCCGACACTTTTGTGCCGGGGATTTTTTGAGCATTTCAAAAAATATAATAACTCTTTATTTTTCATGATTTAACACAATATTCACACATTTATTCTTTATTTTTAATGAATATTACAACATAACTTTACAAAATTTGCTAGATTTTTCCAAGGAGGTTCACCATGGTCCAATACAACCCTTTTACCGACGAAGCAGTGCTTACCGAATTCGGCAAGCGCGTTGCAAGCTTTAGACTAAACAACAACTGGACCCAGGCCGACTTGGCAAACAAGGCGGGAGTCAGTAAGAGCACCGTGGAGCATCTCGAAAAAGGGCAATCCACCCAGCTGTTGAACTTGGTAAAAATTCTCCGAGCACTCGATCTTTTGCAGCAATTCGTAAACCTGGTACCCGAACAGGGGCCAAGCCCCATGGAACTTCTGATGCAATCCCGCAACCTGCAAAAGATCAAACGCAAACGAGCATCCAAAGCCCGGGGCGATTCCTCTGGCACTTTACAAAACGCCAAGAACGCAGCCACCAGCAGCGCAACAAACGTAACTGCCACAGCAAACATCGCCGCCGAGCCCAAGGCCGGCTGGGTGTGGGACGAAGACAAGTAAACAGGTTTAGGAGGGGACATGATCGCCGTCGAAGTCAAGCTCTGGGGCACAACCATTGGTGCCCTTTCCATGGAGGAGGGCGACACCGCCGCACGTTTCGAATACGCACCGAGTTTCATCGGCGCAGGGATTGAACCATCCCCCATATCCATGCCGGTCACCTCCAAAATCTACTCCTTCCCTCTTCTGCCCAACACATTCAAGGGTCTGCCTGGGCTTTTCGTAGATTCCATTCCCGACAAGTTCGGTAACAAGCTTATCGATTCCTGGCTCATAAGGCAGGGTCGGGACCCGCAATCATTTACCCCGCTGGAGCGCCTCTGCTATACAGGCAACCGCGGCATGGGCGCATTGGAATTCATCCCCACCGTAGGCCCCACTGCCACAGAAAACGACATCCTCGACGTAGAAGCCCTTCGTGACTTCGCCGCAGACATTCTGAACCAGCGAAAGAATTTCATGGCGGCAACAACCTTCAAAAACAAGAAGAAGCAGAACACCTTCGAGCAGATTCTGCGAGTGGGCACTTCCGCAGGGGGCGCCAGGGCAAAAGTCCTAATCGCGCTGGATGAATCCACAGGAGAAATACGTTCTGGACAGGTAGCCAATAGCGAAAATTTTACCTACTGGCTTTTAAAGCTGGACGACGTCCAGAACAATAGCGACAAGGAAAAGGCGGACCTTCAGGGCTACGGCCCCATCGAATACACTTACTACCAGATGGCACTAGCCGCAGGCATCCAGATGTCGGAAAGCCACTTGCTAGAAAACGCAGGTCACAGGCACTTTATGACAAGGCGATTCGACCGCCTTGCCGGTGGCAAGAAACTGCATTACCAGTCCCTCACGGCCCTCGCCCACTACGACTTCAACGCCGCCGGCGACTACAGCTACGAGCAGGCCATTACCGTCATCAAGCAGCTGGGCCTGGGCTACGATTCCCTTGAGGAATTTTTCCGGAGAGCCGTATTCAACATCTGCGCCCGCAACCAGGACGATCACGCAAAGAACATCGGGTTCCTCATGAACAAGCAAGGTGAATGGAGCCTCGCCCCCGCCTTTGACATGACCTACGCCTACAACCCAGGCGGCCTCTGGACAGGCACACACCAGTTCACCTTCAACGGCAAGCGGGACAACTTCGTCCTAGACGACTTCAAGGCAGTGGCAAAGTTCGCAGGCCTCAAGCAGGGCCGCTACAAGAAAATCCTCGCAGAAGTCCAAAGCGCAGTCGCCCAATGGCCCAAACTGGCAAAGAAAAACGAAGTCCATTCCGAATACACCAAAGCCATCAAGGCCACCCATCGGAAGTTTTAACATTTTTTGGCAAAAAAATTGCCCAACCAGAATTTTGGAAGGGCAAAAGAGTATACTCTTGCGGATTTAATCTTCTATTTAACAAACACATTAATTAAGCAAACTCATAAAATTTTAAACGGCAAAAAACTGTCGCCCAGCAAGCGACCTCGCGGCCACACGACTTTTATAAAATAAGCTCGTCAAATTCTACAAAGGCGAGTTATGGAAAGAATCGTTCTCAACATCCCCCACGCAGTCCCCTGCACGGACTTTTCAGATTGGACAAATCCCGAAAACATCAAGGCCGAACACGACAAATGGACAGACTGGTTCACAGACATGATTTTCGTCCCGAACGTCTCCGCACTCAGAGAAACCCTTGGCGAAGCTAACACAAGCCGCGTCATTCCAGTCTGTGCTAAGCTATCTCGCTTCGATCTTGACCTTGAAAGATTAATCGGCGATGAAATGGAAGAACAGGGACAAGGCATTATTTACACGAGATCAAAGAACGGTCTTTCAGAGCGTACCCTCCCCATAGAAGAAACCGTACGACGCACACTTTTGTTCGTCGAACACCATGCAAAACTATCCACACTTTTGCAACCCGAAAACGCCATTCTCATAGATTGTCATAGTTGTCCCAACGATTTTTCGGAAGCAGGCAACGCTGTAGGCATCAACACGCCCTACAGCAATTCCCTCATCGCTCACCCCAATCGTCCAAGCCTAATGATCGAACTGAACAAAAGAATCTACATGAACGAAAAAACGCTTGAGATAAACCCAAGCGCAGACAAAGTAAATAGAGTTTTGAATGAGTTGTACGGGGAAATATTACGGACGTAAAGCTCATGATACAGAACTCAACAAATGCCAACGGTACCAAGCAATTTCAGCCCAAGATTCTTTGCCACCAAGCGGCCCTTAACTTCATCAATCAAAATGAAATCAGAGGGGTGGTGTAAGAAACAACAATCATTTTGCAGACGCCTCGAATTCCTCAAAGGCAGCAATTTCTTCTTCAACTTCAGAAATATCCATGTCAATATACGGAATGCCCATATCTCCATAGATATCAATAAGCTTTCGTTTAGAAATGCCCAAAAGTTCCGCAGCACGACCATGAGAGATTGACAGGTCTTTAATGAACGGGTAAAGCATCAGAGCATTGCGCTCCAATGCGTTCTTAGGTCCCTGGGCAGCCACAAAGTAAGCCATCGCCTGAGGCAATTCCATTTCCACAGTCGCAGTCATAAAAACCTCTCTTTTTATCCAAGAACGATATACCTAATCACAGATAAAAGTGCAAGGGATCGAAAATTTCCAAAGGTCCTTCTAGAGGTCTTTTTGAGATTATTTCTCTTATTAGAGGAACTTTTTGCAAGTAATTAGAATTGATTTTGGGCAAATCGTCTACAATCCACCACATTGTCACCTTTTGACATTGGAGTGATACTATATTACCATAGTTATGGATACCAACATAAAGGCTTTGGACTCGACACTAAAAAAAAACGAGGGCCCCTTGCGGAGCCCTATTTAGTGCTAGTTTTTCAGCTTATTACTGGCGAAAAACCTCATTTCCTAAGTCACTAATGCCTATTATATAGTATTTTAATGGAAGAAAAACAATAGGGAAACGAAAAAAATGGCTAAAAATTTGCGTTATCGTTTAGGAATCGACCTTGGAACAACAAGTATCGGCACAGCATTGGTGGAACTAGATGGTCCCGAGAAGAATCCTCATCCCACAAACATTTTGCACTTGGGTGTTCGAATCTTTGACGACGGACGCGACCCAAAGTCAAAAAAAGCCAAACGGAGTTTCTCGCAGAGAAGCCAAGCAAGCACGAAAAATGCTTGATAGATACCTACGTCGCCGCAAACGATTGACCGACACTCTCATTGAATTTAAGCTCTGGCCATCTGATGAAGCAAAAAGAAAATCTTTTTGCATTATGAATCCGTACGACATCCGCACAAGAGCTCTAGATGAAAAGGTTTCCTTAGAAGAACTCGGCAGAGCCATTTTTCATTTAAATCAGCGCCGTGGTTTTAAAAGCAATCGTAAAACCGACGGAGGTGAAGACGGCAAAATTCGTCAAGCTGTAGCAAAACTAGAAGAAACTTTCCAAAAGGAGAACTGCAGAACCCTTGGCGAATTCTATCAAAGACGAATTGAAAAGGGACAATCCGTTCGTGCAAGACTTGAAGGCGCCGGAGCAAAAGCCGCTTACTTGTTCTATCCCTCTCGTCAAATGATCGAAATGGAATTTGACAAAATATGGGACAAACAAGCAGAGTTTTATCCAAATATTTTGACTGCAGATGCAAAGAAAAAGATTAGAGACACGATGCTGTATCAGCGTCCTTTGAAACCGGTAAAACCCGGAAAATGTTTCTTGGAACCATCCGAAGACCGAGCACCTATTGCAAGCCCCTATTTCCAAAAGTTCCGTCTTTTGCAAACCATCAACGAGCTTCGTATTATTGACAGATATGGAGAAAGAAGGTCCCTTTCTTTAGATGAAAGAAACCTTCTGTTAAATGATTTATGCCAGAAAAAGGAAGTCAAGTTCTCCGCAGCAAAGAAGCTCCTTGGGCTATCTTTATATGAGCGATTTAGCATTCAAGACGAAGGTCGCGATAAATTTCAAGGTGATCAAATCACCGTTTTGATGGGAAATAAAAAATACTTCGGAAAGAACTGGCAGACGCTACCCTCTGCAAATCAACACGAAATTGTCAATGCATTGTTGAACGAGCAAGACACAGGAAAACTTATTGACACACTTTATGCTTTTGGTCTTGATAAAGAAGCCTCTGCACAACTTGCTGAAGAAACCTTGCCTACTGGATATGGAAGGCTTTCAGTCGCGGCAATAAGGAAAATCATTCCATACTTAGAAGAGTCTGTCATTACTTATTCTGAGGCTGCAGCACTTGCCGGTTACAATCATAGCGATAATTACACCGGTGAAATTTTCCACTACCTGCCCTACTACGGAAAAGTTCTTGAAAATAGAGTCATGCGAGGAAGTGGCAACGAAGCTGATTCCGATGAAGATCGTTACGGAAAGGTAGGCAATCCAACCGTTCATATCGCCTTGAATCAATTACGTCGCGTTGTAAATTGCGTTATAAAACATTTCGGATCACCCGAGCAAGTAGTCATTGAAGTGGCTCGCGACTTGAAAATGACGCAAGATGAAATCAAAGATTATAACAAGCGCCTTGCAGAAAACGAAAAGCGCAATGAACGAATAAACAAGGAACTTGAGAAATTAGGGCAAACACCCAATGCAGAGAATCGCGAACGATATAAGTTGTGGGAAGAATTGGGAGACAGTCCTTTGGATAGATATTGTCCCTATACAGGAAAAAAAATTGGCATAAATAAACTTTTCACTGAAGAAGTTGAAATCGAACATATTTTGCCGTTTGCCCAAACATACGACAATTCTCTCGCAAACAAAACGCTCTCTATGCGTTACGCCAATCGCATCAAGCAAAACAGAACGCCTTTTGAAGCTTTTGCAGAACATAGCTACGAAGGTATTTTGAGCTACCAGAATATGCTAGACAGCCTTCCTCAGGATAAATCTTGGGAAAATAAAAGATGGCGTTTTGAAAAGGGGGCTTTGGATCGATTCAATGAAAATGGAGATTTCCAAGCACGTCAGCTGACAGACACCGCATACGCTTCAAAACTAGCCTTAGAATACCTAAAATTCATTTGCCCTAAGGATTCTGTGTGGTGTATTCCAGGCCGTTTGACATCCATGCTCCGTAGACAATGGGGGCTGAACAGCATTATCGGCAGAGAGCTTCCTAATGGAACATTCGTGAAGTCCCGAGACCATCACGGACACCACGCAATTGACGGCTTGGTCGTTGCTATGACCGACAGATCACTACTGCAAAAAATGTCCAAAGCAACCCAGACAAACTGGGAAAACCAGGAACGCATTCTTTCCCACATAGATCCACCTATCGTTGACATTTACGACCAGGTAAAGGAAAGAATTTCTAAGCTCGTAGTTTCTCATAGAAAAGATCATGGACTTGGAGGCGCATTGCATAACGACACCGCCTACGGCATTGTCGGTGAATATAATGAGAATGGAGTTTCCGTAGTTCGTCACAGAGTTCCTATAACTTCCATTACCGGTTCCAACATAAGCCAAATTGAAAACGAGTTCATCAAGATGTCGTTGCAAGAACTCATTACAGAATCTTCTTCTGCGACAACTCTTGCGGACGCGTTAAACAAATTTTCTCAAAAAACCGGAATCAGAAGGGTTTCTCTTGTAGAGAAGCTATCTGTCGTACCTATAAAGAACAAGAATGGGGAAATCTACAAGGCATTTAAGACCGACGGCAACTACTGTTATGACATTTGGGCAGACGGAGACAAGTGGAACGGCAAGGTCATTAGCCGTTATGAGGCTAATGTACAGGGAGCAAAACAACCGGAGCATTTAGTGATGCGAATTCGTGTTGGAGACACGATGCTTTGCCAAAGTGACGGAAGAAAAATTCTCTATCATGTTTTGGGCGTTACTCCTGGAAAGATTACAATGGTAGAAATTCACGAAGCAGGTAATTTAAGAGAAAGAGACCGTGATAAAAACGACTATTTAAAGTACGTCCTAAAAAGCCCAAACACACTAAAGCCCCTAAAGGCTCGTCTTGTTCATATAGACGAATGTGGCTTTGTCTACGATACAGGATTCAAGGAAGCATGATTGGACGAATTCTTGAAATAGGTTCCGCAGGCAAATATCTAAAACTGTTTCGAGGATTCTGCATCATTGAAGAAAAAGGTGAAGAAATCGGAAGAATAGCATTAGATGACCTGGAGTCTGTAATTTTACACTCACCTGATGGAGTGGTTTCAAACCAATTACTTGCGGAATTTGCATCAAGAAACATCCCTATGATTTTCTGCAATGAAAAGCATATGCCCATCGGTATTTATTGGGGGCTTAACGGCCATTATCAAGGATCCCGTAGATTAAATCTGCAAGCAGAGCTAAGCATTCCGAAGCGAAAACAAATTTGGCAACAAATAGTCAAGGCAAAGATTAACAACCAAGCAACCGTTTTGAAGGCTGCCAAACTAGACTACCTAGATTTAGACTATTATGCAAAAAATGTCAAATCAGGAGATTCAGACAACCGTGAAGGATTGGCAGCACAAGCATACTGGCCTCGATTATTGGGAACCAACTTTCGCAGAGATCCAGAACGGGATGACTTAAATGCATTCCTTAATTACGGCTACGCCATACTGCGAGCTAGCGTAACTCGAGCAATTGTGGCTGTTGGCTTGCATCCCGCATTTTCACTATTCCATCATAACGCAGAAGACCCGACTCCCTTAGCAAATGATTTGATGGAGCCTTGGCGACCTGTTGTAGACATAGCCGTCTACAAGCTCTATTTAACCGAAAAGACGGAACTAACACCAAACGTCAAAAAATCTCTAACGAAAGTTCTTGAATGGGATCTAAGCCTAAATAATGAGCGGTCCCCACTACGATTGTGTATTCAAAAAATGTGCAATAGCTTTGTGAATGTTTGCGAAGGAGAAAAAAATCTGCTTACCTTGGCAGAATTGCCTCCTATCGAAGAAATTCAAGAAGAATGGTCTGAAGATTGCGACGATTAAGTGGATATAGAATTTTGTGGTTAATGGTTCTTTTCGATCTACCCGTGGTAGAAGAAGCCGATCGTAAAGCGGCAACAGCCTTTCGTCAGTTCCTTTTAGACGAGGGCTTCGAAATGGCGCAGTTCTCCGTTTACATGCGTCATTGTTCTGGAAAAGAAAACGCAGTGAAATATTACAACCACATAGAGAGTAACCTTCCTCCCGGGGGAAAGGTATATATCATCACTCTTACGGATAAGCAGTACGAAAACATTGTTCGTTTTAAGAACAATTATCAAGAACCGAAAAGAATAAATCCCGAACAACTATGCCTTTTTTAGGCCAAATCAGGCATTTTTTCTACCATTGCAGTCGGCTAACTGCAAGTCTATCAAGTTCTTAGCGAAAGTCTAATATAGAAACTTAGGAAATGAGGTTTCGCCAGAACGACAGCACCGGTAAGGAAAGCAAGACCCTAAATATAGAAACTTAGGAAATGAGGTTTCGCCAGAACTACAGGGTTAGTGCCAGCCAGCTTTCTAAGAATATAGAAACTTAGGAAATGAGGTTTCGCCAGAACAGCCTCGGAAGTGTCGCCACCCTCCAAAGTAATATAGAAGCTTAGGAAATGAGGTTTCGCCAGAACTCCTTCCAAGTCTTTGTGCATGCAATGTTGAAT
>JAZLKF010000024.1:0-1231 GCA_045597525.1 Fibrobacter sp. | reverse complement strand
TATAGACGTAGAAGTAACATTTTCGGCAATAAATTAGAAAAAAAATTAAAATTTCTTTTAATTTTCTGTATCTTCAATCAAATAATAAACATAAGTCTGTCGAGAGTTTGCTTTTGGATGCATGACTTTTCCTTCTGCAGCGGCCTTTATTTTTCTTCCATGTTCTTCCCATTGGTTAGCAGTTCTGTAGTCTAATGGCTGCATGTTTTTAATTGGGATTCCATCATCGGCCAACATTTCCTCAGTGCTTACATTTACAAATTTACTGCAATAATGACCTCGTTCAAGACTGCCCCATCTATGTGTTTCATTACAGAAACATTTATCAGGATGTCCTATTCTTTTTGTACTTTTACATTCACCTTTATTTACACAGCTCCAACAACTAAAACTTCTTACATATTCCTGATACATAACAATCTTTTTCCCCTCAAATTCGTCAAAAATCAGTTTTTGCTCGTACATTTATACGAATTATTGCAATCTAGAGCAGTCTAGATTGCTTAAATAAATTATTTTTCTTTATATTGCTTCCATCCTCGTTTTAGATAGCCATCATAAAAAGTTTTAAGTTCAGGATATTTGTTTAAATCAGTAGATCTCATATATTTATACAAATAATAATCGGTGTTTGTGTAACCAATATTTGCAGCAACTTCTATACATGCATCTTCTCTGAATTTACCAGAGTTTTTATAGTCATTAACTGCATTTTCCTCAATTGATTTTTTTAATTTGCTGAAACTATAACCATCTAAATATTCTGAAATAGCATTACTTTCAATTTCACTTTTCTGTGCAGCAAGATCTTTTTCAAGTTTTGTCCGTTCAGCTTCAAGTTCTAGTTCCTGGTTTGCTTTCCATTCTTCATATTCTCGTTTTTCAACTTGTCTGGCCAATTCTGCTGCCATCTTTTCATTACCATAGCTTTTATAAAACCATCCACCGAAAAGAGTAATAGCAACAACAATTAACATTGCCGGCACTACAACAACAAGACAATTAAAAAGATTTCTCAATCTTAATTTTCTTATCTCATTTATAAGATTTTGAAAATCCGGCAACAAACTATTATGAAAATCTATAGAACTATCTTTAATGCTTTTACAACAGTTCTTTGCTGCCTTTTCAATATCATTTTTTGCAGTAACAGAATATGACTGACAGTCTGTTTTAACGTCCGCTATAATACTCGTTGTCTGGCTCTTTAGGCTTGATATTTGGCTTTCCG
>JAZLKF010000023.1:0-127734 GCA_045597525.1 Fibrobacter sp. | reverse complement strand
TGAACTTTTCCTTGACCACGTCCTTCCAATAATGATGGCCGTTCTCGTCGTAGGCCAGGACCGATTTCGTGACCTGTTTTGTCTCCATTTGCACTATACCTGCCTTTTTGTATAGTGTCAACTTTTTTCAGGATAAGACATTTTGCCATTATGAATACACAAAAAATACCATCTCTCGACTGGTGTCGAGAACATCATATTGCCCTTATAGAACGAATTATTACAAGGGAAGATCCTACAGGTCTCTGTAAAATTGCAGTACTTGACGACAGTGACGAACTTCTGCTAGAAAAATTGAAATTGGAATTTAATTCGCCTATAGAACTCGTTGTCAAAAGCGAAAAAGAAATTCGTAGTTTGCAAAAGAAAAATCAATTAAATCTTTACGAAAATCGAGAGAACGACAATTCTGATCTCGAGGCTTTGAGAAACCTCAGGGGTAACACGTCCAACTCCTGGGAAACAGAGCCCATCATCAACTTGGTAGATAGTCTCATAGAAGTAGCACTTTCAAAGGGAGCCACAGACATTCATATTGAGCCCAGTGATAAGAATTTACGAATTAGATTTCGTCAAGACGGCATGCTTTGCGAGTACAGAAACCTCCCCCTCTGGCTTTGCGACCCCGTACTGATTCGATTAAAGATTCTTGCGGAAGTCGACATTACAGACAAAAGAATTCCTCACGACGGAAGTTTCACCTACAACGGTTTTAAAGCCTCAGCAAATATAAGGCTCAGCACAATCCCTGTTCAGAGCGAAACCGCGGCCACGGAAAAATGTGTTTTACGCCTGTTGCCCCTATCCAATGAACAAGCTCAAGACGAATCACAAGGACTTTCCAGGTTGCAAATTTCCAGTGCAGAATTGACGTTTTTGAGAAAGGTCTTTCAAAGTCCCCAGGGACTTTTTCTCGTTACGGGGCCTACAGGTAGCGGCAAGACAACAACCCTCCACGCAGGTCTTCAAGAAATCGTCCATAGGCAAATCAACATCACAACCATTGAAGATCCTGTGGAATACATACTACCCAAGGTTAACCAGGTGCAGGTCAACGAAAAATACGGATTCACTTTTGCAAGCGCCCTCAGAAGCATTTTACGTCAAGATCCCGATGTAATCCTGGTGGGAGAAATTCGCGACGCAGAAACCGCCAAAATTGCACTGCGGGCAGCCCAAACTGGGCATCTAGTACTTTCAACACTCCATACCAATAGTGCCAAAGCAGCCTATACCCGACTTCAAGATCTTGGCATCAACGCAAATGCTCTACAGGAATCGCTCCTAGGTATTATGGCCCAGCGTCTTGTCCGCATTAGGCAACAGAACTGCAAATTACAGGAAGAACAACACTCCTCCACAGGCGATATGACTTACTGCGGAAGAAGGGTAATTACAGAAATTCTACGTCCTGACGGCACATACGTCAACGGAACCCTCCGAGACTGCGCCCAGAGCCTTTTAAACAAGGGAATCACAGACTCCCAGGAACTTTATCGAGTTTTAGGTTTGCTATATTAAGATCAATGCGAATTTCCGATAGAACACTGGGATATATTTCCCTTTTCTCGCTGCTGATTATCTTTACATCAGTGGCTGTTGGCATGTGGGAAGCTCATCATGAGACGACCCAAAGCATCTATGTGGAATTCGACGAACTTGGATCTTTGCAACCCGAAGACGAAGTGGTTGTCCGAGGATACACCGTAGGGGCCATTGGTCAGGTTATCTGGCTTGGAGACCGTGCCCGCGTACAAATCAAGTTTAACGAGCCCATGATTATTCGTGAGGGCACCCAGTTCCATGATGTGAACTACGCCCTTATGGGGCAGCGCCGCCTGGAAATCATTCCATCCAAGACAGGCAAGGTCCTTCCCGACGACTATATTCACACAGGCTATTTCGAACCAGGCATTGCCGAAGCTTTACGCTTAATCGAAAATGTCAACGAGCAGTTGGTAATGGTCCGTGACATGGTCCGTATGCTTACCGACGGTGATTCCACCCATGCCTCCATCCAGGAAGTTTTCAATAACGTAATGGAAACAGTGGAAGGCACTCTGCAAAAAACAGAAAAGATGGTTTCTTCGTTGCAGCCTACATTCAACAAGATGTTCAATACGGTAGACAGCACTACTAAAACGCTTATTGACATTACTCATCAGGCCGATACCACAGTCAAGACTGCAGCAACAGCCATCAATGAAAAATTGAATCTTGCAAATAACGCATTCAAGGCTATCTCCGAAGGTGCCAAAACCACAAATGAAATTATCACATCCATTGAGAACCACCCTCTTGCGGAACAATACCTGAACTCTGCAGAACTGGTTGAAAAGGTGAACGAGCTGGTTAACAAGCTGAACGAAACCATGATGGCGATCAACACCAAGGGTCTTGCCGTTTACGACGAAAACGGCAAAAAGGTGGAATTGCTGCCCTGGAGAAACCTGAACATCATCGGCAAGACTGCTCGTGAAAAGGCTGCAGAACGCGCTGCACGTGGCGAGAGCCTAGACTAAGGCAAGATCATGGATCTTTCCATTCTGCCCAAGATGGGCCCCAAAAGTCTTGAAGCTTTGCATAGCGCAGGCATTGTTTCTCTTTCAGATTTTCTTTATAACATTCCAAGAACATACTTGGACCAGACTAAGGTCAGCCAAATCGGAAATCTTCACGTAGGTGACCGCGTGGTCCTTATTGGAAAAGTTATCCGAGCAGGCATTGTTCGTGGACGTACTAGCCGTTTTGTCGCCACCTTGGCCGATGGCACTGGCGAGATTTCCCTGACTTTTTTCAAAGGGGCGCAATACCACAGTAGAAGAATCAAGCCAGGCACCAGTTGGCTTGTTTCTGGAACTGTGGGCGAATACCGCGGTTTCCAGATGACTCACCCGGACATGCAGCCCTTTGATGAAGATGACAAATTCAATGGTCAAATTTTGCCCGTCTACTCCATGACGGAAGCCATGACCAAGAGCCGCATTACCCAAAAGACATTGCGAAACTGGTACCGCGTCATCTTCAATTTTCCTGCATTGTCCATGGGAAATGTTTGCCCCAAGGCGCTTACGGACTACCTGCATTTTGACCCGGTAGTTAGAAACCTGCAGGCGCTGCACCTGCCCCAAAGTTTTGACTCCATTCGCAAGGCCAAGTTCCAACTGAAGATTCTGGAACTTTTGCCCTTCTGCCTTCGCATGATTCACCGCAGACAAAACCAGATGTTGCGTGGGCGCGAACGTCAGGTGGACTTAGGCCAGGTGATGAACGCCAGAGCCAGTCTCCCCTTCTCGCTAACCAATGGGCAGGAAGCGGCGTTAAATCAAATCGTAGACGGGCTCAACGGCAAGAAGCAGTTCCACGCCTTACTGCAAGGAGATGTAGGCTGCGGCAAGACCGTGGTGGCCATGCTTGCTATGCTGGCGGTTTGCGGTGCAGGCGAACAAAGCGCCCTCATGGTGCCTACCGACATTCTTGCACGTCAGCACTACAAGCAGATGAAGCCCTTTTTTGAAGCCGCCGGAATGCGTGTACAGCTTTTGGTCGGAGCCACCCCTGCAGCAGAGCGCAGGCAAGTTCTCGGGGAACTCCAGATGGGCCTTTGCCAAGCTGTTATCGGAACCCACGCCTTGTTCTCCAAGGATGTTGAATTTGCAAAATTAGGCTTTGTCATTATCGATGAACAGCATCGCTTTGGCGTCAACCAGCGTGAAGCCTTGCTGGCCAAAGGCGAATATCCTGACATGCTGGTCATGAGCGCAACGCCAATCCCCCGCAGTTTGGCAATGACTTTGTATGGCGATCTGAAGGTCATTTCCATCAAGGAAAAGCCCGCAGGACGTAAGCCTATCAAGACTCGCGTGGTTCCGCCGGAAAAGCGAAACGACATGAAAAAGTTCATCTGCAACGAGGCAAAGAACGGCAATCTCTGCTACTGGATTGTGAGCCGAGTCAATGCAGACGACAACGACGATTTCGATACAGACCTTGGCGAAAATTCTCGCGACATAGGTTCTCGCGCTCCCGCTAAAAGTGTGGATGACGTAGTCAACGAGCTGCGGGCATTTGACCCCTCCATGGTTGTGGAAGGCATCCACGGGCAAATGGACGAAGCTACCCGCGACGAAATCCTCAAGCGTTTTTCCAAAGGCGAAGTCCAAATTCTGGTGGCCACCACCGTCATTGAAGTGGGCGTCAACGTGCCAGAAGCAAATGTCATGGCCATTGATTCTCCAGAACGATTCGGGCTTGCACAGCTCCATCAGTTACGAGGCCGCGTAGGCCGCGGCGATGTACAGGCCTGGTGTTTCTTGATGATTCCTCAGGGCGAAGCTGCTGCCTCATCTGAAGAACGCCTCACCCAGTTCTCCCATACCGACGACGGTTTCGAAATCGCCGAACTGGATTTGCAGACCCGCGGGGCCGGCAACCTAGAAGGCAACGAACAGAGCGGTAGTTGGGTGTTCCGCTGGTTTGACTGGATTCACGACCAGGAACTCATTGCAGAAACATTGCAAATGGCTGAGAATATTTTAAACGATAAAAGCGCCTTCAATGAAGACGCTCGCGAAAAAATTCAGCTGTGGTATAACGAAAAGCCTTCTGCAAACGAAGACGGCATTCACTAAGATCTGCGCGGTTCTGTGCGCAGTTCCATACGCGGTTCTATACGTAGAACCTCGCATCAACTCGTCATCAAATCAAATTCGTAAACGTGCCTATGACAAAGGCACAAAGCACCAGATTCAGGAAAAAGAATGTGCGACGGATAATGATAAAGAACAGAGGCAACCACTGCGTCATGTTATCAACCGGAGCTACCAATTCTTTTACACCCAAAAAGATGCTGATCAGGCTGGTCACCACCATCATCAGAGTTCCAACAAAGTAACCCTCGTTCCATACGTAGATGGTAGAACCGATGCCAAGAATTAGGGCAAAGACCCCGATAATAATCTCAACTCGCAAAACAATATTCTTAATCTTTTTCGTATCCATTACAAGAGAATTTAGATTTTTTCACGCCGTTTTAGGGAGCACCCCTCTTTGTTAGAATTTAAAATACCTCCGACTATGAAAGTCGGAGGCTTTTAAATTCAACGGGCAGTTATAAGCCGGGTTCTGTACCTCTTGCGAGGCGATGACCATCTCTCTGGACGAACTGTTACCAGCCGCCTCAAGCGACCTACCCGGATATCCAGCTAGCACGAGCCGCGCCAGGCCCACATTGCTGTGAGCGGATTCCTGCTTGGTCTTGCACCGGATGAGGTTTACATTGCCACCCCTGTCACCAGGAATGCGGTGAGCTCTTACCTCGCCATTTCACCCTTACCGACCAAGAGGCCTTGCGGCACTCCGAAACGATCGGCGGTATAATTTCTGTTGCACTTTCTATCGCGTTTCCGCGCCTGGACGTTATCCAGCATCCTGCTCTGTGGTGCCCGGACTTTCCTCCAGTCTGAATTTCTTCTCGCCGGCGGCCATCCGCTGCCCACACCAAATATAGGAACTTCACGGAACTTTTTGCAGTAGGCTTTTTATATATTTGAACTTATTAGATGGAGAAACACATGAAAAAAATTTGCCTTGCCATTTTCGCACTATTTACTGCAAACGTTTTCGCAGAAAATGACACTATTCCGGCAAGCTCAAATTCTTTCAAAGTAGACTCTATCAAGTACGATATTGGAGACGCCTTCGACGATTCCAAGTACCATACCAAGTACGACAAGTGGGCCTACGACTTTTTAAACTGGATCCACATTGAAACCAGAGAATCCGTAGTACGTAAACTTTTGCTGTTTAACGTCGGCGACGTAATCGATTCAATTAAAATTCAAGAGTCCGAACGTTTCTTACGTACTCAAAATTATCTTTCCGACGCAAAGATTACCATTGAAAACGAAAACGGCATGAACGTTGCCAACGTCCACACCAGCGACAACTGGACTTTAGCCATTCCCGTCAGCGCCAGCTTTGGAGGCAAGGAGTGGAGCTACAGAAACTTAAACTGGGGTATCGGTATCCAGGAAAGCAACTTCCTTGGACTAGGCCAGAAGCTGGGCTTTTACTTTGCCCATGACTACTATAGAGACATTTGGTCTGTAGAATACAGCGACCCCCACTTTTTGTTCCGTTACAACCATCTCGACGTAACTGCAAGCCTCAATTCCGACGGTTATCTTGCGGGTTGGCAGATGTACGTACCCTTCCTGAGCCGTAGTCAAAACCAGTGGGCTTACACCTTGGCTGGCCTTAAGAATCAAAGATCCATCTACATGTACGGCAGCGGCAATTTACCCGAAGGGGCCATTCCCACCACCCACGCAAAGCCCGTGGACTCCCTCCCCCGCTACAACGGTGAAAACCCCGTGCTGCTCATGAAGGTCGAAGATTTCATCGACGACTCCTTGAGTTTCCGTATGACCCGTTCCTTTGGTGGAACCTTCCGCAAGTTCTATGTGGGCGCAACCTATGACTACCGCCGTCTCACAGGAAACTACGGCAAGCTTGTACGTTATGCATTTGCTGAAAACAACGAAAAATACGCCATTGATTCAACGGTAGCATGGGAAAAATGGGTTCCCGAAAGAAAAGATTCCCGTCTTGGTCTCTACCTGCAATTATCCAACCTCCACTACATCAAAGCCAACAATCTCCACAACGTCAAGTGGACTGAAGATGTGGAAAAGGGATATTTAGTCAAGGCCCAGCTTTCTAAGAACTACGAACAGATTGGATCCGATAACAACGACATCCGCATTGACCTTTTGGCAAACCTATATCTTGGTAGCGGAATTCATCACTTGACTTTGAAATCAGAAAGCCGATTCTACCTGGATCATGGTGAACAGCGAGACTTCTACGGCAAAGTCTTTGGCGAATACATTTTCCACCCAACCAACAAACTCTCTACAGTTTTGAAGGGCCAGGTCGATTTCTACGACAATGCTAATCTCGGCTATCAGCTTTCCCTGGGCGGTAGCGATGGCTTTGCAGGCTTTGATCCTGGATTCTATTCCGGACAGGCACGCGTCTACGGTCTGCTGGAACAACGCTACTTTCCCAATTTTGAAATCGCCACACTGATGCCTGTTCTTGCCATATTTGGAAGCGTCGGTGAAACGGCCTGGAACGTAGCGGACATCAACCGTAAGGATCTGGTCTACGTCGCTGGTTTTGGCTTACGTTTTGCACAGACTAAATCCATCAGCAGACTGATCAACAAGTTCGACATCAGCATTCCCATAAATGGCGTACGTAAGGGCGAGCCCCACTACTCCGCCACCACAACCTTAAGCCTGTAGTAATCCAATAACTCCTATTTTCTATATTGTAACTAGGAGTTAGGAAACTACATGCGAAAATTATTCATTACCGTTTTACTCGCTTTTGTCGGAATCGCCTTTGCGCAAGCGGAAAAGATTGACTCCATCCAATACGATATTGGAGATGTCTTTAACGACGCCAAGGTAAACTCCAAGTACGACGGATTAGTTTTCAAGTTCCTTTCATTGTTCCATTTTACCAGCAAAGAATCAACCATTCGCAAGCTGCTCCTTTTCAACGAAGGTGATGTGGTAGACAGCGTCATGCTTCAAGAAGCCGAGCGCTATCTTCGTAAGCAGCCCTTCATTACCGACGCAAAAATCACCCTAGAAAAAGAGAACGGCATTAATATTGCCAAAGTAAAAACAAGCGACAACTTCACCTTCGCAGTACCAATCACACCCACTTACGAAGGCGACAAATTATCCTTCAGTAACATTGAATGGGGCATAGGTTTCCAAGAAAGCAACTTTCTAGGCCTTGGCCAGACATTACTTCTTGGCTATAAGCACACCCGCCTGCGAAACATTATCTCCCTTGGATTTGCTGACCCCAATTTTATATTCCGTCATAACAAGTTTGAACTTGAAATACAAAAAATCACCGACGGTCACCATATCATTTGGGGAATGCAGAAACCATTCCTTAGCAGAAACACCAACCAATGGGCATACACCTTAGCAGGATCGATATTCCAACGAAATTATTTCGCCTATGGCAGTGGTAAACTTCCCCCGGGATCCATCCCCTACACTATAACGGACACCCTTGAAATTCTTCGGAGTTATAACGATTCAACCGAAGTTCCTCTTTTAAAAGTAAAAGATTACGAGGATGATTCCCTTAGCTTTCATCTCGCCAGATCCTTCGGGAACTCCATTCGCAAGCTCTATGTCGGAGCAAGCTACGACTACCGTCGCGAAACAGCCCTGCACGGCAAAATGGAATTGTCCCCCATTCGATACGGTGAAGAAATATTTAGGCTGGATTCCAATTACGCCATGAATGAATGGCTCCCCGAAACGAAAGACTCCCGCCTAGGTCTATACTTGAAGTTAGACAACATACGCTACCACAAGGCAGTCAACCTTCACGGAGTAAAGTGGACCGAAGATATCGCCAAGGGATATACACTGAAGGCTCAAATTTCCAAAAACTTTGAACAACTTGGAGCAAGCAACAACGACATTCGTGTCGATCTTCTAAGTGAACTCTACTTAGGGGTCGGCAAGCACCACCTGAATCTACAGGCGAAAAGCAGGTTCTACCTGGACCACTGGAAAAACATCTACGACTTCTACGGAAAAGTTTACGGAGAATATATTTTCCATCCTACAAATACGCTGTCCACCGCATTCACTGGCCTTGCGGACTTTTACAAAGATGCAAAAATCGGCAAACAGCTTTACATTGGCGGTGGAGACTACGGACAAGGTCTATTCCCCGGACTGCCCGAAGGCTACTACGCCGGCCAAGCTAGGGTCTACGGATCCGTGGAACAACGACTTTTCTTGCCGAAAATCGAAGTGTTAACCTTCACCCCCATCGTATCAGTATTTGGAAGCATGGGAGAAACTGCCTGGGACATAAATGACGTCAACCGAAGGGATATGAACTACTTGGTTGGCGCATGCTTTTACTTCGCCCAAACAAAGACAGTCTCCCACACCATTAACAAAATCGGAATCAGTTTTCCCCTCAACGGAGCCCGAAAAGGGAAGCCACACTACATCGGTGGAGTGATTACCAGCTTCTAAAAACCAGAAAAAAATTTTATCAAGTGAGATAGCTCAATTAGCACCTCACTTTTTTCATTTTTTTGTAAAAAATGCGAAATAGCTCCTTTTTTTTTGTATTTTGTTTGTGTTAAATCAGGAGTTTGTTTTACAATGCGTACCGCGATTAAGCTATTGAGTTTTGTTGTTCTTGCTGCAGGAATGGCGTTTGCCCAGCTGGCGCCCCAACCCCAAATGGCAGATGTGCAGTTGATGCAGGATTCCGCCACAAACCAGCCTATGAAGATGGATTTTTCGACTCCCCTCACTGGCATTAGTGATCCGGGAATTCTTTTTAGCCATTTTAGCAAACGTCCTCTTCTAATCTATTACTTCAGCCCCAAGTGCCCTCATTGTCAGCGACACATTTCTGGCGTACAGAATCTGATTAAGATGTACGAACCCTCCGGCCTGAATGGTATTGCCATCGGCCTTGGCGGAGGCATCAAGAAGAACGACATCAGATTGTTCATCGATCAATTCCACGTTTCTATTCCTGTGTTCCAGGACGCAGACTTCAAGTTCGGCCCGGTCTACGGAACAGGCTATATTCCCGTGGTTTATCTTGTAAATTCTGACGGAACCTTCTATAGGTACGAGACTTTGAATGAAGCCAATATGAACCACTTGAAGGCAACCTTGGACAAGATGTTCAAGAAGTAATTAGCTGTTGGAACAGGTATCAAAAGTTTGAAAGAGCCGCCCTTTGGGTGGCTCTTTTTATGGCGGAATTAATCGTCTCGGCGAGATTCAGCCAGCCCTACGGGCTAGCTGCAGTTTCTACGGCTCAGTCATGTCCAAATAAATTTGTCCACGACGTTCGCCTTACGAAACTGTCGAACCATTGCGTTCTCTCCAAGTCTCTATTATAAAAACAAAAAGACACACCACTCGGTGTGTCTTTTTGTTTTTCATACTCGAGGCGGGATTCGAACCCACGACCCTCTGCTTAGAAGGCAGATGCTCTATCCAACTGAGCTACTCGAGCCCTTCTCCCTTTCGGGCGGTTTCGCATATATAGTAATTTTCGCCATTCTTTTCAACTGAACAACGGGGTGCAGTTCGGCTTAAAGAAAAAGTCCAGCCTTGATGGCCGGACATTTTTCAAATTTAACAACACTTAAACAAACTTACTACTTCAACACGGCATTCTTGCCGCTAACAGAGCCGTTGTGTTCCACAGTCACCATGTAGCGACCTGCAGGAACCTTTTCGCCATTCCAGCTAACTGCATTAAAGCCAGGCTGTGCATTATCCAGACGGATAACAGCAACCTGTTCGCCTTCGGCGCTCATGATAGTCACCACAGCAGTACCTGCAGATTTCAGGTCAACGCCCACTGCCTTGCGAGAAATGCCCTTGATGCTTGCAGAGCCAACCTTGGCAAAGTTCTGAGAAGCCTTGGGTGCAAATTCTTCGGCGCGTTCAACGTACACACCGTTCAAATCCTTGGCATTCAAATCGGCATCCTGCTGGAGAAGAGTACCGCGCTGAAGCACTGCAACCAACTGCTTGTCGCTTTCGGTTGCCACAGCATAGGTTTCCAGTTCAGCAGCCTTGAACAAAGCCTTATCACCGTACCAGGCTTCCACTTCGTCACCATTCAAATCCTTGACGGTAAGCTGAGCACGACGGATAACGCTAGTCAAAGTGTCTGCGCCGCTAACAAAAGTAATTTCAAGAGGCTTGTTCACCTGGCCACGGAGCATGTCCTTGGAATCTTCAATGCTCTGGCGAGCGAGGCTCTTGCCGTCTACAGCGATAATTACATCACCAGCCTGGAGTTTGGAATCTGCAGCGGGAGTACCGGGAATAACTTCTGCAACCTTAACGCCGTTACGGAGCTGATAAATTGTTACGCCGATACCGCCGAAAGCTTCGTCAGCCATAACGGGAGCAGCAACCATAGCTGCCAACAGAGATGCCTTGATAAAATTCTTCATAAAAACTCCTAAGCTTATTACACCTTAAATATATATCAAATGAAAAAGGCAGTCAAGGAACCTTATTCAAACATAACACCTTCTTCCTCGTCATCACCGTCCTTGTAGTCGTCGATGGACTTTTCGCCAGGAACAATGACAAGGCCAAGAGTCACCGGTTCACCCTTCATATCCAGGTAGGCTTCCAGATAAAGGGAGGAGGAAAGTCGGATCAAGCGAAGGTCCAGCATGGTTCCACCCTTGTGGATGCTCTTGGGATTAAGATTGAAGAACAGGAACTTCTTGTTGATGTATTCAAAGCGGTCCGCCTCGTAATTGATTGCCCAGCGGGAATCCCCATCGTTTTCCTGGCGGTAAAGGCATTCGTCGTGGTCGATGTCGCATTCAAAGCTAGCGCTTTCCTGATATTTCTTATTCCATTCGCGGCTAAAGGCGCAGGACTGCACTCGGCCACTGCCATTGCGCTGCTTATTCAGCTGATCGTTAATGACCACGTAGTCCATTTTCTGGTTCTTTACCTGCTCATACACATTCATCAAGATGATATAGGCTTCAATATCCTTGGGGCATTTGCCAGTCAGATTTACATCTTCATGAGCTTTTAACAAAGTCTGCTGCAGGTCAATATCAATGGCATCGGGAATTTCGCTTTCGGCAATTTTATCCAGCACTTTCTTAGGCGGAATGAACACCACCTTGTCACCCTTCTTCACAGCAAAGCCCATCTGGTCGCGGATGTAGTCCAGGCACTGCTGCACGTGGATATGCACGGTGTTGGAGGCCGCAGACACAAAGTCCACGCCGATACGTACATTCCATTCGCCAGCGTTACTTCCCTTCTTGTCCAAATCGCAGAAGGGCTCTTCACGGATACCGTCCACAAAGACAATCTTGGCGTTCAGCTTCGTCACCAGGGATTCGTCCTTTTTCATGACGCCGCCAAGGCTCCAGAAGTTGGGATTCATGCGAAGCACTTCTTCAAAGGCCTTGTCGCCATCCAAGGCAGGCAACAGGGAATCGTTACGGGCATTCTTTTCTTGCATCAGTTCAGAATACTCCGTAGTCACCGTCATGTTGTTAAAGCTGTTACGGGTAGCAGCCTCGGGCATGGCAAATGCGGAGGAAAGAACCAGCACACATTGGGCAACCAGGGCAAAAAGGAACAAGTTCAACTTCTTCATAATAACCTTCAAAATTTAAGCGCGGCGGATTTTCTTTACAGCAAAGTTCGCCAAGTAAAGTAGGACTCCGCAGGCAATAATGGTGGGGCCCACCACAAAGTTCAACTGGCAAGCCAACAGGAGACCCATCAAAACAAGAACCAGGGAAACGCCTACAGAAATAAAAATCATCTGAGTCAAATTCTTGGCGTAGTTCTCGGCAATGTAACCAGGAATGGTCAAGAGAGCAATCACAAGAATCATACCTACGGCCTGCACCGCAATCACCACGGTCAGAGCAATCAAAGCAATAAGGAACATGTAGTAGGCAAGCACAGGCATGCCCTGCACTCGGGCAAATTCTGGATCAAAGGAAATGGCCAAGAACTTTCGGTAGTTCAGCACCACAGCCCCAAGAATCAAAACCAGAAGAGCGCCCATCCACCACAACAGTTCCGTAGGCACCGTCAAAAGGCTACCGAAAAGGAAGCTCATCATTTCGCCGCTGTAGCCCGGCGTCAAGTCCGTAAGGATCACGCCCAAGGCCATACCGCCCGCCCAGATAATACCGATGAAAGTATCGGAGTTCTTGCGGTCGCGCCAGGTAAGTACGCCCATCAGCATAGCACAGGCAACAGCAAATCCAAGGGAGCCTAGCATAGGAGAAAATCCCAGGAAAGCAGCCAAGCCTACGCCACCGAAAGAAGCGTGAGCCACACCACCCGACAAAGAAGTCAAGCGGTTCACCACCACAAAAGTTCCCATGACGCCACAAGCCACAGCCACCAACACGGCGGCCACCAGGGCGTTCTGCATAAAACTCATGGAAAAAAGATCAAGCATAAAAATCCACTCTATTTTTCGTCGCGAACAAGTTCGGGCAAAATGGTCGTCAAGTGCAACAGACTTGGCACGTAGAAATCCACCCAGCTAGGCACATCGGGAATAGGATTCACCAGAATGGTTTTCCAACCTCGACGGTGCGCAGGTTCCAGATTGCGAACGGAATCTTCCAGCAAAACTATTTTGGAAGGATCCGCCGGAGTGCCATTCTTGAAAAACTGGTCCGGAAGTTTTTGAGCCAACCAACGTTCCACCTTTTCGTAGGCGCTGTCGTGGGGCTTGCCCACCCAATCCATCTGTTTCAAATCAAAGACATCTTCGAAACAATCACGGACACCCATGTGTTCCATACCCGCTTCGCTCCAATCACGACGGCCATTGGTAAAAACATATCGATGGCCGGACAAACCTGTGATCAAACTACGTTTGGCAGGAGACGGCTTCGGGTAAGTCAGAAACTCCGGCTGATGGATAAAGTCAAAAAAATCATCGGGCTTTACACCATGCATAGCCTGAAGGCCAGCCAGAGTCGTTCCAAAGCGCAACAAATAATCCTTGCGGATTTTATGGGCTGTTTCCATATCCACGCCAGTGGCATTCTGCACAGTCTGAGAAATACGTTCATCGAGAGAATCGATGACGCAACGTTCGTCAGTTCCATACAAAGTCAGGTCGTAGTCAAACAGCCAAATCATTAGTAACCCATGGCAAGGCCGCCGATTTGACGAGCTAGGTAGGTTGCATAGTTATCGGTCATGCCGCTGACAAAGTCCAGCACCTGGTGGTAGGCTTCGGCGGCGGTAACGCTCTGACCGATTTTGGCCTGACCAATGAGACGGACAATGCGGTCGGCGCGGTAGGAGTTCTTGCCGTTCAAGCGGAAATCATAAACGCCGTTAATGAACGCATCCAGAACAGTGCTTAACGTGGTGTAGCTACCCACTTCAAGTTCGGTCTTGCGGCGGTCCGGATAAATGCGTTCTACCCCGAGGCGCTTTGCAATGCGGATACCTTCCATCACTTCAGAGCGGGAAAGATCCACAAGATGCTTGATGGGAGCGCCTGCCATAATTTCGTCGTAATGATTTACGAAGGTGACGGCAACGTCGTCAATGAGGTTCTGAATGGCAAGGCCACGAATACTGCTGAGGAAGTCGCGGAAGTTCTGACCGTTTTCCTGGTACTCGCGGTCGATATCCACTTCAGGGCCGCACAAATAGCTGAACATGCCACGGACATCGCCGAAGGAAAGAATGCCAAGTTCGATGGCGTCTTCCACATCCAAAATGCTGTAGCAAATATCGTCGGCAGCCTCCATCAGGTAAACCAGAGGATGACGGACCCACTTGCCGGTTTCCAATTCAGGAATACCCAAAGTGTAGGCAGTCATTCTGTAAAGATCCGCTTCGGTGGAGAACAAGCTGGTAGGAGTACCGAACTTTGCCAGCTGCGGGTACTTGATCATGGAACCGATAGTTGCGTAAGTCAAACGCATTCCACCATCCAGGAAATGGTATTCCAACTTGCTCAAAATGCGATGGCCCTGGGCGTTACCGTCAAAGTTTTCAAAGTCCGCAATTTCTTCGGGTTTCAAATCGCGCAAGGCAGGAGAATTATGGTTCTTGCGGAACCATTCGCGAATGGCGGCTTCGCCAGCGTGACCAAAAGGCGGGTTACCAATATCGTGGGCCAAACAAGCGGACTGAACGATGGTACCAAATTGGTATTCGTTCACATACTTGGGCAAATGCTGCTTAATTAGATGATAAACCGTAATGGCAAGGCTACGGCCAACGCTACTGACTTCCAAACTGTGGGTCAAGCGGCTGTGTACATGGTCGTTCACAGAGAAAGGATGAACCTGGGTCTTGCGGCCAAGGCGGCGGAAAGCAGTAGAAAAAACAATACGGTCGTAATCGCGATGAAAATCAGAACGGTTCGGATCCGGATCGGCCGGGTGTCCGTAACGCGTCGCAGAAAGCAAAGTGTCCCATTGTAGCATGGGAGTAAATTTAGAAAATTACGAAGTACGAATTATGATGTACGAGAGTAAATTGGTCGGCTACGCCGAGATTTTCCATTTCATAATTCGTAATTCATAAATCATAATTTTAAAGTTCCCCGATTATGACTATTCAAATAAAAAATCACACCAAGATCAGCGAGAACAAAGATCAAAAGCCACATGACGGTGCCACTTTGGAAACCGTAACTATGCAAGCCAACGCCCAACAGGTTAATGCCAAACCAGCAAAGGAACGTGACTATGACATTGAAACTGTTGAACAGGGCGAAACCTTTTCCCGTAACAAGACGGCCGCCGCGAAGATGAAGCCCAAGCATAGTCCAAAGAATTACAAAAAGCGCTCCGCATTCCTTTGGATCAAACCCCCAGAAACGTCCCCAGGCGAAATCTGCCCACACCCCACCAAGTATCGTTCCCAAAATGGTAAAGGCTGAACCAAAAACAAGGGTACCGAAAAGGAGCTTGTTAATATTCTGAAGCTGTTCCGAATTTTCGGCGCGACGGGTTTCACGGAACAAGGCTACATGGGCAACAATTCCAGATAAAATAACACCTGCAAAACCAAGGGCAATGGAGAACACATGAATCGTAAGGAACACCGAGGAATTCAACACCGCAGGAATGGGCTGGAATAAATCCCCAGGTTCCAGGATAAACTTTGCAAAATAAAGAAGAATGGCAGCCAAAAGGGTGACCGGAATAATCAAGGAGAACGTGCGCCTTTTACAGAAGATAAAGGCCCCGAACTCAAAACATTCCAGCAGCAGGGCAATCAGCAGAACTATCTCGTATAAACTGGAAAGAGGCGGACGCCCCGTGATGTAAAGGCGTAGAGCAAAGGCCACCGCAAGAACCGCGGCAGTTACAGCAGAGGCTCCATTGGCAGCAACATCAAGAGCCCGTTTTTTGAAAATGGAATTAATGGATGCCAAAGCACACCCCAGAAATGCCAAGATAAAAGCGATGAGAGCGAAGTTAGCGTGGTTGTAGAAAAGTTCCGCCTGTATTTTTCCCTCGTGATGTTCTTCCGCAGACATGGGGAAAGCCCCCTGCTGGATAGCCTCATACAACTGGACATTCTTCAGCAACCGCTGCATTTCTGCAGTCGCCGGAAGTTCATCCTTACGGCTTGCATAAATTTCAAGTTCGCTGCGAAATTTTTTCAGCTGGTTGTAGCTTACGTACCGATCGCTTTCTGGAATATTCAAGGCATGTTGCACATCTGCCCGCAAAACCTTAAACAAGCGATAATCGCCAGCCGAACCAAGATTCGTTCTGATATCGTCTACCACTTTCCACGCAGGCAATTTACCGCGGCAGGAATCCGTCGGCAGGCATTTATAGGTGACCCGTCCAGAAAAATCATCCAAAACGCCGCGGGCAAAAGAATCGTAAAGACGGTAATTTTCACCAACCTGAATTAGGTTTTGCGAAGGGCTATCGGCATGAGCCGAAGGAGCGCACACCAATCCAACCGCAGCAAACAACAACATCGGAACAAGTTTTGTCGGGCTCGCCGTCTTAACCGCTTTTCGATTAAACCGCACCCGGGCCACATAATGAAAAATCATGCTCAACATGAAAATAATCATGAAGGCGTATGGCACAAATTTAAAGGGATCGTAGGTAGCCGTATAAAGATCAACTTTCACGCCGAACATATCCACCTGACCCTTGTAAAAAACGAAGTAAGGGTAACCTTCCCCCACTTGCACCGCCGAGGTATTCAAGCTGTCATCTACAGTGTAAAAAGTGATAGGTTTTGAGGTTTGTTCTTGAGTAAGTTCGCTAGCTCCAGAAACAGCACGAAAGCCGTTGTATTCCTGGCGGAATTCACTACCTACGAGGCTACCGACGATCAAAACCAGCAGGGCAATGTGCATCCCGAAGAGGCCCAAATTTCGCCAACCTGAGGGAACCAACCTCCCCGACGACCCGCGAGAGAAAACCTTGGGCATACGAAACATCATGGAGGCGATCAGCTGAAGCGCCGCCACAACGGCAAGCCCCTTAAAAGCGGGTAACGGAATCACCCCCATCACCCACAAGAAATAACTTCCAAAGAAACGGTCTGTTGCAAAAGCTACGCCTTCGTTGCCAGCAGCAGCCTGCCCCAACACTCCCCAGAAAGTCAACAGCAAGAAAGCAACCAGCAAAGCGCAAGTCACTTTCATCGATGCGAACTTTTTCATTTATGTTCTCCTGCCTCAACCCAAACAAACTTAGACTCGTCCAATTGCTGTTCGCCGTCGAACCGATACGCGGCAAGGCGACCATTTCCCAAATGGCCAGCCACGCTAAAATCCAAACAGCAAACATTGCTACGAATCAGGTGCGGTTCGCCGGTAAGCCAGTAATGTCCAAAGAATACCGGTCTTTCGTTTTCTCCGTAGAAACCGCGCTCACGAACTTCGGAGGCAACGTCACAGCCCTCGGGCATGGTAACCCCAGGCTGCAAACTCAGTTCCTGCAGAGTTGCTTCCCTGGGATCCACCCACCAACGAAGCCTCGTCTTAAAACGCTTGACGTTTTCACCATCGAAAAAGAACTGATGGTTAGGCAATTCCATTTCAGGGCCTTTCAGCAGCATATCCACCGGCCAAAAAAGGGAATCCCCGTACTCGTTGAACTCGTCATTCACGCGATAAATCAGTTCTTCAAAATTTCCATCGGCAAAGCAGCTAATGCCAGCTGCCTTCAACTGCGTTACAGCCTGGGGATTGAAACTGGCGTGCTGCGCCCGGAACAAATCCGTCTCAAGGTAGAAGGGCAAGGTTTTTGCGAACTCCATCATTTCCTTGAATTCAGCCTTACGCCCCACATAATCCGTCACCGTCTTGGAATGAACGGCCACCTTGTTAAAAGTATGCTCACGCAGATAGCCCTGGCCAACACTTTTCAGGTAGCGGCCACCGGAACCATTCTTCTGCCAAAAACTCAACATATTGAATTCATGGTTTCCCATCAGGGCAATGGCAGAGCCCGCCTCCCGCATGGAACGGACCAGATTCATGGTCTCCCGAACCTTGGGCCCGCGGTCCACATAGTCGCCGAGAAAAACAACCAATCGCTCATTACCAGGATAACGGAACGCCCCTGCAGATTCCACATAACCCAATTTTTTCAAAAGAGCCTTCAGGCACTCGCAATGCCCGTGGATATCACCAATGAAGTCGATGGAGGAAATCATACACGAAATATAAACATTTTTCTAGATTTACAGCATGGTCCATCCCATTCGTCATTTCATTACCATTACAAAACACCGCAACGAAGTGATTCGCCTTTGCTTTAAGGCAGGCATTGGTTTTCAGGGGCTTTTCCACGATTTATCCAAGTACACTCCCACGGAATTTATTCCCGGAATGAAGTACTACACCGGCAAGGAATCCCCAAACAACGGCGAACGAAATGCCACCGGCTATAGCCTGGCCTGGATGCACCATAAGGGTAGAAACAGGCATCATTTTGAGTTCTGGTACGACTACGAAATGGCCACCAAGAAGATTGTGCCCATGCCTATGCCAGACCGTTTCATCAAGGAAATGTTCTGCGACCGTGTTGCAGCCTCCAAGACCTACGGCGGCGCAAACTACACGCAGCAGGCTCCGCTACTCTACCTAACTAAAAGTACCGCCCACGAAAAAATGGCCCCGGAAACTTACCAGAAATTGCTTTACCTTTTGACCATGCTTTCTGAAAAAGGCGAAAAGGAAACCTTGGCCTTTATGCGTCGCACCAAAACTTTACCAACAGAATAATTATGAAAGAAAAAATTGCAAAAATCGTTTTTGTACTGATCATCATTGCGGCATGTTGCCCCTGTGTTGCTTCCTGGATGGCACTCTTGGCTGGCATCGTTTACGCCTTTATCTTTGGCGGTCCCGCCTTCCCCAAGTTTGCCAAGAAAACCCAGAAGTATCTTCTGCAAGGTTGCGTGGTGGGGCTTGGCTTCGGCATGAACCTGCAAGCAGCTCTCGCCTCCGGCAAGGACGGCATGATGTTCACCATCGTGTCTGTGGCAAGCGTCATGATTCTTGGTTTTATCGTTGGAAAAATCTTGAAGGTGGAGTCCAAGACTTCCTACCTGATTTCCAGCGGTACTGCCATTTGCGGCGGTTCCGCCATTGCGGCAGTCGCTCCCGTAGTAAAGGCCGACGACAAGCAGATGAGCGTTTCCCTGGGAACCATCTTTGTGCTAAACGCTTTGGCCCTTTTGATTTTCCCGCCTCTGGGACATTTCTTTGGCCTTGATAACCAGCAGTTCGGCGAATGGGCGGCCATCGCCATTCACGACACCAGCTCCGTGGTAGGAGCCGCAGCAGCCTACAGCGATGAATCCCTGCAAGTGGCCGCCATGGTGAAGTGCACCCGCGCCCTCTGGATTCTTCCGTTAGCTCTCGTGACCATGTTCATTTTCCGCAAGAAGAACGACGGTGGCAAGGGCAAGCTGGATGTGATTCCCTGGTTCATTTTCCTGTTTGCCATCGCCATGGTCATCAACACTTACCTGTTCCCGGTGCTTGGCGTTCCTGCAGCCGTCGGAACAACCATCGTCACCATCGCAAAGCGCGGCTTCGCCATTACTTTGTTCCTCATCGGTACAGGACTTTCCAAGGATGCCTTAAAGAAATGCGGCGCCAAGCCCTTTATCCAGGGCGTTATCCTTTGGTTTGTCATTGGTGCAGGCAGCCTCTTGGTGATTAAAGGTTTCTAAACCCTGCGAAAACTTCAAGTCAATTTCAAATAAAAAAGTGCCCGGTTCATCGCCGGGCATATTTTATTTCACGGTCAGTGCTACCAGGTCTCCTTTTTCATAACGGTTGTGACCGGCCAACGACTTTTTATACTTCCAACACTTAATGGCTTCATCCAGGGAATGTCCTTTATTATCAGTAAAGAAATCCCGGATGTAGGTGTTGTATTCAAACTGTTCACCAATGGCGGGCTTAGTTTCTTTCTTTTCCTTTAAGATTCTGCCATAGGCTTCAATGGCCTCCTGGTAGGTGCGGCCAGCGTTGGTCTTTAGCCAGTTCTAGAATTGCACATTAAAAGAGAAAGAAGTTCCCAAGTGCTTCTTAAAAAATGCACGATGTTTTTCAGAACAAATGAAATTTTGTTCTATGGTGGTCTGCAAGTCAATAATCTGGTTGGCTTCTTTTGTTGAAGGCTTGTGTCTTGGGGTCGTCTTTTCCTTGGTGATTTCACCCGATTCCAGAAACACTTCGATTCGTTTATTCAAATCGTCTTTACCACCAGCCACAGGCAAGCCATTTTCTCTGCAAAACTGCACCAGTTCTTCTTTTAAAAAATAAAACGACCGAAAAGTCTTACTGTTCAGTTTCTTGCTTAATGGAGGTCTTGCCTCTAAATTACCACATTCTTCCATATACCATTTTCCTTGGAAGGCCAAATATACTATATTACGGAGCAAGTTCGTAGGTGCGAACTACCATAAATCATCATCAGAACGGAAAGGCAATTATGGATCTTGGAAGATACAACCGCGCTCGCGTAGAAAGCATCGCTCCCCAGGGCTACTACCTGGAACTTGAAAGTGGCGAAACCATCCTTCTCCCTGGCAACCGCGAAAAATTTACTTTGGAAGAAGGCGAAATTTTGGACGTATTCGTTTATACGGATAGCGAAGACCGCCCCATCGCCACATTGGAACATCCTTACGCTCAGGCTGGAGAATTTGCAGTACTGGACGTGAAGGACGTGAATCGCGTAGGCGCCTTCTTGAACTGGGGTTTGAACAAGGACCTGTTCCTGCCCTACAAACAACAGCTGGGTGAACTCCAACGCGGCGACCGTTGCGTCGTCTTTATTCTTGTAGACGACAAGAGTAACCGCATCGTGGCTACCGAAAAGATCAAGAGCTTTTTGGATTTGGACACCAGCGAACTTCACGTGGGCCAGCGCGTTCAACTTACCGCCTACGAAGTCACCCGCGAATACGTAGACTTTCTGGTGGACTACCGCTACACCGGCCGCCTGATGCTCGCTCCCGGAATGGAACGCATCTACATCGGCGACATCATGCCCGGTTTTATCCAGCGCTTTACCGCCGACGGAAAAATCACCTTGAGTTTGAACCCCATCGGATTCAAGGGCCTTATGAAAAGCGACAGCGCAAATTCTCTGATGCAAAAGCTTGAAGAAGCTGGTGGCAGCCTCCCCTATGGCGACCACACCGACCCTGAAATCATCCGTCAGGAATTTGGCATGTCCAAGAAGAACTTCAAAAAACTTCTGGGCACGCTGTTCCGCGAAGGCAAGATTTACATCGACGACGACGGAATTAGCTTACCGTAACGAATTTTAATTGCGGCGACAGTCGCACCAAAGAAGGAAGAAAAATATGAAGTACGCAGTTGTTACAGGCGCAAGCTCCGGCCTCGGTGCCGACTTTGCAAGAAATCTTTCCGCCCGCGGCTACGGCCTCATTCTTGTAGCCCGTCGTGAAGACCGTCTCAAGACCCTTGCAGAAGAGCTTTCCACACCTGTAGAAATCTTCACTGCCGACCTCTCCCGCCGCGAAGAATGTGAACGTCTGGGCGAATTCATAAACGGTTTTAAGGTCACCATCTTCATCAACAACGCAGGCTTTGGCGACTGCGGAAGCTTCATCAGCTCCGACATCAAAAAAGAACTGCAGATGATCGATGTGAACGTCACTGCACTCCACATCCTTTCGAAAATTGCATTGAAGCAGTTGGAAAAGAACGACGAACGTTCCTACCTTCTGAACGTGGGTTCAAGCGCAGGCATTCTACCTGCAGGTCCCTACATGGCAACCTACTACGCCTCCAAGGCATATGTGGTCAGCCTCTCCCAGGCCATCGCCTGCGAACTTCAAGAAGCCCGCAGCAACGTTTCAGTCAGTGTCCTTTGCCCGGGCCCTGTAAGAACAGAATTCAACGACGTGGCCAACGTGAACTTCTCCCTTCCGGGAATTTCCAGCAAGCGCTGCACCAGCTACGCCCTTAGCCAGATGTTCAAGAAAAAGACCGTCATTGTTCCGGGTCCCATGATGAAGCTTGCCGGACTTGTCAGCAGAATCTTGCCCCGAAAGATTTGCATCAAGATTACCGGCATGCAGCAGAAGAAAAAACTCCACGGCTAAAAATCCAGGCGCAGCCTTTGTGCAATAGTTTATAAAAAAGCCTCGCGAACTTCAATTCGCGGGGCTTTTCATTTTTTTCAAACTGAATCTAATTTACTCTTCAGAGGTCACCACCAGTTCGATGCGGCGGTTTGCCTTGCGACCAGCTTCGGTCGAGTTGTCTGCCTTGGGCTGGCTTGGACCGTAGCCACGGGCTGTCAGACGGCTTTCAGCAATTCCCTTGCGGATCATGTAGTCGCGAACGCTATTGGCACGATCTTCGGACAACTGCTGGTTCAGTTCTTCGCTACCTTCAGAACTGGTGTGGCCCTGAACCTCAACCTTAGCCTTGGGATTACGCTTCAAGCCTGCGATGGCCGCATCCAAAGTCTTCAGAGAGCTGGGCACCAGTTCGGCACTGCCCTGCTTAAAGGTGACGCCAGTGAGTTCTGCACGGGTGTCGTCAAACACCACCGTAATGCCGCCGGTACTCGCAGTCATGGATACGTAGGGAGTATTGCCACATTCAAAGGGACCGGTCAAGCTTTCACAAAGAATGGTATAAGTGTCTTCACGAGGAATCAAGAAGCTTGCCTCGCCGTACGTGTCAGTAGTTACAGAGATTTTCTTACCCTTCTTCTGACCAACAAAAAACAACTTCTTGTGGGTTTGGGGAACGTCATCGTAATTTGTATAGGTTACGTTCAAAACCGCGTGTGTCTTATTGGGGGCCAAAGTCTTAGCAAAGGGGGATGCCACCAGCACGGACAAGGCCAAGGTAAGGGCAAAAGCCATTTTATTCATCACATACACTCCGTTTTTATTTTTTTCGGGGACAAAAATAGTTATTTACAGTCGGTACTATTTGAAATAGGCACTCCAAATTCTAAATTTGCCGCGGATTTATAAAATCTGTTTAGAACAGGAGTACAATATGAACTTCAAGAAGATCGCCGCTGCAGTGCTCGCCATGGGCATTTCCGCATTCGCAGCCGATGCAGCCTCCGTGGCCGATAACATGAACTTCAAGGCTAACGTCCAGACCCACGTTACCCGTTCCGTTGCCGAAGATACCGTTATCTTCAGCTCCGGCTATATCCGCGCCAACATCGGTGGTACCTACAAGTCCGAAAACCTGGACGCTTTGATCATGCTCCGTATTTTCGCTCCTGAATTCGGCTACAAAAATGTTACTGACGTAAAGGACGGCAAGGGAACCAAGACTGCACAGGACAAGATTCTCGCCGACCTCTACTGGGCAAATTACAAGTGGAAACTGGGTGAAAACGACAATCTCAACTTGAAGATTGGTCACTGGAAGACGGACTGGTCTCAGTCCACCCACTTCGGTACCTATATCGACAAGGGCCTCAACAGCCGTGGTCTCTGGCTTCGCGACTACGCCCACAACGCAATCGAACTGGGCTGGAAGCATGGTCTCAACCAGTTGAACGCTATGGTTGGCGTACGTGATGGCCGCGCCGACGCCGGTTACATCCGTATCGAAGACGACATGAAGTTCACCTTCCCCCTGGAACTGAAGGTCGCCTACCGCGCTAACGTCCTCGACCAGATGAACCACACCGCCTATATGACCCACCGTGTTGCTGCATACGCAAGCTACACCTTCATGCCGAACCTCCGTCTCTATGGTGAATACGGCCTGACCTACACCCAGGACGAAAAACTGAACAAGGAAGCCCACAACTACATGGCTCAGGAACTGGGCTACATGAACAAGCCCGGTGAAATGTTCATGCCGTTCTACGTTGGCGTTGAAGCTCCGGTCAGCATGGTTCCGGGCCTGAACAAGGCTCTCACCAACCTCTACGCCGAAGTGGAATACGTGAAAGACCGCGGTCTGGTTGATGCAAAGAAGCCCGAAGCCGACGACTTGGCATGGACCGTCGCCATGGTCAAGACCATCGGCAAGTCCAAGATGCAGTTCAGCATCTATAGCGACAACAAGGCTAGCGACGTTGGACTGGCATTCCGCCTGACCACCACCATCAAGTAACCCAAGCCGAGGGTCGCGCCCCAATTAATTTGGGCATGAAAGTTGGCACAGGTTTCGCTAAATCAATAACGAAACATTGTTAACTCCTGATGAATGTTGCAATCCGCTGGTAATACGCCGGCGGATTGTTTCATTTTTAAACATAAATTTATTCATCAGCTCGAAATGTTTCAAAAATAAGCACTCAATTCTTCCAAAAAATGGCGAATTCTGAGCATTTTCGGCAAATTTTCCTATTTGGCATTTGGCACGTTTCTTGCTAAATTTAGGCCGAACAAAGAAAGGCCCCTGGGCCAACAATTTAAACAAAAGGGCTTCCCAGTCGTGGAGCCCGCAACAAAGGAAAGAAAAATGATCAAGCCTTTAGCAGATCGCATCGTTGTAAAGCCGGCAGAAGCCGAACAGAAGACCTCCTCCGGTCTCTTCATTCCGGATAACGCCAAGGAAAAGCCCATGCAGGGTAAGGTCGTGGCAGTGGGTCCGGGCCGCAAGACCGAAGCTGGCGAAACTGTCGCCATGGAAGTCAAGGTTGGCGACGTGGTTCTCTACGGCAAGTATAGCGGTACCGAAATCTCCGTTGACGGCGAAAACTACCTGATCGTTAAGGAATCCGACATCTTCGCAACTTTGTAAGATGCAACCCGATTGCCGCCACGTGTCATCCTGAGCGTAGTGCGCAGCACGTAGTCGAAGGATCCAGGCAATCAAAACAATGAATTTTAAAAAGAACAAAAGGTAAACAAAATGGCAAAACAGTTGAAGTTTGATGTTGCAGCTCGCGAAGCCCTCATGAACGGCGTAGACAAGCTGGCAAACGCAGTTAAGGTTACTCTCGGCCCCAAGGGTCGTAACGTTATGATCGCCAAGGCATTTGGCGCACCCAACGTCACCAAGGACGGCGTTTCCGTCGCTAAGGAAGTCGAACTGGAAGACACTTACGAAAACCTCGGCGCCCAGATGGCCAAGGAAGTTGCAAACAAGACTTCCGACACCGCAGGTGACGGTACCACCACCGCAACCGTTCTCGCACAGGCAATCACTCGCGAAGGCCTCAAGAACGTTGCTGCCGGTGCAAATCCCATGGACATCAAGCGCGGTATGGACGCTGCAGTTGACGCAGTCATCGAAGAAATCGGCAAGATGGCTGTAAAGATCAACGGCAAGGAACACATCGCTCAGGTTGCTACCATTTCCGCTAACAATGACCCGGAAATCGGCGACCTCCTGGCCAACGCTATGGAAAAGGTCGGTAACGACGGCGTTATCACCATCGAAGAATCTAAGACTGCAGAAACCATCCTCGACGTTGTGGAAGGTATGCAGTTCGACCGCGGCTATCTCTCTCCCTACTTCGTCACCAACACCGACAGCATGGAAGTGGCCCTCGAAACCCCGTACATCCTCCTCTACGACAAGAAGATATCCACCATGAAGGACCTCCTCCCCATGCTGGAATTCGTCGCAAAGCAGAACAAGTCCTTGCTCATCATCGCCGAAGACGTGGATGGCGAAGCCCTCGCAACTCTCGTTGTGAACAAGATGCGCGGCACCCTGAAGGTTGCTGCCGTTAAGGCTCCTGGCTTTGGCGACCGTCGTAAGGCTATGCTGGAAGACATCGCAATCCTCACCGGCGGTATGCTGGTTTCCGAAGACACCGGCGCTAAGCTGGAAGACGCTCCGGTTACCGTCCTCGGTCAGGCAAAGTCCATCGTTATCACCAAGGACAACACAACAATCGTCGAAGGTGCTGGCGACGCTGCAAGCATCAAGGGCCGTATCGCCCAGATCAAGAAGCAGATCGAAGCTACCACTAGCGACTATGACCGCGAAAAACTCCAGGAACGCTTGGCCAAGCTGGCTGGCGGCGTAGCTGTGATCAAGGTCGGTGCTGCTACCGAAGTCGAAATGAAGGAAAAGAAGGACCGCGTTGACGATGCTATGCACGCAACTCGCGCCGCTGTGGAAGAAGGTATCGTTCCGGGTGGTGGCGTTGCTCTCATCCGCGCAGCAAAGGCTGTGGACGCCCTCAACCTCACCAACAGCGACCAGAAGACTGGTGCCGCTATCATCAAGCGCGCTATCGAAGAACCTCTCCGTCAGATCGTTGCAAACGCTGGTGGCGAAGGCTCCGTCGTTGTGAACAAGGTTAAGGAAGGCAAGGACGGCTTTGGCTACAACGCTAAGACCGACACCTACGAAGACCTGATTGCCGCTGGCGTTATCGACCCGGCCAAGGTTACCCGTACCGCTCTCAAGAACGCTTCCTCCATCGCTTCCATGATTCTGACCACCGACTGCGTGATTGCAGAAAAGAAGGAACCGAAGCCGGCAGCACCTGCCATGGATCCTTCCATGGGCATGGGCGGCATGATGTAATCACCGCTATGTCATCCCGGACTTGGTCTGGGATCTCTTAGGATTTTTCCTTATGGATGACCTCGACTCCAAACGAGTCGGGGTCATTTTTTTGTAATGTAGCACACATCAGTAGTACCCCAAACAACATATAAAAAGGACTCCGCTACGAAATCATCCAAAAAGAAGAAGTCTAAGAGCAAGACCAAGAAGTCCGCCGACGAAGAAGAGGAAGAATAATCCTCTTTCACACTTTTTTATTAGAACATCTTACGAGCTTTCTTAGCTCCACCGGAAGATGCTGCCGGTGCGGTAGTTGCACTCTTGTTACTGAACAAGGTGGCATCGTCAGAAGACTTGGTCTTCACAGAGAAGTGGTTACCGTCGCAAGTTTCAGACGGCGCATAGCCCGCAGAGTACAAGCAGTAGGTCTTTTCAGAACAGAATTCGCCAGCGGCCTTGCCAGTATGGTTACAAACGCCACGGCTAACAACTCCTGGGGGAACCGGGAACGGCTTGCGAGGCAAATCCTTGTGAAGTTCCTTCATTACTGCAATCCAAACCGGCAGGGCGTCTTCGGTACCGGTGTGGCCCGCACCCAAGGATCCCGGGTTATCAGAACCGACCCACACGCCCATAGTGTACTGCTTGGTGTAACCGATATACCAACAGTCGGTGTAATCATTAGTTGTACCAGTCTTACCACCGCTGGGGTGAGTAAAGCCACCTGCCCACACGCGAGCAGCAGTACCGCGAACGTTCACATCCTTCATGATATCCACCATCAGGTAGGCAGATGCAGGGCGCAGAACTTCGTGTTCCACCTTGGAGTTACGTTCAATCACTTCACCATGCTTGTCGACAATAGATTCAATCATGTACGGTTCAATGCGGTTACCGCCATTGGGGAACACCGTATAAGCAGAAGTCATTTCCATCAAGGTTGCACCCACGGAACCCAAAGCCAAGCTGGGCACAGCCATCAAAGGAGCTCGAACGATACCGAACTTGCGGGCGTAGTTCACCACGTTGTTCAGACCGTACTTTTGGGCAGTCAAAATTGCAGGCAAGTTCTTGGAACGGTACAGTGCACGACGCAAAGTCATCATACCTTCGAAGTCGTGTTCGAAGTTTGCCGGACGCCAGACCTTGTTGGGGTTCTTATCATCCGGGTCGGGAATGGTCACCGGCGAGTCGTTCACAGAGTCGCAGGGGCTAGCGCCATTGTCCATTGCAGTAGAATAGACAATCGGTTTGAAGGAGGAGCCCGGCTGACGCAAGGACTGGACTGCGCGGTTCCAACGAGACTGGTTCCAGTCGGAGCCACCCACCATAGCACGGATAGCGCCGGTTTCATTTTCAATCAAGATAGCGGCCACTTCTGCATGATGATAACGGATACTATCCGGATAACGACGTTTCAAAAGATTGGAACTTGTATCTGCAGCCAGATAAGTCTTCTTGAAATCTGCGTAGATACTATCGAAATGAGCCACAATGCTGTCTTCGGGCATGTCGTACTTCTTCACCAGGCCAAGGCGGCGGGTGGTGCGGTACTTCACGCGGCGGCGAACCTTTTCGACCTGAACGCGGGACACACTATCTGCATAAGCCTGGATGTACGGATCAATGGTACTATTGATGGTCACGCCATCGGCATAGAGGGAGTTTTCGCCATACTTCTTTTCCATGTACTTGCGAATTTCTTCGTAGAAGTACAAACCGGATTCATTGTTAACTTCCTTCTTTGCGAGTTCGATAGGCATTTCAATGTACTTATGATAGTCGTCGTTACTGATGTAACCGGCATCGCGCATGGCATAAAGCACGGTGTTACGACGCTTCAAGGAAGCCTGGGGGTGACGGTCCGGGCGATAAGCCTCGGGGCGCTGGAGCATACCTGCCAAAACAGCGTATTCCGGAATGGTCAAGCTATCCAGGGAGCGACCGAAATAGAACTTACCAGCAGCCTGGAAACCGTAGTTACCGCCAGACAGGTATACTTCGTTCATGTAGAACTCAAGGATTTCTTCCTTGGTATAGGTTTGTTCAATTCGAATGGCCGTCATCATTTCCTTGATTTTACGGGAAATGGATCGTTCCGGCGTTAGGAACAAAAGCTTGGTCAGCTGCTGTGTCAAGGTAGAGGCACCGCGCAGCTTATTGCCGGAAAGTGCACTTTCCACGATAGCGGAAGGGATGGCCCAGACATTCATACCCCAGTGGTTGAAAAACTCACGGTCCTCCGTAGCCATCACCGCGTGAATCGCATCTTTGGGGAGAGAATCGTAGGGAGTCCATTCACGACGTTCCACGAAATATTCATGGGCGACCTCTCCGTTCATGTCGTTGATCTTGGTCACCAGCTTGGGGTTGATCTGTTCAAGCTGAGACAGCGACGGCAGTTCTGGGGCAAAATGGTTGTAGACTACCACGGCACCGATAAAGGCTGCCAACACAGGAGCCATTAGAATAGCTAGCCATATCAGGACTTTCTTGTTGATTACCCAACTTTTCAGAGTCATCAGGGCTTGCATCAAAACAGGTTTAATCTTGTTCATCTTCTATAACGCTAAAAAAAAATCGTTGGCCCAAAGATAGCTAAATCGAGGATTGATCTTTTTAGCCACGGACCCCTATAAAGGAGAGAAAAGGGTGAAAAATGCATTTTTCAAAAAAAATTATTTTTTTTAGGCAAACACCCTTGACAAAACTTTAAGGAAAACTATATTTGGGCACACAAAACGAGCGGATGTAGCCCAACTGGATAGAGCGTTTGGCTACGAACCAAAAGGCTCCAGGTTCGAGTCCTGGCACCCGCACGAAAGAGTCACGATGGAAACATCGTGACTCTTTTTATTTACCAAGCACCAAGCCCATCCAACTTTCATTTTTGCTACCAAATTCTTTTCTTTGAATTTTGGATAAATTTCAGCCTTTTGTTAAAAAATGTTTCGCATTTTTGCAAACAGTTGTTTGCACAAAATAATACATTCATTAAGTAAAATTGTTCCCCGTTTAGGATGTTTTGGAAGATAAAATAAACTGGGGGATCAATGGAGTACAAGGAAAAAGCCCTAAACAACGTGATCAGACACGTGTTCATATCGCGCAGACAGCAACGAGGACTCACGCAGGCAAACCTGTCGCTCATTTCAAACACCACAAGGCAATTTATTTCGCAAATAGAAAGCGGAAAAAGATTGCCTTCAATTGCTTCCATCAGCAGTTTCGCAGCAGCTGTCAACATGTCTCTTACAGAACTATTTCAAGAGGTAGACAGACTCTACAGTCTTTGGGAAAATACCGACGATGCCAACAGCACGTTAGTCGCCGAGCCCCTGGACGGACAGCAAATTTATGTGAAAAACGCCTTAAATTCCGCCAAAAAGTAAAACAACATGTTTTTTGCACAAGGGTCAACAAAGCATTTTTTCCCTTAACAAAAAGCTTAAAATTTACTATCTTTGGCCCAAATGGAATGGACGCAGAGAAACATTAAGACTTTGAACGAAGACGAGCTGAAGGCTTGGCTTCGTGAAATTGACGAAAAGCCGTTCCGTGCAGACCAGATTCAGAAATGGCTTTTTTGCCAGCAGGTCCGTACCTACGACGAAATGGTGAATATTTCACCGGCTCTTCGCGAAAAGATGGCAAAGCAGTTTGAACTGCGCTCCCTTAAAGAAGACCAGCACATGGTCTCTGTGGATGGTACCGTCAAGTGGTTGTTCGAGACCTACGACGGATACCACATTGAAACCGTCATGATTCCGGCCAATGGACGCTACTCCGTGTGCGTCTCTACTCAGGTAGGCTGCGCCATGAACTGCGCGTTCTGCCGTACCGCAAAGATGGGTTTCTTCCGCAATCTGGAAGCCGGAGAAATCCTGGAAGAAATTCTGAATGTGAACTGGTTCCTTAAGGACAACAACATCCTTAACGAAGAAGGCAAAATTGCCCAGGTCACAAACATCATCTTCATGGGCATGGGCGAACCTCTGAACAACCTGGAAAACGTGCACCGCGTTTGTTGCACTCTTCATAACCAGAAGTTGTTCAATATGGGTTCCAAACGCATGACTGTCAGCACCTCCGGCGTCGTCCCCCGTATCAAGGAACTGGTGGACCGCAATACGCCTTGCTGCCTAGCCATTAGCCTGAACAGCACCAACAACGAATACCGTTCATCCGTGATGCCGGTAAACGACCTCTGGCCCATCGAAAAACTTTTGGAAGCGGTAGACGAGTACATCCGTCGAACCGACAACTACGTAACTTTTGAATTCGTTCTGATCCAAAACATCACCTGCACGCCTAAGGCTGCCAAGGAGCTCATTCGTATTTGCGCTCCTCGCCGCGTAAAGGTAAACGCCATCATCCTAAACGATGGCGACGACCCCAACTTGCACGCTCCTACCCCCGACGAAGTAGACACATTCCTCGCCGCAGTCCGTGCAGCACAGGTTCAGATCACGATTCGCACCGCCCGTGGCCGAGACATTCTCGCCGCCTGCGGACAGCTGGCTTATAAGAAAAACAAAGATAACCAGGAAGCGTTCGAGCGAGGCCACAGCCTTCCCGATGCAACCCCAAGAGTCTAATTTGCATTAGAAGATCTATTTGTATTAGACGAGACAAAAGGAAATAGTATATGTTGACACAAAACCTCCCGGAATTTTGGGACAATCTCTATGCCGACGGAAAGGACTACTGGAACGCCAAGAAGGCTACTCCGGCACTGCTTGAATTCTTCAAGCACCCCTCCTGCCCCGCCACCGGCTCCGTCCTTGTTCCCGGTGCAGGATTTGGCTATGATGCCGAAGCTTGGGCATTGCGCGGTCACGATGTTTTGGCCGTCGATTTCGCACCTACCGCAGTAGATGAACTGGACCATTTGAGCCGCAAGCACAAGAATCTGCGCTCCCTGGATTTGGACCTTTTCACCCTTTCTCCCAAGGATGCAAAGCGCGGTGGCCAGCAGTTCGACATCGTGTATGATTATTGCACCTTCTCTGCCATTCATCCGGGTCGTCGCGACGAATTTTTTGAAGTCTGCTACAAGATGATGAAAGACGACGGTCTTCTGATTTCTCTCATGTACCCTCTGGCCAACGGCAAGACCCTTCAGGGTCCTCCCCACTGCACCAGCGAAGGCGAATTGATGGCCCGTCTTGACGGTGTCTTTGACATCGTCGAACGCATTCCCGCAGTAGGCAGCCTCCCGGGCCGAGTCGGTAAGGAAGAATTCTGGCTCCTCAAGAAGTGCCTGTAATGACAGCTCGTGCTAAGTTCTAGATAAAGTTAGCACTCGCCTTCAAAAAGACCTTGGTTAAAGCCAAGGTCTTTTTTCACATTCATCCGTTTTCCCCGTTTTGGGACTCCATCTTGCAAAATCATGGTCCGTTGGAACCCAATTTTTTAAAACAATATTCGCCCTACCCAAATTTTCAATCCTTCACTGACAATCGTTAATTATTCATTGTTAACTGCTCATTGTTAATCGCCCATTTTCCTTTCTTCACTCTTCACACTTCACTATTCACCATTAATTGTTTTCTATCTTTTATCCAAAAATTTTAAACACTTAATACGAGGTTATTATGGCTGATTTATGTCCCTGTGGATCCGGTAAGGAATACTGCGAATGCTGCGAACCCATCATCAAGGGCACTGCCCAGGCAGCTTCTCCCGAAGCTTTGATGCGTTCCCGCTACACTGCTTACGCCAAGCACGAAATCAAGTGGCTCAAGGACTCCCTCGAAGCCACCCAGCGTGACGATTTTGACGAACCCAGCGTAGAAGCATGGAGCCGCGAATCCGAATGGTTGGGCATCGAAATCAAGCAGACCAAGACCGAAGAAGAAAAGAACATCGGCTGGGTTGAATTCATCGCTCGCTTCAAGCAGGGTAACATCACCCGCAACCACCACGAACTTGGCGAATTCCACAAGGTCGGTGGCGCATGGTTCTTCTACGATGGCCGTGCTGTAAAGCAGGAAACCGTTAAGAAGACTGAACCGGACGTTGGCCGTAATGATCCGTGCCCCTGCGGTTCTGGCAAGAAGTACAAGAAGTGCTGCGGCGCTGGTAAGTAATTTTCCGAAGGAATATTGCAATGTTCAAAGTTTTTGTTGATGGTGAAGCAGGAACCACCGGTCTCCAAATTTACGACCGACTGGCAAAGCGTACCGACATTGAAGTTCTCCGTATCGATCCGGAACTGCGCAAGGATGTTAACGAACGCCAGCGTTTGATCAACGAATCTGACGTAACCTTCCTTTGCCTGCCCGATGCAGCCGCCATGGAAAGTGCAGCCCTCTGCACCAACTCCAGCACCTGCATTATCGATGCATCTACGGCTCATCGCGTGAATCCCGACTGGACCTACGGGATGCCGGAACTTTCTGCCGCCCAGCGCGAGGCCATCAGCAAAGCAAAGCGCATTGCAAACCCCGGTTGCCACGCCACAGGTTTTATCCTTGGCGTTCATCCGCTGATCGCAAGCGGTCTTCTGCCCAAGTCCGCTAACCTTGTTGCCTACAGCCTTACCGGCTACTCCGGCGGCGGCAAGAAGCTGATTGCAGAATACGAAGAAGAATCCGCTCTGAGCCATAAGGCTGGAGAATCCCTCCCCATCATGGCTCCGGCTCCTTACGCCTTGGCTCTTTCCCACAAGCATCTGCCCGAAATGAAGAAGTACTGCGAACTTGAAAACGCTCCCTTCTTCAACCCGGTGCTTGGCCCCTACTACAAGGGCATGGCAGTAACTGTTGCCATCTTTGCAAACCAGCTGACCAAGAAAGTTACTCCGGCAGAACTTACCGAAGTCCTGAAGAACCATTACGCAGGTTCCAACTTCGTGACGGTAATGCCTTACGAGGCAACCCCTGCAGAATCTCCGGCTCTGGTCAATGGTCGTCTGAACCCCACCATTTGCAACGGCACAAACAACGCTTGCATCCAGGTGTTCGGCAACGAAAACGTTATGCAGGTGACAACCATTATCGATAACCTGGGTAAGGGCGCCAGCGGTGCTGCTATCCAGAACATGAACATCGCCCTGGGTTTAGACGAAACCCTGGGTCTGTAACAACCTCACCCATTCCACGGGAGAATTATGTTTTTAGACGAAAAATCAATCGAAGTACGCTCCGGCAAAGGCGGCGACGGCATCTGCAGTTTCCACCGCGAAAAGTTTGTACCCCTGGGCGGCCCCGATGGCGGTGACGGCGGCCGTGGCGGTCACGTGATCCTCCAAGTCAACGAACAATATTCCACCTTGCTGGATATGGGTAACACCCGCCTGTACAAAGCACACAACGGTCAACCCGGTGGCGCAAAACGCTGCACGGGCGCATCTGCCGATGACTTGATCGTAAGTGTTCCTCGCGGCACTATCGTCAAGGACGAAGAAGGCCGTATTCTCGCAGACCTGACCGAAGACGGCCAGCGTTGGATCGCTGCCCGCGGTGGCAAAGGTGGTATGGGCAACCAGCATTTCGCAACACCTTCCAACCAGGCTCCCCGCAAGTGCTTGCCTGGCGAAGCCGGCGAAAAGCGCGTGCTGTACTTGGAATTGAAGCTTATGGCAGACGTAGGTCTGGTTGGTTTCCCCAACGCAGGCAAGTCCAGCCTGGTAAACAAGATTTCCAGCGGACGTCCTAAGGTGGGCGACTATCCCTTTACCACTCTGGAACCAGTTCTTGGCATTGTGCAGATGCATGGTCACAGCTTTGTGGTGGCTGACATTCCAGGTCTTCTGGAAGGCGCCAGCGAAGGCAAGGGCCTTGGCCATCAGTTCCTGAAGCACATTGAACGTACCCACACACTTTTGTTTGTAATTGACGGTTTTTTGGATAACGCCTATGAACAGTTCGCGGTTCTCAAGGGTGAACTTGCGGCATTCCATCCGAAGCTTGCTCAGAAGCCCTACGTTATCGCACTGAATAAGAGCGACCTGGGTATCGATGCAGCCATCAAGCAGTTCAAGGACAATGGCGAAAAAGTCATTATCACTTCTGCATTCACCGGCGAAGGCTGCAAGGAACTTCAAGAAGCCCTGGACGCAGCAGTGCCTCACGTTCAAAAGAAGAAGGTTGGCTGGGAGTCCAAGAAACTGGTAGAAGCAAAGTCTCCCAAGGCTGCTGATAAGACCAAGGCAAAGGCAGCCCGCAAGGCTACTGCAGCAAAGTCCGCAGCAAGCAAGACTTCCGCAAAATCCGCAACAAAGAAGCCTGCCTCTCGCAAGCCCGCCGCAAAGAAGAAATAAGGTTTAACCGTCAATGGCAAAAAAAGAACAAGCAACTCCAGTCATCCAGAACAGAAAGGCCAATCACCTTTACTTTGTGGATGAAACCTTCGAGGTGGGCATCATGCTCATCGGTTCCGAAGTCAAGTCCATTCGCGATGGCAAGTGCACCATTGGCGAAGCCTGGATCGACATCGACGAAGAGAAGGACGAACTGTGGTTGGTCGGTGCCCACATTGACGAATACCTTTTTGCAAACCGTTTCAACCATTTCCCTGCAAGGCGCCGTAAGCTTCTGGCCCACGTTCACGAAATCCAGAAGATGCGCAAGGCCAAGGAACAGAAGGGTTGCACCCTCATTCCCCTGAAGATCTACTTCAAGAACCGCCGTGCCAAACTGGAAATGGGAATCTGCCGAGGCAAGGACCAGCACGACAAGCGCCAATCCATTCTGGAACGCGACGCCAAGATGGAAATGGCCCGCGCTGCAAAGGCTCACAAATAAAGGTTTAGCCTAATGAAGAAGGTCATCTGGTTTTTGCTTTTCTGCCTCGCCTGTGCTGCAAGCATCTGGGCAGCACCCGCCACAGCAGGTGCCATGGCAAAGACAGACGTAGAACAGATCGCCAAAAATCAAAACGGAAGTTTCCACTGGTATCCTGTTCAAAAGACGTTCAAGATTGTTTCAGCAAAAGACACCGCTAAATTTGCCTTAGGCCTTCCCTACGCAAGCGTCAACGGAAAGTCTGTACAGCTAAGTGTAGCCCCCGAACTTAAAGACGGACACATTTGGATTGCAGAAACCGATGTACCAAATTTATTTGTGAACAGTAAGTCTGCTACACCAGTGTCTAGCGCAGCAACAGCAGCAGTCGCCACGTCTCCCGTAAGTTCATCCTCGGCAAAAGTTGCAGCAGTTCCAACAACAACTCCGGCAGTAGTGCCAGCAAGTTCCTCCTCTGCAAAGGCTGACGCCGTAGCTGTAGCCAAGCCCAAGAACGAAACCGCAGGCACCCGCGAAGTCAAGACCATTATTATCGACCCGGGTCACGGCGGCAAGGACTCTGGCGCCCTGGGAGCAAAGGCTCAAGAAAAAGACATCGTTCTCACCGTTGGCAAACTCCTCAAAAAAGAACTTGAAAAGGAAGGCTTCAACGTCAAGATGACCCGCGAAAAGGACGTATTTATCGAACTGGGCCAGCGCGCCAATCTGGCAAACCAGTGGGACGGCGACCTTTTCATTAGCCTCCACTGTAACGCGGTAGATGCTACCCCCGAACGCAAAAAGCAAATCAAGGGTTACCACGTCTACGTGCTTCGCGCTCCCGAAAGTGAAGAAGACAAGGCCATCGCACGCCGCGAAAACAAGGTGGCCACCCTCTACGGCGAAAAGAACGCCAAGGAAGAACTTTCCCCCATCGAATGGTTCAAGCTGGAAGCCCGCCTCGAAAAATACAAGCAGAACAGCTACATGTTCACAGAAGAAATGCTTAAGGCCATGGACGGCGGCAAGATTCGTCGTCAGGCTGGTGGCGTAGGTGGCGCAGGCTTCATGGTCCTGGTGGGCGCATTGATGCCCGCAGTGCTTTACGAAATCGGCTTCATCAGCAACCTAGAAGACGAAGCCTACATGATGAGCGACGCCGGCCAGAAAGACATCGCAGAACGCATTTCCAAGGCTGTGGCAAGCTACAAGACTGCAGTCCACAACTACCGCGAAACCTTGGGCAGATAAACCGCCACCGCGTGGGCGATTCTATTTTACAACCACAATAGCCATTTTACCATTGTTGTCGTGAAGCAAACCAATCAAGTACTTCCGGGTTTTGATATACTGGTCAGGCATTGACTTTTCGTAAATGTAGTACTGTGCAAAATCAGCTTCGTTAAGAATATCGCTCATTGAAGAAGTTCGAACATGGCGAGTATCCTTGGTTATGCTTTTCCATTCCATCGCGATTGGACTTTTGTGCAAGTTCTCCACTTTCCACGAATCGCCTTCAATGGTCAACTTAGCAGCTCCACCTAGAATAACATACTCAGAAGTGGAACCAGGAATTGCATAAAACGTATAGCCATTCTCGCCCTTGAGAATATAGGTGTTGTATTTAACGTTAAACGCTTCTCCCGAATTTTTAAAAAACTGATAGGCCGAATCGTTCATTTGAACAAGTTCCATCAAATCACCCTCAGGAATTTCCGTACGAGCGATGGCACGATTCATTCCTTGAGGAGTAAAATCATATCGAGCCAGCTGGTAGTAGCCAGAAGAATCCTTTCCGTAGAACAGACAAAAGCCGTCTCTCAGGTTGCCTTGGGAAACCCAGCCTTTTAAATTTTCCAACTGGCTTTTAGGAAGGTCTGCCATCAAGGAATCCGAGGCTACCCAAGCAACGCCATCCTGCCAGGCCAACAGGCGACCGACATTAGCAAGGGAATCCATCACTCTAAATTCCTCCGCATGCATTGCAACTTCTGCGGCCTCTGTTTTATTAAAATCTATATGATTGGGAAGGCCCTGCTTGTCAGAACCAGCACATCCAACCAAAGAAACAACCACGGAAAACACAGCAACTAAAGCAGAAAATTTCTTCATAGGGACCCCAAATATTTTTTTTTAGAATATAAAAAAAAGCATCGGTTCTTCACCGATGCCTTCTAAACCTTATGGCTTTTAGATGTTACTCAGCGTCCATATCTTCTTCGGCGATTTCAGCGTTGTGGTAAACGTCCTGAACGTCGTCGTGATCTTCGAACTTGTCGATGAGCTTGAGGAGCTTCTGAGCGTCGTCGTGGTCCAGCTTAACCGGATCATTAGCAACGTAGGTGATTTCTGCACTCATCATTTCGATGTTTGCACCTTCAAGAGCGCGAGTCACAGCGTCGAAAGCTTCCGGAGAGGTGGAAATTTCGTGAACGCCATCTTCGGTGCTCATGTCTTCTGCGCCAGCTTCAAGAACCAGGTCCATAACCTGATCTTCAGGATACTTTTCAGCATCAATAACAATCATACCCTTATAGGTGAATGCCCAAGTAACGGAACCGGTTTCGCCCATGGCGCCGCCGTTCTTGTTGAAGATGTTACGGATTTCAGCAACGGTACGGACCTTGTTGTCGGTCATGCACTGCACCATGATGGCAATGCCTGCAGGACCGCGGCCTTCGTACAACGGTTCGGTAACGTCTGCGCCACCGTTAGCGCCAGTACCCTTGGCAATAGCACTTTCGATGTTCTTGGTGGGCAAGCTCTGAGACTTGGACTTGATGATTGCGGCACGGAGACGGGGGTTTGCATCCGGGTTGCCGCCGCCAAGCTTAGCAGCGATAGAAATTTCCTTGATCAACTTGTTCCAAGCCTTGGCGCGAGCTACGTCAGTCTTGGCCTTCTTACGTTTGGTGGTGGCCCATTTGGAGTGACCGGACATAAATTACCTCTTATAGGTTCAATAAAATTACAGTTAAAAGATAAAAATTTTTCGAAGATTAAAGGAAAAAATGGACTAATTCATCCTGCAACGGCGACGTTCCTTGGCAGAAAGGCTTGGATCATCGCAAGGATCTTCATTCTCTAGTTTTTTTTTCTTCTTTTTCTTCTTAGGCTTGACGTCCTCGTCTTCCTCTTCAGCTTCTACCTTTTTCTTCTTCTTTTTCTTGGAGACGACTTCCTCGCCCTCATCAGAAGACTTTTTCTTCTTCTTTTTAGACTTGGTCTCAACCACTTCCTCTTCGTCTGCTTCTACGCGACGCTTCTTGGGAGAGATTGTACCATCGTCATCAGACAGGGAGGACTTCTTTTTGCCACCCTGAAGAGCCAGGAGTTTCTTCTTATCCAGGGGATCAGCAGAAGCTCTGGTAATAGCCTTCTCATACTTGCCGCCCCAGACATTACCCAAAAGGGAACCGGATTCCAAAGCATCCTTCAGGATGCCCTTGGCCCAATCGTCGTTTGCCGGGGGAAGCAATTTGAACTTGAGGTTACGAATACGAGTCGGTTCTTCCTCGTAATAAAGCATCATGTCGAAGAAACCCACTTGATATTCCTTACCGTCGGATCCAGAAGCGTTGGAAGGAACGTAAGCAAGAACCGCGTAAAGTTCACCGTCGAACAGAGCCGTGATCAGAACATCAGCGTCACCACCCGGAGCCATGACTTCACCTGTGGCCTGGAAAGCCCAGGGCGCCACATCTACGGTCAATTGGAACTTATGGAATCCCTTTGTCACTTTCGGAGTCAACTTCAACAAGGCACCGGAGAAAGCCTGGAACTCAGGCTTCAGGTTCTGTGCAGAGCTGACTACTGCAAAGATAAGGATTAAAAAAGCGAGTAACTTCTTCATTTAGTATTTCCTTGGATTAGTTCTTGTAGAACAAAGCCTTGGCAGCTTCAAACATCTGATCCTTTTCGTCCGGGTTGCGGCATTCGGTATAGATACGAACCTTGGGTTCGGTACCGGACGGGCGCACCAGCATCCAGGAGTCATCTTCGAAAATAATCTTTACGCCGTCCAAAGTCAAGAGCTGCTTAACAGTCTTTTCGGTAGAACCGACCATGACCTTGGCACCGACCTGAGCGGCTTCAGCAACAGCATTCACCTTAGCGATGAGAGGAGCGCCAACGAGAGACTTGTCCACTTCGAAGCCTGCACGGCTGGGGTAGAAGCGACCATATTCGTTGTACAGGTCATCCAGGTATTCGCCCAGGTTCTTGCCGGTAGTGGCAAGAATTTCAAGAGCGATGAGAAGACCGAACTGAGCGTCCTTTTCAAGAGTATTGTTGAGACCGGAGATACCATCGGATTCTTCGAAAGCAACCAGAGCCTTGTCCTTAGCGGTACGGCTGAGCCAGGGGCGGAAGTTCTTGAAGCCTACCGGAGTTTCCATCACAGGAACGCCAAGCTTTTCAGCAATGATGTTCACGAAGTTGGAGGTTGCAACGGACTTTGCTACAACGCCCTGTTCCTTGCGCCAGGTAGCCATGTAGTGGAAGGCGATTGCGCCGAACTGGTTCATGTCGATTTCGCGGGTGCCATCGTAGAAGCGGATACGGTCACCATCCGGGTCAAAGATTGCGCCCAGGCGGAAGTTGCTGGTGCTCTTGTCCAGAACGCCGCGAACCTTTTCAAGATTCTTGGAAGACGGTTCCGGTGCGATGCCGCCAAAGAGGCTGTCGTCTTCGTTGCGAAGAGTGATGAGGCATTCCGGATTGTCAAGGAGAGCTGCCGGACGACGACGGGTAGAACCGTGAACGTGGTCACAAACCAAAGTCAAACGACCCTTGGCAATAAAGTCCTTGATGCGGTTGAACTTGATGGTGCCCTGCTTAACCAGGAATTCCTTGTAGATCTTCAAGGAGTCGATAATTTCCCAGTCAACCTTGGCCACCGGTTCAAACTTCCAAGTAGCCATCATTTCGTTGGAGAGCTTGGTAATCACGTTGGTGATTTCCGGACCTGCAGGACCGCCGTCAGCCGGGTTGAACTTGATGCCGTTGTAGTGGCTGGGGTTGTGGCTTGGAGTCATGTTGATGGAGCAGGCTGCGCCCAACATTTCGATTGCAGCGGAAAATTCCGGAGTGGGCATTTCGCCACCGTAGTAGACCTTGACACCGGCCTTGGCAAACTGGTCAGCAACAGTTTCGCAGAATTCGTGACCGAGCAAACGATTGTCATGGCCAACAACAACACCACGCTTCTGGAGGTCAGCGAAGTCCTTAACACCGAGAGCTTCGAACATTGCAGCGTCGGCTTCCTTGTAGAGGCGAACGATTGCAGCGCCAACAACCTGAAGGTTACGCAGAGTGAATTCGGAGCCGATTTCGCCACGCCAGCCAGAAGTACCAAAGCTAACCTTAGCCGGTTCCTGAGAGGTCAGAGCGACCTGCTTCACCTGTTCAACCAGGTTCATGTCGGTGGAGGGATTGAATTCCGGAGACTGAATCTTTTTCCAGATCTGAGTGATGTTTTCCATAATGATTCCTTTGAGGATTCCTGTGGGTTTAATTTTTGACCGCACTAATCTAGAAAAAAAAAGGAAACATTTACCCAACAAAAATCCTGTCAAAAACACTTATTTTTGCAGCTTCGCATCAAGAACATACGTAACTCGTTGTACATCAAGAAGTTACACGTAAACCCCACTTACAATGTAATACATTCACACGCAATGTCAAAACCACCTCGAAAAAAACGTTTTCAAAACAAAAGTCATTTCATCACATAAATACCGAAATATTTCGCGTTTCTTGCCATTTTTTAGCTATTTTTAGGGCATGCAAATTACTAAAGCTTCTCAACTTACTGGTGTTTTTCCCGCATTGTTCACCCCGCTGATGGACGATGATCCCAAGAACCTTCGCAATACCATCGACTACAAGAAGATGGAACGCATGATCGACGACCTCATTGCCTCTGGCGTCTCCGGCATTCTCCCGGTTGGTACCACAGGTCAGAGCGCAACCGTCACCCACAAGCAGCATCTCGATATCATCAAGTTCACCTTGGATTACGTCGCAGGCCGCGTACCTGTCATTGCAGGCGCAGGCTCCAACTGCACTCGCGAATCCGTAGAAATGATCGAAGAAATTCTGAAGATCGCTGAAGTTCCCATGCTCTGCGTGACCGGTTACTACAACAACCCGTCCCAGGAAGGCATCGAAAAGCATTTCCGCACCTTGAGCTCCGAAACCGGCGCCAAGATCATTATCTATAACGTTCCCGGCCGTACCGCTAGCTACGTCCACCCCGATACCTTGATCGCCCTTTCCGAAGACAAGAACATCATCGGTCTCAAGCAGGCTGTCGACTTCCGCATCGGCGAAAAGTTCCACGAAGACACTCTTCGCGTCATCAAGGAAACCAAGAACAACGACTTCGCAGTTCTTTCTGGCGAAGATGGTTTCTTCATCGACATGCTTGAAATGGGTGGCCAGGGTCTCATTACCGCTACCGGTAACATCCCTGAAGCAGCAAAGATTTTCTCCGACCTGTACAAGGCATACGTTGCCGGCGACGCTTCCAAGGCCAAGGACCTGCAGAGCGCAGCTCGTGACTACGTTGAAATCACCTTCTGCCGCAAGAACCCAATTCCTCTGGGAACCTTGTTCAACAGCCCGTTGTTCCAGCCCATGACAAGCGTCAAGGATACCGCCCGTGGCGAAGAAGCTGTGGAACGCATCATGAAGCTCATCAACGAAAAGGCAGAAAGCCTCAAGAAGTATCACGTTTAAAAGGAGATTTACAATGGCAAAGAATCAGAAGTCCATTTACGACGAAATCTGCGGTTACCTCACCAAGCAGAAGCTCCTCCCCATTCCCGTTCAGGCTCTGAACGACGACATGGAAGCAACCCGTTATTTCGGTGGCGACCTGAAGGAATTCATTGCTGCAGCAAAGACCCTCGGCGCAAAGTCCATCTTTGTTGAAACCCTGTACCTGGAAGACGACGAATTCTACTACGACAGCGGTATCGACGATGAAGAATACCTGGCTATGAATGGCTGCGACTGCAACTGCGGTTGCTGCTGCGGTGATTGCAAGTGCGGTTGCTGCGACGACAAGAAGGCTGACAAGAAGTCTTCCAAGAAAGCTGCACAGGTTGAAGAAGATGACGAAGACGGCATCTGGCTGGAACCGGAAGATCTGGACGGCCTGGACCTGACCCTCCTGAAGCCCGAAATGGTAAAGTACATGGACCGCGTCGGCGAAAGCTGCGGCGTACGCCTCACCGTTCCTGGTGTCGATCATCTTGAAATCGAAATCTTCGCAGACTGGTACGACGAATTTGCCGAACTGGTAGACGAAGCTTCCGAAATCATCGAAGAAGATCCCGTTGGTGCATTGGAAGACATGCAGGCTGCTTTCGAAGCCGCAGAAAAGGAAGCCATCGCTGCTGAAAAGGCAGCCAAGGCTGCCGACAAGGCCAAGGGCACCAAGAAAATCGCAGCCCACCCCCCGAAGAAGTCTAAGTAATTTTAGACTAACGAAGCTTTAAAAAACGACCGGTTTACGCCGGCCGTTTTTTTTTGCAACATTCACGGTAACGAAAAAAGCCCCGGAACAAATCCAGGACTTTTTGATTCTTCGCGACGCTTAGCCGCAGCTTGTAAAGCGAAGCTGTCTCTATAAAACGAGATTAAGCAAGAGAAGCAAGGCCGCAGTCCCCGAAGCCGTACATTCGGTACGGCGAGGGGGACGAGAACGCCGCTAATCGCAGCTTAATCGATGTTTTAAGTGTGGTACAACTTTGAAGTCTGATAGTTGGGTTCAGAGGTCAAGTTCACACCCAGGCGGCGGAACACGCCCACGTCAACCTGGGACAGGATAACGCTGGAGTGAACATCGCAGTGACGCAATTCAGGCAGCTTTTCCAAGGCAATCTTTGCGTTGTAATCGGTGAGAGCGCAGACCGAGAGAGCCACCAGAACTTCGTCCATGTGCAAGCGAGGATTGGTGTGGCCCAGCTGCTTTGTCTTCAGGCACTGAATAGGTTCGATGACCATGGGAGAAAGCAAACGGACTTCATCAGGAATGCCTGCCAAGTGCTTGAGGGCATCCAGAAGCATTGCAGAAGAAGCACCCAGCAAAGAAGAAGTCTTTGCAGCGATCACGGCACCATCCTGAAGTTCGATAGCCACTGCGGGGCCGTTGGTTTCTTCGGAGCGCTTGAGAGCGGCTGCTACAACGGGGCGATCTTCCACGCTCACATGAGCCTGTTCCATGACCAGCTGCTGCTTGTAAACCTGGTCCTTGTCGGCGTTGCCCTTACGGACATCGCAAAGAGTGTTGAAGTAGCGGCGGATGATTTCCTGCTTAGCAGCCTCGCTGACGGCTTCGTCATCGACAATGCAGTTACCGGCCATGTTCACGCCCATGTCGGTGGGGCTCTTGTACGGGGACTCGCCAAGGATGCGGGTGAACAGAGCATTCAGCACGGGGAACACTTCAACGTCACGGTTGTAGTTGATGGTGGTCTTGCCGTAGGCTTCCAGATGGAACGGGTCGATCATGTTCACGTCGTTCAAGTCTGCAGTGGCAGCTTCGTAAGCCAAGTTCACCGGGTGCTTCAGAGGAATGTTCCAGATGGGGAATGTTTCGAACTTGGCGTAACCGGCCTTGACGCCACGGGTATTTTCGTGATAAATCTGGGAAAGGCACACAGCCATCTTTCCACTTCCCGGACCCGGAGCAGTAACAACCACAAGTTCGCGAGAGGTTTCAACAAACTGGTTCTTGCCGTAGCCGTCGTCGCTCACTACCAGAGGAATGTTGTTGGGGTAACCGGCGATGGGATAATGACGGTAGACCTTGAGGCCAAGAGTTTCAAGTTTCTTCTGGTAGGCAAGGGCGCTGGGCTGGTCCTGCCAGCGGGTCAGCACAACGCTGCTCACATAAAGACCGTAACCGCGGAAGGCGTCAATCAAGCGGAGAACGTCCTGGTCGTAGGTAATGCCCAAGTCGCCACGGACCTTGTTCTTTTCGATGTCGTTGGCGTTGACGGCGATAATGACTTCGGCCTTGTCCTTCAGCTTTTCAAGCATACGGATCTTGGAGTCCGGAGCAAAGCCCGGCAATACGCGGCTTGCGTGATGGTCGTCGAACAGCTTGCCGCCAAATTCAAGATAAAGCTTTCCACCGAACTTTGCAATACGTTCGGCAATCTTCTCGGACTGCGTTCTCAGGTACGCGTCGTTATCAAAACCTACTTTGAACATATATGCTCCACATGCATTAAATTTATCGGACAAAAAATAAAAATCCCAACCACCCTTCACAAGGTTTTTTATTGAAAAATCCCACTGAAAAAGCTCCGCCTACATTGCAAAAATTGTAAAACCATTTAAAACAAAAGAAGCTCCCACAAAGGGAGCCTCTTCTGAACTTAAAGTTTGTTATTGGGAAGCCTTCGGGCTAGCTCCCCTATAAGTTTTTCTGCAGTAACGTCACGAATCATCACATAGAACAACCGGCTCACCTTGCTCTCCCCAATCATCCTAACGGTGTTGTGGATACACATTTTATCGATACCGCATTTTTCAGAAGGGATGTTAACCCAAACCTCGCATTCCCGTTCATCCCTTGCCTTAATGACCTGATGCAAAGTTTCCAGGAAAGCCATCTTGCTATCTGGCTCCAGTTTTTCAAGGATATTCGAAGACAGCACATCCTTTTCCGTATACTTGGAACCAAATTCCTTTAAATACCTCTGATTCACGCGAAGAATTTCCACGTACTCACCATGATAATCAAATATTGCAGCAGGACCCGCAAGATTACTGAAAATCATAGTTTCCAAGGAATCCGGATTCCAAAACCTACCGGCTTCGGTCACCTGATCATGGGACATCTGAGGAACAATGGAACCGATGCTAGAATCACGCAGCAAGATTTTGTATTCCTCACAGGGGATGGGCTTGGAGTAGAGATACCCCTGAATGTAGTCGCAGCCCACACTGCGCAAGAAATCTGCCTGTTCCAAGGTTTCAACACCTTCAGCAATCACAGGTAGCTTAAGCCACTTGGCCATGCGGACCACTGAGCTTAAGATGGTGCCCCCTCGGCTATTTCCGATGGTGCCCGCAATGAACTTCAAGTCCAGTTTCAGCACATCGAATTCAATATCCTTAAGGACATTGAGCGAAGAGTAGCCACTGCCAAAATCATCCATCTCGATAATGTAACCCAGGGAGTGAAAACGCTTAAAGGCATCAATCACAACCTGCACGCCTTCCACTGCGGCTGATTCCGTAATTTCTACATGAATGAACTTTGTTGGCACATCATACTTTTCGCGAATGATTTCCAAGCGATCAATAAAATCGGGCGTTGCAATATCGCAGCGTGATATATTGACTGAAATACGCACAATGGCAAGATTCTCATCTATACTATAGCGCAAGAACTTGCAGACGCGTTCAAATACAAAAAGATCTAGCTGCGGTATAAGATTATTGGCTTCAAGAACCGGAATAAATTCCGCGGGAGAAATAAAGCCGTGCGTGGGAGAAATCCAACGCACAAGAGCTTCGGAACCGATGAGCATTCCATTTGAGTGATTGTATTGAGGTTGAAAATAAACCACAAACTCATCATTCTCGAGAGCCTGCGGGACCATTTCCAAAATCTGTTTAGCCTCTAATCTTGACATAATATACCTTACCCCTTATACAAGGAAAAATAGGTTCTTTACAGCAACAACGGAAGCTAATTCTACGCCCCTATATTCCAACTTGGAGCAGCGCTATGCAGAAATGACAGAAATTCAACAAAAGCAAAAGGCGCCCTCTCGGGACGCCTCTTGATCTCATACTCGCTAAGTAGAACCTAGCGAAAAACTCGTCTGCAAACGAGCGTTGTATAATCAAGCAAGACAAGGCGCGAGGGCTCGTAGCGTACTATTCGTACGTGAGCCCCCGAATGATGCCGTATCGCGCAGATTAGACAACGCGAGGTACTAAGATTGGATAAGCGAGGATTACTAGGCCGCAGGCCCCGAAGAAAAAAGTCCCGCGTCGTAGAAACGAGCGAGACAAAGAATGAGGGGGCGTAGCGTACCTTTTGTACGTGAGCCCCCGAATGATGCCGTATCGCGAAGATTATACGACGCGAGGTACTAAGATTGGATAAGCGAGGATTACTAGGCCGCAGGCCCCGAAGCTGTACATCTAGTACAGCGAGTGGGCCGAGAACGACGTAAGCCGAAGCTTAGACAACCTTAGTCATGCCGGACATGCGAGCGCGGAGCCATGCCCCGATTTCTTCAACCGGGTGCTTACGGATGTTGGCATTGACCTTGATGAGTTCTTCGTTATCAACAGCGGTGGACTTGCCTTCGCCGAAGATTGCGCCGATGTCTTCCTTAGTGACTTCAGTAGCCATGAAGTCCTTCAGCAGAGGCACGCACTTGTTAGCGAACAGGTAGCAGCCGTATTCTGCGGTATCGGAGATCACGCGGTTCATTTCGAACAGCTTCTTACGAGCGATGAGGTTTGCAATGAGCGGAGTTTCGTGGAGGGATTCGTAGTAAGCGCTCATGGGCTTGATGCCGACGGAGCACATGGTTTCGAATGCCAGTTCCACACCGGCCTTGATCATAGCGACCATGAGGACGCCGCGGTCGAAGTATTCCTGTTCGGAGATAGCCTTGTCGGTAGCTGCAACCTTTTCGAAGTCCAGTTCGCCAGTAGCTGCACGCCAAGCGAGGAGGTCCTTGTCACCAGCTTCCCAGTCGATCATCATGGTAGAGGAGAACTTACCGGAGATGATGTTGTCCTGGTGTTCCTGGTAGAGGCCGCGCATGATGACCTTCATCTTTTCGGAGAGTTCGTTTGCACGAACCTTAGCCGGGTTGGAGAGACGGTCCATCATGTTGGTGATGCCACCGTGCTTCAGAGCTTCGGAAATGGTTTCCCAACCGTACTGGAGGAGCTTGGTTGCGTATGCCGGTTCAACACCGAATTCCTTGACCATCTTGTCGTAGCAGAGGATGGTACCGGTCTGGAGCATACCGCAGAGGATGGTCTGTTCGCCCATAAGGTCAGACTTAACTTCTGCAACGAAAGAGCTTTCGAGAACGCCCGGACGGTCAGCGTGGAGACCAGCGGCGTAAGCCTTAGCATAGTCCCAACCCTTGCCTTCGGGGTCGTTTTCGGGGTGGACTGCGATCAAGCAGGGCATACCGAAACCGCGAACGTATTCAGAACGGACTTCGGAACCCGGACCCTTGGGAGCCACCATGATAACGGTGATGTCTTCACGGATCTGCTGGCCTTCTTCAACAATGTTGAAGCCATGGCTGTAGGAGAGAGCTGCGCCCTTCTTCATGAGCTTCATGACAGCGGGGATCACGTTGTGGTGCTGCTTATCCGGTGTGAGGTTACAAACCAGGTCAGCAGTGGGGATCATTTCTTCGTAGGTACCGACGGCGAAACCGTTTTCGGTAGCGTTCTTCCAGGACTGACGCTTTTCAGCGATGGCTTCCGGACGGAGGGTGTAGGAAACATCCAGACCGCTATCACGCAGGTCGAGACCCTGATGGAGACCCTGAGCGCCGCAACCGACGAACACGATCTTCTTGCCCTTGAGGGCTTCTACACCGCGAGAAAATTCAGAAGAATCCATGAAACGGCAGTGGCCGATTTCTTCCAGCTGACGACGCAGCGGAATGGAATTGAAGTAATTGATACCCATGATTTTTAACCTCTTTTTGAGTAATTTAAAGTTTTCGGGTGAAAATATAACAAATTTTCTTTTTTTCTATCTTTCCGTCATCGAAAACAAGGAGTTTCCATGATCAAGTATATCGATTTTGAACCAGACGCCCGTAAAGCCCTCGAAAATGGTACCGCCATCGTGGCTCTGGAATCAGCCGGTGCATTTGACGGAATCCCCTACCCCGAAAACTTCAACACAATCAAGACCCTAGCAAACAGGGTCCGCGAGATTGGCGCCATTCCCGCCCATATCGTCATCAAGGACGGCCGCATCAAGGTGGGTCTCTCCGACGAGGAAATCGAGGAATTCGCCAAAAAGCAAGGCCAGTTGTTCAAGGCTTCCCGCCGAGACATTCCCATGCTCATTGCCCAGAAGAAAGATGCCGTCATGACCATTGCCGCCACCATGCTCATTGCAGACCTGGTAGGCATCAAGGTGGTCGCCGGCGGCGGTATCGGTGGCGTACATCGCGGTGCCGAAACCTCCATGGACATCTCCGCCGACCTGGAAGAACTGGCCGTAAGCAACGTGGTCTGCGTCTGCTCCGGCGCCAAGTCCATCCTGGACCTGGGCCTGACCTTGGAATACCTCGAAACCAAGAGCATCCCCGTCATCGGCTACGGCACCGACAAGCTGCCAGCCTACATGGCCCGAGAAAGCGATTTCAACGTAGACTACCGCGTAGATGACGTGGAAACCATCGCCAAAGCCTTCGATGCCAAGATGGCACTGAACCTGGAAGGCGGCCTTCTGGTCACCAACCCCATTCCCGAGCAGTACGCTGTGAACGCAAGCGAAATGAACCGTGCCATCGAGAAGGCAGTGAAGGAAGCCGTGTGGGACGACATCAAGGGCAAGGCCATCACGCCTTACCTGCTGAAAAGCGTCAAGAACCAGATGGGCGCCGAAAGCGTAGAAGCCCAGAAGCACCTGCGTTTGAACAATGCGGAACTTGCCGCAAAAATCGCAAAGGCATTGCCCTAGTGAATCCTATGGTTTAGCAAATTATTTTTGGTCAAGCACGTGCTTACGCCACTTGCCACTCTTCCAGCGACGCCAGAAAATCAGCGGGGCTGTTCCATAGACTGCCACCACAATAATCCAGGCGTAATGTCCGGGAACCCCAAGAACATGGGTAGCCACATAAAGAGCCACTGTATTGAACCAGTTCATAATGCCACAGGCAATCATGACCCAGACAGTGTCCCCTGCACCACGAAGAGCTCCGCAGTAAATCACCAGTAGAACTTCAACAAAGATATAGATGGTAGCGAACCGCAGCATGAAAATGCTCATGGGGCGAGCGGTCTCGAAAATGGCAATGGCTTCCGCCGTCGCAGTCGCATCCGGCCTGAAAATATCCGTCAAAACGCCAGGCAGGAAAACCAGCAGCACACCGATCATCAAGGAATAGGCCCAGCCCACCTTAAGCCCAGACCGTGTAGAACGGGTAGCTGCAGCCGCCTGCTTCGCCCCCACATAGCGGCCCACGAGACTAGTGGACGCAACTTCAAGCCCCATCAAGGGAACATAAGCCACCATGTCCCAGTTGAACATCACGGAAGCGGCGGTCGCCATTTCAGCACCAAGGCCATGGAATATCAGAATCATCAGCTGGAAGGCGGCCATGTTCAGGAACATTTCCACACCGGAAGGCAACCCTCGCCTCAGCAGTTCCTTAGTTTGTTCAAAATTCAGTTTTAAATTGGAACGTGTGGCAAAACGCAGGTGATTTTTCCTGTTGAAATAGACCACAAAGAGCATTGCCGTGGAGACAATGTTTCCGATGACGGTTCCGTAGGCGGCGCCAGCAACACCAAGGCGCAGGAAAGGTCCAACACCAAAAATCAAGAAATAATTGCAGACAATGTTTACCAGCATGCCCACGAAGGCAGCCTTCATGATAATCTTGGTCTCGCCAATGCCACTGAAGAAGCAGGGCGCCGCGTTTCGAACAAGGGACACTACCCCACCAAGCATCAAAATATTGAAGTAAGTGTTCTGATGGACCAACTGGTCGGCGGCGACGCCCTGATGCTCAAAAATGAAATGCCCCAGAGGTATGGTCAAGTAAAGGAAGGGCACGCAAGCTATGGAAAGGTACACCGCCTGCATAAATACGCTGGCACACTCATTCTTCTTGCCGGCTCCAAAACGTTGAGCCACCATGGCAGTGGTATAGCTGATCATGCCGGTAAAGAACGTTGTGAGAACCATGTTCATGCCGCCGGCACTCAGGCTGGCATTCATTTCCGCAGGTCCAAGCTTACTCAGGAACAATCGGTCAACGAAAGTCATCAGCGTGTCGAAGGACATGGAAAGCAACATGGGAAGAGCCACGACGATCACGTCGCGGATATCTCCATTCTTACGGTTTTTTTTTGTCCGCAGGCTACTTTCTATTTGACGTTCTTCTAATTCTTTTTCAACCACAATCACCCTACCTATGCGGGCGATAAAATAGCAAAAAAAAGAAACTAAAGTTCAGGAACAGGCTGTTCGAAGGTTGCGGTATAAATTGAACCAGCTTCCGGCAGAACAAACCTTGGATTTTCGGTGGAACCGTCTTCCCAGCTGACAAACTTTGCGTCGCCCTTGGCAGTCAACATCATAATATTTCCACCAAAGAAACCGCCCATGTAATTCCTAGAAGGCAACGGCATTTCATCAAGAAGAATCTGTCCATCGCCAACCACATTAAAGGCAACAGGAATATCGTCGGTCACACCGTATTCCTTACGGAATTCCAAGCGCACAGCTCCATCGCGATCTTCGGACCATTCCTTCAGGCAGCTTCCAGAAACAGAGAATCCCTTACCGCAAGAATTCTTGTAATAAAGATCTTCGCGGTTGAATTTTTTCATATCACGTTCGGATTCTGCCTTGGGAATAGAAGCAGCAATACGGTCCGTTGCCTCCGTCACCTTCGCGAAGTTCACGTAGGTCGTGTACAGAATGGAGGCTCTGTTAAGGAATGCACGCCTAAATTCAGGATTTACATTCAACTTCACAAACACATTGTGGAAGCAAAGGGGATCATCGCTCTTGTAGCAAGAACCAGTCGTTATACCACCCGTCTTGAGCCACTCAAACATATCGGTGCTCTGGCGAAAACCATCTACTTTCCATTCCCAGTCAAAGCCATGGTCCAGGTCGAAAGCCACAAACTTCCATTTCTGTGTTCCAGAACGCCAGGCGCGCAGGTTATTGTCGGGCCAGTCGCCGTTGTGGTAGTAAATTTCGGCAGCCAGGTATTCCATCAAACTCTGCATATTGACACGGGACTTGACCGTCTTATAGGCTTCGCTATTTTCTTCGCTAAAATCGTTGGAAGAAATGAAGTTCAACAGATCAATGTAGTCGTCGGAAGTTCCACCGCTAACATCGATGGTTTTGTTAGTATGCTTAACAAAATCCACAGCTTCGGCATCAATACCATAGTTGGTTTCTACAAAATGTTCATTCAGTTTTTCACGCATATCGTGAATGCCGTAGTACTTGCCATTATAGAAAACCACCACCTGTCGGGAACGCTGGTAATCCACCTGAGTACCTTCCAGAAGGCTTGTGCCCATGGCGTCTTCCAGGTAGTCACTTACGAAGCGGTTGCCGTTGTTACGAAGAATAAAGCCCTTGAACTTTTTCTGATAAGGGCGAGTTTCAAACAGAGGATACCTAAAGTGACCCTTCTGAAGTTTCTTCTTCATATTGATAGATACGGACTTCTTTTTCTGGTTACGACTATAGCCGCCCATAATAGATGCTTCAGCATCGATTTCAAAAGCCTTAGAAACAGAGGAACTGCCGTTGGGGAAATATTCCACATGAGCGACAACTGCAGTATCGAGCCAGAACTTTGCATTAGAGCAAGGGTCCGGTTTGCAAGGTTCGGCCTTAAGAATGTCCTTGTAGTACCAGGGCGGCACAGTTACGGCAACCACCGGCATAGAAACAGATTCGTCAATGAGATAGGTTTCGGTAGCGCTTGCCACTATGGAATCCTGTAGAAATTCTACACAACGGACAACCGTGGAAGAATCCACCGTTACAGGAGCAGTCATTTCGGCAGTTTCCAGAGTAGGTTCTTCACCACCAAAAGTGCAACGAACCACCCCGCCCTCAACAGTCGGAGTCGGTACAGCAATATCGACGGACTTATAAAAACCAGCAGGCGGCAGAGTCACCTTAGGCAAGACCTTTTTCGTAGGGCCATTTTCCTTTGCAGCCTCAGCCTCCCAGTCTGTTACCAGGATTTCATCAAGTGCAGACTCGGGAATCTCGTTGCCATTTTCATCTACAATTATCTTGTCTTCCGGTTCTGTTGAACCAGAACAAGCAGCCAACAGGGCTCCGACGAAAAGCGCAGACAAACAAATTCTTTTCATAATCCAAACAGTCCCTTGTTTTACAAACAGGATTTTTTAACGCCTTGAATATATCCTTTTGAACGTGCCTAGTCAACGAAAAAAGTCCGTTACATTCGTGTAACGGACTTAAATCACATCGAAACGATTCTAACGAAATTTTTTGTTTACTTAACGTACATTTCGGAGGTCTGGCCACCGACGGTCACCTGGTACTTACCCTTGAAACCGAGGAACTTTGCCACACCGTTTTCGTCGGCAGTGACGGTTTCTTCGGTGGTCCAATCCTTGTGCCACAGGTCATAAATCTTTGTGGCGGCAGGCTTTTCAGAACCATCGGCGCGAATGATACCACCGCGCTGTACCCAGTGACGGTTATCCCAGAAGCCCCACATCACAATGCCGTTGATTGCCGGATGGCTGAACAAGGTGCGCAGAACCTTTTCGTATTCGCTAGCCTGTTCTTCTTCGGAAATTGTCAGGCCCTTGTCCCAGGCGCCAAAGTCAAGTTCAGTCACCTTGATGGGAAGGCCAAGAGCAGCAAGCTTATCCAAGCGTTCGCGAATCAAGGCAGGGACAACGGGGCGAGTACCGAAGTGGCACTGGACGCCGATACCCATCACAGGAACCTTACGGTCAAGCATACCCTTGATGAGGCTGATGTAACGGTCGGTTTCACCGGCGGCAACCACCTGGTAGTCGTTGATGTAGAGGACTGCTTCAGGATCGGCCTCGTGAGCCCAGATGAAGGCACTGTCCAGATAGTTGATTCCGCAAAGGTTGGTGGTGTACATTTCGTGGATCGGTTCGTTCCACACATCGTATTCCACAATCTTGCCCTTGTATTCCTTTAGGTCGCGATTGATGCGGGCCTTCAGCTTCTTGCCAAAGTCTTCGCACTGGCTAGCCTTGTTGGGATTGGAGAAATGCTTGTCGAAGCCGTATCCCTGGTGAGCCCAGTACAGAGCATGACCGCGGAGAGTCCAGCCATTTTCCTGGGTGAACTTCACGTAGCGATCCATTTCATCGCGGAGGGGCTTGCCTTCCTTACGTTCGTATTCCGGCCACTTGAACTGGTTTTCGGTAACAGCGTGCCAGAAGTACTTCTTGGCAGTTTCCTTATACCACTTTTCAGTGCTATCCTTGTCCGGACCGTAGAAAGCAAGAGCGGTACCGAAGGGGAAATCATGCTGAACAAGCTTCACAGAAACTTCTTCGCCCGGGTTTGCCTTCACTTCAAAGTCAGTCTTACGGATTTCATTGATACGGGTGTCAGCTTCGGCATACCAAGTGGTGTCCAAGTCACCCTGCTTTTCAATGGAAACATTGTCAATCTGCATCCAACCCTTCTGGATACCCACCTGGAAAGTCACGTTGTTCAAGCCGTAACCCTTCTGGTCAGCTAGGAAGGTCATGGAATAGGTCTGCCATTCCGGAGTCAAGGCATAGGAAGCACTTTCCTTCTGCTTGTATTCCGTATCGGGGCCACCCTGGACCACGGCATTCATAGCCATGTTACCTCTTGCCACAAAGGACAAGGTGTAATAGGAGGAGTCCGCCAAGAATTTAGGCGGCTGCAGCTGCAGACCCCACCACGGGTCAGGCAATTCCTTTACGATGACCTGGGCGCCATTAGTGCAGTTCACACCAATGCCCGGAGCACCAATCTTGCTTTCGACCTTGGCTGTCTTACGGCCATCTTCCTTGATCCACAAGTACCAGCCACCGTCACCATATTCCATGTCGCCGTTAGTCATCTTGTTGGCGCCGCCGACTTCCTCAAATTCGTCGGGGCTGCAACTGGTGGGCGGAACACTTGCCGCATTGGCCGATGCCACAGCCATGCTTGCAGGACCACCTGCAGTAGAAATAACAGCGGGAGCAGCGTTTTCGCTGGAAGCGCAGTTTACCAAGGCCAACATGGGCAGGCAAACAAGAGCAGATTTCAGGGATTTGTGCATAAATATTCCTATTTAGTCGTTTTTTCAACAAGAATATAAATATTATAGCGCTGAATAAGCCTTCAGCAATTCAAAAAACGTTTACGACTGTATCAAGTGAACTTCCCGCAAAACCGCACCACACCCCTCTCGTAACTCATAAATCGTAATTCATAATTGCTATATTTGCCCCCACTATGTTTTCACAGCTGACTGATTCTCTAGAAAATACCCTCAAGAACCTGCGTGGGCAGGGCAAGCTTACTGAAGAAAACGTTGCGGAATCCCTTCGCGAGGTCCGCCGCGCCTTCCTGGAAGCTGACGTTAACTTCAATGTGACCCGCGACTTCGTGAAGGCCGTCAAGGAAAAGGCTCTCGGTTCCGAGGTCCTGACTTCCGTGACCCCTGGTCAGCAAATTGTGAAGATCATCCACGACGAACTTGTAGAAGTCATGGGTGGCGAAACCAAGGAAATCAACCTGAACGCCCCCGCTCCCGTGGGCATCATGATGGTGGGTCTCCAGGGTTCCGGTAAGACTACTTTTGCAGGCAAGATTTCCCTCTGGATGCGCACCAAGAAGAAGCGCAAGCCCCTGCTGGTGGCAGCCGACGTTTACCGCCCGGCAGCAATCAAGCAGCTGCAGGTGCTGGGCAAGTCCATCGGCATTCCCGTCTACGACGAAGGCCAGGGCAATCCTGTAGAAATTATCAAGCACGGTTACCAGTACGCCAAGGACAACGGCTTTGACCTGGTAATCTACGATACCGCAGGCCGCTTGCAGATCGACGAAGAATTGATGCAGGAACTAGAACAGGCTCAGGAAGCTGTGCACCCCGACGAAGTGCTGTTCGTTGCCGACGCCATGATCGGTCAGGAAGCCGTGAACGTTGCCGAAACCTTCTGGCAGCGCCTGAAGTTCACCGGCGTCTGCCTTTCCAAGATGGATGGCGACACCCGTGGCGGTGCAGCACTCTCCATCAAGAAGATGACTGGCGTTCCCATCTGCTTTATCGGCGTTGGCGAAAAGCTGAACGAAATCGACCTGTTCCATCCCGACCGTATGGCCAGCCGAATCCTCGGCATGGGCGACGTGGTTTCCCTTGTGGAAAAGGCCCAGCAGGTCATCGACGAAAAGGATGCCAAGGACCTTAAGAAGAAGATCCTGAACAACACCTTCGATCTGAACGATTTCTTGAACCAGCTCCGCACCATCAAGAAACTGGGCAGCATCAAGAGCATCATCAGCCTGATTCCTGGTCTGAACAAGCTCCCCATTGACCAGATCGACGAAAAGGAACTGGTCTATGTAGAAGCCGTGCTCAGCTCCATGACCCCCAAGGAACGTAAGAACCCCAGCATTTTGAACGGCAGCCGCAAGGACCGCGTGGCCAAGGGTTCCGGCACCGAAATCGGTCGTGTGAACGCAGTGCTCAAGCAGTATGAGACCATGAAGGAAATGTTCAAGAAGGTGGGCGACTTCGCCAAGAAGCAGAACGGCGGAAACCCCGTGGGCTCTAACTACACCCCGCCCAAAGACAAGAACAAGAAAAAGAAGAAGCACTAAGGCGAGAGAAGCGCCAAGGATTATGAAAAAGGAAGCCGCAACTAGCGACTTCCTTTTTTCAACCACCAAATTCTTCAGGGGTTTCAAGAGGATTTCTATGGCTTATGCAAGGATGATATAAGTGCAGAAGCCAGCTACCACAACAACGCTCCAGATGCGTTCCACAATAGGGGCAAACAGCTTAACAGAATTCTTTTCCATAATCCAAAACCTCGTTTTAAAGTTTCTAGCGGCACCACCCGCTCACATTCATAAAGTAGGTCTTTATGTGAGTGAAAACACAAGGGTGAAACAAGGTTTCATTGACAAAAAATCTACGACTACTCGTCTTTGGAATATTACCCTAGACAATATTTTCCATTGGAATATGGCGTTTTTTATAAGAAACAAGTGAAAAAACGTCAGATCGAATTCCTAAGAGAGGAAAAAGACTAGCTTTGAAAAGAACTGACAAAAGTGGCGAAATTAAGCAAAAATCAGCGTTTTCGGTACATTTTTGCCAATCTATTTTATTACTTTATATGTAAACAACGGAAAAATTTTACATAACTGCCCTTTACACACAAGATTAAATTTTTACATTTGGCAACAAAACAGAATAAACCCGGTTTCCGGGATACATTTAAACAGCCTCCTAAGAGGCAAAAAAGAGGTCAAAAATGGCAACCGCTATCCGTCTTTCTCGCTTTGGTAAGCGTCACAACCCGATCTACCGCGTAGTCGTTATCGACAGCCGTAAGGCACGCGACGATAGCTTTATCGAACAGGTCGGTTTCTACAACCCCAACACCAAGAATCCTGAAATCAAGTTCGATCAGGAAAAGGCTCTCAAGTGGCTCTCCACCGGTGCTCAGCCCTCTGACACCGTCCGTAGCCTCATGAAGCAGGCTGGCATCATGGAACTCTTCCACGAAATGAAGGCTGGCCGTTCTATCGAAGGTAAGGTTGCTGCTCCCAAGGCTCCTAAGGCTAAGAAGGCAAAGCTCGGTCCTAAGGCTCTCGCCAAGATCGAAGCAGAAAAGGCTGCTAAGGAAGCCGCTGCTGCAGAAGCTGCTGCCGCTGCTGAAGCTCCCGCAGAAGCACCTGCCGAAGCTTAATCCAAGCTTTTTAGAAGAGTCCCGTGCCTTTGAAAACGCTGGCACGGGTCTTTTTTAAAGGGAGTTAAAAACTCCAAGCCCCTTTGTAACCACCTTTCATAAACTGTATTCGCTTTTCCGTTATACAGTAGTCAGATTCCCACCCACGTCTTTAATGTCTGAATCCGAAGCACAAGAAGAGTTTATCACCGTTTGTCAGCTGATGCGCACCCATGGTGTGAAAGGCTACATCAAGGCGATGCCTTTGACTCACGACCTTACCCGTCACGAGAAGCTCAAGGATGTGATGCTAAAAAAGACCAATAGCGAACTGGTTAAACTGACAGTGGAAGATTCCAGGCTGGCAAACAACTTGTGGCTACTTAAATTCAAGGGGTACGACACACCAGAATCCCTGACTCATTTCGTCAACGGCGATATCATGATTCCCGAATCTGAACGCCTACCCGCCCCCGAAGGTGAGTACTACATAGACGACTTGGAAGGATTCCGTGTCAAACTGGAAGATGGCCGCGACATTGGCGAAGTGATTGAAGTTCAAGAGCTCCCCACCGTCTACGCCTTCCAGATAAAATTCGATCTGGAATTCCAGAAAGAATTTTCCGCTCAGACTATTCTGGCACCCTGGGTCGACGACTGCATTTTGGAAATCGACGAGGAAGAACAGTTCATCACATGCGATGCAGACTACCTGAAGAGCATGTGCCCCGGAGAAAAGTGAGTTTTCGATGAAGATCGATTGCATCACCATCTTTCCGGAAATGTTCACCCCCATGAAGACTTCAATCATGGGCCGTGCTCAGAATAAGGGCCTGATGGAATTCAACACCGTCTACCTTCGCGATTTCGCGATCAACGACTACGGTCAGGTAGACGACGTCCCCTACGGAGGCGAGCCGGGCATGGTCATTAGACCAGAACCTCTGGCAAACGCCATTCGCAGCACGGGCGTTAAGGAAGATGGCGGCAAGGTCATTTACTTGACTGCAGACGGCGTCCCCTTTACCCACAAGATGGCCAAGGAACTTTCCAAGGAAAATCACCTGGTCCTAATCTGCGGGCACTACAAGGGCATCGACGACCGCATACGCCAGTCCGAAGTGGATTTGGAGATTTCCATCGGCGACTTCGTCGTCAGCGGTGGCGAATTGCCCGCCATGCTGGTGACCGATGCGGTAGTCCGACTCATCGACGGAGCTCTTGGAAACAAAGAATCCGGCGAAACCGACTCCTTCGCCCAGGGCGTACTGGGGTGGCCGGTCTACACTCGACCAGAGGTTTTTGAGGGAAAAAAGGTTCCTGAAGTGCTCCTTTCGGGGCATCACAAGAATATTGCAGCCTGGAGACGTCAAGAATCGTTGAAAAGAACAGAAGAAAGGCGTCCAGACATCTTTAAAAATCTCGAAAGAGATACTAAATTTGGCATCAAATAATTAACTGAGGTACATTATGTCCCTGAATATCGAAGCAATCCAGAATGAAAACGTAAAGACCGACCTTCCCGAATTCCGCGCTGGCGACACCGTCACCGTGAACGTTAAGGTTATTGAAGGCACCAAGGAACGTATCCAGCCGTTCAAGGGCGTTATCATTCAGGTTAAGAACTCTGGCATTTCCAAGACCATCACCGTTCGTAAGATGTCCGGCAACGTTGCCGTTGAACGTATCTTCCCGGTGAACTCTCCGCGTATCGACAACATCCTCCTGGATCGCCCGGGTAAGGTTCGTCAGTCTCGCATTTACTACATGCGCGACCTCCGCGGTAAGGCTGCTCGTATCGACGAACGTCAGTAATCCAGGTCTTACTCTCGGTTATTCAACCATGAAAATGGGGAATTCCCGGCAACAAATAATCCCGCCCAACCGTGTAAACGTGAAGGCGGGATTTGTTGTTTATACTCCCGATAGCGAAGAACGGAGTATCGTCATTCTTAACGACGGGGAGCTGGCAGCTCGCAACAAGGACAACCCAAACGAAATCATCTTCACCATGAATCCAGGCGACCTCGTTGGCGTGGCCGCCCTGCTGGAACGTGAACCCTTCCACCATGAGTTGGTGGCCACCAAGGAATCCTCTATTACAATCGTGAATGAAGAATGCATGGAGTCCGAACTGCAACGCTTGCCAGTCTGGCTGCTAGCAGTAATCAAAAGGCTTTCAGCAAAGACGCGAAACCTGAAGTACGCCGCCCGTCAAAGCAACGTGCAAAGTACGTTAAAAAGTTTGGCTGAATACTGCAGTCATAAACCAGCAAAAACAGAACTTTTCCTAACGGACCTCATCCAGGAATACTGCTGGTTGACTCGTTTGCCGTCGACTACCGTACAAGAGGATTTCAAATCCCTGATCCGCCGCCACCTGCTGAGCCTCACAAAAAAAGATGGCCGCGTAGTATGCAAGATTCCCGACGCATTCCTACTGAAGATTTTCGTCGACTTCTTGAACTGCCTTGAAAACGGTGAAACATTTGCACCCTACAAGCTGACTCTATACCAGAAAAAAGTTCTTGCATTGCTCACTACCATGGGCGATGGCATCCAAAAGAGCGGCCCTTCCTGGCTAGCCTTCGTAAAGCAAAACGATCCCAAGGCCGATGTCAGTGAATGGATCCACCTGGTAAAACTGGGCTGGTTCAAGCCTGTCGATGAAGACAACTTCATCGTCGATGCATACAAAGTAAACTACTTCCTCTGCGCTCTGCGATACGAGACCAACATCAGGGGGGTACTGTAATGCACTTGAATGAAGGTCAATACTTATTTAAGGAAGGGGATTCCTGCAACGATCTTTACATTGTGAAGGACGGTATTCTCAGAGGAACCACCACAAAGTCAAGCAAGCAAACTACCTATGGCCCCGGTTCATTGATTGGGGAGCTATCCCTTCTAGAAGGAGCCCCCTGCGCAGAAACAATCAAGGCTGTGGAAGATTCCGTTGTCCAGCTTATCCCCCATAGCACCTTGAACGAATCCTTGGAAAACGAGCCCACATGGCTCCGCTCCATCCTCACGTTCTTGACAGGCCGTTACCACATTGCCGAAGAGAACAACCAAAAGAACGCCAGAGTTATGGCTTTGCCCACCCTGCTGTTTCTGTTGAAATCCCATTTGGAATCAAACCCTAACCAAAAGATCATACTGGCAGAAGTTTCCAAGGAAGTGGAAACCCTAGTCAATCTGGGCAACGAAGAAATCCTGGAACTGTTGCAATCTCTGCAGAACCTGGATGTTTTGAAAATGCAGAATGGAGAAATCCGCATCGAGAGCCCTCGGGTCATTACCCTGCTTTACGAAACAATCCAGTACAGGGCCCTCCAGAAAAAGGTCTCGCCCAACATTCTCTCCATGACAGAACAGATGATTCTAACGGCAATTACCAAGGCTGTTCAGGACAATCACGAACCATTGAAAGACGGGACCTGTGTCGTTTCTACCGAAGTCATCAAAAAGACTGCCAAGCGAGCCATGCACGGCATGACCGTCACCTTGATGACCATCCTGCCTCTGGTTCAACGGGGCTTAATCACGCCCTCCACACCTGTAGATTTTAACGAGCCTACCGTTTCTTTGGAATCCATAGAATTCTTCTACGGGGATTTCGAAAAAATGCTGGACATGCTGGAACTGAATCGTATTTTCCCCCTATTAAACAAGCATCTTGTTTAATGGGTTATCTAGAATTTGCTATTTTAAACCCGTAATTTTTCAACCCTTATCAAAAGGTTATTCAAATGAAACTCTCCGCACTTCTCATTACCCTTGCTTCCGTCGCAGCTTTTGCCCAGGATGCCGCAGCAGAACAGCAGCCCAGCGCTTTGGGCGGATTCCTCCCCCTGATCCTCATGTTCGTGGTCATGTGGTTGTTCTTCATCCGTCCCAAGAACAAGGAAATGAAGCAGCAGGAAGAAATGCGCAAAGCCCTCAAGAAGGGTGACAAGGTCATGACCACCGCAGGTATCATCGGCGTTGTAACCAACATTGAAGAAGGTTCCACCACCATTACCATCCGCACTGGTTCCACCACCCTCATTGACTTCGAAAAGGCAGCAGTCCTTCGCGTTCTCAACGCAGAAGCCAAGCCGGCCGCTACCGAAGAAAAGAAGTAATTCTAGGGAATTTTTTATATGGCAATCCTTCCTATCCGAATCTATGGCGACCCGGTGCTTCGCAAGAAGTGCGAACCCATCACCGAGATTACCGCCGAATTGCGTCAGCTGGCTCGCGACATGCTGGAAACCATGTACGAAGCTCCTGGCTGTGGCCTTGCCGCCCCCCAGATTGGCAAGAACATCCGCCTGGTCGTTATCGACACCGCAATTCCTGGCGAAGAAGAACCTCGCCCCTACATTATGTTCAACCCGGAATGGGAAGCTGAACCTGATGCAGAAATCGTAGAGTACGATGAAGGCTGCCTTTCTGTTCCCGATATTTTCTGCAACGTTCTGCGTCCCAACAAGGTCTGCGTGCGTTTCTTCGACATCAACGGCGAAGCCCAGGAAATTCACAACTGCGACGGTCTCTTTGGACGCTGCATCCAGCATGAAGTAGACCACCTGAGTGGCGACTTGTTCGTGGATAAGATTTCTACTGCAGATCGTACCATGAACCAGTCCAAGCTGAAGAAGATGGCCAAGGACACCCAGACCAAGCTCAAGGGCAAGCGTTAATTTCGCAGGGATATCCATTGAAGTTCAATCGGTGGACATTCCTCTGCGCCCTCATTTACAGCCTGACGGACTTTGCTCTTGCACAGTCGCAGGCTGTTTCTGTACCTGCCCCCTCAAAAGCAGAAAGCACCGTAGACGACTTTGACCTGCCTGAGGATGTGGCAAAGACTGAAGTTAAACGAGAGGAAACCCTTCAGTTTGCACCTATCGAAGCAAGCACTACAGCAGACAGTACCGCGGGTGCCGAAGAGGCTATTCCCGCCGATGTATTCGTTCCCGTCGCAGTTCCTGACCTTTCCATCGGGGAAACCGCGGACGGCCTACAAATCAAGACTATTCCGCAGGAATTAAACCGTCCTATCCGCGTAGGCATTTTCGTTGGCGTCAAGGAACTGTTCCTGATGTACAACGGTGAAGAGATTAAAGTGACCGCTGCAGGCAAAAATGTTTTGCTTCAGGCAGGGGGAAAATCCACTCAGGAAGAATCCCGAGAATTTTCCAATGAAGACGGCAGCTGCCTGGCCGTAGCCCAGGACCGCAAGTCGCTGAAAAAAGCCTGCTACCCAGGTTCTGTCCTGTTCCGCGCCAACGCAGGCAAAGTGGACGCCATCAACGCACTGGACGTAGAAGAATACCTTCGCGGATCCGTGCCTTATGAAATCGGCAAACTAGACTCATCTCGTATAGAGGCTCTAAAAGCCCAGGCCGTAGCAGCACGAACCTATGCCTACAAGCACTTCAACAGCCGTGAAGCGTTGGGATTCGACGTGTACGCCGACGTTAAGGACCAAGTCTACAAAGGTCTCGAAGGATCCACTCCGCTAACAGACGCCGCTATCAAAGCAACATCTGGCGTGGTTATGACGCATAGCGGAGACTTCATTATCGCCTACTACCATTCCACATGCGGCGGAAAATCGGAGACTCTCGCCACCTGGAATCGCCCCAATCTCCCCTACCTCAAGAGCAGTCCGGACTTGCGCCCCGATGGCACACCCTGGTGTAACGAATCCAGCTACATGAAATGGGAACGCAAATTTTCCGACAAAGAAATTGTAAGCCTTTTCAAGTCTAACTTGAAAGAAACCAAGGCAAAGTTCTCCAGCGGAAACGGGTCCGATTTCAAGAAAATAAAAGACATCTCCATTATTGACACCTTAGGAAGTGGACGTATACTCACCCTGCGGGTGAAAACTGACAAGGGTCATTTTGACGTGCTCACAGACAAGACCCGTTGGCTTTTTAAGAAGGCTGGTTCAATCCTCCCCTCTTCGCTTTTCGCAGTTAAGCACGTCAACAACGAATGGGTCGTAACAGGATCCGGATTTGGACATGGAGTTGGCATGTGCCAGATGGGCGTCCGCGCCAGAGCCCAAGCCGGTCAAAGCTTCCAAGAAATTCTGAAGCATTACTACCCAGGCATTACCCTGGAAAGGTATAGCAGATAAATCGAGCTTGTAGATGTCAATGTCTAAGCCTGTTGTAAAAGTTATCAGTCAAGGATGCGCCGCCAATTTTGGTGAAGGCGAAAAAATCGCCCGACTTCTGCAGAACGAATACGAGGTTTCCTTCGGCCTTTTTAACAAGGATGGAAACAACGTCATTCCCGAAAGTTCCGTAGATGTGTTTGTCTTGAACGTATGTACCGTAAAGGGCAACGCCAGCGCCATTAAGTTGCTGAAGCAAGCCAAGGAACATTCACCCAAGGCCGCCATCTACATTACAGGATGCGCCCCCAAGGACTTGCAGCAAGAAATCGCAAGGACCGACACCAAAGTCACGTTCACCAAGCTCTCCGAAATTGCAAAACTACTGGATCTTTCAAGTTCTTCAAACACAGACACAGATTCGGTTCTTCGCGAAGCCCCTCTAGTTGGCATTGTCAATATTGAGGAAGGTTGCCTTGACGCCTGCGCCTACTGTTCAACCCGACTAGTAAAAGGACGTCTTCAAAGTTTTTCTACGGAATCCATTGTGAACCAGGTAAGGCAATTGGTTTCTGACGGCTGCTGTGAAATTCAGTTGACAGGCCAAGACTGCGGTTGCTACGGATTTGACTTTGGATCAAACCTTGCTGAACTTGTCCAGAAAATTCTTGTGGAAGTTCCCGGCGATTACCGCATGCGCCTGGGTATGGGAAATCCTCGCCATATGATGCTGTACAAGGAAGCCCTTATGGAATGCTTCCAAGATGATCGAGTCTATAAGTTCATCCACCTGCCGGTACAAAGCGGCAGTGAACGCATCTTGCAAGCCATGAACCGTAAGCACTCCGCCAAGGACTTCCTTGACCTTGCCGCGGAATTCAACAAGCGCTTCCCGCTGTTCACCCTCAGTACAGACCTGATTGTCGGCTTCCCCGGAGAAACAGACCAGGATTTTGCCGACACACTTCAAGTGCTCCGCGAAAGCCGCCCTACGGTCTGCAACATCACCCGCTTCGTGCCGCGCCCAGGTACCGTAGCCGCCCGCATGGAAGGCGACAGAAACCTTTCGGTTCCCGACGCCATCAAGCATAGCCGCTCCGCAGAACTGGCCAACGCCTTCCAGCAAATCGCTATCGAAAACAACAAAGCCTGGATAGGGCAAACCGAAACTGTCACCGTTGAAAAGCCGGGCTATCGTAAAGGCACCTTCATCGCTCGCAACGACGCCTACCGACCTGTCGCCTTCCAGGCAGAAGATCTAGCCCTAGGCACGCGTTTAAAGGTCAGAATCACCGCAGCCGAGCCATTCGCCCTTATTGCAGAACCCTGCGATAAATAGCATCCAGCCTCGAGAACCTAGGGCCAGAGCTTTCTAAGCCATGTAAAAACCTAGGGATTACTAAGACGAGTCTCATACAACCACTCCGTATTTTAAACAAAAAAAGCCCTCCGTTTCCGGAGGACTTTTAAACTTTCACATTTCGAAGACTACTTGTTCTTCTGACGACGATAGCCGATGTGATACATGGTTGCACTACGTTCGTAATCCAGCACGTTCCACTGAGGAGTACCATTGATTACAACGCAGGAACTGTATTCTTCACGGACCAAGGTCACCTGGTAGAGGTACAAACCAGTACCAACCATGCGGCCTTCCTGAGAAATGGGATACATCTTCAAAGTCATGAGCAAAGCGCCAGCATCACCGTAAACAGGGTGCATAACGTCGTTATTGTCAACGCAGGTTTTGTTTTCCGGGTTAGCACCGAGGGCACTCTGAAGCATTTGCTCTGTAATTCTCTGCTGGTACTGGCTTACAAAGTGACCCAAGTGATCGTATACGCGAACGTTGATGAGGGTCGGGCCTGCAACAGGGAAAGACCAGCTGGGGCAGCTTTCGATGCCAGGATGGCTGGGATCTTCAAAGCAGAGACCTCCGTCAGAAGAGGGCTTACCAGCCTTCAGAGAAGTACGCTTAGTAGTGACACCAACAGGAGCATTAGCAGTGCTCAACTGATCCACAACTTCCTGCTTGGGCATCAACGGGTTTGCGCCAGCGGGAATCTCAGTGAACAGCAAGTCTGCAGTCTGATCCAGACCAAGTTCACCATCGCCGACAGAAGCCTTCAGTTCATCAAGCTTCTGGTTAAAGTCAGGACGTTCAATATTGGGATCAGGAGGTATAACCACAACTTCGTTAGAACCAACGAACTTCACAACAGCCCAGTCAGCGGGGCCATCCGGGAAGCCAACCACGGGCTTTGCACCAGAAATTGCGAAGGTCATCTTAGTATTCCACTGGAGAAGTTCTTCCCACAGGAGAGCACCCTTGCTGGTTGCAGAGTAAGCAGTCTTCAATTCATCGTCAGTCGAAATATCCTTATTGTACGGGAAATTGAATGCCATCTTATCAGAACCATTGATACCACCCGGAACTTCATTACCAGCGGCATCTCTCAGCACACCCTTCATTTCGTACAACATACCGCTAGCACCCTTGTTACCACCGAAGGTTGCTTCAGTAATGTAGAGACCATAAACTTCTGTCTTGGTTCCACCCATACCATCAGAAACAGATCTCATAATGAGAATAGCGGGCTGAGGAGCGAGAGGATTATTCAGGCCAGCCATTGTTTCTGCACTAAGTTCTGTATTCAAAAGCAAGCTAGTGGTCTGAGAACCATCTTCGTTCATCTTGACAGTTACGTTGTTCACAGCAGGCTGACCGTAACGAGAGGGAGCCACTTCTGCAAGAGAGGAACGGATGTAAATGTTAGAACCATCGGTCTGACGGTCAGCATAGAAGAAGTGCAAATGGTGCCAGGTACCATCAGCCCAACCAGTAGCATCGGAAGCACCGTCACAGTTGGAATACAAGGAGAGAGGTTCGCCAGCATGGCAACCGTGGTTAAACTGAGCCAGAGTCTGGATGTTCACGCTACCCGGAGCAGAAAGGTGAGTACCGCCAAGGTCCACAGCCAGCACACCGTCCACAAAAATCCACATGTCATCGTCACCAGCAAATTCAAAGACTTCTGGCTTAGGAACCTGGTTTGCAGCCTTATACTTGAACTTAGCATAGCCCATCATGGTAAAGGCATAGTTACGCAGGTGCTGCTTGCCAAGGCTGCCATGTTCTGCCGCGGCATTCATGGCAGCGCTGACACCGTTACCGGCATCAACATTACGGGGACCACCATAGTAAAGCCAGCTAGAGCAAAGCTTTGAGGTGTTTTGACCACGATAGTCAGTCTGGGTGCTTGCATACTGATAGTTATAGGGCGGACAGAAAATGGACAGAGACTGCGCACCAAACTGTTCACATACGCCATGGGGCTGAATAGTGGGGTCGCAAGCCTTCGCACCTACCCATTCACCATTAAGAGGGTTAATAGAATCCAGCGGGGAGTAGCCACCATTGTTATAGTTATAGTCGTACACGTAGTAGCCGCTTGCTTCACGAGGAATATCCATGGTGGTATTGGTTCGCAGGTTTGTTCCTGGCTTATCATGATACCAATCATCGAAATTCATGTTGTCACAGGCTTCATTAGCTTTGCGAATATGCACACCATCGTACATTTCGTATTCACCATCAACAGGTGGATCAAATTCCAGGTATGTCTGAACCATGCCTGGAGTATAATACACAGGATTTGACCAAGCAACGTTATTGTTGGGACAAACAAAACCCTTCACATCGCCAACAACCTTCTTATAACCACGCATAGTGGTGTTGTTTGGGCCCTTGTTGGCACATTCACCGTATTCCAAGGCTTCCATAGTAACAGAAGTTTGCTGCAGGTAAACCGGCAAGTAACCGTTAGCAATCATGGGTTTACCATCTGTACCGATAATAGCGCCAAAGTTAGATTCCTTATTACCACAGGTCTTGTGATACGTCTGGTAAAGGGAAAACCAAACGTCATTGTACCCCTGAGCTTTCATCTCCAAGCCAGAACTTGACCTATATTGATAAATATCATTAATGTGTTTAACGGATTCTTCGGAAAAATTTTCGAAGTCAGAGTGATTCGGTTTGAAATCACGAATCACGATATCCAACTGAGTAATATCGCTAACTGCAGCAAAGACCAACGAAGATCCCATAAGAGATCCCAAGGCCATCAATTTCTTTGCGTTCATATAATCCAATCTCCACCTATAGTATAGGTTGCAAATATTCCAACATAAATATACACCATTTTTCGCCTTTTTTATAATCCTTTTTTTGAAAAAAGCCCCTATTTACCGGTTTTTACAAAAAAACGTGACCTTTTACATGAATTCCCGCCTATTTTGAGAACAAAAAGCTAAATAGTAGAGCATGAATTTTACAACAGCCTTTACAATTATCATAGCATTAGTCATTCTCAGGGCTCTCTGGCTCAGACTTAAAGCTTCAGGAACAAGAAACGACAATTTCAAGGAACTTCCCGTAAAGGATCAGCTTTCCGTACTCAAGGAATGCCTTTTGAACAACCCTACCGAAAAAAACATTCAAAATTTGCAAAATTTCGGCAAAGAACAAGGGCTGGACTTTGACGCGGAAACTTATCGCCCCTACATGGACAAACAGTTGGAACTGGTGAAGAAAAAAAACGCCATTGCCGAGGACAATGAGCTTTTCAACCTTGAAGCCCAGTGGATGGATTCCATCATTCCCCTGGAGTTCACCAAGGCACAGGAAGCAAAATCCGCAGGGGATAACAGTGCCTACATAAAGAACCGCATCGAAGGCATCGCCCGACTTTATTCCGACGAAGCTATTATAAAGTACCTGGAAATCTTAAAGCCAGACTACCCTAAGGCAGAAAAACTTCTGAACGGCTACCGTGAACTGATCCTTGCTCGAGACGAAAGCCTTGCCGACGACAAGTCATTGGAAGCTCTTCGCAAAAAAAGAGACTCTTGGGAATCTGACCTACTTGATATTGAATAAAAAAAACACCCTCGGTTAAACCAAGGGTGTTTTTTTTAAAGACTCTAGCCTGTTCGGGCTCCCGTGAGCAAAAAACGACCGGTATTAACCGGTCGTGTTTGCGAGAGCGAGATCCAGTCGCAGGTTTTGTTCCATATTCTGGATCGAGCGGTTTCTATTAGAACCAGCGCCAGGTAACTCCGAAGAGAATCATGCTCTTGTACTGAGCGTCTTCGGACTGATCGAAGTCGTAAGCCATGTCGAAACCAGCCTGGAGTTCAACACCAGTAGTGAGGATCACGGAAAGGAGGTTTTCCCACTTACCATCAATCTGCTTTACACCCTGGAAGTTGGTGAAGCCCCACAAGCGGCTCTTAAAGCTAACAACGTCAGAGAATGCATACTTGCCTTCCAAGACAACTTCAAGACCCGGTTCGTCACGGAAAGTTTCAACCTTGTCCTTGGTATCCGGATCGTCGGCAAAGCCGTAACCATTGGAAATGGTCATGCGGTTAGCAAAACCGCCACGAGCGGAGAGGTTATCATTGGGGATATAAGCGATACCAGCAACCTGAGTTTCGTAAGCCGGATCCATGAAGCTGGAGACTGCCTTAGCAATAGTTCTACCATCCTCATCAACGGTATCATAGTTATATCCGTTCATGATCTGAGTTTCGAAACGGTTACCGATATAAGCCTTGATGGTAGAGGAAAACGGCATGTTGAAATCAACCATGGATTCCCAGAAAAGCTTGTCGTTAGACTTACGCCAACCCATTTCTTCGGTCCAAGTCTGACCGATTTCAATATCAACGAGGTTACGCCAGTTGGCAACGGACCAGTTACCCTGGATGTCTGCGTGATAGGTAACCAACCAGTTGTAGTTAGAAGTACCACCTGCCTGCCAGTTGCTGAAATTGTACCAGTTGATCTTAGCACCAGCAACAACATCTGCCTTCCAGTTTTCCGGAAGAGCGCCTTCGAAGGTACCACCTTCTGCCATTGCAGGAGCAGCAAAAGCGCAAGCAGCTGCGCATGCCATAAAGAAAGATTTCAACTTCATATTTGGTTCCTTGTTTAACAAAGTGTCATTTTAATTGCGTTTGTCTGGAAAAATAGGAATATTTATAAAAAGGTCAACGAAATAAAAAAGAAACATGACTTTTAGTGACAATATTCACTTATTTTCAGACTCTATTCTATATTTTTCTTTATGAAGTTAGTCTGTAGATTCAAAAGTTTTTCCGCATGTGTCATTTTTGCACTCGGAATTGCACATGGAGAAGGACCCAAGGCGCTGGCTTTTGAAGCAGGTTTCGGAATTCGAAATCAAATTCCCATCGCCATTGTAGGCGGAGTTTCTTACAACAATTTAACTTTCCGTTTACAGGGAATGGGCATGCACTATGGCCCCAGGGACTTTTGGTGCGGTATCCGAGGTAGTTTCCTCTGGAAATTTTTTAAGGATCAACCATTTAATTTAAGTGTCGGCGTCGGATCTGGTTACGAATACGCCCAAGCTCCAAACGACATGCATAAGGCGCTAAACGACGCCAACAATGCACCCTACCTTTACGCCTACAATTACAAGGAAAACCTCGACATTTCTGGAGAAGTGTGGGCCAGCATGTATGGCTTCTACACACAAATTAGCATCCCCGTCTATCGATTCATGAAACACGACGTTCCCTCTATCCTCTGGGGTGCCGGATACATATTCCAGTTCTAAGCCATTTTTTCAAATTCGTACGGAACCACTCCGCGCAAAAAACACAAAAAGCCCCCGGTCTTATAACCGAGGACTTTTTAACTGTGGGTTTCCCACTGATTCGACTTAGGACAAGCCTCCTTATGATTCAAGGAGGGAGTCCAGAGGGCGGACAGCTCAGACAATTTATTGTCTAGAGCGCATGGTCCTCTTTAGAGGAGAACCTAGGGTTCCCTTTGCTACTGGCACTACTTCGTAGTGCAGTAGTCATCGGCTCAGCCATGGAAACAAACTAGTTTGTTTCCGCGGCATTCGCCTCGCTACTACTTATTCGGGAGCTTGACGTCCTTGCCGAACTTCACGTTGGTCTTCTTGCCGAGCAAGAGAGCGCGAGTCTTGAGGGGCAGGCCGAAGCAGCGGATGAAGCCAGTTGCATCCTTCTGGTCGTACATTTCGACGTCGGTGAAGCCACCGAGGCCCATGTCGTACAGAGAGTTCGGGCTCTTGATGCCAGCCGGAATGATGTTGCCCTTGTAAAGCTTGAGGGTAACTTCACCGGTAACGACGCTATTCACTTCATCGAAGAAGGCGTCCATAGCCTGGCGCAACGGAGTGAACCACTGGCCATTGTAGACGAGGTTAGCGTAGGTCATAGACATCTTCTGAGCTTCGAACAAGGTTTCCTTGTCGAGGACCAGCTGCTGCAGGCATTCGTGAGCCTTGTACAGGAGGGTGCCACCCGGAGTTTCGTAAACGCCGCGGCTCTTGAGGCCCACGAGACGGTTTTCGACGATGTCCAGGAGACCGCAAGCATTTTCGCCACCGATCTTGTTCAGGAATTCGAGGAGTTCAACAGCGCCCATCTTCTTGCCGTTGATGGAAACCGGAGTACCCTTTTCGAAACCGATAGTTACGTGAGCCGGCTTGTTAGGAGCCTTTTCGTAAGTAGCGGTGTGCTTGAGCATGTCGTACTTGTGTTCCTGATCCGGGAATTCCAGGACGCCACCTTCGTGAGAGAGGTGCCACAGGTTACCGTCTTCAGAGTAGATCTTCTTCTTGCTGATGCCGTTCAGAGGAATCTTACGGGCTGCAGCGTAGTCGATAGCGTCTTCGCGGCTGTGGATATTCCACTTCGGGTCCTTCCACGGAGCGATAACTTCAAGCTTCGGGTTCATGGCGGCGTAGGTCAGTTCGAAACGGACCTGGTCGTTACCCTTACCAGTTGCGCCATGGGAAACAGCGTATGCGCCTTCCTTTTCAGCGATCTTAACCTGATACTTAGCAATAAGAGGACGAGCGAAAGAGGTACCCAGGAGGTAGGTGCTTTCGTACTTGGCACCAGCGCGGACGGTGGGCCATACGTAGTCTTCGAGGAATTCCTTCTTGAGGTCCAGGACGTAGCACTTGGAAGCGCCAGTAGCGAGAGCCTTCTGTTCCAGAGCCTTTGCATCCGGGAAGTCATTCTGACCGAGGTCAGCGGCGAAAGCGATCACTTCGCAGTCGTAGTTTTCCTTGAGCCAAGGAATGATGATGGAGGTATCGAGGCCACCGCTATAAGCGAGGACGACTTTCTTTTTGGATTCTTTCTTTGCCATTGTTATTGTCCTTTTTTAGACAGTTGAATTTTAGACGTTCAAAATATAGTATCTAGCGTTTGGTTTGTGCAGTGCGCTTCCCTTTACCACCATCTGTAGACTGAGACTTAGCAGGGGGAGCAGACTGAGATTTGCCAGGGGCCGCAGTCTGTGACTGAACAGGGAGCGTAGATAAGGGTTGGGCAGGAGGCGCCACCAATTGCTTCAAGGAGTCCACCAATAGACTATCCCTCTTGGGGAACATGTTCTGATAGATAACCGAGCGGCGTTGTTGCATAAAGCGGCTTTCGCGCATGCCGGGATGATGCTTACCTGGGCTTGCTAAAACTGCCGCCAAGTTGATGGCCTGGTCTAGGCTGATCTTAGAGCAGCTTTTCTTATAGTAAAGCATGCAGGCTTCCTGGCAGCCAAACATGTCCTTGCCCCACTGGGCATAATTCAAGTAAAGTTCCAGAATACGATCCTTGCCTAATTCACGTTCCATAAGCAGGGCATAAGCCAGTTCCTTGAATTTACGATTAAAGGAGCGTTCGCTACTCAAGAAAAGATTCTTGGCCAACTGCTGAGTCAAGGTAGAACCACCGAACTTAGTTCTACCTGCATTTTGGTTCGCATCCAAAGCTTCAGCAATAGCGCGAACATCAAATCCCGGATGGAAATAGAAGCCAGCATCTTCACTGGCAATCACTGCCTTACGCAAATAAGGGCTGATGGAATCCAAAGGCACATAGGTGTGCTTGATTTGAATATCTGGATTGGAATCTCGGAAGGTCTCCATGTACTTGCTCATTTCAGGCTGATCATCCTTCAATTGCTGAACGCCATCGTAGATTTCGTAGCCATAGATAAAAGCTCGGTACAACAGATAAGAAGCAGCCGCCGTAAACAAAAATGAGTAGATAATCATAATCAAGAGAGCCTGTCGGATTACGAAGTTTATAATCCGATAGATCCACTTGATGACGACACCTGCAATTCGTACAGCCAGAGTCTGCGTCAACCACGAAAAGAATTGCTTCACCTTCCCCATTATTTTTTGCCCCCAAACCAATCGTTGATGTCCTCGCCTTCTTTCATTGCCGTGGGCAAATGTTCCAGACCTTCACCAAGGATCACACTTCGAATTCCAGCCTGTTTAAAAAGCCCGCCAATGTACTCCATACCACTGCGTCCTGCTTCATCATGATCAAGGCAAAGAACCACACTTTTATTTTTAAACAGCGACAACCATTCCACCTTGAAACTGCGAACCCCAGGAATGCCTACGGCATTGATTTTTTGTCCTAAAAAAGTCAGGGTATCAATACAACCTTCGCACAAATAGACCCAACCAGGTTTCTCGTCCAAGGCAGCAACATTATAGGGATAAGGAACTGTTCCACGCAAAAGCATTTCCTTGGGTGCAATACCACTTTCAATGGCACGAGCCTGGAAATAGAAAGAACGGCGTTGAGCATCCAAGTACGGAAAAATCAGAGGATACTTGTAGTAGCGAAGATTACCCTTTTCATTGTATAGACCAACGTATTTGAGGACTTCCTCTCCAAACTCATCACGCAGTTTCTTGTTTAATTCGCCATAGTTTGTAATGGTTCTCAAAAGCATTTTATCCCATACGGGCTTATAAATGCGACGACGAGCAAGCCATGCTGCGGCAGGGGTATTATCTACAGGATCCAAGTGCTTTAAGAACGCAAGAATTATTTTCTTTCGTTCATCCTCGGAAACCAGTTCCTTCTTTTCTTCCACGGGAGGTTCATTTTCAACAATTGCAGTGGCACGAACCTTGGGTACTGCCGTGGCAGACGATTGTGTTCGAGAAATGCTGGCGTTAGGTCGGCGACTTCCATTGGGAACTAGGAAGGGGTATTGTTCCATAAGCCAGTCCAAGGCTTCGGTAAAGGAACAATCCTTTACAAGCTGAATCAAAGAAATCACATCGCCGCGAACATCGTCGCAAACCCAGCACCGGAAGGTGCCCCTTTCCTCGGAAACGGAGACTGAAGGGGTTCGGTCCCCGTGAACATGCCTTTGGGGGAAGAAACAGCGGCAACGACCTCGCACCACATCAACCCCCAGTGACTGGGCCACTGCGGTTATGGATATGGAAGCCTTGAACTGTTTCAACTCTTCGTTGGTCATGCTTCTAAAATATATAACTAAATTGTATTCTATGGAAATTCTCGAAAATGAACTTATGAGCAATCACACCTCCTTTAAGGTAGGAGGAACTACACGTTACTTTGCAAAAGCTGAATCTGTGAGCGAGATCATAGAAGCCTTTGATTTTGCCAAGGAAAGGAAGCTCGCTCAGTTCATTTTAGGCAACGGGACCAACCTTCTTGTTTCAGACAAAGGCTTTAACGGTGTGATGATTACCCTAGGCCGAGGCTTTTCCCAAGTTACAGATTTAGGCAATGGTAAATTTAAAGTAGGAGCCGCCACTCCTCTTGGAGGATTTGCCCGCAAGTCCATCAAATTGGGCTTCGCAGGCATTCACAAGTTGGCAGGCATCCCTGGGAGTTTGGGCGGAGCCATCTATATGAATGCAGGTGCCTATGGTCAAGAAATTTGTCAGACCTGCGTGGAGGTGGAATCCATAGACGCAGCCGGCAACATTCGAGTTCGTAAAAATGATGAATGCGGTTTCAGCTACCGCCACAGCATTTTCCAGAAACTGAATACAGATCCGGAAACCGCCGAAATTATTTTATCAGCAACATTCCAATTAGAGGCCGTCGAAATTTCAGGCAAGGACAGCTACGCTCTGGAAACAGAAATGCAGGAATGCATGGCGAAGCGCAAAGCAAGTCAACCCCTGAATATGCCTAACGCCGGCTCCACTTTTAAACGCCTTGATGTTGGAGCGGAAAGCATGCCCCAGCAAATCGCCCCCGGCTACTACATTGAGCAATCCGGCCTCAAGGGCTATCGTATGGGGGGCGCCGAAGTCAGCACCGTACACGCCAACTTTATCGTCAATGCCGGTGGGGCAACAGCAAAGGACATCAAGAATCTCAGCGAGTATGTACAAAAAACTGTAGCTGAAAAATTCAACATTCAGCTACAGCGCGAAATCATTTTATTGGGCGAATTCTAGGATATCAACGTCTAAGTTTCGTCAACATCGTCACGAATAATTTCGGGATCCGGCAGCGGATTATACTTGTTCAGCAACCTGCAAACCAGGGCATAAATCGTAGCACCAATAAGACCACCAACAGCGTCGGCCACCAAATCCAAAGCGCTGCTATCACGGCCTTCCGTAAAGCTCTGATGAAATTCGTCGGTACAGCCATAAGCCACAGTCAAAATCACGACGACTAAAACCCTCAACCAAGGCTTTTTCAACCAAAGATTTCGGCCCCACCAAAGGCAGTAACACCCCGCCAATCCGCCGTACTCCACAAAATGAGCCAGTTTATCCCAAATGTGAGGGAAATCCTGCAAGTCCTCATTAGTCATGGAGGAAAGCTTGAATATTACAGCCATGCAGAGAATGGCGGGAATGATACGAAAAAAAGGATACTTTCTAACGAAGGTTTCAAACATCTTAATAACAAAGATAGCAAAATAAGGCGGCTTCGATTGCATCGAGCTTGCGACCCTAACAATGACAGCGGACTTGATTTCTATATTGTCCCACATGAAAGCAATTACATTGAAAGCCGGGCGCGAAAAGTCCGCCCTCCGTTACCACCCATGGATTTTCAGCGGTGCAGTCGATGAAGTCACAGGCGACCCGCAGCTAGGTGACGTTGTTGAAGTTTACAGCTACCATAGCGATTTTTTGGGTCTTGCCGCCTACTCCCCCAAGTCCCAGATTCGTGGACGTTTCTGGACCTTTGGCGAAAAGCAGAACATTGACCGTGAATTTTTCAGCGACATTCTTGATCGCGCCATCGCCGCACGCAAGAGCCGCGGCTTTGACATTGCCGACAAGGAATGCGCCTTCCGTTTGATCAATGCCGAAAACGACGGCATCCCCGGCTGCATTATCGACAAGTACGCCGACATCTACTCCGTAGAAATTCTTGCTGCAGGTGCCGAAGTGAACCGCAAGGTGATTTATGAACTGCTGGCCGAAAAGACCGGCTGCCGCGGCATCTACGAACGTTGCGATTCCGAAGTCCGCCGCAAGGAAGGTCTGGAATTGCGCACTGGCGTTGTGTTCGGCGAAGTTCCCGACGAACCTGTGATCATTAACGAAAACGGAATTCTCTTCCCCATCGATGTGAAGAACGGCCACAAGACCGGTTACTACCTGGACCAGCGTGACGCACGCCGTCGTGTTGGCGAACTGGCCAAGGGCAAGAAGATGCTGAACTGTTTCTGCTACACTGGCGGATTCGGCCTGTACGCCCTGCGCGGTGGTTGCGAAAAAGTTTTCCAGGTGGATGTTTCCAAGGACGCCCTGAAGCTTGCCAAGGAAGGCATTATGCGCAACAAACTTTCTACGGCCCACGCCACCCACATTGAGGCCGACGTGTTCCAGTACCTGCGCAAGTGTCGCGACAAGGCAGAAACTTTTGACTTTATCGTGCTGGACCCGCCGAAGTTTGTGGAAAGCAAAGATAACCTGCAAAAGGGCTGCCGCGGTTACAAGGACATCAACCTGCTGGCCATGAAGCTGTTGGCCGAGGGCGGCATGCTGGCCACCTTCAGCTGTTCCGGCCTAATGGAGATGGATTTGTTCCAGAAGATCATTGCCGACGCAGCCGCCGACGCCAAGCGTCGCGTTCAAATCATTGAACGCTTCGGCCAACCTGCAGACCATCCCGTCAATACAGCCTTCCCCGAAGGACAGTACTTGAAGGGCCTGCTGGTTCAGGTGATTTAATCTTTGCCATGCAAAAAAAAGTTGCCCGCAGTACAAATCTGCGGGCTTTTTTCATAGTAATTTATTTGTTATTCTTTTTAGGTAGTATTCCGGATCTTATTGAATCATACCACCTTTAAGATTGAATCGTCTGGCGTTGCCATCACGACCCGTCCCGAATTCAACATAAAGCAATCCATTCTTACGGTAGACTCGGCTACCATAGACATTACCTGTAGTTTCGCTACCCACTCCACGAAAATTCTTAGCACCAATGGATAGCACGGAGCCTTCAGTCGTAGAATCTGCAGGAACGCTGTCCTTGGGTGTTTCGTCAGGCTCGTATTCGTTAGCCTTGATAATTCGCCACTTCTGGTTCCATTCCCAGGAATCGTTCCAGTCCTGAACAACGCGGGAACCATCGGATGTGGAACGCAGGTAATGACCGCTGTGAAGCATTCTCAGACGGTACTGGTTGCTGAATTGATTTTCAAATACAACCTTCTGGTGGTCCTTTCCATTCCAGCTATAAACTCCGGCAGTCACGCCAGGATCCTTTGTTTCATTAGGCATTTCCAAAGTCTGGTCGCCAAAGTCCACACGCATCGTGGTAGAAGATAGAGGCTTGATTACAGCAATAGCCGCTTCGTTGGTGCAGTCTCCCAGAACCATTTTCTTTTCGGCGCTAGGCTGCATACAAGTTTTGAAAGCCTCGTTATAAATCAACACCGTATCGGGTTTGGCAGGTTTCGCTTTCCACACTCGAACCCAGTCTGCTTCAAAGTAAGCCGGATTATTGGCGGTCACTTCAATGTCGTCACCAGCCCAGCCACCAATGGCCAAGTTCACGATAATGTACTGGGCGGACAACTGTTTAATCTCTGTCGGACGATTGTAGCTTGCAAACTTCTTGTCGTCAAAGTAGAAGCTCAAGGTGGTTTCATCCCATTCCACTGCGTAGGTGTGGAAATCTGCAGATCGATCGGTATTATCATCCTTGTGACCACCGAAGGAAGCCTCGTGATCCCAGGCGGAACCATGTCCATTGTACCAGCTTGGATCTGTATAATGCAAATAGTAATGGTGCTGCTTACGGGACGCAGGAATTTCGAGAATATCAATTTCTGGGGGCCAGCCATCTTGCAAAGTCCAGAACGCAGGCCAAGTACCCTTATGTTTGGGGGCCTTGAAACGACCTTCGATATAGCCGTACTTCACTTCGAAATGGCCTTTGGTATCGATGGCTGCAGAAGTGTAATCCACAGGGATTTCCTTACCATTAAACTTTGCGGTTTTGCCACTGGCGTTGGGATGCTTTTTAGCTTCACCCTTCAGCATCAGCTTGCCATCCTTCACGATGACATTTTCCGGGGCGCAGTAGGCACGATGATTATGGGTAGGACCCCAGTTATAAGTGGAATTCCACTTGGACTTATCCAAGCTAGTTCCATCAAAGTTGTCTTCGAAAACAAGTTCCCATCCACTGAAATTCGCGGGAGGATCAGCAAGGGCAACAGCAGCCATTACTCCAATAAATCCTACAACAGCCTTTAATCCAAGGCCAGACACTCCAAAGTATTTCATACCCATTCCTCGCCTGCCGTTTCACCCATACACACCAGCAGACGTTCCAAATATAATGTTTAGGTTATTTCAAAAAAAGATAAAAGTTGGATACAAACAAAAAAAGCCCCCTAAAAAGAGGCTTTTTTATAATTCTTAGAACAAAGTTCTAAAGCAGACCTTAGCGTTTCTTACGGGGAAGTTCGCTGGCATGTTTTTCAAGCCATACAGCATCTTCCAAGGCGCGTTCAGCTTCAGTAGCCCAGTCGGAATCCGGGAACTGCTGAACCACTTCACGATAACGAGTTACAGCGCTATGGAAATCACGGAGTTCGCGATAGATGTTACCCATCTGAAGCATGGTGAAGTAGCGTTCTTCAGGGCTCAGTTCCTTATCCAGCAAAGCCTTGTACATTTGCAGAGCAGCCTCGTGAGAACCGGCGGTCAACAATTTGTTTGCATTGCCAATAGAAGGTTCGGCAGCAGCAAGTTCTTCAGCGGTGGGCTCAGCCTTTGTTTCAGAAGCCTGTTCCTTGCCATCAGGTTTTGCTTCGGACTTGGCATTAGCCTTGCCCGCATCAACCTTGGCATCAACCTTAGCAACATTCTGTTCAGAAGTCTCGGCGGCAGAAACCTTTTCGGCAGCAGCGGCCTTTGCTTCAGCAGCAGCCTTTTCCGCCTCAGCCTTAGCAGACTTGATAGAGGCCAAGCGTTCTTCTGCGGCCCTGCGATACTTGGCGCTGGGAGCAGCCTTCTTCAGGTAGGCAGCCAGGAACTTCTGCTCCTGATCAATCTTGTTGTTCTTCTGATAAATGAGGGAGAGGAAGTAATTGGCATCGTTGCCTTCTTCCTTATATTCCAAGCCCTTCTTCAAGTTAAATTCAGCCTTGTCCATTTCGCCCAATTCATAGCGAGTTAGACCGGCATAGAAGTAAGCACCGGCATGACCCGGCTGCTTCTTCAAAACTTCACGCCAAGCCTTAGCCGCTTCAGTGAAATTCTTTTCGGCAAAAAGAACCTTACCCTTTTCAAAAGGATCGGACGGAAGCTTAGCAGATTCTGCAGGTGCAGCAGGAGTTTCCACCTTAGCAGGTACAGCCTTAGACTCAACCTTAGGTTCTGCCTTAGGGGCTTCTGCAACCTTAGTAGGTTCCACCTTAGGTTCAGCCACGGGAGCCGGTTCAACCCTTACAGGTTCAGCGGCAGGTGCGGCAGGAGCAGCAGGAGCTTCAGCAACAGAGGATGCCTCCACAGGAGCAACTACAGGAGCAACTTCCTCCACAGGTTCCGGATGATTCTTGGGATCCTTGGCTCGTTCATCGGCAGCCTTAGCCTTCTGACCAAGAGCTTCGTAAACCTTGGCGGCACCTTCATAAGCAGCACTCATCTTGGGATTGAACTTGTATGCCAAGCGGTAGTTGGCCAGAGCACCGCTATAGTCCTTCATCTTAACGCGGACTTCTGCAGCAGCAAAATAGGCTTCAGAGTTCTTAGGATCTTCGGCAAGCATGGCGCGGTATTCACCCAGTGCCATTTCGTAATTACCCTTAGCCTCAAAAATTGCCCCCTGTTCCATGCGAGGGTCTGCGGCAAAGGAAGAACCGATTAAAAGAGACAGTGCAATTGCTGAAATACGAATATTCATACTATAAATCTAACAAATTTTAAAACACGTAAGTCATTGATATTCAACAAGTTACGCGATTTTCCAATCTATTCCCGTAGTTTTGGGGATACATCACAATGTTTTCCGCCCAAAGATTTTTTTACAGCACAAAAAAAGGATTTTTTTTAAAGAAAAGCTAAATTAAGGCCAGGAAAACAAACCAAAGGTTAGCAATGGGTCAATTGATTAAATACGTCTTCTTGGGAGTACTCGTCGACTTAGTACTCTTTGCGCTACACAACGTTTTTTCAACCGACATTTTTGCAAACACCGTCGGCAACCATATAATGCAAGTGTTGTACCTTTTGGGAATCACCATTCCCTGTGTCATCTATTACATCAAGATGCCGCCCGGAACAGACACTAGACCTTAATCTCAAAACGTAAAAAAGGGAGCCCTTTCGGGTTCCCTTAAATTTTTGAATTTACTTCTTGCGCTTAGCAAGAACTATGGCGTAGGCTCCGGCAGCCACCAGCAAAATCAAGGCAACAATGCTGACCTTGATACTTGCGTGGAAAGGAACACTGCGATATTCCATACGAACTTCAGACTTACCTGCAGGAATTTCAACTGCGCGTAAAGTTCCAAAGGCTTTGAAAACCTTGGCTTCGGCGCCATTGACGTAAGCCTTCCAGTAAGGATGATAGTTACCAGCCACCACCATGAAGCCAGGACGGCTTGCTTCAACAGCAAACACCTGGGTATCCATCTTGGGGCTTGCGATCACCTTGGTAGACCCCTGGATGGGGCCATTGGCAGCAACGCTTCCCTTGTAATCTGCGGAAGGCTTTTCAGACAAAATAACCTTTTCGCGATATTCAAATCCTTCCTGCAGACTCTTGATAGCGGAGGCGTCATCCATAACCACAGCCTCTCCGAAAATATAGGCTTCGCCCATAGCTGTAGGAATCGGCATGTAAGTAGTCCCCTGACGACCATCGAAAATAATGGCACCCACATTCATCAAATCCAAGAAGGGATGAGCTGCAGCAGGATCGTTGATATTCATCAGGTAATTGGCATCCTGCTGACCACCGCGGAAGGCGCGGTAGCTAGCAAGTTCGTTATCATGAATACCATCGGCATTACGCAAATGATACTGGGGGAAAGAGTTTCCACTCAAGGCCTTGTTTCGAGACAAGGAAAGCACTCGAGGTGTATTCAACGAATCCGCCTTGAAAGGAGCCTTTACCGCAGCGACCACAGGATTGTTGGGCTGTAGATATTCTGCAGCAGAAACATTCTGGATAAAAGCACCATTAATAGCGAACAACTCAATGCCAGCAATCACTGCAAGAACTGCAGCCTTAGCAACCACGCTCAGCTTAGACTTGAATACAAACCATGTAGCAGCAATGATCACAAGAATCAGGATAAAGCCAGGAACTACCTTGCCTGCAGTTGCATTCATGACAATTTCATTCAAAGGCTTAAAGTAGGGCGCGGTAATGGGGTCCTGCAAAAGCTTCTGACCACTCATAAGCATGACGCCTAAGAAGGCAAAGCCAAAGAACACGCAAGCCTGAACGCCGCGATGGGTTCCCGGTAATCCTGCCTTGTAAGAATCCACAAGATTTGCCACAGAGAACTTTTTACCCTGGTCATCCATGCTCATGACACCCAGACAAAGTACAGCGTAAGCAATCATCACCACCAGTCCAACAGGGCCAATGAAAGTGGTCCAGGCAAAGCGGGCAATAAGAGCCAGCACCAGCAAAACCACATACATGACAGTACCGTGCATGAGGCCGCGACGGTCCTTTTCCAAGGCAGCTGCTTCTTCCGGATTATCAGCGGAGGCCGTTGCTGTCAAAGCCTTGAGCACAGGACCAGCCATCATGACAAGCAGCAAGGGCAACCAGAACAAGGCCATACCCGGGGCACGGAAATTCTTGACACCGGGGAGCACGTTATACCAAAGTTTGAACAAGGGCGAATGGTCACCCATACCGTAGCTCAAAGCCACCACGGCGCCCATACCCCAGAAGGCAGCATAGCGACGCTTACCCGGAAGGAAAAGGCAGAGGAAACCCAAGAAAGTCAGGAGAGCACCGGCATTGTTGTGGTCCAGCTTAAAGGCATTGTGACCCCAATAGAAGGGAGAGCCACCGCCAGAAGCCATCTGACGATATTCATCCATGGTCACGTTCACAAAGGAACTGCCTTCCAAGTCACCGGTCTTTTCGTTCTGTTCGTAGACGTCAACACCAACAAAACCCGGCAAAAGAATCTGGGCCATTTCTTCTTGATGCAAGGACCAGCTGACAGCATGACCATAATTAGTATGGCTATCGTCACCGCGCACAGACTGGGTGGTGGTATAAAGATAGGGAGGAATAAGCTGGAAGCAAGAAAGTGCCAAGCCAAAAGCCAAACCGATGGCAGCAAGACCAATGCGTTTGCCACGGGTTTTTAGACCATCACAATGGAATGCCACTTCGTAAAGAGTGTAAAGCCCTGCGCCCCAGAGGAACAAGTAGGTCAACTGCAGGTGAGAGCCAAGAATCATCCAGGCAACACTCAGTGCCAAAAGAATCATGTAAGGAATACTGCCACCGCGAACCACTTTACGGATAGCAAGCAAGGCCAGCGGCGCAATGGCGAACACCATCATCTTGCCATCGTGACCACCATAGATGTAGGTGAAAAATTCCGGAGAAAGAGCGTAAAGCATACCCAGAAGACCAGCCCACCACTTATTCCCGGTGAGGTTCCAAGCAAGGGCCATTGCACTCATGAAAGCAACCCACACCGTCAGAATAAACTTGAAGCCCACAGCACGAACCGGATCCATCAGGAACTGCACCCAGACCAGAGGGTGATAGGCATCGGCAAAGAGGGCGTCGATGGTAGGCACGCCACCTAGGCGGCTATCGTCCCATTCTGTAAGAACTGCGTTAAAGGTACGTAAGATTCGGCTGCCGATACCGTTCAGCTGGTCGCTATTAAGCATCAGCTGACTTTCATCAAAGGCAAAACCACGGAACACCACCATCAAGATGGCAAAGAAAACGGCGGCAGCAGCCGCGAAGAAGGCTGGTTTCTTTTCAAAAATCTTCATGCAGGATAATTTAGTAAAGCAAAAAAACACCTCGTTGGAAACGAGGCGTTCGAAAAGCAATTTGCAAGACCTATCTATTAGTCGACGGTGTTTTCGTCGGTAACGGTGGTCTTCATGAGGCAATAAACACCAAAAGCAGAGATAACGCAAGCGGCGATGATTGCAGCATACTTAATGATTCTTCCCATATTGAGCTCCTTAGATTTTTCTTTTTCCATAAGATATTTGATTTTTCAAAAAAAAGCAAGTCGGCCTGTTTAAAAATCACACTTTTTAGGGATTTTTCGTTAAAATCATGCAAATCACAGGCAATTTCTTGTCCACTTCGTTTTCACTGGGGATGATTTCACTTTCCAGAACCTGACAGTTCAGTTCCTTGACGAAGAATTCCAGCTGAGAACGATCAAAACCAAGCCAAATATGACCATGAGTCGTTCTAAAGGATTCCTCCTTGTGCTGAGCAAGATCCAGCAGTGCAAGAACGCCACCCGGTTTCAGGATTCGTACCGCTTCCTTCAAGGCAAGTCGAGGGTCCATGGCGTGATGCAGCACCTGGCTCATCAAAACCAGATCTGCGAAGTCGTCCGGCAGGCCAGTCTTCACCATGTCCGCCACCTTGGGGGACACATTCTGGATGTTACGCTGCTTAAGGATCTTCTGGAAACCACTAATGACCTTGGGATCGTAGTCCAACGATGTCACGTGCTTGCAGCGACTGCAAAGCATCAGGGACAAGTCTCCCCCTTCGCCGCAGCCCACGTCCACCGCGTTTTCAAAGGGATGCATCAGCTTACTGAACAAGCTGATCTGAGCCTTGAGGCTTCCTCCGGCCTGGTCCAGCTTGTGAATCTGGTTCTTGGTCTTGTCAGAACGTTCTTCCAGAACCTGAGCCGCACGGCACTTCAAGATTTCCTTATCGGGAAGTTCCTCATAGGCTTCGCGGATCATGGAAAGCATGCGATTGCTCAGGTAAAGTTCCTCGCTCAAGCGGTAGTAGGCCTTGATTCCGTCGCGACGGTCCTTCAGCAAGTTGCAGGAGGAAAGCTTGGCCAGGTGGCGGCTGGCATTACTCTGGTGAATGTCCAGAATATCCTTGATTTCGTTGACGGTAAATTCAGCCTGGTCCAAAAGCAACAAGATCTTGAGACGCATTTCATCGGAAATGGTTCCAAAAAGATCCATGCTAGGAACAATAGGTTCGCGAGTGTAATTCGTATTTGCCACAAAAACTCCGAAGGAAGTTATGACCCTAATATAATTTTTTTAGTTTAAGAATATGGTGAAATGCCCCGTAACATTCCGAACTCTGGCCCTTTGCGCCTTATTTGCCCTGTATTGCAGCGCATCCACGGCCCATGCCCGAGACGAGTACCAGCTTTCCCTCCCCCTAGACATTACACTTTCTGTCACAGCCCTTGCCGCCAGCGGCCTTGGAACCTACCTGTACAACCAGATGGAAATCAAGGATCCTGCCGACCTGCGAACAAAAAAAGATTTTCTCCCCTGGGACCGCAGAGTCCTAGGAACCTACAGTGAAACTGCCCAGACCATGAGCCATATCGGGTCCGCTTTAGCAATCGCACCCCTGGCCATCGGCGGAATCGCCTGGTACACAGGGGCTTCCAACGGCACGGAATTCGGAACATTCACCTTAATGTTCGTCCAATCCATATTATTCCAAAATGGAATAAACCTGGCAACTCGCGCCCTTGAAGTTTGGCCCCGCCCTTATGTTTATTCCCAAAGCGAAAAGGGTAAAAACGCAGCAGAAAACGCCAAAGGAGAGGCCTACGGATCCTTCTTTTCGGGCCACGCATCAGCCGCATTTACGGTAGCGGTTTTCACCTCGGAATGGTTTGACTATATCTACCCGAACTCAGCAAACACAAGCCTTGTACGAGCATTGGCATTTTCTTTGGCAGGGTTTGAAAGCGTACTAAGAGTGGCTGCCGGAAAGCATTATCCCACGGATATTCTGGTAGGTGCATTGGTGGGCACAGGCGTAAGTTACGGAATTCTTACGCTTCATAAAAAACGGAACAAAAAGTTCTCCTTGTGGGCAATGCCAGGGTGCGCTGGCGCACTTTTTGTGTTTTGAAAACATTTTATAACAACTAATTTCCAAATCCGCGGTATATATTCAAAGAGTAATGGCGCAGGACTCTTGGTTTGAGTCTACAAGGTGCGCCTCAAAGGAATAGGTTATTATGTTGGGTATTTCGTCCAAGAACATCATCACCGCACTGGTAGTGTCCGCCCTTTGTGCAGGCGCTAGCTTTGCAGCACCCCACAAGAAGATGGGTGCAAACAAGATGGTCAAGGCCACCAAGGCAAAGACCCACATTGCTCATCAGAAGCAAGATATCTTGGAACAGCCCGCTCCTACCCTTTCCGAAGAAGAACTTTTCCAGCTGGCCCTGCAGAGCAAGAACATCTCCCAGGACGGCAAGACCTTGACCGACAAGCGCGATGGCAAAAAATATTCCATCGAAATCCGCGGCGACAAGGCCTGGATGAAAAAGAACTTGGCATTTAGCATTTCAACTCCTCGCCAGTGCCTGATGGAAGAAGAATCCAACTGCAAGAAGTTTGGACGCTTCTACACCCACCAGGAAGCAAACAAGGCTTGCCCCAACGGCTGGCACCTGCCTAACGATGGCGAATGGCGCGACTACCAGAAGGATCGCGAAAAACTTGACTGGAAGGACCTGGGTCAGGGCGGCTGCAAGAGCTGGGACGGCTACTGCGAAAGCTCTTCCACTGGTCACTACTGGTCCGCCTCTTCCGTCGAAAAGAACACCGGCCGCTCCTGGGAATTCCGTAGCGAAGCCCACAGCATCAACCGTACCGACGAAGTGGCCAGCAAGGGTCTTTACGTCCGCTGCGTTGCAGACCTCCGATAAGAATTTTCTTTTCTCCTCCTAACCTCAAAACATCCTGCCGAAAGGCGGGATGTTTTTTTGTTAGCCTCGAATAAAAAGTCCTAACGAGGTGAAGATGGCGAAGCCGGAGAAATCCATTCGTTCATTTTCTTCGCGGGCAATGCCCAACTTAAAACGAACACCCCAGAGACTCGGACGATGGTATTTTATTCCATCTCGGATATAAGTGTCATCCTTGAAAAAGTCTAGAACAATTCCTGTAGCAAAGGCATTGGAATAACCGCCGCCAAGACGTTTTTTGATACCGTATTTTTCCTCGTTGCTATCATCGACTTCCAAAGCTGTTTGACGCCAACCAAAGAAATAGAACATATTCATATTAGGGAAAGTCAGTCCACGGTACATAAAGGCTACCATAGGCGTGGTATAGCTAATGGCCTCCTTGGGGTACACATTCCCGGACTGTTCGATATCTTCTTTGTAGTTTGAATAGAACAGGTTTGAATAAATACCCGCATCAATGCAATAGCGTGATGCACACAAGGAAAAATAAAGCCCATACATCAAGGGCGGTATCATTTTATCGCCAGCAGTGCCTGTGAAGAATGCTGACGCCACATCAAATCCAAAATGGAAAATTCCCTCGGGAAGTTTTGACTTTTCCTTGACTCTAACGGAATCCGCCTTAAGGCGATATTGTTCAACGTTATCCTCATTTTCCAACAAATATTTGTCGTAATCAAACAAGGAATCCACAGGCTCTTCGGCAAAGGCATTCACGGCCATAACGAACAGAAGTACAATCAAAAGAATCTTTTTCATTTGACAGTTCTCCCCTTATGATCCGTACGCCTTGCATCATACATTTGCATCAATAATTCTGCGCCAATGTACGGAACAAACCTCTTGACATTCGCAATATCCTTGAGATAGAAATAATTTACGCCGACTCTTAAGCGCAGACCAATCCTTACATCCACATGATGGAATATGGTGGGAACATTTTTATTCATTCCATAGTTCTCTTCAAAATGGGTTTTGGTGAAATAAAAATCCAATGTCGTACCCAAGGTAAATCCCACATTGTATTCTTCTTTCAGCAATTCCTGTTTTTCTTCAGAGTCCTTGCACACATCACTCATGTTAAGAAGCAAGCCCGCATACCAGATATTGGTCAGGAAATCCAAGGTAAAAACTCGATAGCCCAAATTGAAGTTCATGAACATTGTACTAATCCGAGTTTCATCATCCAGTTTTTTTCCGGACATTTCTGACAGATTTATACCATAGCAGAGATAATCGGAGCAAACTTCTGTGGAAAGAATCACCGAGCCCGGATCATAGAATTTACGCATATCCTCGGGAATATAGGTGTATCCACCACCCACACCAAGATGTATCATAATGTTATAGTCAAGGAACTGGGAATAATTCTTGAAGAGGTAATCCCGTTCTTTCCAATTCTTAACACTATCAATTTGAGAGACCACCAGCTGGTTCATTTCTTCGTTATCCAGATTCATCATTCCCTGGACATAGATTCTCCAGAAGGCGCGATCGCTAGAATTCAAATTATCCATGGACATTTCAAAGGAGCCATCTTGGACACTCTGCTTCAACATGGTGTACAAGGTCCTGCCAAATTTTTCAGATTCCGCAGCCTTGTCCAAAGTTTTTCGATTTTCACCAAAACCTTTTACATTGCAAATATTTTCCCCCTGCAACGGACGGAAGAAATTTCCCGACAGCAAATCGATGAAATTGCTCTCACAAGTATTTAGAGGAGGTTCATAGGATGAGCCTCCATATTGTCTTGACTCGGATGGTTTTTGCCACAAGGAATCAATTTTTGTTCGGTAGAATTCCACTGCTGCAAAATCCTTTTTCATCAAACTCCGGATAATTTCCGACTTGTAGTAGGGTACTTCATCGGGATCCAGTTCCAGGGATTTGGAAACGGGAATGTAGACCAAAGCAGAATCTTGCAAAACAGAATTCAGCCTAGAAGAATCTACTGGAGCGGAATAGCCTTTTTCAAAGAAAATTCTTGGAAGATTTTCTTGCCTTACCGGCAACAAGAAACTGTTAAAATACAATTGTGCAGGATTTACAGAAAAGTCCACACCTGATTTAAGGACAATCGTTTTTTGAACCTTACGTTTATCCTTGGGAACATCAACCCAGGCATTTGTTTCCCTATCAAATTTTTTGAAAACATCATAAACCAATTTATAGACATAATAGTACGGCGCAGGAAATTCGTTCAATCGCATGCCAGCGTTGTACATTCGTTGCAAATTCTCAGGCAACAGTGGAAGGCTATCGACTTTACGAGAATAGTCTTCTTGTAGGATGTTTTTCAAAGAAGGTGCAACGTTACCATCATACCAATCACAGAATTCGGCTCCAACAATGCATCCAACCTCGTAGAATGAATAAGATTTTTCAAAAGAAATAAGGACGGTTCCCCACACTGGCGCTTCGGAGGAATCCATCAATTTCTGGGGAAGACTTTTTCTAGTAGAATCATCACCAAAGGCAAGCCAAAGAGAATCGCGAACCTGTTGTTCCCTTAGAAGGGCTTGCTGGTCTCTAAGGTAATCTTTATATCCACCGGGCATCATTGCACAAACATCACCGGCAGCTAGAAATACAGCTATGAGTAAAAGAAGACTCCTGTCAAAAAATTTGAAAGAGTTAATGATGCTCGTGATGATGTTCATGATGATGTTCACAGCAACCCCCGTGTGAGTGATCATGGCTGCCCAACACGCGGTGAGGAATTCCGTGAGCGATCAGGTCGACTTCGCAACCGTAGGCATCGGTAATCATTTCGCGGGTAAGGCTGGAGCCCTCATGATAATGTACATTCTTATTGACACAGACAATACTCTTGACGCGGTTAGAAAGAGCCATCAGGTCGTGAGTGACCACCACAATGGTCATATTTGCGCTAAATTCGGCCAGCATGTTGTACAAGTTTTCCTGACCGGCGGCATCAATATTGTTGCTGGGTTCATCCAAAAATAGAATGCGGGGATTGCACACCAGGGAACGGGCAATAAGGACGCGCTGGCGTTCGCCACCGCTAAGTTCTCCCAGACGGCGGTCCAGGTAACCTTCCATATGGACTTTGGCCAATGCCGTAGCCACTTCAGGAGACTTGGTAGAAAGACCGATTTTACCCAAGGCCACGCATTCCCCAACTGTAATGGGAAATTCGATGTTTCGGTTGGTGTTCTGAGGGACATAGCCTACAGCCACCTTATTGGTGGGAACCTTTTCCCCAAAGAGGCGTACTTCACCAGACTGGGGCTTAAGCAAACCTACAATGAGGCGCATCAGGGTGGACTTGCCACCCCCATTGGGACCGATGATGGCCACAAAATCATTTTCCTCGATTTCCAGATTCACATTGGTGAGAACCGGGGTCTTGCCGTAGGCGAAAGAAAGATCTTTGATTTCAATGGCGTTCATAGGTTTTTAGAATATACTTAATTCTTGGAGTTGCGGTCAATGGCAGAAAGCAAAGCCCGGATGTTCTTTTCGTAATCGTAGGACAACGGATCTGTGTCCAGGATAATCGCATTCAATTCTTTTGCAATGGTTGCTGCGGCACGCTTGCTGAACTGAGGCTGCACAAATACAATGTGGACGTTATTTGCCTTGCCGGTCTTTGCCAAGTTAAACAAGTCGCGGGGCTTCGGTTCCTTTCCATCTACTTCTACCGTCAGCTGGGTCATGCCATAGTCACGGGCGAAGTAGCCATAGGATGGATGGAAGACGATAAAGGTTCTTGCCTGCTGGGGAAGTTTTTCAATGGAGGTACGTAAGTCTACATCCAGCTTTTTCAAACGTTCCATCAAGTTCACGGTACGTTCAATGTAGGTCACTGCATTTGAGGAATCCTGTTCGATCAAAGCATCGCAAACATTCTTTGCAATCTGCATCATCTGCAAGGGAGACGTCCACAAATGAGGATCCAGCTCCTCGTGGTCTTCGTCTTCTTCGTGGTCTTCCCCATGTTCATCATGATGATGATGTTCATCCTCTTCCATCCACTGGATATCCTTGGACAAGGATACGATCTGAACGTTCTTGTTCACGCCCTTGAAGCGGGGTAACCAAGCCGCATCCATTCCAGAACCGTCGCTAAAATAGACGGAAGCCTTGGTGAATTCCTTAAGGGTTTGAGGCTTGGGTTCAAATGTATGGGGATCGGCGCCAGGAGGCAACAGGGCCACCACATCTACATTGTCGCCCCCAATTTCACTGACCACGCTAGCATAAGGCTGCAGCGAAACCGCTACAGTAAGCTTGGCTGAAAATACAGGAATCGCAAGGACAAACGACAAAAAAAGAATTGCAAATTTCGTAATTCGTAATTCGTAATTCATAATTATTTAGAGTCGGCCCTCGATAAAGCCGTCAAAGTCAATATCGCTGACCATTTCTACTACGTATTCCGGCTTCACGTCCAGTTTTTCAAGGTCTTCGCGCTTGGTTTCACCACAGAGAGGCAAAACAAAGCGGCAGCCAGAGCGCTTTGCCAGTTCAAAGTCAGTATAGAGGCGGTCTCCTACAAAGAGGATTTCTTCCGGCTCAAACTTCTTCAGCAAATCAGAAAGCATGGCAGGATTGGGTTTACCAAAACTACGTTCAGGCTCCACGCCGTAGGCGGTCTTGAGCAAGGCCATGAAGCTACCAATATCGGGCACAGGGCCGTTGGCATCGGGGCAGACAAAATCCGTATGGGTCACCCAGAAGGGAATCTTGCGCTGGACGCGGAAGGATAGTTCACAAAGTTCACGGTAGTCGAAGGAATTGTGGTACGCAATAAGCACCAGCTCCGTGTCGGCAACGCTAGGATGCAAGTTCAGGCTGGGGTCCTGGGCGGCAAACCATTCCGTAACTTCGGGATTTGCAAAGAAAAAGACATTCTTGATGCCTTCTTCGTGGATGGCGTCCAAAGACAAATACAAAGCGGAAATGATTGCATCGTCTGTAAGAGGAAGGCCCATGACCTTCAAGCGGTTCTCATAGAACACCGGGGACTTGCTGGTATTGTTACTGAGGTAATAGACCGGAACCTGGGTTGCCACACGGTTCACCGTCTTTACGGCTTTCGGGTAGGGTCGACCACTTAGGTAGAGGGTTCCGTCCAAATCAAATACAACAGCTTTTACCGGCTTACGAGTCATAGCTGAAAAGTTAGAAAAATGAAGAGAACAGTGAATAGTGAATGGTGAAATAAAGCAGTTCTCAACTATCAACTGTTAACTATTCTCTAGGCAGTTTTCTATCTTGCGGCACATGAAGACACCTGACAGTCGTTTCTATTGTCCCCTAATTACCGCCGGCCGCCTTGTGCTGGACGAAAACGAAAGCACCCATGCTGTTCGCGTGTGCCGAGCCACTGTAGGTGACATTTTGCAGCTCTCCGACGGTCTAGGCCATTATGCCGACGCCACAATCGTGAAGGCAGACGCCAAAGCCTGCGAAGTCCAGGTGGACACCGTTGTAGTAGCGGGTAATGAACGTCCCAAGGTTTCTCTTGCCATTGCCTGTCTTAAGGACGACGCCTTGGAAGAAGTGGTTTTCCATGCGGCACAGACAGAAATTGACAGCATCATATTCCTGCGCACAGACTACTCCCAGGAGCCCAAGAACTCCGACTTGAAAAAGACGGTCCGCCGTGCAGAACTGAAGGCTCTTGTCAGCCTGAAGCAGTCCAAGAAACCTTGGCTCACCCGCATTGAAGGCCCCGTAGAGTTCAAGGAATGGCTGAAGGGCTACAAAGGAGATCTGGTGCTTTGCGACATGGATGGGGACAACGCCCCCAGCGCACAGGACTTGGCCACCACAACCACATTGCTGGTGGGTCCCGAAGGCGGATTCTCTCCCGCAGAAATCGAAGCTGTCAAGAATTTTAGCGAAGGTCGAGTTCATCTCATGAAATTGGGAAACACCCGTCTTAGAGCCCGCACCGCAGCAATTATTGCTTTGGGCAAAATTGTCTGTTAACTTTTTGGTGCCATTTCCAAAAATTTTATATAATTCTAGTGTAGTCGACCTGATTTTATCAAGTTGCAAGGGAGCTGATTTTGATTTACTATATGATAGCCGCTGTGGTTTTGTCGTTTATCAATATTGGAATATTGATGTCAACCAATTCCAAAAGAACCACATCATATTATACAACCATGTTCCATGTGATGACCATTGAACTTATTGGTCATATGTTCCTTGGCATGTCCACAAATCTTGAAGAAGCTCTACTGGCAAATAAGGTGGCATACGTAGGCGCCGTTTACGTGCCTTTTCTGTTCTTCATGGGCGAATTAACCATTTGCAACATCAAGATTCCCAAGTTCCTATACATGATTTTGTTCGCCTTCAGCACCACGGTGTTCGCATTCGCGGCAACCGCCGGCTATAGCGACATCTACTATAAGAGTGCAACTCTTGTACAGCGCGGAGGAGTTTCGGACCTTCTTGTTGAATTCGGTCCCATGCATATGCTGTATAACATTATGCTGGGAATGTACCTGGTTTCTGGCATTGCAGTTTTCACCTACAGCCTTCTGAAGAAGCGCAATTACTCCTATCGAAACTTATTGGCTCTAGTTGTCATCGGAGTAGTAAGCATAGGATCCTTCCTGATTTGCAGAGAACTGAACTGCGATATGCTGGTGATGCCAGCCATCTATATTATGGCTCAGTTGATTTTGCTAACTATCATCCATCGCGTGGGTGTATACGATATTGACGGAACCATCCGTGACACCCTAGAATACCAGAACGAAAACGCCTACCTATCTGTTTCCAACAATTTGACATACATTGGTTGTAACGATATTGCAAACCATTACTTCCCTGTTCTCAAGACTTTCCGTGTGGACTCAAAAATTTCTGAATCCGATGAGTTTGGCAGCATTCTCTTAAAACTTGTTGAGAAATTCACGAATTCTTCAAACAACTGCCAGACAGATTACTTCCAGTACGGAAATAAGCACTACAAGAGTGTCTTGAGAGTTATGCACCACGGTAATAAAGCTTGTGGTTACCTGTTCCGCATTGAAGACGACACCAAGGTACAGCGTTACATCAAGCTACTTGACAAGTACAACAATGACTTGGCCATGGAAGTCCAGAACAAGGATTCTCACATCCAGGTTATTCAGGAGCAGCTCATCGTGGGTATGGCCAACATGGTGGAAAACCGCGATAGCAATACCGGTGGTCACATCAAGAGAACTAGTCAGGTGGTGAAGATTCTCATTAACGAAATGAAGAAAGACAACGCCTACCGTTCCATGAATAATTTCTTCGACACGGTCATCAAGGTTGCACCTATGCACGACCTTGGCAAGATTGCTGTGGACGATGTTATCTTGCGTAAGCCCGGAAGATTCACCCCCGAAGAGTTCAACACCATGAAGACCCACTCCGAAAAGGGCGCTGTCATTGTAGAAAATCTCTTGCGCGATGTGGAATCCGAAGAGATGGTCAAGATTGCAAGAAACGTAACTCACTATCACCATGAACGTTACGATGGATCCGGCTATCCCTGTGGTCTCAAGGGCAACGACATTCCTCTGGAAGCCCGCATTATGGCAATCGCCGATGTATACGACGCATTGGTCAGCCGCCGTTGTTACAAGGAAAAAATGAGCTACGCAGAAGCCTACGACATCATCGTAAGTTCCATGGGTACGCATTTCGACCCCAACCTGAAAAAATTCTTCATCAACTGTCACAAGGAATTGGAAGCCTACTACGACAGTTGCAGCGAGTAAGTGCCGCCTGCGACGCGATTATAATTAAGAATTAAAATTCACAAAAAAAGCCCGGCGATGTGCCGAGCTTTTTTATTGAAGAACTCCGGGAATTCGTTACAGAGTAACCTTTACCTTTTCACGCATGGCCATGACGGTCTTCAGAGCTTCGTCAACGGTATCGCGGCGAGCGAGAAGAACACCCATACGGCGGTGGCCCTTCAGTTCCGGCTTGCCGAACAGGCGAAGGCCAGTATCCGGTTCAGCGAGGACTTCTTCCAGACCGCTGAACTTCACGTGGTCGGAATTGCCATCGCAGACAATTGCCTTGGAAGCGCTTGCGCCGTGGAAGGCGATGTTGGGAATGGGCAGACCGAGAATGGCGCGAGCATGGAGTGCAAATTCAGAAAGGTCCTGGGAAATGAGAGTCACCATTCCGGTGTCGTGAGGTCTGGGGCTCACTTCGCTGAACAGGACTTCGTCCTTACAGACGAACAGTTCCACACCGAAGATACCGCGACCGCCGAGAGCGTCAGTCACCTTCTTGGCGATGACCTTGGCCTGTTCCAGAAGTTCCGGCTTCATGGGCTGGGGCTGCCAGGATTCCTGATAGTCACCGCCAACCTGATGGTGGCCGATGGGTTCCAGGAAGGAAGTGCCAGCAACGTGACGGACGGTGAGGAGGGTAATTTCGTAGTCGAAAGGAACAAAGCCTTCGATAATCACGCGGCTAGCCTTACCGGTGCGGCCTTCGTTCTGGGAAATGTTCCAGGAATTTTCGATGTCGGCCTCGGTCTTGATGACGCTCTGGCCATGGCCGGAGGAACTCATCACCGGCTTGATGACGCAAGGAATGCCGATTTCCTTGACGGCGGCCTTGAAGTCCTCGAAGTTGTCTGCAAACTTGTAGGGGCTGGTCTTGATGCCCAGTTCTTCTGCAGCCAGGCGACGGATGCCTTCGCGGTTCATGGTCAGCTTGGTAGCCTTTGCGGTAGGAATGACGTTGTAGCCTTCGGATTCCATCTGGACCAGAGTATCGGTAGCGATGGCTTCCACTTCGGGAACGATGTAGTCGGGCTTTTCAAGTTCGATAATGCGGCGGAGTTCTGCACCATCCAGCATGTTGATCACATGGGAGCGGTGAGCCACCTGCATACCAGGAGCGTTGGCATAACGGTCTACGGCAACCACTTCGACGCCGAGACGCATCATTTCGATGATTACTTCCTTACCCAGTTCACCTGCACCGCAGAAAAGAACCTTGGTAGCACTAGAGCTAAGGGGGGTACCGATTTCAGCCATAATAAAACTCCTGTTAAAGGCCCTATAAAGATAGATAATAATGATGGATGGGCCAAGTACGAATTACGAATTATATTCTCATAATTCATACTTCATAATTCATAATTAGAATCTGTAGTCCACCGGGTTAAAGGAGAACTTCACGCCTGCGCGGACCCAGCCGTCAGCACCATTTTCACCTTTGATATGGTCCAGATTCTCGTAAATGCGGAATCCACCGCCGACGTAGTATTCAAACCAGCTATTGAACTTTTCCTTATACAGGACATCAAAAACGTACTGAGTTTCTTCTACGCCTGACGTAGACCCATTGGTGTTCAAAGCATCATTGTAGTTGCTGCAATAATCACCGTTACCGACACAGTAAAGTTCCTTGTCTCCCTGACGTAACCAAGCCAAGGATAAATCCACAGAACGGGTCTTGTATTTCCAATTCACATCCAGCCACATGTCCAAGGCATCAGGACCACGGCGGTACCCTACCGGATAGTCTACAAAATAGGCGTCAGCATAGTCTTTATCTTTCTGCTCGCGATAATTACTGCGGTACAGCTTTCGACCAGTGTACTTAAGCAAGGGCAGTTTGCTATTGTTGGACGCCGGATCCGTTAGAACCACATCAAAACGGGTGGTAAAGGTGCCGTACTTCTTTGTAGGAATTTCCTGGGTGTAACCAACCATGTAGTTGATGATGGATCGACTTGTGGCGTAGTTATTGTCTTCGCCCACAGGACTATTCAAGTCTTCCATGTTGATTTGGCCATAGAACTTAGCACCGCGAATGGGCTTGAATCCAACTTCGAAGGATGTTGCCGCGGAGGTATAGCCAGAGCCGTAATTATCATGCCAGAACATGAAGGGATTAAAGGAACGAAATTCCAGAGATTTTCCACCCACCATGCTGGTTTCAATGACATACGCCCAGAACTTTGACATTTCAATACCAAAGCGATGGTACACCAAATTTTTCACATTTTCCGGATAGGTTCGATTGCGCTGGTTATCTACCTGCTGGCCGGGTTCCGTACACTTCTGGGCATAGGCTTCCGTATTTTTTTCTGGACAGCCCGTTGAATGGTCCATCACGTCCCCGTACAGCCAGGCATTCAGGGAACTGAGCATAAAGTCGTAGCGGAAAATTCCCGGATTGAAGGCCCAGTGGATACCATCATGATAAGGGATCCCACCAAAGGTCACATCGTTAGGTGTTGTCGTCCAGTCGGCCTTGAAGCGGCCAAATTGCACATAACCCACAGGATTGTTCCAAAGGCCGTAGGCATTGTAGGGAACATTGATATCCAACTCACTGGGCTTGTACGTCAAGTTGGTTTTTGTAGTGCTTTGGTACCAGGCCTCGAGATCCTTACGGAGAGGAGCTTCCAACAGGAAATGGAAATTCTTGTAACCTGCACGGAAACTCAACGTGAAGAAAGGTTCAATACGGTCTTCGTAATTGCGGGCGGTTTCCAAAGGAATTTGCAGGCCTCGCCAATTTGCCTTTGGACTGCCGTAGTGCTCCGTCGTGTCCGCAGCAAAGACGGAAGCCGTAGGGCCACCGCTAAAGCCAAAATTAAAATCCGTACCGATCTGAACGTAGCCTTTATACTTGGAGGAATCCAGCCAAAGGGAGCTGCGCCACTGTTCCACAGAAACGGAACTGTCCACAGAAACTGCAGGCGGAACCACCGCAGCAAACGCCACAGATGCTCCAAACGCAGACACGGCAAAAACTCGTCCAAGAGAAAACTTCATACTTTGAATGTAGAAAAAAAGAACTGCCCAGGCAGGGAGACCCAGGCAGTTCCTTGTGTTGTGTTGAATGCGCACTCGCGCATTCTGTGTGTGTGTGTTCCTTTTAAGACACATCTGGCATATGCTGCTGAATAAAATCAGCAGACATAGGGAACTACGCCAAATGTTCTTGAATGGGTTTGATTAGAAGAGATCCCTTCCAGAAGCCATACGCATATAAGCAGGCAGACTATAGTCCACATCAGCCTGCTTCAAGGAATCTTCAGCATCCTGACGGCCGGCAGCAACAGGCTGACGAGCGGCAACGGATTCATTCTGACGAGTGTAAGCAGGGACTTCCAAACCGCCACGGCCACCATTCATGACATCGTCATCGGCAACTGCGGAGAATTCAGAAGTTTCAGAGCTACGGAAAGTTGTTTCTTCAGCGGGCTGCTTTGCATCAAAACCAGGATCAGCAAACATTGCACCGCCAATTGCTCTCATGATCTGAGAATCAGTGAGAGACGGCATGGGTGCCTGTTCAACTGCAGGAGCTGCAGCAGGAGCGGCTGCGACGGGAGCGGCTGCAACGGGTGCTACCGCTACTGCGGGAGCTGCAACAGTAGCTGCCTGAGCCAAAGCAACAAAGTTCATGGAAGTGGGACGCGGAGTTGCCTGCTGAACGCCCTGAGTTGCAGGTGCAGCGGGAGCTACTGCGGGCTGAGCCACAGTACGCTGAACAGAAGTTGCCTGACTCATGGTCGGAATAACAGGAGCTCCAAAACCAGTCTGCATCATGGTCTGGGCTGCGTTAAAAGAAGGAGCTGCAGCTTCGGGTCTAGATGTACCACCGCAACCAGTAGCGATAATGGTAATGCAAACCTTGTCGCCCATTTCCGGAATAGTGATGTCGCCGATGATGATGTTCGGATCGCCTTCTTCACCAACCTTGTCATAAATGTGTTCCATAGCTTCGCTATGTTCGATCAAGGAGTAGTCTTCACCGTGAGCTACGTTAATGAGCACACCGGATGCACCACGCACATCGATATCTTCCAGAAGCGGAGATGCGAGTGCCATGTCAGCGGCCATGATACCGCGATTTTCGCCCTGAGCAAAGCCAGTACCCATGAGAGCGCTTCCACCATCGCGCATAACCTTACGAATATCAGCAAAGTCAACATGGACCAAACCATGGTGAGCCATGATGTTGCAAATGCTCTTTACTGCATTGCCAAGAATTTCGTCTGCCATCTTGAAGGCTTCCTGCATGGTAGCCTTGGCGTTGGTACCCTGGAGCAGAGTCAAAAGCTTCTTGTTTTCAACAACGATGATGGTATCTACGTTAGCACGGAGGCTCTGGATACCTTCCTGAGCAATTCTAGAACGTGCGTTACCTTCAAAGCGGAAGGGCTTGGTCACAACACCCACAGTCAGAATGCCCAGTTCGCGAGCCACGTTGGCAACAACAGGAGCAGCACCGGTACCGGTACCACCGCCCATACCAGCGGTAACGAACACCATGTCGGCACCCTTCATGGCTTCCTTGATTTCTTCAATATTTTCTTCAACAGCCTTGGAAGCCTTTTCCGGTTCCATACCAGCGCCAAGACCCTTAGTGGTCTTTTCACCAATGGCAATCTTGTAATCAGCCAGGCTCTGGTCCAAAGCCAGAATATCAGTATTCACGGCGTAGTATTCTACACCTTCAATATCCATTCTCTTCATACGGTTCACAGTGTTGCCACCTGCACCACCAACGCCAAAGACCTTGACCTTTGCGTTTCTGAAGGAACTGTTGTCTCCCATTACGCGAGACTTTGCATCGAAATTAATGTTGTCGAATTCACTCATAATTTAATCTCCCTGATTTTTGAGTGTTGATGTTATTAGAAATAAGCTCTGATGATATCAAGAACACGCTGGAAGCCCTTCTTGACAGAAACTGCGATTTGTGCACCTGTTTCGTTTTTCTTCTTTTCGCGATGCTGTTTATTTGCATAGTAGAGAAGACCGATACCTGTTGCATAAGAGGGATTCTGGTAAGCTTCCTGAATTCCGCTCATACCCTTGGGGCGACCAATACGAACCGGCTTGCCGAACATAGCCTTGGAAGCAACATTTTCAATGCCTTCCAAAGAGCAGCAGCCACCGGTAAGAACAATGCCGCCATCAATAATGGTATCCAACTGATGCTTTTTAAGATCCTTTGCCAGCAACTGGAAGATTTCATTGACACGTGCCGTAATCACCTGAGCCAAGAGCTTTCGAGAGCAAGGCACATCCCCACGATCACCTACCGCAGGAACCGGGAAGGTCTCATCTTCAATCAAGTTACTGATAACACAAGTACCATATTTTTTCTTAACTTCATCTGCCTTAGACAGAGAAATGGGAACCTGCAAGCACTTACTGATGTCACTGGTAATTACATTGCCGGCCAGGTCCAGAGAGGCCGTGTAGCGAACCGAATCGTTCACGAACACAGCAATATCTGCAGAACCAGCACCAATGTCAACCAAGGCTACGCCAAGTTCACGTTCTTCATCAGTCAATACAGAATATGCGGCAGCCAAAGGTTCCAGTACAAAACCGGCGATATTAAAGCCAGCCTTAATAATACACTTGGACAAATCCTGCAAAGCATTCTGGCGAGAGGTAACCACCTGAACCTTTGCCTTCAAGCGTCGACCAGATCGGCCCTTAGGATTGCGGATGGGACCATCATCGTCAACGGTATATTCTCCAGGGAATACATGGATGATTTCGCCGGCAGAAGTAGGAAGAGTGCTAGCCTGCTTCTGAACGTTATCGATATCTTCTTCACGTACTTCACCACTGGGCAGTGTGATAATACCTTCGCAACTGTAAGACTGCACGTGTTTACCGGCAATACCCACATAAACATCACGAACGTCTACGCCAGCAGAAAGTTCCAACTGCTGAGCTGCCTTTTGCAGGGTTTCTACAACGAGGTCATATTCCTCGGCGTTTGCCAACGGAAAATCTCCGCATTCCACAACGCGAACGGAATTAGCCTCGGAAATGCCGACAAACAGATTCACCTTAGATGCCCCGATATCAAGGCCAAAGATGTAGTCTTCTTTCTTTATGGTTTGTTTGTTATCATCCATTGACGCACCTCTTATCAAACTTTCTTACGTAGGCGAAGCCGTGAAACCTCATATCCACTTCACCTGCACAACGCAAGTCCTTTGCAAATCCTTCTCCAAGTGATTGATACAAAGCAAAATCTTCCTTCTTCCAATTGGATTCAGAATAGAGCACTTTATATTCTACATCCCTAAAGAACACTTCAATTGCCTTATCCTGTTCCTTCCAACCCACCTGGGAAACCTTTTCAAACAAAGCAGGATCCGCCTTGCGCATGGTTTCCAAGAACTTCGCTATCACTTCGACCTTTTCCAGAGATTCATTATCAAGAACAGGCAGGCGCATTGCTGTTGCCATAGACAACGGCAGGGGAATACCTTTTTCTGAATAAACCTTTGCCTTACCCTGATCAAGCACGGAGAGAACCGGAGCCGATTCCTGCAACTTGATGTACAGAGAAGAGGGGAATTTTTTCTGTACTTCCACAGCATTGATCAGCGGAATCTGCATCAAATTTGCAGCCACAGAATCCGCATTCAACTCAGACATGAGCATTCCAGTTTCAACTTGTGCATTCTGCATTACATCTTCCCAGGAAAGCATTCGATTGCCTTCGATTTCCACATACTGCAGATGACGAAGTTCCAAAGGATTGAATCGTTGCAGATAGAAACGTTCATGCCAGAGAACAGCAGCAATAACTACGATGACAATGGGCAATACCCAGCCACCATGCTTAAACCAGCGAGCCACGCGAGCCGTGCCAGACTTGAATTTCTGGACACGAGCTTCTTTGCGCTTTCGCTCGTTGTAGCCGATTCTACGGCCAAGCAATGTAGTTTCGCGTTTGTTCAACTTTCTTCGTTCCTATGGTTTAGACGCATTCCTCAAGAATTTGGGTTCCAAGTTTGTAGATATTGCCAGCTCCCATAAGAACCACCACATCGCCAGGGCGAAGAGTTTTCTTCAGTTCGGGAACCAGATTATCCAGGTTGCCAATAAAGCGGGCATCGCGGTGACCACGGTTAGTCGCGCTATCGGAAACCAGTTTGCCAGTAACGCCTTCAATGGGCTTTTCACGGGCAGGATAAATGTCAGTTGCAAGCAGAACGTCGCAGTTGGCAAATGCACTACCAAAGGCTTCGTGCTGGTCGCGAGTACGAGTAAAGAGATGAGGCTGGAATGCAACAATCACACGCTTGTCCGGGAAAGCATCTCGGAATCCAAGCAAAGTTGCAGTTGCTTCGGTAGGATGATGAGCATAGTCATCAAATACCATCACGTCATTCTTTTCACCAATAAATTCGAAACGGCGCTTCACACCTTCAAAGGCAGCCACAGCCTTACGTGCCACATCAGGAGAAATACCTTCTTCCATGGCAAGGGCAACAGCGGCAGTAGCATTCAGCACGTTGTGACGTCCAGGAATCTGAAGGCGGAATTCACCCAGACTTTCGCCATCGTTCAAAATTTCAAATACCGGGAAGCCCTTTTCGAAGCGAAGGTTATCTACGCGATACTTTGCCTGACGAGAGAAGCCATAGGTAATCACAGGCTTCTTCAGACGAGCAAGAATCTGCTGCACATTGGAATCATCCAGGCAGAGGATAATCTGGCCATAGAAGGGAATCTTATTTGCAAACTGAACGAAGGCGTCCTTAATGTCCTCGATATTTTCGTAGGTATCCAGATGATCCGCATCAATATTGGTAATGATTGCAGAAGAAGGCATCATGGAAAGGAAACTGCGATCAAATTCGTCGGATTCAGCAATAAGGTAGTCACCCTTACCCACCTTAGCTCCACTGCCAAGGCCCTTCACCACACCGCCCACGATAATTGTAGGATCCAAACCGGCTTCTTCCCAGATTTGGCCCACGATAGACGTGGTGGTAGTCTTGCCGTGTGTACCGGCAATGGACAAGGTGTACTTCATGCGCATCAATTCGCCAAGCATTTCTGCGCGACGGATTACGGGAATACGGCGATTACGAGCTTCGACCAATTCCGGATTGTCATGAGGAACTGCAGAAGAATAAACAACCAGGTCGGCGTCTTCAACATTTTTGGCATCATGCTTGGAATCCACGCGGATACCCAAGTTTCTCAGGTATTCTACTACAGCGCTTTCACTCATATCAGAACCACTAACAACAAATCCATTAGCGTGAAGCACTTCAGCAATACCGGACATACCGGCTCCACCGATACCCACAAAATGCAAGCGACGAACACGTTTGCAATCATTAATCTGCATTATGCATTCTCCTTATCCAGGATAACTTGTGCAATCTGGTCGGCAGCATCGGGCATACCCAAAGTCTTAGCGGCAGCGGCCATACTGGCCAAACGTTTTTCATCGGCCAGAAGAGTTTCCACCTTTTCCCACAAATGATTTTCTTCTGCATCCAGTTCAACCAAAGCAGCACCTTCCTTTTCCACAACACGAGCATTGTGCTCCTGATGGTTGGCTGTAGCATGAGGGAACGGAAGCAAGATAGAAGGCTTACCAAAAGCCAAAATTTCCGCAAGGGCAGAAGCACCGGCGCGACTGATAATCAAGTCAGCATGCTTCATATAAGCGTAAATACCATCCAAGAAGCCACGAACAGCTACATTGGGCATTTCACCCAAGCGAGCGTTAATGGCATCCTCATTCTTAACACCAACCTGCCATACCACAGACACGTCATCACGGGCGGTAATAGCCTTGATGCTTTCTTCAATCTTATTGTTAATGCCAGCAGCGCCCTGAGATCCGCCAACGATAAACACGGCTTTCTTGCCTTCAGCAAATTCAGCAGGACGAGCCAAAGAGTCTTCAGAAGGCAATTCACGAACGGGATTGCCCAAGATGCGAATCTTTTCAATGGGGAAAGACTTGCCAGCCTCTTCAGAAGTCACAAAGATGGTCTTTGCATAGCGAGATCCAACCTTGTTGGCAATGCCAGCAACAGCATTCTGTTCCTGCAAATACACGGGAATGCCCATGGAACCAGCAGCAAGCACAATGGGAAGGGAAACGTAACCGCCGGTAGCCACAACCACATCGGGATTCACCTTCTTGATGACGCTCTTGGCACGGACCAAGGACTTGGTAAGCTTAAAGGGCAAAGCCAAGTTCTTAAGGAACGGACCACGGTGCAGCGGTTCGGCAGAAATGTATTCATAGGGCCAATTCTTCGCAACAAGGCGTTCTTCCATGGAACCCTTACGACCTGCAAAAGTAATGTCGGTCACGCCCATTTTCTTCAGGCTATCGGCAATAGCTACTGCCGGGAAAATGTGACCACCGGTACCACCGCATACGAAAAGAAACTTCTTCATACGCTTCTCCTTGTAAATTCAAAATTTCTAAACACACTGCTTTCAAGAGCCGTTCTGCTAGCAAAAGGTTCCTTAATCTTTCTGCCGGAAGAGGGGCGGGAAATATTCAGCAAAATTCCAATCACCACAGAGGAATAAATCAAATTGGTTCCACCGAAACTGAAGAACGGCAACGGTTGACCTGTTGTGGGGAACAAGCTGACACAGACACCCACATGGACCAAGAAGTTGAAGAACAGGGATACATTTAAACCTGTTGCCAAGTACTTACCAAAGCGGGTAGAGGAATTCTGAGCAATCTTGAAGCCCTGTGCAAACAGAAGTGTGAACAAGATCAGCACAAATAAGGTTCCAACAAAGCCAAATTCTTCTCCAATTACAGCGTAAACCACATCCTTATGAGCTTCAGGCAGGTAGCCCAGTTTCTGAACACCTTGACCGAAACCAGTACCAAACCAACCTCCATTACCAAGAGCCTGCAACGCGTGGTCACCTTGGTAGTTCGAAGCCGCCATTTCGCCTTCTTCTGCAAAGAAGGCCATAACGCGAGCTCTGGAATGAGCAGAGGTTAAAATCTTTACCAAGGCTGCGGGAATTGCAAGCAAAGCAGCATAGCCCATGTACTTCATATTGCAACCGGCAACCAACATAATGCACACCACCACCATGGTGACCATAAGCATCATAGACAAGTTAGGCTGCAAAGCCAGCAAAATCACTGTGATACCGAAGGGAATTGCAGGTTGAATAATGGAACATGCAACACTCTTGATGTTGTCACCGGCTTCTGAGAGTTTGGCACTAATCCAAATGATTAAACCAAGCTTCATGAACTCAGACGGTTGGATACCGAAAATCCAGCGGTTTGCCCCCTTAACACTACCACCTTTTATAAGAGCGGCAATAGTGAGAATTGCAAACAGAATAAACACAACTCGACCAGCCCACTTCCAATGACCATAGTCAACGAAGCGGCCAATAAACAGCATCAGAACCACACCACCCAAAGCCTTGAGGGCATGAGAAATCATGTAGAATTCAGCAGAACGTCCATGAGCAACAGCGTAAGGAGCGGATGCGGTATACACCACAGCCACGCCAAAGCACACCAGCAACAAGACTACTATTAACAGCAGCTTATTCATGCCAGCATTTTTAGTTGCACTCTTTTCCACTTTTTTCTTCCCTAGTTCAATACCTTAGGCGTTAACCTTTGTGAGACGAAGCATCGCGTCAACCACCTGTTCCATATGCATACCGCGGCTGCCCTTAATCAGAAGAACATCTCCTTCAGCCACAACTTCAGTCAAGTTGTCGATTAGCGCCTGAACAGATTCAAAATGATAAGCCTTCTTCATGCCCTTGGACTTTGCACCCTTCACATAGAGCTTTGCCTTTTCGCCTACGGTGAAAAGCATGTCGAAGTTCATTTCAGGGACCATTTCACCCATCTGAACATGGAGTTCATCTGTCATCTTACCCAATTCAAGCATATCACCAAGAATTGCAATTCGACGGGAAACCTTCATGTTACCGATAGTCTGAAGAGCCATCTTGGTAGAAGAAGGGTTTGCGTTATAGCAATCTGAAACAATCTTGAAACCGTTGGCATTCTTCAATTCCATACGCATATTGGTAGAACGGAAGCCTGCCAAAGCCTTGGCGATTTCAGTTTTGGAGATCTTGAATGCCTCACCCACAGCAATTGCTGCGAGAGCGTTATAAACGTTATGGATGCCGGGAACATTCAGCGTGAACTTGGTACGGCCAATGTAGAAGGTAGCGCAGTTGTCTTCGTTGTAAGACAGCTTTTCGGGCTTGTAAACACCGCGTTTAATACCGAAGGTTACCACCTTGTAGCTAGTGTTGGTACGGCACTTGCAAAGACGAGGATCGTCAGCGTTCACAATAAGGATACCGCCCTTTTTGAGGCCCGCGGTAATAGTCTTCTTTTCAGCAAAGACACCATCAAGATCCTTGAGGTTTTCCAAGTGGCTTGCACCGATATTGGTAATCACAGCAACATCGGGTTCCGTTGCCAAAGACAACGGACGAATTTCGTCGGGACCGCTAGTACCCATTTCAACTACAGCTGCTTCGTGAGAATGCTTCAGCTGGAACAAGGTCATGGGAACACCGATATGATTGTTGTAGTTACCGGCAGTAGCGTGGGTATTGTACTTGGCAGAAAGAACAGCCTTAGTCATTTCCTTGGTTGTGGTCTTTCCATTACTACCGGTGATAGCAACTTTCTTCACCTTGAAATTACGCTGATAGCCCTTGGCCAGTTTAAGCAAAGCCTTGGTTGTATCTTCAACAGGGGCATACATCTTGAAATTTTCGATGCCAACAGCATCCTGGTTTACAACGCTCATCAGCGCTCCATCCTTTTCCATCTGAGGTACAAACTGGTGGGCATCGAAACGTGCGCCCTTTATCGGCCAAAAGACAACACCCTTTGCCGGCTCTCTGGAATCCATGCAAAGATTCACCTTGCGAATCATAGAACGTCCATTGACGCCCACCGCCGTGGTCTCCAGGATTTCAAGCATATTCTTAATTGTCAAATCAAGCTTAAACATTTGTCATTGCCTTCACCACTTCTTCGTGGTCATCAAAATGATGCTTCGTCTTACCGATAATTTGGTAGTCTTCGTGGCCCTTACCGGCAACAACCAGCCAGTCACCATCCTTAAGTTCAGCGCAAGCGCGAGCGATAGCTTCGGCACGGTTTTCAACAACCTCAAATTTATCGGTCTTCATACCGGCACGGACATCGCTGATGATTTCCGTAGGATTCTCAGTACGGGGATTATCAGAGGTAAGCCAAGCCTTATCAGCCATCTTTTCTGCGATGGCTCCCATGATGGGTCGCTTGGTCTTATCACGATCACCACCACAGCCAAATACGGTAGAGAGCTTACCACGGCAGAGAGAGCGTGCTGTAGCAAGAACTCTTTCCAAGGCATCGGGAGTGTGAGCGTAATCGACGATTACATGCTTGCCATCCTTATGCCAAACCTTTTCAAAGCGACCAGGTACGCGAACTTCAGCAAGAGCCTTGTCCATGGCAGCCTTGGAAAGTCCAATAGCGTTTGCCCAGGAAAGAACCAGCATCACATTGTCCACGTTGAAGTCACCGCAAAGAGCTGTTTCGAAATGGTTTTCTGCGGCGGAAGCACCAAAGCCAGACAAGTCAAACTTAAGACCGTCTTCGGTATTTTCAACTGCGCCGTTGGGCTTAATATCAGCGGTAGCAGAACCCAGGCGAGAAACGCCAACCACCTTGTGACCAGCCTTCTTCAATTCTTCGCAAAGCTCTGCACCATGTTCGTCATCTACGTTAATGACGGAAACGCCATCAGTGGCCTGATACTTGGTGAACAAAAGCTTCTTTGCCTCGAAATAGGCTTCCATCGTCTTATGATAGTCCAGGTGATCCTGAGTCAGATTGCTGAACAAACCACTCCTGTAGCTAATGCCAGCCACACGCCCCTGATGGAGTGCATGGGAAGAAGCTTCCATGACCAAGTCTGTGCACCCCACTTCCACAGCCTTTGCTGCAAAAGCAAACAAATCCAAGAGGCCCGGGGTAGTCAGGTTTGCGGGAACAGAAACATTCCCTACCTTATTCTTGATGGTACCCAGCAAGGCAACCTTATGACCTGCAGCTGTCAGCATTGCATCCATGAGGAAAGCGCTGGTAGTTTTGCCGTTGGTGCCGGTTATTGCGTGGCAGGCCAGCTTGGAGAAGGGATCCTTGTAGAAAATCTTTGCAGCTTCCAGACGGGCAACGCGAACATCCGATACCTGAATCCACTTAGAAGCCAAACCTCCGGGAGCGACAGTTTCAGCAACAACAGCCACAGCGCCAGCTGCAAGAGCGTTACGGGCGAAAACATCGGCTCCTTCAGCAGGAATCGAGAAGAACAAATCATTTGCTTTTACGCGACGAGAGTCGTCGCACAAACCTTGAACATTCAAGTTCTTCATCAAAGTTTCAGACAACATTAGCCCTTCTCCTTCAACGTCAGTTTGCAAATTTGCCCTTTACGTAATTCTTCATCGGCTTTCGGGGATTGGGCAACAACGCGACCCTTGCCTGTATATTCCACATTCATTCGGATGCTTCCTGCGATTTCTAGAGCGTCCTTCAAAGAAAGGCCTTTGAGGTTAGGCATCTTACCTGCGGTCATACCGCCAAGGGTCAAAATGAGACCTAAACTATCCACCTTATCTTTACGTTCAGAAATTACACGATTCCCATCACCTTCAAACTGAACAGGGCAATTCTTAGAAGTTGCAAGAGACTTTGCCGCATCTGCAGTCATGCCCACATAGTCGTCGCTGCAGCGTAACTTTCTGTCCACAACAGCCAAGTTGTAAGATGCAGGGGAAAGTTCCGGATGGTAATAGATGCCTTCCATAATGCGGCGGAAAATAGGACCTGCAGTATTACCGCCGTGATGCTGGGCGGTCTGAGGATCATCTACCAAGACCATGCAAACATAACGTGCGTTTTCAACAGGAGCAAGGCCAATGAAGGAAGCTACTTGATGCTCACGGTCATACTTGCCTGTTTCCTGGTTATACTTTTCAGCGGTACCAGTCTTCCCTCCAAAAATCACATCAGGCAATTTCTTGCTCATAACCTGCTTTGCAGTACCATTATTGACCACTCGGCTTAGCATAGCACGAATAGAGGATGCAGTACGTTCGGAAATCACGCGGCGAACTTCAACCGGTTCTTTCTTTTCAACCAAGTTGCCTTTAGAATCACGCCATTCCTTTACAATCATGGGTTCCATCAACTTGCCGCCATTGGCAATTGCAGAGTAGGCCATCACCATCTGGATAGGAGTCACCAGCAATGCATGGCCAAAGCCCATTGTCTTCAAAGTACGATCGTCACGTGTCAATTCGTATGGCTGGTAAAGTTTACCAGACTCTTCACCATAGAAGGCATCAGAGGTTCTCATGCCAAAGCCAAAGTTACGAGCCATGAGATAAAGTTTTTCTGCCCCGATTTTGTCAGCAATCTTACCGTAAACAATATTGGAAGACTGAACCATTGCTTCGGCCATATCCATGTCGCCATAAATATGAGTATCGCAAATTTTTTCGGAACGTTCGCTCCACTTCCAGCACTTACCCTCATTTTCAAAAATCGTATCGGTTGAAACCGCGTTATTTTCAAGAGCAGCAGCAGCAGTAATTGCCTTAAAAGTTGATCCCGGTTCGTAAGCCATTGCCACAATATCATTTTTAGCCATACGTCCCACGCCCTGCTTTTTAGAGTTGGGATCGAAAGAAGGATAGCTAGCCATGGCGAGAATTTCACCAGTATAGGGATCCACAACCACAGCACTTGCGCTAATGGCCTTATATTCAACAACACCGTCCTTCAGAGTCTTTTCAACAATTTCCTGAAGGTTACGGTCAATGGTCAGAACCAAGTTCTTACCCGGTTCAGCTTCAGCAACGTTTTCGGAACGGCCCAGGATTTCGTGATTCTTGGAATCCTTGATACTGACACGGAAACCTTCACTACCACGGAGACGCAAGTCAAAAATGCGTTCCATACCCATGCTACCAACACCATTGTAGCCAACTTTACCAACAATCTGAGAAGCTAGCTTACCTTGAAGGAATACGCGGGTAAAATCTTCGGGTTTTACAGAATCACGGAGGTTATCTGCAAAGACCACGCCATTACGGTCCATAATCTGGCCGCGTTCAGCATATATATTCTTGGTGTGGGTTACCATGCTCTTGGTTTCTGCTTGGTAAACTTCGCGATTCAAGATCTGGATTTGGAAAGTCTGAACTACAAGTACACCGATAACGCAGTATACCAGGAGCTTGACGATAAACAGGGGGCTAATGTTGTTCAATTTCATTTTGAACCCCCAGAGAGACGTACCTTTGTAGGCACTGCGTACAAGCCCAAGCCAGTTTCCTCAGAAAAATCAGAAAGAGTTTCCAAAGAGGAAAACTTATTGATTTCAAGTTCCTGCAAAATAATCTGACGATTCAAGAGGCCAACTTGCTTAGAAAGCTCCTGAGACTTTTCGTATAAACGAGTCAGACGATTCTGCATATAAAGAGGCAAAATCAACAACAGGCCCGCCACCATGACAAACACCACAAAACCCCGCACAATGGTGCGGTTAGAGTAGAATACGGTACTTGTATTTTCATTACTCATACGCGTTCGTACACCCTAAGTTTTGCAGAGCGAGCCCTGCTGTTAGTTTCAATTTCTTTTTCGGAAGGAAGAATCGGCTTACGATTCACCTTCTTAAGACGCTGATGATTGCCTCCACACATGCAAACAGGCAAGTGCTCAGGGCAAATGCAGGCCTTTTCAAATTCAGCACATGTGTCCTTAACGCAGCGATCTTCTACTGAATGGTAGCTCATCACAACCAAGCGACCACCAACCTTCAGGCAGTTCACTGCAGCACGAATGCTTGTTTCAATTTGACGAAGCTCACCATTCACTTCCATACGGATAGCCTGGAATACACGAGCCAAAAGTCCGTTTGCATCGCGGCGCTTATCCGGGAACACAGACTCAACAACAGCCTTGATATCACTGGGCAAAACGTCGCGTCCGTCTTTTGCAGTTTCTTCAGCAACCTCAATGATGCGGGTGGCAAGCTTAAATGCGCGATCCATGTCGGAATTCTTACGTAAAGCTTCAGCCAGGTCATCGGCACTTACATTGCGGAGCCATTCCTGAGCAGAAACTTCTTCACGACGATCCATACGCAAATCCAGAGGATTATTGCCTACGAAGGTAAAGCCACGGGAAGAGTCATCTACCTGATGGCTGCTGATACCCAAATCATAAAGAACACCATCCAAGGTATCTGCGGCTATTTCGTTACCCAATTCAGCAAAAGGAACGGGGTGTACAATAAACTGTGGAGCAACGCCAGCCAAGCGCTTAGTAGCAAACTTTACAGCATCATCGTCACGGTCGAAAGCGTGAAGAACGCCTGCAGAAGAAAGGCGAGTTGCAATAGCGTAAGAGTGACCGCCACCGCCCAAAGTACAGTCTGCGAAGGTTCCGTCTGCTAGAATATCGCCAGACTTATTCAATTCAGCATCACTTTCAAGACGGAGACCCTGGAGGCAGCCATGAAGCATCACAGGATCATGGTAGAATACGCCGCCTTCAACACCGGCAATCGCATTTTCGGTGCAGGAGCGAACAGCGCCACCGACGCTATTCAAAATTTCATTTGTATGTAGGGAAGTTAGACCAGACTCACTTATCATTGTGACCCTCCGTCAAACTTTCGCCATAGAACGCAGCATCGAATGCTTCGAAAGATTCTTCGGTATTGAAACCGAACTTTTCGTTGTATCGATCTGGATTCCAAAGTTCCAGAGTCTTGCCGTTCGCAGGGACATAAAGGACATCACCCTTAAGTTCCGCATATTCCAACAAAGTCTTGGGGAATAACAAACGGTTCTGAACGTCCAGCGTAACAAATGTTGCGCAAAGACCTCTCCGGAGAGCTTCAGTTTGACGGCGGATCTTGGCTGCTTCTTCAGGCGATGAAGCCTTGGAAGGTCTAGCATCAAGCTCGGCCAAGAACTTTTCATATTCGGCAAGGACAAACAACCGGAGGGTGCGGTCCGGGCCACGAGTGACCACGAATCCCTCTTCTTCGGCGGCCGCAAGCTGACGACGGAATTCCCTAGGGAAGGCAGACCTTCCCTTTCCATCGATAGCCGTTTGGGCTTGTCCTATGAAATAAGTAAAGTTCATTTCGTTTTATTTTTCCACACAATTCAACACAACGTGAATAAATTTACCCACTTTTTCCCACTTTTGCAAGATTGCCTTTGTTTAAAGGGTGTAAAATCTCACAAAAAACATACCTCGACCCTAGGTCTGACCAAATCAATAGTGCACAAAAAAGCAATTTTATATTGTTTTTTCCGCTTAATTATTTCTATATTCCGCCGGACAATGGATTTTGGATATTCCGGAAATACCTGGTGGAGCAAAAAATGGTTGGACACCCTGTTGTATGGCGCACAGAGTGAAACCATCAATACGGCCCTGCGTTATTTTAGCCGTGGCCAGCTAACTTCCCTGGAAATCACCGACAACCGGATTATCTCCCATGTGCGTGGGCCAAACGGAGGTTCCCACGACAATTACATCGTTTTTCCCAAAGTTTCTAAAGAAAAGACCGATGTTCTTGTAGGCTTATTAAAACAGCAGCCCACGGAACTAAGGGCTCTGGCCAACGACACTTTAAGTCCGTCTTTGGAACTACTGCTAGCAAAATGCGGCATAACCCTATTTGATGCCATCGAAAACGTAAAGACGGGTTGCGACTGCAAGGATCCCCAGCCCTGCAAGTATATTATTACCACCTTCCTAGGTATCGCCAAGGAGATGGTGGATAATCCCTTCATGCTGTTCAAGATCCACGGAATGGATATTGAATTTCTCAAGGATTTCAAGCAGGAACGGTCCGAGGTCATGGAAGCGCCCTACGAGGCAGCCCTTGTTCACGGTATCGATAAAATTTCTCCAGAGCAGATGGCTGAAGAAAATCCAAACGGACGCATTCCCGAAATAGATTTCGAGCAGTGGCACGACTACTCCAGAATCCTTCCGGCAATGTTGCAGAACTTCCCCGATTTTTGCCCCGCCGGCAATTTCCGTAAGAGTTTTGCCGACGAAATGGATTTCTGCCGTAAGTACTATTCCGACTTCAAGAACTTCTACGATTTCGCAGAACAGTTCAGGCTGTACCATAACAAGACCTTCATGATGGAAGGAGAATCCCTGCAGTTGGTTCATTCCGACGGATGGAAGTGGCATTTTATCCAAGCTAAAGATGGGCAAGTCATCAGTTCCGATCTTTCTGTAGAAACTGCCATGGGCGCCCTCTGCGCTCTTAGCCAGGGAAACTTCTTTATGCATCATGTAACGGTGCGATTCCTGCACCGAGCTCTGATGGCTGCATTCCATTTTGTAAAGACTGGAGCCATCTACCCCCAAGTTTTCTGGATTGGCAAAGATGTAGCGCAGACGCGTTGGCTTCCGGCAGAAATGCTGCCCGATGTATTGGCAGTTGTTGCTGAATTCGAGAAGTTCGCCCCGGCAAGCGTCGCCTTGGTAGACAAGGACGAAGACCGACAGCTGTTAGCCTCCCCCGCCGAGCACGTACTTTCTATTTTCATTGGTCAATTGCTGCGTTTTGCAAGAAAATTCAAACCCCAGAATCAAAAGAGCAAGCACGAAAATCTATTGGCGTTTTTCTTCAACTGCATTTCTGGAAAACTGGCCAACAACGCTCACGCCATTCCCGGAAAAATTCAGCAATGGTTCTCCGTTTACAGCTCACTGGATTTCCGCGCCCAGTTATTGTTCGCCTGCTCTGAAATCGGAAACGAAATCGCCTTGGATGTTTTTGTATTAGGCGAAAACGTGACCGATGCAAACCGCACGCCGCTGCATCAACTTTTTGAAAGCAACGACTCTAGGTTGCTTTCCATTATCAGCATTCTCAACGGCATTGCAGAATCCTTCAAGCCCATGGAAAAATACCTGGAAAGCAAGGCTTGCAGTTCCATCATCATGCATGGCGCCGACCTTTTGGAATTTTTACAGAATTCCCTGAAAAAATTGGAAGTTCTCGGGATTCAAACAGAGTTGCCTAAATCTCTGATGAATGTGGCCCGCCCTAAAACGCAGATGCGCGTGCAAGGCACTATGAGCTTTGGCGCATTCAAGGCACAAGATCTTTTGGACTTTGACTGGGAAGTGGCTATTGGTGATGAGCAAATCTCCGCTACAGAGTTCTTAAAATTGGCAGAACAGGCAGAAGGTCTTTTGAAATACAAGTCTCAGTACATTCGCGTTACTGACGACGACTTGCAAAAGCTTCGTGAGAAGGTAGAGAAAAAGGCCACCGGCGATGCAGCCGAGGAAATTACCCAGGCGAAACTGGTTCAGGCATGCCTAACAGGCAAGTGCGAAAACGAGGAAGGGGAAAATCTCAGTGTCACCCTGACGGACCAGATGAAGAACCAGATGGAAGCATGGCGCGGCGAAACCGAAGTCGAGCTGCCCACAGGCCTCAACGCCACCATGCGTCCTTACCAGATGCGCGGTTATTCCTGGATGTACAAGAATCTGGACATGGGTTTCGGTTGTATCCTTGCCGACGACATGGGCCTTGGCAAAACATTGCAGGTCATCACCTACCTTCTAAAGATTAAGCAAGAGGGTAAGCTGAACGAGAACAAGGCCCTGGTGGTTTTACCCGCAGGTCTTCTTTGCAACTGGCAAATGGAAATCAAGAAGTTCGCTCCGGAACTCACTTTCACGCCCTACCACGGCGGATCCCGAGACCTGCAGAAATTCGACAGCGATATTTTGCTTACCACATACGCCACCTTCCGCAAGGACGTTGACAAACTTAAGGAAAGGCAGTGGCAGGCCATCATCATTGACGAAGCACAGAATATCAAGAACGCTGACAGCGACCAGAGCCGTTTGCTCCGCTCCATGCAGGCTCCCATGAAGATTGCCATGAGCGGTACTCCTGTAGAAAACCGCCTGATGGAATTCTGGACCATTATGGATTTCTGCAACCGCGGTATTTTGCCTCGTGCCTCCGAATTCCACGAGCGCTTTGAAATTCCTATCCAGAAGAACGGCAGCCAGCCTGTGGCAGAACAGTTCCGCAAGATCACGGCGCCCTTTATGCTGCGCCGTCTCAAGACCGACAAGTCCATCATCAGTGACTTGCCCGACAAGATTATTCAAGACGAGTATGCAGAACTGACCAAGTCCCAGGCCGTTTTGTACAAGACAACCTTGGACAAGTTCATGGCCGACCTGGAACTCGAAGAAATGATGCGCGAGCAAGCAGCAGCCACCGCGGGAGTCGGCGAAGGTTCCGGCGGCGCAGGCAATTCGTCCTTCAAGCGCAAGGGCATTATTCTTCAGATGATTCTTGCCCTGAAGCAGATTTGTAACCATCCCGCAACTTACCTCAAGTTGAGTCGCAATCCGTCTGCAGCAACATCTGAAGAGGGCGCAAATGGAGAATCTGCGATAAACGCGCAAGCTCTGGAATCCGGCAAATTGCAAATGCTTATTGACTTGCTGAAGTCCATTCAAGAACAGGGTGAAAAGACCATCATCTTTACCCAGTTTACCGAAATGGGCAAACTGCTGCAAAGTTCCATCGAAAAGGAACTGGGCATTTGTCCCAACTTCTATCATGGAGGTTGCAGCCAAAGCCAGCGTAACCGCATGGTGAAGGACTTCCAAGAAAATCCGGAATCCAAGATTCTCATTCTTTCCTTGAAGGCAGCAGGTACAGGTCTCAATCTAACTGCAGCAAGCCAGGTCATTCATTACGATCTCTGGTGGAACCCCGCCATCGAAGCTCAGGCAACAGACCGCGCCTTCCGTATCGGTCAAACCAAGAACGTACAGGTTCACCGTTTTATTACCAAGGGAACCTTCGAGGAAAAAATCAATGCACTCCTGGAATCCAAGAAGGCAATTGCAGAACTTACCGTGAATGCGGGCGAAACCTGGATCGCCGACTTGAGCGACGCCGATCTGGGCGAAGTGTTCGGCTTAGACAACAGCGTGATTTAATCCAGGCGTTCATTCGCCTCGTTCACAGATTACTCAGCCCAATGATTACCGTTGTAGTTACGGGCGGTATCGGCATCCATTCCGATCTGACGGACAAGATCTTCGATGCTTGCAAACTTCTGTTCAGGGCGTAAATAGCCCATCAGGTCCAAAACCAAATGCTGGCCATAAATGTCTTCATTGAAATCCAACAAATAGGCTTCAATAGCCATGTTATGGGTGCCAGGTGTAGTAGGCTGGGTTCCAATGTTCAGAACGGAACGGAAAATACGGCCATCGGCAAGTCGGGCGTTGGCAACGTACACACCGCCCTTGGGCAAGAACTTGTATTCGTTCACCTGCAGGTTTGCCGTGGGAAAACCTAAAGTACGGCCCAAACGCTTACCAACAACAACTTCTCCCGTCAATCGGTAGGGGCGGCCCAAATAAGTTTGGGCACGTTCCACATCCCCATTTTCCAAAGCAGTGCGGACAGCAGAAGAACTGACTCGTTCCCCCTTATGCAAAACGATGGAAAGCATCTGTGTAGAGAGTTCAGGGAATGCTGCCGTAATGGTTTCATAGTTGCCCTTGCCACCGGCGCCAAAGTTGTGGTCATGACCAAAGAACATGGAGCAAACGTTTCGCTTTTCAATCAGTTCCTGACGGACAAACTGATCAAAGGGCAAGTTCATGACTTCGCGGGTAAATGGCAGAACCAAAAAATCCAGGCCAAGACTTTCAATAAACTCGCGTTTCTCTTCGGTGGTAGTAAGCAACAGCGGGTCACCAGCGCCACGAATAACGTAATTAGAATGTGGTTCAAAACTGATTACCGTAGGACGCAGGCCATTAGCTTCGGCCACAGCCTTAAGGGAACGGAAAAGCATTTGGTGGCCTAAGTGGCAACCATCAAAATTTCCCATGGTAACTGCGCGTTTAATGCTCATCTTTCTTTTCCACAATCAGTCTGGATTCTTCGACTTCGAACCTTCGACTCTTCGCTCAGAATGACACATTCCTTATTCGTCTGCTGCCAAGTAAAACTTGGGTTTAATGCGGCCCGGTTCATAGTGACACAAGCTCAAAACTTCGCCTTGCAGATTTGCCACAAAAACATTTCCCTCGGCGTCAACGCCTTCAATGGGAGTCTTCCAAGGAAGGTAATTGCCCTGACGGATCACAGCCACCTGGGAATCATCCAGACGCACTACAGGGAAATCAAGAATCTGGTCCACAGGCAAAAGATGTTCGCGGGTCAAGTCTTCCCCACGGACGGCCTTGTCCAAAGTCACGTTACCTATACGGTGACGACGAATATGGGATACACAACCTACAGTTCCCAGAGCGCAGGCAATGTCACGTCCCAAGGCGCGAATGTAAGTTCCCTTGGAGCATTCGCAAATCAAGTCGAAGGTGGCTATGGAGCGACCGGAGCATCCTTCTGTAGCATCATTCGCCACAACATCGGTCACCTTCAGAGATGCAATATGAATCTTACGGGGCTTCAGCTCAATGTCGCGGCCACGTTCCATCAGGTCGCTGGCGCGAACACCGTTGATCTTTACGGCACAGTACTTGGGAGGAATTTGCTCGATGTCACCGGTGAACTGAGGTAGCACAGCTTCCAGAGCGGCACGGTCAATAACCGGCACCGATTCTACTGCAGAAGTAGCACAATCCACGGCTCGGCTATCCTGTTCCACCACTTCGCCGTCCCATTCCAGGGTATCGGTCTGGTAGCCCAGATGGAGCCTAAAACTATAGCACTTGTCTTTTGCTTCTACAAAAGGCAACAAACGGGTGCATCGACCGGTAGCTGCAATAATCAGACCAGAGGCGCGAAGGTCCAAGGTGCCGGCATGACCAACTCTCTTAGTAGAAAAGACCCTTTTCAGAGGGAAAAGGGCCTTAAAAGAAGTTTCACCAGCAATCTTGTCTAACAGGACGAATCCAGAATTGGACAATTAAAGTTCCCCTTTCTGCTTCAGTTCTGCAAGAATACTTTCAATATGCATGGCATGTTCCAGATTTTCATCCAGAACAAAGTTCAGCTCGGGAATTTTACGGATTTTCAAGGCCTTGCCAAGAACAGTACGGATATAACCCGCAGAATTCTTGAGACCGATGATAGAATCACGCTTTTCCTTGTCAGTACCCATAACAGAAACCATGATCTTTGCATAGCTCAGGTCATCGGTGATTTCCACACGGGTAATGCTAGCAAGGGAACTGACGCGAGGGTCCTTGAGACCCTTCTGCATCATCTTGGAGATTTCCTCGCGGAACTGTTCGTCTAATCTGTCGGTTCTACGACTCATTAAGCTTCCTTATTTTCTTCGTTAGCCTTCTTAGCCTTTTCTTCAGCTTCTTCGCGGGCAACGTCCTTCAAGGTACGGGCGACAGAAACTTCCTTGAAGAAGATCAAGCTATCGCCTTCACGAATATCATCGTAACCCTTAAGGCCGATACCGCATTCAAAGCCGCGGGCAACGGACTTCACGTCGTCCTTCATGCGCTTCAGAGACTGAACTACGGTAGTACCAAGTTCTACGCCGTTGCGGTATACGCGGACATGGCTTTCGCGGTCCACAGAACCGTCGGTAACCATACAGCCGGCGATGAGGCCAACCTTGGGAACCTTGAAGACCTGACGGATTTCTGCTTCGCCGCTGAGTTCTTCGCGGAGAGTGGGCTTCAAGAGGCCTTCCACAGCATTGGTAATATCTTCGATGCAGTCGTAAATCACGCGGTAGTTGCGGATTTCGATGCCTTCCTTCTGGGCCATTTCGCGAACTGCGAGAGAGGGCATCAAGTGGAAGGAGACGATGATAGCCTGAGCGGTAGTTGCAAGAAGGATATCAGATTCAGTGATAGTGCCAACACCCTTACGGATAATATTGACACGGACTTCCTTGTTGGTGAGCTTTTCGAGAGAAGCAGCCAGAGCTTCAGCAGAACCACCCACGTCAGCCTTGACGATGAGGTTGAGTTCAGAGAGCTTACCATCCTTCTTTTCGTTGAAGGTATTTTCAAGGGATACAGTCTTACGAGCGCGGAGGTCGCGTTCACGAGCAGCCATACGGCGCTTGGAGGCGATTTCACGTGCGGTCTTTTCATCTTCCACCACGATAAGGTCGTCACCAGCCTGCGGAGTACCATCGAAACCCAGAACCTGGCAAGGTGCGGAAGGCGGAACTTCCTTAAGCTGTTCGCCACGTTCATTCATCATAGCGCGGACACGGCCTGCATAGATACCGCAGACGAACGGGTCACCCACATGGAGAGTACCGTTCTGCACGAGAATGGTAGCCATGGAGCCCTTACCCACGTCAAGCTTGGATTCCACAACGGCGCCACGAGCGTGAGCATCGGGGTTGGCCTTGAGTTCCAGAACTTCAGCTTCGAGAGCGAGAGTTTCAAGAAGTTCTTCCATACCCTGACCGGTACGGGCAGAAACTTCGATACAGCTGGTAGAACCACCCCACTGTTCCACTTCTACGCCACGTTCGGCGAGCTGTGCACGGATCTTGTCCGGATTTGCAGTGGGAAGGTCAATCTTGGTAATAGCGACCACCATCGGAACCTTTTCGCGCTTAGCAAGTTCGATGGATTCAACAGTCTGGGGCATAACCATGGAGTCAGCGGCAACAACCAGAACGATAACGTCGGTCACCTGAGAACCACGGGCACGCATTGCGGAGAATGCTTCATGACCCGGAGTATCCAGGAAGGTAACCTTACCCTGGCTGGTGGTGACTTCGTATGCACCGATATGCTGGGTAATGCCGCCAGATTCGCCGGCCACAACGTGGGTCTTACGAATCCAGTCAAGCAAGGAGGTCTTACCATGGTCAACGTGACCCATGACAGTAACCACCGGATGACGAGGCTGCAGGTTTTCTTCAGTTTCTTCTTCAACACCCAGAACTTCTTCTTCGTATTCTTCCATCAACTGAGCTTCAAAGCCGAATTCGTCGGCAAGGAGCTGGATAGTTTCGAAGTCAAGACGAGCATTGATGGTCACCATCATACCCATTTCCATGCACTTTGCAATGACACGAGCGGGCATCTGCTCCATCAGGCCGGCCAGTTCGCCGACGGTGATGAAGTCAGAAGTCTTCAAGATCTTCTTTTCGTCGCCAGTTTCGCCTTCGGCCTTTTCCTTACGGTAAACCTTCTTCACTGGCTTCTTGGAGAGGTCAGCCATCACTCGGGAAACGTTCTGACGAACGGCTTCCTGCTGCTGTTCTCTCTGCTGTTCCATGCGGTCCTTGCCATTGCCACGACGGTTCTTGTCGTTCTGGCCATGACGACCGTTCTGCTGGCCACCCTTGCCGCCCTTGCCACCCTGGCCTGCGCCAAAGCCGCCCTGAGCAGCATTGTTGCTGGCATTAAAGGCATCCTGCATGGAGGAGCCAGTAAAGCCACCGGTGCGACCGGTAAAGGTACGGCCACCGTTATTGTTGTTATTGCGATCACCGCCCGGACCACCCTGGCCTGGACGACGGTTACCGCCATTGCGATTATCCTGACCGTTGTTATTCAGACGGCCAAAGGTTCCAGTATAACCCTGCTGGTTACCACCGTTGCCACGGGGGCCACCAGGGCCGCGATGTCCACCACGGCTCTGTTGAGCCTGCTGTTGAGACTTCTGGATACGAGCAAGAATGGCTGCATCCGGTTTGAAAACCTGAGCCTTCATGGGAGGCTGCTTCAATTCGACATTGGAAACATTGGTTGCTTCTGCCTTGGGTGCTTCGGCAGGAGCAGCGGGCTTTGCAGCAGGCGCTGCGGGAGCTTCAGCCTTAGGTGCAGGCTTCGGATCCATCTTGGGAGCTGCAGGGGCAGCCGGAGTTTCGACCTTAGGTGCAGGCTTTACAGCGGGAGCTGCAGCCGGAGTTTCGGCCTTAGCAGCAGGCTTTGCAGCGGGAGCTGCAGCCGATGCTTCAACCTTGGCAGCATTTTTTTCTGCCTTGGGCGCTGCAGCTACAACAGGAGTTTCAACCTTAGGTGCAGCAGGCGTTGCGGCAGGTGCTGCAGGTGCAGCAGCCGGAGCGGCAGCGGCAGGAGCCTCAGCTTTCGGGGTAGCCGGTTTTACAGTGGCCTTGACCTTTGCTGCAGGATTTGCACCCTTGATTAAAGTAGCCTTGAGAGTGCGGCCACCAATGGTAACGCCGGACTTGGCCTTACTTACGGTTGCGCTAGGAGCATCGGAAGAGGTATTCTTCTTCAAGTTCTTGTTACGGGACTCAGCCTTTTGTCTTTCGGCTTCTGCAGCTGCTTCAATCTTCTCGTAGTCCTTGGCATCTACCTTAGACATGTGAGTACGGACGGCCACGCCCGCGTCGCGAAGCAACTTCATCACCACGTCCACCTTCACGCCGTGAGATTCTGCCCAATCTGTAGGTTTAATTTGATTTTCACTTACCATGAATTGCCTATTCCAATGTTCCTTATATTCTAACCGTTCAAGACCCACACCCCTTGTGTGGGCCAAGTTATAGCCTCGGGTTAGCGGCTAGCTCTACGGCCGTTAGCGTGGTTCAAGTCTGCGCTAGAGGGAGAGGTAATCTTAGCCTTGGTTTCGTCGTCCTTTTCAGACCATTCCTTTTCACCGAATACATCGAGATTACGCTGAACCAGTTCAGCAGCCAACTTAACGTTCTGACCGTTCTTACCAATAGCGAGAGCAAGATTTTCATCGCTGATGATCACGACAGTGCGGCGAGTTTCGGGCACGTGGATCAGCTTGATTACGTTTGCCGGAGCAAGAGCGCGCTGGATGAACACATCCAGATCCGGGTTCCACTGAACGATATCGATACGTTCGTTACCCAGTTCGCGGACGATAGTCTGAACGCGAGCACCCTTCATACCGACGCATGCGCCAACGGGGTCAATCTTTTCGTCGCGAGAGTAAACGGCAATCTTAGCACGGAAGCCCGGTTCACGAGCAACGCCCTTGATTTCAACGGTATTTTCGTAGATTTCGGGAACTTCCTGGCGGAAGAGTTCCTTGAGGAAGTCGCCGTTAGAACGAGACAAGATAACCTGAGCGCCGTTCTTGGAAGATTCTTCGACGCGGGCGATAACAGCCTTGATGGAGTTGCCCTGAGCCCAGCGTTCACGCTTGATCTGTTCGCGGTACGGGATCATGGCTTCAGTCTGCTTGCCGAGTCGTACGATAATGTTACTTTGTTCCAAACGAATCACTTCGCCGCTCACCATGGTGCCGATACGGCTACGGTAGGTGTCCATGATCTTCTGACGTTCTGCATCACGGATCTGCTGGTTCAAAAGCTGCTTAGCGGTCTGGATTGCCTGACGGCCAAATGCTGCAATAGGAATTTCCAGTTCAAGGAAGTCACCGGGCTGAGCATCTTCGTTGAAGTCACGAGCTTCTTCAACCAGCATGTAACCCTTGTCCAGTTCTTCCACTTCGTCGGCGGTCATGTTGGGGTCGTAGTCCGGATAGTCATCCACAACGGCCACGCGGAGGAACACATGAACTTCGTTAGCTTCTTCATCGAAGTCCACTTCAATCTTCTTCTCGATGTGCAGGTACTTGCGAGCTGCAGTAATCAAGGATTCCTTCAGTGCGTTGAGCACTAAGGAGTCTTCCATATCCTTAGCTTCGACAACCTTCTTAAGCACGTCAAGCAAGTTTTCTTTCGGTTCGTTTTTCATAACATGACCTTCCTATTAGATTTGTACATCCACTTTTGCTACAAGCACTTCATCACGGGGAATAATTTCTTCCTCTTTCTTTCCCTTAAGTGCCAGAGTTAAATTCTTTTCGTCCACTTCGATGAGTTTACCCACCACCGGTTTTCCGGCAGGTCGAGTCACACGGATAAAGCGGCCCTTGTTTCTGATGAAGTCCGCGTCCGACTTCAAGGGGCGGTCCAATCCCGGGGAAGAGACTTCCAGGGTATAGGCGCCTTCAATAATCTCGGGATCCAGGTCCAAGGCATCGGATAGGAAATGACTCACATTGGTGCAATCATCAATGGAAACGCCTTCCGGCTTGTCAATATAAAGACGCAATGTTTTACGCTTACCAGCACGGAACATATCCTGTTCCACCAGAGAAACTCCGGCGGCCTCGCATGCCTTTGCAATCAGCGAATCCAACTTTTCGTTAGCCAAATAGACCTCTTATATAAAAATTGCCGTCCGCTAACGGATATCTCCCGCCAGGTTCTAGGCAGAGTGATATCCACGGACAGTCTTAAACCGGGTACAAATAGAGAAATTTTTAGAAACCCATGCAACTATGTTTTCTGAGTTTATAGGCTTTTACAGGGGTATTTTTGCAATTTTTCATATAAATAACTATTTTATGGATCGCTATGGCATACGTACTACTTATTCTCACTACAATTATTGGTCTAGGCATTTGTGCCGTCTACTGTCGTAAGAACGTTCTTGCAATTCGCGAAAAGAACAAGACCGAACCTAAGGCCTATAAGCGCGGATTGAACTACGTATTTACGGGATTATGGTACGGTTACCTGGGACTCTTTTTCCTAGGCGTGACCATCAACAATATTTTCTTCTAGAGCGAACGCCCCTGAGCCTTGAGCCAGCGTTCGTACATAAACAAAGCAATGAGATTCTTGCCGTCCACAAACTTGCGGGCGGCTTCTTCGTAAGGTAGCACCTCGGTCTTGATCCACTCGATTTCTTCGGTGTACTGCTGATCCTTGCCATCCATCGCCTTCAGTTGATCAGCAGTCACTTCACGCTCGATTGCATACAAACGAATACGTTCGTCAATAAGGCCGCAACTGGCAGCAAAGCCATCGCTTTCCCCTTGGTACCAGAAGCCGGTCAAATCAATGAGTTCAGAATCCTCCGCCTTAATCTGTGCTTCTTCTTCCAACTCAGAAAGAGCAACCTTGCGATAATCACCAGTCCAGTCCAGAATGCCTGCGGGGATTTCCAGAGAAGCCTGTTCTGAAATAGGGAATCGGGGCTGACGCACCAACAGCAGGTACGGTTTGCCTTCACAGCGAAGCACCACCAATACACCGACGGCATTTCCACGGACAACAGTAATGCCATGAACCGGACGACCATCCGGCAGCGTAGCTGTAGCTTCCAGCTTAATGAAAAGAGGTTGGCGTCCCTTGCGCAAGAAATCCACAGAGGCGAAGTGGATTTTCTTTATTTCAAACTTCTCTTGAGACCTTTTCAGCCATTCCGTAAAAATTCTGGAATTCAAAAGTATAGGCTTGTCAGCTTCGGCTATTTCGGCAGCGAATGAATACTCTACCATAATCCACTAGTCCTTAACAATCAGCGAGTCCGGTGCCACATCTGCATCCTTCCAGGCTTTATACAAATCGTCCACAACCTTAAGGGAATCCGAATCCAGCACCATCTTTTGAGACTTCAAGTCAAAGATCATCCAGTCTTTCTTGCTGGAGGGGCCGCAATAGGTTTCCTCCTCAGAGGGAACAAGCAGTTCTCGGATAAAACGAACCTTTTGACCAACATCGAAGCCTGCTATTTCAAACGAATTGAACGAGGCGCATTGGGGAATATTTTCAGCATAGTACGTACTGTAATGCCAAATAGTATCCGGACGTTCCTGTACTTTGCCTAACGCGGTGGAATCATTTTTCCACTTTCCGCTGACACAGTACACCTGGTCTGAATCGGCGCAGGCATAATGTACGGGCACTAGAACTGTATCATTCAATTTCCAACTGGCGGGATAAATGGTGTCAGGTACAACATCTTCGCACATATCCACGCGAAGAGTACATTCCGATTCCATGATACGCCAGTAGAACTTGCGAGGAGTCAAGGAATCTAGGGATCTAAAAATCGTCGGCTTTGACTTAGAGGACTTTGTACGCAAAGGCAAGTTCCTAGCATTGGCAAACGATGAGTCCATGTAGACAAAGAATGTATCCTTTTGGAATTTACCACGGCGCAATTTGATGGATGCCATTACGGAATCCTTCTCGTTAATCACCTGGACTTCACCCATGCCATCAGTAAAATCCTCACCTAAGAAAATCTTTATTGTGGTATCAGGCCTATAGAAAGGCGAAGGGCAATCTTCCTCGGTAGCTTCATATCGAACGTGAGGTTTAAACTTCAATATCGAGTCCTGCCTGCTATAGCCCAGCTTTATAGACCGCAGGGCACAGTTAGAAAAGGACCAAATTTTCTTAAGGTTCACCGCCAAGGTATCCGAAGCGAGGTGAATCACCTTACCAGAATCCAAGGAAGCTTCGAGAAAATAGCCCTCACCTTCATAGGAAAAATTTCCACTGGACGGTTTCAACGGACCATCGGAACTGTACTCACAGCCAGCAAAAAAAGCAAACAAGACTACGCCGAGAAAATACAAAAGATGTTTCGTAGAAAATCCCATTCTCTAACCTCCGAATTAAAGGCCTAGGGATTTCTCAAAGTCCAAAAGGACATCCTTCTGCACCGGATGAGCGGCTGCATAGAAATCATCCCAACGGACAAATAGACCATTCTGGCGTACCGCCAGGAAGAAGGCCGAACTATCTTGAGGCGACAACCTTCCAATAACGGCATCAGCCTTGATGGAATCACCTACCGCCAGCGTTTCACTAATGAAACCCATTCCGGAGGTCTTACTGGTAACGTTAAAACCATGATCAATTTCTACGAAAAATCCCGATTCCTCCTTACCCATAGCAAGAACGATTCCCGGAAGAATCGGCTGGATGGGAGCTTCTCCAATCCCATAGAAAACGTCCATGGCGATCAAAGATTCCTGACCTTCGAAATCAAAGCCATCTGCAATGGGAAGTGCAGACCACACCAAAGGAAGTTGAGGACAAATACCGGGATAACGGCAACCCGTCTTCTTGGAAACCCACACATGGCTGGAATCCTTGGCCAAGACTCGAAGATACTCGTAGCGCTCTCCATCTTCATGAAGAACCAGACGGGCTTCGTTAAAGTCTTCAAGAGAAGCAATCCAATGCAACTTGGAAACATCGGAACGACGTAGAGATGCCACATAGCGCAAAAAAGAGCTAGGCAAGCTTTGGATAAACGTGGAATCGTTCAAGATCCAAGAACACTGGGCAAGGTTGTTCTCCAAAGCAAAGAAAGTTCCGCCGTAGTTTTTGCAACGGTTCTCCCAGTTATCCTCCACCACATCCTCTTCATTACCCGGTAGAGGTAAGGCGTCGGCAATCTTATGGATTACACCGGACCAGTATGTCAAAAAAGACGCCAAGGCAACAAACAGCAGGCGGAACAACGGAAACTTATGCTGATTTTTGATTTTTTTCCGTCTACCCTTGTATTCCTGGAAATCAAAGGACATGGAAAACTAGAAGTTGAGGAAAGCAAAAATGCCGCCAGCAATTGCTAGCAAGATAAAGATAACGACGAACACTGTGCGGGCAGAAGAAGGTTCCTCTTCGAACGGCATGTCCAAGCCCTTCTTCTGATTCTTCTTGTCATCTTTAACAATGGCGTTAAAGCTCTTGGTGAAACGACGATGTGCACCAGTATGACGCTCAGCAGAAGCAGCCTTGATATCGGACTTAATATTCTGGGAGGCCACTGCAGCAGGTTCAGATTCTTCCACAGTCTCTAGAATTTCCTCGTTCTGCGCAGGCGCCTGAGCATGCAAGGAGAAGGACATCATGTCGGCTTCAAAAGAGAACACCTTGATAGTCTTGTCCAAGCCAGCCTTCTTGAGACCATCCACGATAATCTTATTGTTGGTCAAAACTGCGAACATACCACCGCGGCTTGACATTTCCTGCTGGAACTGGATAAAGGCATTATAAGCATCGCTATAAACGAAATCCAAGCCAGTCAAATCCACTGCCAGGAATTTTTCATCTTCCTTCTCTGCTAAAAGTTCTCGGACGTCTTTTTTGAATTGTTCAGCATCAAAGGCCCCGATAGGATTCAGGGGGGCGGACAACAAATCAAAATTTCCAACTTCGCGATAATTTTTCAACTGAGGCATACTAAAAATATAACCAAAAAATGGAATTTGTGAAGCAGGTCACGGAAAAATGAACCCGAAAAAACCATTATTCCAGGATTTCGTCGTCAGTTTCCTGAATTATTCCCGAAGACGGAGTCAAAACTTCCTCGTCGGACTCCTCCAAAATGGTCCCTAGAGCAGGCTCTGTTGAGGCATTATCCTTTTCATTTTTTTCCAGAGAGTTCTGTACCTGGGCATTTCCCTTTTCCTCAGATACACCTTCTTCTGCCAGCGGTTCCATCAATTCATCCTCAGGTTCTTCGGTCAAAACCGCAGCATTTCGAACTTTCACCTCAGCTTCAGGAGTGCCAGGTCGAGGTTTCTTGGCAAACAAATAAGGACTTACGCTAACACTTACGCGGTGAATATTGGAAAGTACCGGATGTGCTTCAAAGGCATAGTCCACCTTGAGGAACTTCGCGATCGTAATTCCCGCACCGGCAGTCACACTTTTGAAAGTGGTGAAACTGCTTAAACCAGCCCGCAAGGAAAGGCCAAAATCAAAACAAAATTCAAGACCACCATGGCCACCGGAAAGCCAGTCCAAGGGACTTTCCCAAATGCGACCACCACGGTCATCATCAGCAAAGCCAAGTTCCCTAGACTCTCGGTGGAATAGACCGGCACTCTGCCAGTACATGTTCAGCCTACCGTAAAGGTACGGAATATCAAGGCCATAGCTTGCCGCCAGGTAAAGCTCGGGAGAGGCATATTCAAATTCTCCAGATTTCCAAACAGCCGCGGAAGAAGTCCATCCCTTCAGTAAACCAGCCACATAAAGCTGGTCAATAACCTGATAACGCAGGCCAACATCGCTACGAAAGCCAAAGCCAGACTGGTCCAAGTCTCGATAAAGACCATGGAATGACGCACCCAAGTCAAGGCGATTGAAAAGCTTTTTACCAAAGGACACAGAGAACATCCAGTCTGCAATGGAAAGAGTCTTGTAATAGGCTCCATTAGGCAGTGGTTCGCCATCCTTGATGTAGGGAATATCATCGGCTCCAAAACGAGAGAAGGCAACTCCTATTCCCTGCAGATCACCGATGGGCAATACAGCAGATGCAAAGTCGAACTTGGTACCCTCGTAATATTCCGTATGGGAAAAACTGGCCCAAGCATAGCCCACATTTGCCAACTGGTAGGGATTGGATACCAAGCCAAGATAATCACCATCTGCGGCCATAGTAGCAGAGCCAAACCCAGCGGAACGAGCGCCAGGTTGAATATCCAAAGAACCGTTTGTACCAACCACACGATCGGCAGCAAAGGAAACACCGGACAGTAAAAGAACAGCGGCGCAAGCAAGCTTGCGGCAGCACTTTCCAATTTCAAAAGAGAAACTTTTTTTCGCCGGTGTCATAACTTGACTTTCAAGATAGATTATTTTTGTTTCGTAGTTTTTGAGAGAATATACTTAAAATGTCCCTTTCCAAGCAAATACAACAATTTTTGACCTACTTGGAGAGTCAGCGGCGATTTTCGCCGCAGACAATCAACACCTATGGGAAATCTTTGGAAAAATTTTTGGTTCATCTGAACGAAAAAAATCAAGACAAAATTCCATTGGAAGCCTTTAGCGAAACCAACGTAAAAGGTTTCGTCTGGGACATGAAAATAAAACAAGGGCTCGCACCTGCAAGCATTTGCGAACACTTAGCAGCCCTAAAAAGTTTCGGGAAATATCTAGTCCGCTCCATGGTGTTGCCCACCAATCCGGCAGGGAACGTTCCCATGCCCAAGAGACCGAAACGTCTGGTACCGTTTCTCAGCCAAAAGGATCTTGCGGTTGAAAAGTTTCCTGAAATAGAAAACCCTACCCTGCCCCAATTACGCGCCCGCTTATTGCTGGAACTGATTTACGGATCAGGGCTTCGAATATCAGAATGCCAAAGCCTACACTGGAATCAAATCATGGTTTCAGAACATTTGGTCAGAGTTGTGGGAAAGGGAAACAAGGAACGCATTGTCCCCGTTACAGAGGCCTTGCTTAGCCGAATTGATCAATTCAAGCAAAAACAAATCGAAGCAGGACATTTGCCCACAGCTACCGGTTTTGTATTCCTAAGCGACAATGCAAAGCCCTTCGACATTCGCACCTTGCGAAACGACATCCACGATCTCCTTCGTGAAATCGGATGGGAAGGAAAAGCCAGCCCTCACATGCTGCGTCATAGCTTTGCCACCCACCTGCTGGAGAACGGAGCAGAGATCATGAGTGTCAAGGAAATGCTAGGCCACGAAAGCATTTCCACAACGCAGGTCTATACCCACGTCAGCGCAGAGCGTCTTCGCGAAGCATTTAAGAAGACTCACCCCCGCGCTTAATAGTACGCAAAGGTGCAGCCCGTTAGGGCGGAGCCTCCCGACAGGACAGCATTCCAAAGCCCGCCAAATCGTCCCGAATCTTAAACCACCCGACTCGTCCAGATTCTTCGGAAACACAAAAAGCGGCTCAAAAGACTACCTTCAGCAACTTTTACGGAATCCATTTTTCGTGAGCTTTGGAACTGGACTGGAGGGAGTCCGCGAAGCGGGTGCAGCCCGT
>JAZLKF010000022.1:0-2478 GCA_045597525.1 Fibrobacter sp. | reverse complement strand
AAGAAAGGAATCTACTCAGTAAAGATAATGGCATACTGATAGGAAGGCTGGCTGTGCGGAGGGCGACCAACGTGCAGAAGCCCAGCCCGACAAAGGGATGAGCCATAACTGAAAGTGAAGTACCGTATGTACGCCTCGAATCGAGTAGCCGAAAGGCATCCTGTGGTCAAGCGAATCATTCGCGCCGAAACCAATACGGACGCATCGAAACCATTACGCGATGCGCCCGGCGGGCCGGGGTATAGGGACATGGCGCGTTCCGAAAGTTCAGCACAGGAACTTGGGAGACCTGCCGACGGGAAACCGACGGCAGGAGTCGGACGAGTCCGTAGTAGCGGGGAAGCGGGTAATGACCGCGGAGCGAAGGGACTCCACACGAAGAGCGTCTCAAACAACGAAGCCGTGGCGCGGTTGCCTCGAAAGAGGAGATTGACGCAGGAGCAGATCGCGAGCATCGCCGCAAGGCATCACCTCACGAAACACCCCGACACCGCGCTTCGACGGGAGAGACTGGCAATCAAGGCGAGAGCCGAACGGAAGTTCCGCTTCTACATCCTCTTCGATTTCGTCACCGAGTACGAGACGCTGTTGTGCGCGTGGGAACACGTCAAGGCGAACGGCGGAGCGCCAGGGGTGGACGGGGTCACGATTCAGATGATAGAGCGGAGCGAGGGCGGAGTGGAAGGGTTCATCAAGGGGATTCAGAAGGAACTCCGCGAGAAGACCTACCGCGCAAGCCCGTTGCGGCGGAAGTACATCGACAAGGCGAACGGCAAGAAAAGACCCCTCGGCATCCCCACCGTCAAGGACAGGGTGGTGCAAGGGGCGGTCAAGATTGTCATAGAGCCGATATTCGAGGTGGACTTCCACGACTGCTCGTTTGGCTTCCGCCCCAATCGAAGCGCGCAAGATGCCGTGGCGAGGATTGCGGGGAAGGTCAAGAAAGGCGAGGTGCTTGTGTATGACGCAGACCTCTCGTCCTACTTCGACACGATACCGCATGACAAACTCATGGCGGCGTTGCAGATGCGCATTGCGGACGGCAACGTGCTCGGTCTCATCCGGCAGTGGCTGAAGGCGTGCGTGCAGGAACCGAACGGAGTGAGGGTGAGCCCCAAGGGGAAGGGGACGCCGCAAGGGGGCGTCATATCCCCGCTTCTGGCGAACGTCTATCTGCATTGGTTTGAGACGATTGTTTCGCTGACCGCCAAGGCCTGCGGTCAGATCATGTCGATTGTGCGCTACGCGGACGACTTCGTGATTCTCGCGCGGGGATGGGTAGATGGATTTCTACAGAAGGTCGAGGGAATACTTGAGGGACGCATGGAACTGACGGTGAATCGGGAGAAGACAAAGAGGATCGACTTCCGAGAACCGCACACGACCTTGACATACCTTGGGTACGACTTTAGGATGATACGAGACCGTCTCTTCGGCACAGGCAAGAGGTATCTCACCTTCGGCCCGTCGAAGAAGGCGATGAAGGAAGTCCGCGAGAAGATTCACGAAATCACTCACGCGAGGAACGGTAAACTTACTGTCAACAAGGTTGTCGGGAGGCTCAACAGACTGACGAAGGGATGGGGGGCTTACTACTCGGTCGGCTATCCGTCAAAGGCGTTTCATGCGATAAACGGCTACGCGCTTCGGCGCATGGCGCGGTTTCTCAACCGAAAGAGCCAGCGGCGGTATCGGCTGAAGGTTGCGGATACATACTACGGTGAACTCAATCACTACGGCATGTACTGGCTCAAATGGGCTGATGTCCGTAGGTGACGGAATTGACAGGAAAAATCGCTATAATTATCAGCAACAAACTTGTAAAAGCAAGAGAAAGGGAACGCCACGCTATGAAGAACACAGCTCAGAGTGGAAAGCCGAGGTCGCTGCTCTGCCGAAAACTGATGATTGCGATGGGTGTTTGCGCCGGCCTGTGCATCGGCTTTGCCGATACGCTCACGTGGAAAGGCGGAACGGGAGGAAGTTGGTCGGAACCCCTCAACTGGACGAGTTCCGGCTCGAACACGGTGCCGAAGAACGGAGACAGCGTCGTTCTTTCGGGGGTGTCTGTCAATAACCTTGGTTCCACGGAGTCGCCGTTGCAGCTCGCGGGGCTGACGGTTTCGGGGAACGTGACCTTGACGGGCAATCCGCTTGCCTTCCCGAATGCAAACAGCCAGATATCCTTTTCGGGCGGCACGTTTACGTGCGGTGTGGAGGTCAGCGTAACGACTGAAAACGGCGAATTCTACATCAAGGGTGCAAGCGGGGCGACGCTTGTCGCTAATGCGGACATTGTCGCCAAGTCGGATTTGAAGCTCAAATCTTTTCGGCAAGGACAATGTCTTCAACGGAAAGCTTAGCGCCGGGCAATGGAAATCGCTCATCAGCTACGTGAACAACGGTCAGTGTGTCTATAACGGGCCGGTGTCTTGCTATGCATTTTGCACGGGGAGAGGATCGGTATGGAATGATCTT
>JAZLKF010000021.1:0-2261 GCA_045597525.1 Fibrobacter sp. | reverse complement strand
AAGGTACGCTTTGTAAGGGGGGTGAAGTCGTAACAAGGTAGTCGTACTGGAAAGTGCGGCTGGATCACCTCCTTTCTAAGAGAAAGGGTTATGTACATGTGTACGTACAAGGGAAGGCGCTAAGCCTTCAAAAATGCCTTTAATTCAGAAGATTTTATTCTTTCTTTCTAGCCTGATATTTTATATACGGGACAGTAGTTCAGTTGGTTAGAGCACCGCTCTGATAAGGCGGGGGTCATAAGTTCAACTCTTATCTGTCCCATCCTAAACAAGAAGTATAATTCAAGTTTAGATTGGTCTTTGAAAAAAGCAAGGGAAGGAAAAACATAATGAAAGTTTCAGTAGAAATACTGAAAACGGAAGTTAGTGAAGGTAAGAAGCTTGGAAATCCGAGTGGAGCACTGCCAAAAAGCTTGACGGCAGGGCAAAGCGGAAGAGGATAGAAAAGCGGAAATAATAATATGGTCAAGCGAATATAGGTCTATGGCGGATGCCTTGGAGCTGAGAGGCGATGAAGGACGTGATAAGCTGCGATAAGCCGGGGTTAGGAGCACATATCTATTGACCCCCGGATTTCCGAATGGAGTAATCCAATAGTAGTGATACTATTACCTGAATATCTGAATATATAGGATACAGGAGCGACACTGTGTGAAGTGAACCATCTAAGTAACACGGGAAGAGAAATCAATTGAGATTCCCTTAGTAGCGGCGAGCGAACGGGGAAGAGCCCAAACCACATAAGTGGGGTTGTAGGACTGCGATATGGTAGAGAGCTTAGGTTAGCAGAAAGGTCTGGGAAGGCCTGCCAGAGTGGGTGAAAGCCCCGTATGCGAAAACCGAAGCCGCCTAGCAGTATCCTGAGTACGGCGGGACACGTGGAACCCTGTCGGAATCTAGGTCGACCACGATCTAAGGCTAAATACTCCTCAGCTACCGATAGTGAAGAGTACCGTGAGGGAAAGGCGAAAAGAACCCTGGTAAAGGGAGTGAAATAGAACCTGAAACCATAGACTGACAAGATGTCACAGCCCGTAAGGGTAGTGGCGTGTCTTTTGTAGAATAAACCTGCGAGTTACGGTATGCAGCAAGGTTAAGGAATTGAAGTTCTGAAGCCGTAGGGAAACCGAGTCTGATAAGGGCGAATAAGTTGCATGTCGTAGACCCGAAGCCAAGGTGATCTAGTCATGAGCAGGCTGAAGGCAGGGTAAAACCTGTTGGAGGGCCGAACAGTAATCTGTTAAAAAAGGTAGTGATGACTTGTGACTCGGAGTGAAAGGCTAAACAAACCTGGAAATAGCTGGCTCTCCCCGAAATGCCTTTAGGGACAGCCTTATACAAAAGTAACGGAGGTAAAGCACTGGATGGACTAGGGGGAGTCAAATCCTACCGAAGCCAATCAAACTCTGAATGCCGTTACTCAGCGTATAGGAGTGAGACTGCGTGCGCTAAGGTTCGTAGTCAAAAGGGAAACAGCCCAAACCGACAACTAAGGTCCCAAAATTATGCTAAGTGTGAAATGAAGTGCGGATGCACAGACAGCCAGGAGGTTGGCTTAGAAGCAGCCATTCCTTGAAAGAGTGCGTAACAGCTCACTGGTCGAGCACCTGTGCGCAGACAATGTAACGGGGCTAAGCATAATACCGAAGTTTCGGACCTGACACTTAAGTGTCAGATGGTAGGGGAGCATTGAATTAACTGATGAAGGAGTACCCGTGAGGGGCTCTGGAGGACATTCAAGAGAGAATGCAGGCATAAGTAACGAAAAGACGGGTGAGATCCCCGTCCGCCGAAAACCTAAGGTTTCCTGGGTAAAGGCAATCTGCCCAGGGTAAGTCGGCCCCTAAGGCGAGGACGAAAGTCGTAGTCGATGGGAAATTGGTTTATAATCCAATACTTATTAAGTTTTTATGGAATGACGCATGAGGTGAAATCCGGCAGGGCGACGGTTGTCCCTGTTCAAGCAGCAAGGTGTTGAGGGTCTGGTTAAAATAAGGCCTGAGCTGAGCTGTTACAACGAGTGGAAAGAAAGTTGAAGCGAAGCGGATGTAATCAAGGTGCCGGGAAATAGTTCCTAGGCTAGGCTTAATAAACCGTACCGGAAACCGACACAGGTAGGAAGGATGAGTAATCTAAGGCGCACGAGCGACCTCGCGTTAAGGAACTCGGCAAAATGCACACGTAACTTCGGAAGAAGTGTGGCTCACGTTTTAACGACTGTGAGCGTCACAAAGCAGGCCCAGGCGACTGTTTATCAAAAA
>JAZLKF010000020.1:0-2437 GCA_045597525.1 Fibrobacter sp. | reverse complement strand
TTTTTGATAAACAGTCGCCTGGGCCTGCTTTGTGACGCTCACAGTCGTTAAAACGTGAGCCACACTTCTTCCGAAGTTACGTGTGCATTTTGCCGAGTTCCTTAACGCGAGGTCGCTCGTGCGCCTTAGATTACTCATCCTACCTACCTGTGTCGGTTTCCGGTACGGTCTTCTGTTACCTAGCCTTAGACAGTATTTCTCGGCACCCTGATTACGTCCACTTCGCTTCAACTTTCTCTCCGCTCCCTTACAGCTCATCTCTTCTTACGGATTTGCCTATAAGAATCAACAACTCACTGCTTTGACTGGGACAACCGTCGCCCAGCTGGATTTCACCTCATGCGTCTTGCCCTCGAAATAACAGAAGGTATTGGATTATAAACCAATTTCCCATCGACTACGACTTTCGTCCTGGCCTTAGGGGCCGACTTACCCTGGGCAGATTGCCTTTACCCAGGAAACCTTAGGTTTTCGGCGGACGGGGATCGCACCCGTCTTTGCGTTACTTATACCTGCATTCTCTCTTGATAGTCCTCCAGAGCCCCTCACAGGTACTCCTTCATCAGTTATATCAATGCTCCCCTACCAATCATACTTAACGTATGAGTTCCAAACTTCGGTATCATGCTTAGCCCCGTTACATTGTCTGCGCATGAATGCTCGACCAGTGAGCTGTTACGCACTCTTTTAAGGAATGGCTGCTTCTGAGCCAACCTCCTGGCTGTCTGTGCATTCACACTTCATTTTACACTTAGCATGATTTCGGGACCTTAGTTGTGGATCTGGGCTGTTTCCCTCTCGACTACGAACCTTGTCGCACGCAGTCTCACTCCCATAGGCTGGGTACCGGCATTCAGAGTTTGATTGAGTTTGGTAGGATTTGACTCCCCCGCACTCATCCAGTGCTTTACCTCCGGTATCTTTCTATGAGGCTGTCCCTAAAGGCATTTCGGGGAGAGCCAGCTATTTCCAGGTTTGTTTAGCCTTTCACTCCGAGTCACAAGTCATCACTACCTTTTTTAACAGATTACTGTTCGGTCCTCCACCTGGTTTTACCCAGGCTTCAACCTGCTCATGACTAGATCACCTTGGCTTCGGGTCTACAACATGCAACTTTATTCGCCCTATTCAGACTCGGTTTCCCTCCGGCTCCGTGACTTCTATCACTTAACCTCGCTGCATACTGTAACTCGCAGGTTCATTCTACAAAAGGCACGCCACTACCCTTGCGGGCTGTGACATCTTGCCGGTTCATGGTTTCAGGTTCTATTTCACTCCCCTTACCGGGGTTCTTTTCACCTTTCCCTCACGGTACTTGTTCGCTATCGGTAGCTGTCTAGTATTTAGCCTTGGATCGTGGTCGACCCGGATTCCGACAGGGTTTCACGTGCCCCGCCGTACTCAGGATACTGCTAGTGGGATATCTCATTTCGCTTACGTGGCTTTCACACACTCTGGCAGGCCTTCCCAGACCTTTCTGCTATAAGGTATCCGTACATGTTGCAGTCCTACAACCCCACTCAAGGTGGTTTGGGCTCCTCCCCGTTCGCTCGCCGCTACTGAGGGAATCTCAATTGATTTCTGTTCCCGGGTTACTTAGATGGTTCACTTCACCCAGTATGACTTCTGTAGCCTATTTTATTCAGCTATTCAGATGCATGACTCACGTCATGCGGGTTACCCCATTCGGTGATCTGCGGGTCAAAGGATATGTGCTCCTTACCGCAGCTTTTCGCAGCTTATCACGACCTTCTTCGTCTTACAGCTCCATAGGCATCCGCCATGAACCTATATTCACTTGACCATATTATCTTTTCCTCCGATAAACGCTCTTTCGCCTGCAAACACCTTTTTAAGTCAAGTGCGATGTCTACTTACTTGCATTTACCAGATTCTTTACCTTCACTTCTTCAATACTAAATTTCTTTAATATCAAAGGAGATCTATTTCTTCCTTCACTTGTTCTGTCAAAGATCTTTATCAGGGCTTTTTATGGTCCTGAATAATGGGACGGGAAAGAGTTGAACTTTCGACCCCCGCCTTATCAGAGCGATGCTCTAACCAACTGAGCTACCGTCCCAATCTTCATATAAATATTCAGGATGAAAAGAAAAACTTAAGAGTCAAACGACACTCGTGCTTTTGTTGTACACAAACAACTTTTACCTTTTTCTTAAAAAGGAGGTGATCCAGCCGCACTTTCCAGTACGGCTACCTTGTTACGACTTCACCCCCCTCACCAAGCATACCTTAGAAAGCGGCCTCCTTGCGGTTAGCCTACCTGCTTCGGGTATCCTCGACTCGGATGGTGTGACGGGCGGTGTGTACAAGGCCCGGGAACGTATTCACCGCGCCGTGCTGATGCGCGATTACTAGCGATTCCAACTTCATGGAGTCGAGTTTCAGACTCCAATCCGAACTACGATGAGTTTTCTGC
>JAZLKF010000019.1:0-16895 GCA_045597525.1 Fibrobacter sp. | reverse complement strand
TTCGTGTCATGGTATTATCCCACGGAATATTCTGAAGATGCAACCAAAGCCCTTTATGAATATGTTTCAACAACGGATCATTCTCCTACAGGAAAAGGCAGAGACGTAAAAACCTATGGTGTTTCCGTCCGTTGTGTAAAGATGGAAGAATAACTCCAATCTCCTAATACATCCCCAAAAAATAATCTAGGGAACCCTCCATAGAGGGCTCCCATTCCCAAGTTTAATCTATAACGACGCACATCGTGCGTCTCTTCTCTTGGCATCTCTGAAAAATCTCCGAAATCAGTTTGTCTAAAACTTGACATTTTATAGCCGAATGGTTACATTAAGGAGGAATATGTGTACCAGGTAAAAAGGTCGGAGCAGCTTGACAAATGATAGAACTGCGCATGATGGCCAAGAAACATTTGAAGAAATAAAAATGCGTCGGGGTGGGTTTCGTGAAAAAATCAATTGCATTCACAATTATAACGTTTCTGATTCTTGCAGAAATGTTTGTGGTTGATTTTCTTGCGTTGGATATTCAAATTTTATATCGACCGCTTTTGGCCAAGGCTGTTGGTGCCACCTTTATTTGTTGGCTGTGGTTTGTAATTTCGAAGTTTGTGTATTCGAAAATCAGGAGACATAAAGTCAGCAACACATACGAAGAAAAGTATTTGCTGTTGGTTCTATTCCTGTATTTTATTACAATGCCTTTGGGTCTTTGTGAAAGAATCGTTTGCCATTCTACAATTGTTTCTTGGCTTTGTAATTTTAATTTCCCGTTCTCGATCCTTGTTGGAATTACCCCGGTTTGCGGTGTAAAATCTATTCGAAGATGGAAAGAATCAGGTGAAAAATCCGAACTGCTTTTAAAGTGGCCGTTTAAAACAAGAATACGTGATTTATCCAAAGAGAAACTTGTGATCGTGGCTGCAGCAATCGTTTTACCCGCGATACTTTTAAATTTTACAACTATTGTCAACATTTTAGCAGAAAAGGGAATTGGCTCGGTTGAAGTATTTCATGAATTTAATCATGAAGATGAATCTAGCCTGTCTGGAGTTTTAAATGACTATAAACTTCAACCTCTTTCTGCAGGAAAATTTTTTTCAGCGCGAATGGAACGTTCCTATGATGATATGGGCGGAACTTCCGTCGAGTTGGTTTGCGAAACCAATGATTTTACGCACTGCGTGAGGACGGTTTATGAAGATACCCGTAAGGAAATTTTGGTAAAGTCCGATACGATTTCTTCTACAAAGGCAAAACGTTTCTATGATGAAATGATGGCGTTGGATGTTTTTGAAATGAAATCCGTTGAGTTTCTGGATATAAGTAGCTATCTGGGACAACACCATTGGCTTGGACAATATGTTTTTGATTTTACAGTTCGCACTTTTCTGATTAGTCCTGTCTTTGTGGAAGTTTCTGATGCGAAGCGTAATCATCAAATTTCCATGACGTTCTGGAAAAACGAATCCCATGAAAAGTTGTATAACGCTTTTGCTGGATTAAAAAATTAGCATTGAAGGTCATCTTTTGACATTCGCTTTTTAGTACATTTATTTTGACAGACAATGGTTGGGGGAGGCAATGACCATAAATGGTCGCTGCTCTCGCCTTAGGTCGTATTCTTATATCCCATAGAAAGGTTTAAAAAGCCTGAAATGGAGTGTATAGGAATACGGCCTTTTTTTTGTTTGTGAAAATCTTGACAATTTGTAGCCGAATGGCTACATTAAGGAGGAATATGTGTATCAGGTAAAGAAGACTGAACAGTTCATAAAATGGTTGAAAAATCTGAGGGATGTATATGCTAAATCCAGGATTAATAATCGTCTTAAACATGTCGAATTAGGTAATCTAGGAGATTCCAAATCAGTTGGTGATGGCGTTTTTGAAATGCGGATTGATTATGGTCCTGGATATAGGCTGTACTATATGAATGTAAATGGCGAAGTGATTTTTCTTCTAATCGGAGGAGATAAATCTACGCAACAGAGAGACATTGAAAAAGCAAAGGAAATTAAGAAGGAGTTAAACAATGGGTAAGATTAAAGTTTCAGATTTAGATGTTGCAGAATTTCTAGAGACTGAGGTAGATGTAAAACTTTTCTTGAAGGAGGCTCTTGCTGAAAACGATCCTGTTTTTTGGCAGCATTGTGTTAGTACTGCAGCAAGGTCTGCAGGCATGGCAAAGATTGCCGAAAAAGCGGGCTTGAACCGTGAGAGCCTTTATAAGGCAATGAAGGAAGGTGCGCATCCTCGTTTTGAAACGATGATGAAAATTCTGAATGCCATGGGCTTGCAGCTTGCCTTGAAGGTCGTTCCCGAAAAGAAAGTCCCTGCAAATGTGGTCGCCGAAAAACGCGCCAAGTACAAGGCGAAGTAACCTTGTGAATTTTATCGAACGTCTTCTTTTGACATCCGCTTTTTAGTACATTTATTCTGACAGACAATGGTTGCGGACCAACTTCCGTAACAAGCCGTGTTTTTATATCCTCAAAAGAGAGCTTTAAAACAGTTCTCGGGGTTTATAGAAATACGGCTTTTTTTATATTCGGACTATTTGTTATCAATAAATTTGTTGATTTATAATAAAATTTATTGAATATATAGAAAAGAAAAACTATATTAATCTATGAAATTTAACGACATATGCAGGTATGCGATTGAACGAGGTTGGACGTTAAAAAGAATCACTGGATCTCATCATCAATTTGTGAAGCCGGGGCGAAGAACAGTACCTATTCAAAAGCATTCAAAAGAAATTGTTGGTGATTATCTTAAAAGGATCTTGAAGCAGCTGGATCAATAGGGAGGCTTGTATGTATTATGCTTGTAAAATAGAGAAGGATAAGGACATGGGTTACGTTGCCAGTTTTCCGGACCTTCCCAATGTAAATGCTTTTGGGGCTTCTATAGGTGAAGCCTTGGCTATGGCAAAGGATGCCATGGATGGTGCTTTTGAATGTGATTTGGATTTGGGGTTGACCTTTGTTTATCCAAAGACTGAACCCAATGAAAAGAAGGGTTTGTATGCGGTCGAGTTGTCACCGAAGATAGAGGTCGCTTACAAAATCTTTGAAGCACGTCGTGGTCAGACCAAGACTCAGGTTGCAAAGAAGGCTGGTATATCTCCTCAAGCTTATCAACGCTTTGAAACGCCGAAAGGATCTCCATCGGTGGAAACGCTTTATAAAATTGCTGCAGCACTTGGAAAAAGACTGGAAATCAATTTTGTTTAAGATGTCGCCTTTTGACATTTAGACTTTTGTAATTTTATTCCTGACAGACAAAGGTTGGGGCTTAAAGACCCTGCAAGCCGTATTTTTATATCCCAAAGGAAGGTTATAAACCTGAATTGGAGCGTATATGAATACGGCTTTTTTGTTTATCCTGTACTTGACAATTTGTAGCCGATTGGCTACATTGAGGAGGAATAAGAAGGAACTGAATGATGGGTAAGGTTAAAGTTACGGATTTGGATGTTGCAGAATTCTTGGATACAGAAGAGTCTGTTAAACTTTTCTTGAAGGAGGCTCTTGCTGAAAATGACCCTGTTTTTTGGCAACATTGCGTTAGCACTGCGGCTCGATCAGCGGGTATGGCGAAAATTGCTGAGAAATCTGGGCTGAATCGTGAAAGTCTTTACAAGGCAATGAAGGAGGATGCTCATCCTCGCTTCGATACGGTAATGCGGGTATTGAACGCAATGGGACTTCAACTTTCTTTGAAGATTGTGCCCGAAAAGAAAGTGCGAGCAAACGTTGTCGCTGAAAAGCGTGCAAAATACAAAGCAAAGTAAAACAAAGAAATGTTTTTCTCTCTTGTCATCTTTTGACATTTAGATTTTTGTAGTTTTATTCCTGACAGACAAAGGTTGGGGCCTAAAGACCCTGCAAGCCGTATTTTTATATCCCAAAGGAAGGTTATAAACCTGAATTGGAGTGTATAAGAATGCGGCTTTTTTGTTTTAACAAAAAGGAGTGGAAATGCCTGAATTATGCCGTTTTCTTGGAATAGTCATTCAAATGTATTTCAATGATCATATGCCTCCACACTTCCATGCGCTGTATAATGACTTGGAAGGCGTCTTCGATTTAACTACATTGAATATGACTGAAGGAAATTTACCAGCAAGGGTAAAAGGACTGGTTGTTGAATGGGCTTCTATGCATAAGGAAGAACTGATCAATAATTGGGATAGCTTGACTAGAACTGGTGAATTCAAAAAGATAGACCCGTTGGTATAAAATGCTGCATGTAGTAAAGGCCGAATATATTGCTGATTACAGAATCAAGGTTTCGTTTAACGACGGAGTTACGGCCTTTGCTGATTTCAGGGAAACAATCCAAAAGGATGTAAGACCTATTATTCGCAATCTTTTGGATTTGAATTTATTTCGTGATTTCAAGGTGCAGGCAAATACGATTACCTGGTCCAATGGGGTTGATTTCGCTCCGGAATATATCAAATCCATTTCGGTAGAATGATTTTATGACGAACGCACAGCATTTTGAATTTAAGTCCCCGTCGTTGAGTTGCAAAAGTGCAATGGTGACGGTGGATGTTCTGGAAAGGGATCCTACCCACAAACCCCGTGTGGTTTGGAGTGTGGACGGTCGCGAAGTTTACCGCACGGATCTCTGCAAGATTTTTTCTGACCTGAAGTTTGGCGCTGCACGTACGGCTATTTATTCTTACGAGGATGAGGGCCGTGCTCATGCGGTGGGGCTGAATGCTGGCGCTATTGCCAGCCCGGAACATTTGGCTCCCGTATTCCTGATGTGGCCTGGCCGCAGGTTTAACGTGAACTTGGTTCGCGGAACAGCCGCGGACGCTTCCCGGGATGTCGCTGGTCAGAACGTCGCGGAAGTTCCTCTGATGGATGGTTCCGCAGCTCCCTTCTTCTATGGCCTGCGTCGAGCAGCGGGGGAGCCAGAAGCGCTCGTGTTTTATGACGCTCCTGTGAAGGCGGAATGGAACCTGACGGCTGAGGCTTCTGACGGTTCTGAACGGACTTTCGGTCATGTTCGTATTTGCCCGGCGGAAACTTTCGAGGTGGAATATGTTCTGGATCGCAGCAAGAGCCGCGGGAATGCTTGCGACCTGCAGTCTGCCGCCGCTGTCAGTATTTATTCGCCGGAAAACTTGTTCCAGATTTTCATGGCCCGCACCTTCATTTCTGCCGAGGAATTTGAACAGGCGAAGGCCAATGGCCTGCTGTTCGGTGTAGATGAATCCTGCGGTATGTTGCTGAACCGTTGCGACGGTGCAAAATGTTCCAAGGATTACCGTGTGGCAAATGAACCTGCCATGCATAAAATACTAGATTTAATTGGCGATATCACATTTATCTGTCCGGCTCTTCCCAGAGTCCGAATCGAAATCACAAATGGTGGGCATGTTTCCCACCGACAAATCATGGAGAGGTTAATTCCCTATGTCTCTGCTGGACTCTTTGAAAAAATCTGATAAAGAAGGCGTTCTCTACGGCGAAGATGTTTGCCACGAAGTTCTTCCCCAGAAGTTCCCCTTTGCTTTCGTTGATGAAATCCTGGAACTGAACGTTGGTGATGGCACTGCTGAAAATCCGCCTTCTCTGGTGGGCCGCATGCACGTGACTGGCGAACAGGATTTCTTCAAGGGTCATTTCCCTGGCAATCCGGTGATGCCCGGCGTGATCCAGATTGAATCTATGGCTCAGGCTGCAACTCTCCTGACCATGATTGCCATGGAAGAAAAGACTGTGGGCAAGCGCCCGGCTTTCATGGGTGTGGAAAACTGCCGTTTCCGCAAGGCTGTGATTCCTCCTACCGACATCATCCTGAAGGTTCGTTTGACCGACCTCCGCATGGCTCGCCGCGGCATCTTCAAGTATGCCGGTCAGGTGTTCATCGGTGAAGAACTCGTCACTGAAGCTGAATTCAGCGCCGCAATGGTGTAATTCACCTCGCTGATTTCCGAGTCGCTCGGATTTATTGCAAAAAAGGCCTGCTTAAAAGCAGGTCTTTTTTATTTGGCTAGTTCTGTCAATGCAGAACAAACCAAGGTTTGGTATGGTATGCCTGCTTTTTGTGCTTTTTCTTTGATGCGGTCCATAACTGTTACAGGCAAGCGGAAAGAGTACATCTTCCGCTGCTTGTTCTTTATGGATTCTAATGTTGCATTCAAAATCTTGTCGGTATTTTTTCCTTTTTTAATGATGTTGACTTCGCCATTCTCAAAGGCTTCCATCAGCTCTTTTTCTTCTTCGTCAAAAGGAATATTTTTGCTTTTAAAAATCTTTGCCATAATTATTTCTCCTTTAACCGCCTATTCTGAAACGCTGTTTTGAAAAACATGTCTCCGTTTTCATCTTTGACAAAAGGAACACAGGTTGGATAACCATCTAGATTTACCACATACATTTGCTGATTGGGGTGGTCTTCTTGATTCTTGACATCAACAATCAAGTATTGTTCGTTTTGTATTAGGGACACTATTTTTTTGAATTCAATACCTCGTTCCTCTTTAAGCTTCTTTTCTTTTTCTGGATTCCACTTAAACATTTTTAATATACCTATTGGCATACAAAATGTCAATACATTATGTATGTACTCTATATTTGAGCGACTATGGTTTTGATGTAGAAACAGAAATAGCGCAGCTTTAGGAGCTACGCTATGATATAAAAACTATGTGGTATATATACAAAATTTGATGCTTATATTTCGGGATCCAGCTCGCCGCGGATGATTTCGACTTCGTGATGGTTCACCAGGCTGATGATGTTGGTGGGGCGGATTTCGATGGGGCCGCAGTCCACCATCATGTCCACGGAGTGCTCGAAGGTTTTCCAGAGGTCGTCGGGTTCGTAGATGTCTTCGTCGCTAAGTTTTGCAGCGGTGCTCAGGATAGGTTTGTCGAAGTGCTGGAACAGTTCCTTGAAGAAGGGGTGGGTCGGCATTCTGACGCCGATTTCGGGGCGCTTCACGTCAAGGCGGCGGGCGATGTGCGGGTCCGCAGGCAGAATGAAGGTGAAGGGGCCGGGAACGCGGGGCTTCATGATGTTGAAGGCGAAGTTGTCCACGCGGGCATAGTCCGTAGCCGCACGGATGTCCGGGATGATCAGCGCCATAAAGAATTTCTTCATGGGCTTCTTCAGGGCGTAAAGCTTGTGGATGGCCTTGGGGGACTCTGCGTTACAGCCGATGGCGTAGCCTGATTCCGTAGGATACAGAACGAGACCGTCGTCTTCCAGGGCGGCGGCGGCCAGCTTTACGATGCGGGCCTGAGGATTTTGTGGATGTACTTCGAATCGCATAGGCAGAATTTAAACAAAAATTCGGCGTTTGTGCGTGAAAAACGCAAAATAATTGTTCCACTTGAGAGTAAACTCACAACCAGATTCTTCGTCTTGATTTAACACTGGGGGATGACCTGTGTTCCTTCGAAGGCGTTCTTGATGTGGGTGAATTGCAGGGGCTGCTGGTAGACGCGGGCGCTGAGCACATCAAAACGGCAGGGCTGGTCAAAGCCCTTAGGAGCCGCCGCCCTGTTTGCCTGCAGAAAGTGGCAGGCTGTGCGCCAGATTTTCTGCTGTTTTATGCGGTTCACTCGTGCGGCTGGGTTTCCCTGCTGGTTGTTCCAAACGGATTTCACCTCCACGAAGACGATGGTTTCGCCGTCTTTTGCGACGATGTCCAGTTCTCCGCCGCGATAGGCGTAGTTCCTAGCCAAAAGTTCATAGCCCTGACGGCGTAAAAAAGCGGCTGCTTGGTTCTCAATGAAATTGCCCTTGATTCGTGTATTTTCCATTTTATAACCTCCAAAACAAAAGAACGAAAGGAATAATCCTTTCGTTACTTTATATAAGAAATATTTTATTTAATAATGCTTGGCGGAGTCGCGAAGCCTAGGGAAGTTCCATTCCTAACAAACGAATTTCAGAAATGGCGAAGTCGTCGTTTTCTGCATCGTACACGTTGTCAAGATAGATCTTCAGTTCCGTAGTTTCCATGGCCTGGATCTGCGGGTACTGCATTCCCTTGATGTTTTCAAGTTTTACGCGTTGCTTGAATCCGTCCTTGGTTTCGATGGTCAGGGACTTTGGCTTCTTGAAGATTCTGAAACGGTCTCCGAAGACGTCGTCCACAGAGCGCTGGTAACCGATTGCGATTCCGAAGTGGGTCACCACGGCGTTGCCGTCGAAGTACAAAGTCAGAACCGGGTTCTGGGGCTTCTGGGGCATGGTGTAGAGCCAGGCGGTGGTCAGGTCGTTGTCGTTCAGGTTGGAAAGGGGGTAGCCCTTGGTCTTGTCCACTTCCAAAGCCTTGGTCTCGTAGTTGCCAAGTGCCTCGGTCCATTCCAGCTCACGCAAGGTGCTTTCTGGCTTATGGGTGAGCATGAGCAAAATCAAAAGCATGATGATCAGCGGGAAGATGAAGATGGCGAGAGCGGCCAACTTCTTCTGCAGCATCTTTGCCTTAGGCGTAATTTTGGAGGCCATGTCCGTGATGGATGCGGTATGGCGGCGAAGTCCTGTGGTGACGCGGGGACTCTGGTGGGTGTCCTTTTCGTTGGGGAACACTTGGTCGCAGGCGTCGAGGAATTCCTGCATGTCGTGGAAGCGTTCGTTCAGCTTCTTCTTGAGGCACTTGAGGATCAAGGCGGAAAGTCCCGGGGGCATGTCCTTACGGAAAAGTTCCGGTGCAGGAGGCTGTTCCTGGACGTGCTTCAGGGCGATTTCCACGGGGCGGTTTCCTTCGAAGGGGAGGCGGCCGCAGGTCATTTCGTAAAGGATGACGCCCATGCTGTAAATGTCGGACTGCAAGGTGACGCTATCGCCGTGGCACTGTTCCGGGCTCATGTACTCGGGAGTTCCCATGGTCATGCCGGTGCGGGTCAGGCGTTCCTTTTCCATTTCGCGGATGTAGGAGATGCCGAAGTCCATGACGTACACGCGGTTGTCGTGGGTCAGCATGATGTTGGAAGGCTTCACGTCGCGGTGGACGATTCCCTTGCTGTGGGCGTAAAGGAGGCCGCGGGCGATCTGGCGGATAATCACGTCGATGGCCTCGAAGGACAGCTGTTCCTTGTTGCGCAGAATTTCAGAAAGGTTGGTGCCCTGAACATAGGTCATGGCGATGAACAGCTGGTTTTCCTGCTGGCCAAAGTCAAACACATGGACGATGTTCTGGTGGTCCAGTTCCTTCATGGCCTGGGCTTCCAGGTAGAAACGCTGGATAGCTTCCTGATCGGAGGAGGAATCCAAAATCTTGAAGGCGACTTCACGCTTCAGCTTTTTGTCTAGGGCTTTGTAGACATTGCCCATACCACCCTTACCCAGGGTGCCCAAAAGGTCATAGTTAGCGTTAAAGGGACGAGGAAAATTTTCGGGTTTCTGCGGTGCGATCATTTTGCTTTCTTGGAACTGTGTATTCTAATTACCATCACAATATAACAACCTAATGCAATGGCAAGGGCGGCAAGGATGTTTTCAACGGGGTCTTGGCGCTCCAGTAGTAGATTTAATAGGGAATTCTGGTTGTAACGAGTCCAAATCACGTTGGAAAGGAATCGTCCGATGGGCAACATCTGGTCCAGGGGAACCAGGGCGCCGGCGAGAGCCACCTGGGGAATGATGAGCAGGGGCAACAGGGCGTTGGCTTGCCCCGCATTCTTGGAGAAGGCGCTGACCATAAGGCCCACAGTGACGGGCGGTATAATCATGGTGGCAACAGTCAGGCACAGGAGCGCCGGGGAGGCGTGAACCTGGGTGCGGAAACTGACGAACAGGTAGACGATAAGTGTCTGGAGCCAGGCCACCAGGGTGGGCAGGAAAAGTTTTGCGGTAACGGTGCTGACCACAGAAACGCCCTTGCGGAATTCTCCACGGAGGATTTCCTTTTCCTGGACGATTTCTCGGATGGAAAGGGAAAGGGCCAACCAGTTTGCAGAGAGGATGACCGCAAATGCCACAATCCAAAGGGAGGTGAGGCTTGAGAAAATCTGGGAGAACAAAAAACCGATGATCAAAGGCTGGAGCAACAGGGCGATGAACTTGCCCTTGTCGCGGAACCACTGCTTTGCGGTAAGGCCCACCTTGTAAAAGAACATGGGGGAAAGCTGAGTCTTGGGAAAGCAGAAGCTGACTTTGTTGCTTGGCTTTTGGAGTGCAGTGGTGACCCGTGTTGCAATGGTGTCATGCAACTTCTTTTGCTCGAGGACTTGATTCCAGTTGGCGGATGTTTCGTCGTTCAGGCTGGAAAGAATTTGTTCTGGGTCTCGGGTCTCGAAGTAGCGGTAGGCTTCTTCGGGGCTTCCGTAGAAGCCCTGCTCTCCTTGGTGAAGGACCAGAACCTTGTTTGCGATTTCCAGAGCTTCGTAGCTGTGGGTGGTCAAGATGATTGTGTGGCCAAGGAACGAAAGTTGCTTGAGGTGGGAGCAGAGTATTTTGGAATTGAACGGGTCCAGGCCGGACAGCGGTTCGTCCAGGATGATAAGGCCTGGGTTCCCCATGAGTTCGCGGGCGAGGGCGGCGCGGCGTGATTCGCCGCCGCTGAGCGTTTTTACGGGGTTGTCCATACGGTTGCTCAGCCCGAAAAGTTCGCAGAACTTTTCCAGCCGCCCTTGTGCGTTCTGCTTAAAGTCCTGCTTGTTCATGGAGACGCGTCCACCGTCCAGAAGTGTTTCGCGGACGGTCAAGTCCTTGCGCAGTTCCGGATCCTGCTCCAGGAATGCAATATGCTTTCGAATTTCTGCATTGCGGTAGTCTAGGGAACCGATGCGAACTACGGAATCCTTACCGCTCTTGTGAATGCCTTGCAGCAGGCGAAGTAACGTAGACTTGCCCTGGCCGGAACGTCCGATGATGGCTAGGATTTCGCCCGCCTGCAAATTGAAATTCACATTGCTCAGCAATTGTTTTTTTCCGGCGAATACATCCAGATTCTGTACCTCGACACCGAATCCGTGGGGCCTATTTCTGCAAACGACTCCGGCACCGTCAAATTCCATTTCGCAACTGGGCAAGCGTAAAACTTCACCGGGAGCTAAGCGAACCTGCTTAACGCTTTTGCCTTGTGCATTAGTCAAAGGCTTCGCAAATTTCAACTCGGCGCATCCTTTTGCTAATCGCCCACTCATTCCAAGGGGAATGTCCACTTCTGCGCTTTCCACTGCAACAAACTTCTCGGACAACGCCTTGGTTACAGAAATTTCCTGGTCCGCAGACTCCATCAAAAGCAGGGAAAGTTCCTTTCCCTTGAATGCAACCTTCAGCTGGAGTGGTCCAATCTGAATTACGTCACCGTCAGAAATTTCAAAGGGCGCGTAGCTGCTGCCTTCAACCTTAGGAGCAACATCTTTTCCGTTCACCTGGGTAACGCTGTTTTGCGTCAGGTTGCTGATGAACCATTTCTGCTGTGCGCGTTCCAAAACGGCGTGATACCTGGACACCATCAGGTTGTCCAGAACCAGGCAGTTGTCCGACTTGCGGCCTATGGTAAAAGGCTTGTCGGACTCAACGTTTACCAGTCGAAATGATTGCATCCTCGGCGCGGTTCTCCGAAATTATGCCAAAGCTTTCAAGCCTGCAATAAATCTGTCGCAGGCGCGTTCCAAGGTTTCTTCGCTGGCGGCGTAGGAGAATCGAACGCAGGTGTCGTCACCAAAGGCTGCTCCCGGCACAATGGCCAAGCCTTGGCTCTGCAGCAGGTATTCGCAAAGCTCGATGGATCCGGTAATCACCTTACCCTCGGGAGTCTTCTTTCCGTAGAAGCTATTCACGGGAGCGAACAAGTAGAAAGCGCCCTCCGGAGCGTGTGCCGGCACCGGCAAAATTTCAGCAGTGCGCTTCAGCATGTAGTTGCGACGCTTCAAGAAGGCGGCGTGCATTTCGGGAACGCTGGACTTGTGCATTTCAAGAGCTGCCAAGGCAGCATACTGTGCCACATTGCTGGGGTGGTGGGTTGCCTGGCTCTGGATCTTTGCGATGATCTTTGCAATTTCAACAGGAGCGGCATCGTAGCCTACGCGCCAACCGGTCATGCAATGGGACTTGGAGAAACCGTTAATGACAATGGTGCGTTCTGCCATGCCGGGGAAGGCTGCGGCGCTTACAAATTCAGTGTCGTAAACAAAGTATTCGTACACTTCGTCAGAAATGCAGTAGATATCTTTTTCCACAATGACCTTGGCCAGTTCTGCAAGTTCTTCCTTGGAGTATACGGCACCAGTGGGGTTGCAGGGATTGTTCAGGAAGATAGCCTTGGTTTTATCCGTAATGGCAGCGCGGAGCTGTTCTGCAGTAATCTTGAACTTGGCGTCCTTGGTGGCCTGCACAAATACAGGAGTACCGCCCAGCCACTTCACCAGTTCAGGATAAGTCACCCAGTACGGTGCAGGAATAATCACTTCGTCGCCGGGGTTCACCAAAGCTGCCAGAGAATTGAATACGGCGTGCTTTGCACCGCTGGTCATGATAATCTGTTCGGGCTTGTAGTCTAGACCATTTTCTTCTTTCAACTTGGCAGCTACGGCCTTACGAACTTCCAGAATACCGACGGGAGCTGTATAGCGGGTCTTGCCGTCGTTAATGGCCTTGCAGGCTGCAGCACGGATGGGCTCCGGAGTAGGGAAGTCTGGTTCACCTGCGCCAAGGCTTACTACGTCCTTGCCTTCGGCGATCATCTGCTTTGCAAGGGAATCGATGGCGACCGTCAAACTGGCGGCAATGTTTAAAGTTCTAGTGGAGAGATTTTTCATTTTCGAGTCTAGCCTTTTTGCGGAGCCTGTATTCGTCCAGAGCGCCAGCGATGAGAGGATAAATTGTGAACTGTGAAACAAAAATACAAATCATACCGATCAAGGTAATTTGACCGATGCTCTTGATTCCTGGATGGGAGGAAAACAGCATGGCAAATCCACCGATAAGGGCAGCCAGCTGCGCAAATACAACGGAGGAGAACTTGGTTCTCAAAACAGACAGTGCCGTTGTACCTTCTTGCTTTTCGTAGTAGGATGCCCAAAGCTGCAGAGATCCGTCGACGCTTGCGCCAATCAAAAGTACAAAGGCCAAGGAACTGTAGGCGGAAATCTGGATGTTCGTGAAATGGGTGACGGTGGTGACCCAGCACATGGCGAAAATGGAGGGCAGCATGGTAAAGAAGGCTCTGCTTAATTTGTTGTAGTACAACAGCAACAGGAACCAAAGTAAAATGGTACCCAGTATAATGGACTTGTCGATGTTGGCGAGAATCAAGTCAAGAACAGTTGCTCTTAAAATGGTGGTTCCACAAACCTTGAACTTGTTGTCCTGAACGCCTTCTAGCTGGCGGATCTGCTTGTTGATGCGTCTGCAGGCCAGACCATTGTTTGCATCGACGTTTGGAATGATGAATGCGAATATACCGGAGTTTCCATTCTTGTCGGAGAATTTTCTGCGGATGTGGTCTGACAGTTCGAATTCCTTGATGTCGTTTTCGTAGCTGTTCAGCATCTCAATCACAGAGGCGCTATCCTGGGAGCCCAGGGCGGCGAGAACATCGTCGTTGATCATTTCTCGGAGTTTTTCAATCAGTTCTTTTTTAAGCAGAGTTTCCTTGGGCAGGAACTGGTACTGGGTGTAGAGTCTTCCTAAGTCAGGTACGGAACCGCGGCTCTGCAAATGCTGGAAATCTAGGACCATGTCGTCGTTGTAGGAGGAGTCTGGCAACATGACGATTACAGGGTCGTAAGGCACAAATCCTGTCTCTTGGATGAGACCTAAAACTTCTTGCTGGTCGTGCTGGATTTCGGTTTGCTTGAAGTCGTAGAGGAATGAAAGGTTGAACCCGCTGTAAATGAAGCCAACTAGGCTTGCTGAACTTAGCAAGATAATGATGGCCCAGTTCATCTTGTTGCTCAAGATTCGCATAGGGCGGCGCTGAACATAGATGGGTATTTGAACGTGGAATGGCTTTTTACGCTGCAGGAACTGAAGCAGTGCTGTGCTTACCAGAGGGCAAACCGCCAAATTCAACAAGCTTCCGATGGCACCTAGAACGCCAAATTCCTGAAGGCCTGGCAGGGGAACCAAGATAAGGCTAATGAACAGTCCCGCCATAATCAGCGACGAGGCTGCAACCGTGGGGCCGATTCCAAGAATGGCACTTTCGGTACTGAGGGTCGGGCCAAGGTTCTTTTCGCGTTCGTGGAAGTAGCGGGTCAGAACATGGGTGATAATCTGGCAAGCTTGGCCCGGCAAAAGTAGCCATAGGGACAATGTGTACAGACTGATTCTTCCGTAAAGCAGGTAGGCGATTGCCATGGTGAACACCACCGGAAGTGCAATGGGAATTGCAGAAATCACGATGAGCTGAGGCTGCTTGTAGAAGTGCAGAATCAAGAGAATCAAGATGGCAAGAGCTGCTGCACTGCCTGCAGACTTGGCTTCGGGCAAAAGCATGCGCCCCGTCTGAATGGAATCGTAGACTTTGCCGGAGTAGTAAACCTGCACTCCCTTGGACTGGGCGTTCTTTTCGAAAAAGTCCTTTGCCTTGCTGTAGAGAACGCGGTTTGCCTGCAGGTCTGAAATAGAATGGGTGGGGTAGACGTCGATGACTCGAATCGTTCCGCTGGAATTTGCAAAGCTCTGCTGGAGGTTCTTGAAATATTTTTCTTCAATGCCTTGGATGACAGAGGCTGTATCCTTATTCAAGTCAATGCTGTCGGGTTCGATTTCCTCAGGTGCAAGACTTACGAAAAGCGGATTGTTCTTGAGAACCTCTTTTTCCTTGATGCTATCAATGTGGTTGACGACTTGCATCAAATCGTTTTCGCTGGCGTAGAGCAGGCGGTTCTTTTTAAAGAAATTGAAATCTGCGGTCCATTCGATAAAGTGGATCAAGGAATCGTTTTCGAATGCCTTTGCGAAGTTTTCTGCCAGATTGTAATTTGCTAGGCTGTCTTCGGATTGCAGGACTATGGTTAAGCTGCCTAGTCCCCCGAAGTTTCTTTCAATTGCTTCGTAATCCTGCTGGGTTCCAATCCCCTTTAGGGAGTCTTGTAACTGAATTTCCCATTTCAAGTTGTTAATGGGATAGATGCTCAAAAGTGCTAAAATGGCAAAAAATCCAACAAGAAATCTTGGATATAGGGCAATTTGCTTAATGATTTTAGCGAAAAGCGAAAACATGATTCTAATATAATTATATTAAAGGACAGATGCTTACTGTAAAAGCCAAGGTTAGGTTGATTCAAGTGGTATGCGCGCTTATGCTTGCATACTGTCCTTTGGCATTTGCGGAAAATACAAAGTCTGAGTCGCCCGAAACCGCTGCGGTAACTTCAGAAAATAAAGCGGATTCATCTGAACAAAAAGCGCCAGAAGCGAAAGGTGAAGTAAAAAAGGAATCGAAGGACGATTTCCACTTGGCGGATCTTTGGATCTGGCCCTTTGAAAATCTGATCCAGCCTTTCTTGAACGGCTTGATTTATCCCCTGGCAAAGCCCATTGACTACATCTTTACTCACGGTGTGGTGGACAAGTCCATCGACATGATTACGTTTGGCGAAAAACGAAATGTCTTGCTGTATCCCAGCTTCAATTTCAAGCCAGGCGCAAGTACAATGCTTGGCGCGAACTACCGCCATAGAAACTTGATCTTTAACAAGGACTATGCTGTTCTACAGGCAGCTTACTTCGCTAATGGCGATGTTGACTTAAGCGCCCGTTATTCGAAGCACGGCTTGTTTGGAACGCCTCTTTTTGGAGCCTTCAGATACGATCTGAAGTTTGATCGCGACCGTTCCTTCATTATTCCTGAAACAAAGAGCAGTTTTACCCAGCCGGACTCCTCGCAGCGTTTTACCTGGCGACTAGGCCTTCCGTTGAACAATCCTGCGACGTGGAATCTTGCGGTGCAGGCTTCGCTGCGCTTGATCGACGGATCGTTGCCGGATGTAAATGACTCTATCTTGGTGAGCGACAAGTATCCTATTGCAGATCGCGGTATTTACCAGAAGGGTGTCCAGGTTCCCTTGGAAGTGTCTGTACTTTACGACAATCTGGATTATCCCTACGCTCCGTCTAAGGGGTCTCGTTTCAGTTTTACGGGAATTTACGGAATCGTCGGCGATTACCACGGGCTTGATGAAACCTATGTTCCTGTGAAGTCGAACAAGAACCATGACTACATCAGAACCGAACTTTTGTTCCAGCATTATTTCTTTTTGGGTTCGTCAAAGCAGTATATCTTGAGTGCATCTGAGGCTCGAAAGAACCGTAAGTTCTACACCGATTTTTCCTGGGACGAAGCGATCCGTATATGGAAACCCGAAAATGTTTTCAATACCTTGTTTGAACGTAGGGTTATTGCATTCCAGTTCTATATGGTAGATATTTGGGAACTTGAAGAAGGGGGTGCTCCCTATACAGCGTTTGTGACTGTAAATGCAAGAACTCCTTTGCGCGGTTATTCCGACGCCTGGGATACCCATCATTTGATGAGCATGAGTTGGGAATATCGCTGGCCTGTTGATCGTTTTGTTGACGGCGTCTTGTTTAATGAATATGCGTTGATTGCCCCGGCGTTCAACAAGTGGTCTTTTAAGAATCTCTATAATTCCTGGGGCGTGGGTATTCGCGTACGTCAACCCAATATGTACTTGTTTAGAATTCAATTTGGTTTTCATGGACTCCATGGCGTAAACCTTGTGATGACCATTGTTCCTGAATTCAAGTAGTTTTCTCGTTGTTAAGTACGAAAAAGGCGCAGTAAGAAACTGCGTCTTTTTGTATTAGTCCTTTAGGGATTATCCGCCACGAACGTGGCGGATGTAAAAACCGCCCGCTATGCGGGTGGATTAAAGCTTAAGCATTTCAGAATTTTGAAAAAGGAATGTCCCCAAATTGGTAATGTTTAGTTGTTCAAGCCAA
>JAZLKF010000018.1:0-34727 GCA_045597525.1 Fibrobacter sp. | reverse complement strand
GGCCGCCCTCAATGTTCGGGCGGATATTCTCGATAACGAGATTGTCTTTGAGAGTAGGAATCTGTGCCATAGTGATTATAATTTAGAAAGAGTAAAGAGACGAAAGACGAAAGGCGAGAGACGAGAGACGAAAAAAGCGCCCATTGGGGGCGCCGGAAAAATTACTTCGTAAGTCTCAGAACCTGAAGGTCCTTGATTCGGAACCAACGTTTTTTCTTTCCTAGGTTCAATTCAAATCGAGCGTAGGCGTTGCTTTCTTGAGCGACAAACTCAATTTGGACCGACTTTCCCGACGTTCCCACAAAGACGTGTTCGGAGAATCCGATGGTCTTGTAAGTATCGTAGGCACCTATACGAGCTGTGATAGAATCAGCCACATCAGACCAGATGGTAAACACGCACTGATAGCGAGCGTCCTTCACAAGAGCAACGTTTTCCTGCAACAGCTGCACGCTGAAGGAGCTATCACCGCCATCGGTAACGTTTACCATCATGATACGATCACCGCCCTTTTCAACAATGACGGAGGTATCGGCCTTACCACCATACTGAGTCACCAGAATCCAGTTCGTTGTAAAGGGAGACTTGAAGTTGCCGTTAATCAAGGCGTTTTCCTTGACCCCGGGAGCAAGGTCTCCCCAAACATCATTGACGAATCCCGACGTAGACACGCCATCTTCGTCCACGTTCGTGTACTGAAGCGGCCTAAAGCTGGGAATGAAATTCTCATTCATCTGGTACCAGAGGTCTACATTATTCTTCTTGTCGATATAGATGACTCCATCCTCAGAAACTGTAGCCTTGGAGAAGTCAACACCAGCCGTGAAAGTCTTTGCGTGGAACACCACAGCCAAATTGGCCTTGTTGTTCACAGAGTCAATTTCAATCTGGGAGTAGTGGTAACGAAGAAGCACACTCTGGAAGTTCGACATATCGTAGACGAAAGGAACAAGTTCACCGTCAACCTCTGCACGACCGCGAATATCATCCAAATTGACGTTCTCGAACGCAACGCCAATTTCCTTAAGATAACCGCCATCCAGCAATTCAATATTCTTGAAGGCATCCTCAACGAACGTTCCCTCGGTAAAGGAAACTGTCAGAGTCGGAGGAACATACATGGTATCAAGAACAGCGTGTTCCTCATCCTGCAGTTCGAACACCGGCCATACACGGGAACCCTCTACAGGGCTATAATCCGGCTTGTAGGAATAGTAGCTGGAATACATCCGAACCTCGGACAAGGCCATGGCAAAGGAGTCCAGCAGTACCGGTTCGTCCTTGACAGAAGCGCCTTTCTTCAGTGCAGAGGGATCCGCATCAGAATAATCAACAGAGAAATCAGCAGTCAATGCCAAAGCAGGCAATTCGTCCGGCAGAGTGGGAGACGTTACCGTATCCTTATCTGCAATTGACGGGTTGCCAATCTCGATACCTGCAGTGTCCTTGTCGCTGGAACAAGCAACCAGCGAAAGTCCGGCAAGTGCCGCGTATGCAACTGCAGCTATGGACCAAAAGATTCTCATTACACTCCTCGAGTCAACGGAAACAGCTGCAGGTTGACCTGAACAACCTCTTCAGCTTCTCCAGCTTTTGCAGAGAAATCTAGTAGTTCTTTACGCATTAGTTGCAAATGTTTTTTCAAATTGGGGAAATCTGAGCGCTTAATTCCAAATGTAAGCGCAGAAACGTCCCTTTCTTCGCCCGGAAGATCGGACAACATTGCTGCAGAAAGCTTCAACATCTGGAAATGGTAGAGTTTCACCATCATGTCCTGGACTTCGTCGTCAGTGGTGATCAGAGGATTACTCTGGCGATAGCCGTTGGCCGTCTTGACCAAAAGTCCCAGTTCAAGAAGCAAATTCAAGGATTCGGTAACCTGGGAAGGAGTTACCATGCCACGAAGACGCTTGGAAATCTGGTCGGGAATGGGGCGGAAGTCCTTGAGTCCCACCATTTCGAGAATGGCGGAGTGGTGCCATTCCTTAAAGATGCGGAGCTGGGCCTGATCCATCTTGTGCAGCTTGGAACGGGGGCTAGCCTTGACCAGCTGGGCGTAATAAATCTTCTTGTCTTCGTCAGTCTGGGCCTGGTTAAAGAACACCAGGCTTTCAAAGTAGGCGGCACGCTGATTTTCAAGACCAAGGCCATGAATCAGCTTGGTCACCGTATTCTTAGTGATGTTACGCTTGCCGTCGATGGCAAGCTTCAAATGGGCATGGCTAGAAAGCCCAGCCTTTTCGGCAAAGAAACGCAAACTGAAGGCGGCAACCGTCTTCTTCTTGTACTCATAGTAGTCCCTGAGGTACACGCGATAGTTCGTGTACTGCAACACATCGGGTTCTACGAGTTTTTTATTTTCTCCATTTTCCATATCATCAAAAATAGAAGAGTTAAGCCCGAAGAACAAAAAATATTTACAGATTTACGTATACTCAAGTAAACAATTGAAAACAGTAAAAACTGCGAAATCTGCTCAAAATCAGCAGTTTACAACTTAAATTCGCTTTTTAGCAACCCTAGGCGAACCACGTTTCTGTATACACCGTCAAAAAATTCAGCCTCGCGGGAAACGCCTTCTTCCACGAACCCCACACGCCTTGCAACGGCAATACTTTTAAGATTTTCCTCAAAGCAATCGACCTCCAGGCGATTCAAGCGTAAACGTTCAAAACAAAACTGGCACAAAGTGCGCAAGGCATCGGTCATAAGGCCGCGGCCCGTAAAGTTCTTCCCCAGCCAGTAGCTGACTGTCGCAGACCGACTAGCCAGGTGCACATCCATCATAATGAAACCTGCAGGCAGCTTGCTTACGCGTTCAGACTCAATGTCCATAATCTTCCAGCAGCCACCCTGGGACAGTTGTTTAGCAACCAGCCAACCGCGAACCATCCTACAAACATCGGCAAATGTCGCTGTCTGCGCCCATGGCAGATGTTCCATCAAGTGTTCACGAGATTCCTCCAACAGTTCAAAGGCTCCTTCGGCATCACTTTCATTTAACCCGTACAGCTGAACCAAGCGTCCTTTCAGGGCTACGGTATCAAATGCGCCAGTGAACTCATCTTCAAAATTCTCATGCATATTTTAAAAGTAGCTAAAACGAAAAAGGCCCATCAAATGATGAGCCTTTTCCAGTGCGGATGAGAGGACTTGAACCTCCACAACCTTGCGATTACTAGAACCTGAATCTAGCGCGTCTACCAGTTCCGCCACATCCGCATGTTCGTGAAGCCAAATTTTGAAAATTATCGCGTTTTTGTCAAGGGTTTAGCGGAAAAAAACTCCAAAATCCAGTCTTTTCGCTTATTTTGCCAGTAACTCCAGTCGTGTTCGCCGGCCGGATCATACTTCATATCGCATTCAGTTTCAATATTTTTGCAGAAAATCGCATTCCAGGCGGTGGTTTCCACGGCCGGATAAAGGCGGTCCGCCCCGCCTTGAACAAAACGCCAGCGGCCCTTTCGGGAGGCAAGCTGAGCAGCAACATCCTGGGCTCTTCCCAAGGATGGGCCATAAGCGCTCATCAAAAGGCGATTCTTCTGGGGGCGCTTACCCCAAGAAGCGTAGGAAAGAACACCCAGCCCGCCGTCAGAAATACCAATCAAATTTACAGTATCCACAGGCGTACCGCGGCGTACAGCAATAGCATCCAGAGCAGCATCAACCCACTCGATGGCGTTACGGGTTACCCAGTGGTTATTCTTGCAGGCGGAGACACTGACTGTGGTGTACTGAGGAAGCATTTGATAGATATCGCGACCGGCTACTTGCCCCTTTTCGCAATCACCGCTGGTCATGCCTCCATGAAACCAGACGTTCACCGGGCCCTTGTCATTCGCACCCCACCACACGCCAGCATTTCCATCTACAGATCGAGGTGCTGCCGATGTAACATTCAGACGAGTGAACTTTTCACCGCAAAAAGATGTGGCCACAGCCAAAAGAATCAAGAGAATTACTTTATTCATAACAAATCACTTTCCTTTTTCAGCCATTTTACGTACGTCTTTTTTTCACGAGCCAGAAAACAAGCAACACCAAAGCGCAGAGCCACAATAAGGCCACCACCCCAGCAAAAATAAATCCGTAGTAAACCTGGTAATCCATGACCATTTCATCAAAGTCCATTTCTCCATCCGAAGACGCCAGAGAATGTACAACAAACTTGTTATCGCTAACGCGAGCTGCAGCAATTTCCAGAGGAACATCACCAGCATTCCTTGCGGCAAAACTGAACCAGTCAGACATATCGTCCAGCATTTCCTTGGAGGCATAGAGAACGAAAGTTACATCGTTATCGCCGTTAATACGGAACATGGTCTTGTCGAAGAACGGGACGTCGGTACCGCCAAAAATGCTTGGGATAGACGCATGTGTCACAGTTCCATAGAACAGATGATCTTCCTGGAACAATCCTTTAAGAACTGGCTGGACGTAAGAAAAGAGCCAGCCTCCCAAAAAAAGGAACAGGAACGAAAAATTCAAAAGGAACTGCTTTCTAGAGGAGAAAAAGGACACCGCGAACCTACTGACGAGAACGGAACACAAAAAAGAAAGTGGAAAGTAAAAGAACCAAGCTCAAGAAATAGAACGCCATAGGAATCTTAGACTTCAAGGAAATCTGGTTCATGTTTTCCATCATGAAAAACTGGTTGAGATCTTCGCTGTACATCATTGCCATGTTGCTGCTCAAGCGATTCCAAGCCACAGCCAACTCATCATTATTTCGGAACAAGGTCGTCAACTTAACTTTTAGGGAATCAGATAGAGATCCAACCTCGGGACATTCAACAAAGCTCATGTACACCGGGTAACCCGCGCGAGCTGAATCCAGCAAACTACGAATTCGAATTTGGGCCACCGGTTCTAAGTTCACAATTTCACGGTTCACATTTTCAAAGGATTCGAACCACTGGCTACGGCTAGAGGAATAACGGCGCATACCAGACACCTTGCTCAAGACCTCTTTTTCAAAACGGTCAACATATCCAAAGGAAGGAGCTCGGACACCTAGATTCCGAATTTCATCCATTTCCTTGGAGAAGGACACTGCCATTTCTCGAAGAGTCATAGTCTGAGCTTGAACCAACACTGTGTCGCCACCAAGCCCCGTTCGAACACGATCCATGGCATGCATGGCCATAGCTTCCTGAAGCTGATATTCAGACAAACTCTTCATATACCTGTTGTACATGATTATTTCAGGTCGCTGGGAGAAATAGAACAAAACCGTCAAGCCTACTGTAACGGCAAGAACCAACCACACCCAGGGAGTTTTTATCCTGGAGTTGAAGGTGTCGGCAATGGATTTATTTTTTTGTTCCACCACGAAATTCAAAATACCTTTTTTCTACTTTATTCAATATGAAGCCGTTCCTTTTTTCGTCAATTTTAGCCCTTTTTATGCTCCTAGGTTGTACCATCGAGCATGCTGAGGAGCATATTGTGGCAGAACACGCTAACGGTGCCAAGAAAACGTCCCTCTGGATTTATCCCAGCGGTGAAATTCTGAAGCGTAACGAGTGGTATTCCGACGGCATCAAGGAACTGGAAATTCCCTACAAGGACAGCGTTCCCCACGGGGAGTTTAAACGCTGGACCGGCTACGGCGACCTGGTGATGGAAGGGGAATACAAGAAGGGCCTGCGCCACGGAAAATGGACCAGCTATTACGGCGGTCACTTCAACAAGAAAAAAGAAGCTGTACGTTACTACAAGGACGACCATGCCGTTGGCGATTGGGAAGGCTGGCACTTCAATGGCGAAAAGGCTTTCGAGGAACATTACAATGATGCCGGAGATTCCATTGGAGTATGGAAAAAATGGAACGAGAACGGAACGCTAGTCGAAGAAAATTCCTGTTTCGAATCCAACGAGAAAGGCATCATCAAAAAATTCGCCAAGAGCTGCAAAATTTTGGAGTATTACGAATGTGTAGCGGGCAGCCGTCAAGGTCCGTATAAACTGTACTACGAAACCTTTGATACTCCGGACTCTACTGGAGAAAGTTGCAACACAGCCAAAATCAAGGAAGACGGAATCATTGAATACGAATTTTTAATTCCTAAAACATTATACAGAGCCGATGGTTCAGTCATCAAAACAATCAAATACACAGGAGGGGAACATTATCAACGTTCCCATGATCAATGGTTTGACGAACACGGTGTTTTACTCAGGGAATCCATTTTCAAGCACTCCGATTTCGACGGGAATGAAGGTATTGCCTACGGATTGTGTGAGGGCTCTACAAATCTTTTCTGCGCCGAAACATCATTCGTCCATTATTATTGCCCTAGCGGATTCCTGGATAGCAGCACATTAAGTCAAAAAGATGCCTTCAGTCAAAGCATTGGCAAGTACAAGGCTTCCGTCCGTTACATTAAGCCGGACCACAAGCTGCTTTACGAGGAATACTGGGACCACGAACCAACTTCAGGTGTGGGCAATCCTTTGATTCAAGTAACTCGCAGTTTCTACCCGGACAGCATGGGCGGAAAAATGGCCAGCGAAGGATTTTGGAAATATTCGATTACCAAAGGATCTCAGCGCGACGGCATTTGGCGCAACTGGTACCCCAGCGGCATTCTCAAGGACAGTCTTAATTATGTGAACGGTGAGCGAGTTGGCGACCAGTTCAGCTACGACTCCACCGGCAAGCTGACCATCCATAAGACAGAAAACGGCAAGAACCGTCCTGTGATTATGCATATCCTGGGAGCCAATTAAAAAATACTCCTTACACGCAAAACTTTTTATCACCCATCATCAATTATCGATTATCAATTTCTAAATTTATTTCCACTATGAGTGAAGCTATTAATAAAGTTAAGCAGGCCTTTGAAGCAGAACTTGCTCAAACGGACCTCGTCAGTCAAGAAGCCGTCAACAACCTCCGCGTGAAGTTCCTGGGCAAGAAGGGTCTCGTTACCGACCTGATGAAGCAGATGGGTTCTCTTCTCGCTGAAGAACGTCCGGCATTCGGCAAGCTCGTCAACGAACTTAAGGTGGCCGTCTCCGAAAAAATCGAGAAGGCAATTGAAACAGCCAACCAGGCAGCCCTCCAGAAGAAGCTGGAAAGCGGTAACGTAGACACCTCCCTACCCGGTGCTGGCATCGGCGCAGGCTCTACCCACCCGCTTTACGACGTACGCGAAGAAATCATCGACTTCTTCAGCCAGATGGGTTTTGAAGTGGACTTCGGCCGCGACATCGAAACAGACTGGTACAACTTCGAAGCTTTGAACACTCCTCCCGACCACCCGTCCCGCGACATGCAGGACACTTTCTACGTGGACGACAAGGTGATGTTGCGTACCCACACCAGCGGTACCCAGATCCATTACATGGAAACCCACAAGCCGCCTTTCCGCATGATTGCTCCGGGCCACGTGTTCCGCGTTGATAACGACGCTACCCACGCACCTATGTTCCAGCAGTGCGAAGGCCTCGTGGTAGACGAAAACATTTCCTTCGCAGACCTGAAGGGAGTGCTCCAGGTGTTCATGAACAAGCTCTTTGGCAAAGGTGTCAAGACCCGTTTCCGCCCCAGCTTCTTCCCCTTCACGGAACCTTCCGCTGAAATGGACGTGAGCTGCGTGTTCTGCGGTGGCGAAGGTTGCCGTCGTTGCAAGGGTACTGGTTGGATGGAAATCGGTGGCTGCGGCTCCGTGGACCCCAACGTGTTCAAGAACTGCGGTATCGACGGTGAAAAGTACACCGGCTTTGCATTCGGATTTGGTCTGGACCGTATCGCCATGCTGCGCCACGCTATCCCGGAAATTGGTTTGCTCACCGGCAACGACCAACGTTTCCTCGACCAGTTCTAGCGCTGTCGCGAATTATGAATTATAAATTATGAGTTATGAGATTATAGCTCGTGATTAAAGTTCTTGGGCCCTGCATTTTTGCAGGGTCTTTTTTATTGTTTTGAAAAAAAACAGGGCCTTGCATTTTGCAAGGTCCTATTTTCTTTGTGCGAGGCTCACTGCAACAAGATCGGCGGGATTCGTCGGGGGTCCTTACGAGCCGAACGGTCTTGTGAATCGTCCAGTCAATTGCGGTGGAAGTCGTCTTCCATGCGGATGATGTCGTCTTCGCCAGTGTATTCACCAACCTGGACTTCGACGATGACCAGCGGAAGCTTGCCTTCGTTCTGCAGGCGGTGAGCAGTGCCGACAGGAATATAAGTGGATTCGTTGGAACGCACGTAGAACACGCGGTCGCCAACAGTCACCGTCGCAGTACCGCTCACAACCACCCAGTGTTCGGAACGGTGCAAATGCTTCTGCAGGGAGAGACGCTTACCCGGCTTCACCACGATACGCTTCATCTTGTAGCGGTCGGTGGATTCCAGCACAGAGTAGGTACCCCAGGGGCGGTTCACTGTCTGAGGAACGCTAATCAAGTCTGAGCCACGAACCTTCAGTTCTTCCACAACCTGCTTTACCTTCTGGCTGCTGCTGAGGGGAGCCACAAGAAGAGCATCCGGAGTATCCACAATGAGCATCTTGTCCAAGTCAATGGTTGCGATGGCACGCTGGGAACCCATGACCAGAGAATTCTTGGAGCCAACAGCAATATGGCGGGGGTTCACATTGTTTCCGTTTTCATCGTGAGGGTATTCACCATAAAGGCTATCGAAGGAACCAAGGTCACTCCAACCGATATCGCTGGGAACAACCTTCACCTTGTTGGACTTTTCCATAACGGCGTAGTCGATGGAGTTGGAAGGAATAGCCTTCATGTCGTCCATGGCAACACGGATTGGTTCGCCAGCTTCAATAGCGGTGTTTGCAAGAGCCTTCTTGGAGGCTTCAAGAATATCCGGAGAGTGCTGTTTCAATTCATCAAGGAAAGTCTTTGCCTTGAAGCAGAAAATACCGGAGTTCCAGTAGAAGTTTCCTGCCAGCAAATACTTTTCTGCAGTAGCACGGTCCGGCTTTTCCACAAAGCGCTTTACATTTTCACCTTCGGCTTCAATGTAGCCGTAACCGGTTTCCGGACTGGTGGGTGTAATGCCGAATGTCATCAGATTGCCTTCCTTGGCAAGTTCCTGAGCACGGAGCAGGACCTTCTTGTATTCATCTCTCTTGCGGATTACATGGTCCGAGGGAGAAACCAAAACAATTTCTTCGGGGTCCATAGTCAAACATGCAAGGGCAATGGCGGGAGCAGTGTTTCGGCCCACCGGTTCCAGCAGGAACTTGCTGCCCTTCTTGCCTTCGGCTTCAAGCTGGTCCTTGGCAAGGAAGAACTGATCCGCATTGGAAACGATAAACTGGGATTCGCAAACAGCGGAGTTGGTGACTACAGTCTTACGGAAAAGGGACTGGCCATCAAACAACGGAGCAAACTGCTTAGGCATGAGGGAACGGCTCACCGGCCAGAGACGAGTGCCATTACCACCACAAAGAATCAGGTTAATCATCATTACCTCTTACTTATTCAGACGCCACAGATTAATGCTACGACCAGCGGAAATTCCGGTATTCACAGCATCCAGGTTGGGTTTCAGCAGACTCAGGAGACGGTACCAAGTTGCAAGACCAGAAGCATCTACATAAACGATATCATGAGCATTCAAACTAAAGCGTTCAGCCATGGCCAAAGCCATTGCATTCTGAGCATTCAGGTGATAAACGTCCACCTGATTTTCAGAGGTGTTACGCAAAACGTAAATGGAGCTAGAAGATGCATACAGAGCCTGCAGGCCTCCTGAGGTAGCCAGGGCTTCTACAAGAGAAAGATTACCCTGGTTCAGGTTCACAACGCCCACTTTCTGGACTTCACCCATCACATACACGCGATTTTCCTTCTGAGTTTCAGACAGCATGGGAATAAACAACTGGTCATCGGGTTGCAAAAGAATCTTGTCCAAAGGCAGGTTCGACTTGAATGCATCGAGATAGTTAATCTGATAGACCTTGTTTCCACGACGGAGCTGCATTCCAGACGGATCAGCTTCTTCGGCAAATCCGCCTACACCAGCAACGGCGGTAGGAATGGTCATGGGCTTTTCATCAAAAGCTACATAGCCAGGCTTATTCACTGCGCCGGCAACGAAAGCCTTACGGCTATTGTAACCAGTCACACGAACATCCACCTGAGGATCGTTCAAAATCTTATCGGAGAGGCGCTTGGTAATTTCCGCACGAAGTTCCTGAGCGGTAAGTCCTGCTGCCTGAATTTCGCCTGCATAGGGATAGAACAGCTTACCATCGGTAGTCACCTTCTGACCAGCAGGCTGATACTGACCCATAGGAGAGGTCAATTCCGGATGTTCCCAAACAACAACCTGCACCATATCCAGAGGACCGATTCGATATTCCAAAGAGGGCATGGTATCTACAATCAGTTCGTTGAGATTGCCGAAATCAACGGTTTCCTCAGCTACAGCAGCAGTTGCCGTTCCACTCAAAAAATCACCTTGATCAATAGAATGCAGTCTAACGGTAAGACCATTGTATTCCACAGAATCTTCGGGAACAGTCATGCGCATCTGAGGAGCAGCAAAGCAACCGCTCAGCACCACTGCAGCAAGACCACATAAAACACCATTCAACTTTCGCATAACCATTCCTTTATGCTTTTCCTTCGCTTTGCTTGATTTTTTCAACCCAGTAGGGAGTCAGTTTTGAAATAAAGTTCCATGCCAGCACAAAGGCACTTTCCGGACGGCGATAGGGGTCGGGAACATCAACCTTCTGAGGTTCGCCATAACGGAAAACCTTACCATCAAGCATAGGATACTTACTCAGCAATTCCTGTTTGTGTCCATTTTCCATTACAAGAATCAAGTCTGCCCAGCGCAAAATATCCAAATTCACCTGACGGGCTCTGTGAGCACTCATATCAATGCCATGCTCCATAGCCACCTTTTGGCTAATCTCATGGGCACCGTGATCAACAAGGGCTCCAAGTCCAGCACTCATCACATTAAAGTCCGGACCAAGTTCTTTTTTTAATAAATATTCGCCTGTAGGGCTACGGCAAATATTTCCAGTACAAATTACAAGAATATTCTTCATCTTCCATAATTTAAAAAAAGCCCGCCCCTATTGGGGCGAGCCTCACTTCGAAAACGTCAAATTCACTAAAGATCAAAGGCAAAACCAAGGTCCTTCAGCAAAGGATTCTTGGTATCCTTCTCGCTGAGGAGGGGTTCGAAGCCGTCACCTAGTTTTTCAACAGGCCATTCAACACCAATGGCGGGATCGTTCCAGAAAAGGCCACCTTCATCCGTCGGATCATAAAGGCGAGTGCACTTGTAAACGAAGGTGGCGGTTTCGCTGAGCACTACGAAGCCATGGGCAAAGCCTTCGGGAATGTAGAACTGGCGCTTATTCTCTGCGGAGAGCACAACACCCTCGTACTTGCCGAAAGTGGGGCTGCCCTTGCGCAGGTCAACGGCCACATCGTAGACTTCACCTTCCAGCACTCGCACCAGCTTGCCCTGAGGATTCTTCTTCTGGAAATGAAGACCGCGGAGCACGCCCTTCTTGGAGCGGGACTCGTTATCCTGCACAAAAACCACGTCAAGACCAGCAGCGTCGAATTCCGCCTTGTTGTAGGTTTCCATGAAGTAACCACGATGATCGCCATACACGGTGGGCTCGACGATGGTCACACCTTCAATGGATGTTTTGATGAAATTGAACTTTCCCATCTATACCGCCTCAAACTCAAGCGAATTCTACTAGTAGTGAATTTTGCCTTCGGCCACCTTACGCAAGTGTTGACCATAGGGAGACTTGCCGTACTTGGCCGCAGATTCCAAAAGTTTATCCTTGCTAATCCAGCCATTGATAAAGGCGATTTCCTCAACTGCAGAGATCTTTATGCCCTGACGGCTTTCAACCATACGAACAAAATCACCAGCTTCAATAAGGCTATCCATGGTACCAGTGTCAAGCCAAGCAAAGCCACGTCCCAGCAGTTTTACATCCAGCTGCCCCATATCCAGGTACGTCTTGTTCAAGTCAGTAATTTCCAGTTCGCCACGGGCACTGGGCTTTTGAGCCTTTGCAAATTTTGCCACGCGATTGTCGTAGAAATACAAGCCGGTAATAGCGTAGTTGCTCTTGGGTTCCTTAGGCTTTTCTTCCACAGAAATCACCTTGCCAGCGGCATCGAATTCCACCACGCCAAAACGTTCCGGGTCTTCTACATAGTAACCGAAAACACTTGCACGGCCATTTTCTTCTGCATTCTTAACGGCAGCTTTCAGAAGTGGGCTAAAGCCATTGCCGTAAAAAATATTATCGCCAAGAACCATGGCGCAGCAGTCGTCACCGATAAATTCTTCGCCAAGGATAAATGCCTGGGCAAGGCCATCGGGGCTGGGCTGAACCTTATAGGACAAATTCAGGCCCATGGCAGATCCATCACCAAGCAGGCGTTCAAAATTAGGCAAGTCTGTCGGCGTAGAAATGATAAGGATATCGCGAATTCCAGCCAGCATCAAGGTGGAAAGCGGATAGTAGATCATGGGTTTGTCGTAAACAGGCAAAAGCTGCTTACTAGTAACCATGGTCAACGGATAAAGACGCGTTCCGGATCCACCGGCAAGAATAATACCCTTCATTAGTACTTTCCGTATTTGTAGCCACCGGATTCAGAGCGGCTATGTTCGTACTTATTGACAACAATAGAAGCATGAGCCAGGTTGTTGCCCTTCAAAATCTGAGCCATACCATCTTGAATTGCTTCGATGGAATGCTTGTTGTATTCGATTACCATGACAATTTGATTTGCAACACGGCAAGCCAAGGCAGCGTCGGTTACCAGCATAATAGGCGGAGTATCCACAATAACCAGATCATACTCGCCCTTGAACTTTTCAATGAGTTCCTGGTAGCGCTTGGAACCGAGCAATTCCGCAGGATTTGCCGGAACATTACCGCAGGGCATTACGAAAAGGTTTTCAACTTCAGTAGGAGCGATGACCTTTTCTGCTTCAACTTCTTTCAGGAGGACCTGGGACAAACCGTTTCCACGCTTAATGCCAAACTCCTTATGAAGACGGCCCTTACGGAGGTCCGCATCAATCAAAAGAACCTTCTTGCCAAGGCCCGCAAACAAGGCGGCCAAGTTTACAGAAATAAAGCTCTTGCCCACTCCAGGAATCAAGCCGCTTACTCCAACAACAGAAGCACCATCGTCCATCATGGAGAATTCCAAGGAGGAACGCAAAGCTCGAAGAGATTCCACCGCCACATCATCGGGTTCGACCACGGCCAAAGGTCTTGTGCCCTTGGTACCCTGAGGATTCCCCTTGGGAACCTTGGCATAAACAGTGTAGCCAGTTTCCTTTTCAATAAAGCTAGCGCTCTTGACGCCGCTGCTAAACCTAGTCTTCAAAGAGACAAGGGCTGCACCCAGCAAGAAACCGATAAACAGGGCTACGCTAAGAATCATCTTCTTTTTGGGCTTTGTAGGCTTTGTAACTTCTTCTGCAAAGTCAATAATACGAACCGTACCAACTTCACCTGCGGAAACCAAACGCAGCTGTTGAATGTTATTCAGCATGGTTGTATAGATACTCTTGGTCAGTTCCACTTCGTTTTGCAAGGAGAGCACTTCCTGCTGCGTTGCAGGGAGTTTCTTAACTTGGCTGGAGGTTCCGGCCAATTCACGTTTCAAAGCATTTTCCTGATCTTCCAAAGTCTTTACAGTAGGATGTTCGGAATGGAACAGGCGGATTGCATCCTGCTTACGCTGCTGCAAGGAGAGTATGTCTTGCTGAAGCTTCATGCGACGCTGAAGCACAAGTTGAGTTTCTGCGTTAATGTCAACAGAGCCCACCTTATTGCGATAGGCATTCAAGTTGATGAGTGCAGTATCCATCTGAGCCTTCACGTCAGGCAGTTGTTTTTCCAGGAATTCCAAAGTCTTCTGAGCTTCGGCATTGCGTTCTTCTACGTTCTGACGCAAGTAAGAAGAAGATACCTCATTCAAAACCTCTACGGCGCGATCCGGATAAATGTCTTGGAAGGAGAATTCCAGGATACCCGTCTTCTTGCCCTTTTCTTTAACGTCGAAAGCTTTACGGAATGCATCAATAGCCTCCAACCTAAGCTTCTTGGAAACAGCAAACTTCTGACCAGCAACGGCATCAACTCTATAAATACCGAATATAACAGTGTCACCTGCATAGGGGAAACGATAAGTTTCGCCAGCCTGTCCCGCCAAAACTTTTTGTTCCTTATGGTCCATGAGTTCAAATGCGCCTTCATCATTTGTCATGGAAACATACCAGACCGCATCCTTGTACTCATCCTTGGGAATACTATCCCATGGAATTTCCAACTGCATCAGTTCCAAGCGACCTTCCTTATGGAGGAGACGGTCCATGAAACTCAGCGGTTCCACGTCAAACATCAGGTGCATCTTTTCCACAGCAGAACCCATCACCTGACGGCTCTTGATCAACTCAATCTCAGTTTCAGCAGGGCTGGATGCTGCAAAAAGTGCATTGAGACCACCCATTACATTCATGGAACTTTTGTTGTTCTTGGATTCTATTTGCAAAAGAGCATCCACTTTGTAAATCGGGCGAATCCACAGAGCAACAAAGATGCCTATAACGCCTGCCAAAATCAGACAGGGAAGCATAATAAACCAATTCTTTACAAGATCCACCAGCAACTGGGAAAGATCTGTTTCTTCAGTCTTTTTAGAAGCCATAAATTCCTTCACATCCAAACGAGGATAACACTGTACCAAAAAAATTTAGAAAAAACAAATACAGTCGCAAAAAACTATCTTTTAATTTATGAGCGAAAACACCCAAAAGTTCCTAAAAGATTTCTTACCAAGCAACGGCAACAATCAAGATGTTTCTTCTGAAACGTTATTGGAATCATTTTTGTCTTGGGCGGAATCCAAAGGAACAACGCTCTACCCCGCCCAGGAAGAGGCTATCTTGGAGCTTCTTGACGGGAAAAACGTGATTTTAAATACCCCTACTGGGTCTGGAAAATCCATGGTGGCCCTGGCACTCCATTTTGACAGTTTGGCTCATGGACGCCGCAGCGTTTACACCTGCCCTATCAAAGCTTTGGTCAACGAAAAATGGATGGCCCTGTGCAAAGAATTCGGTCCTGAAAATGTGGGTCTTTCTACTGGAGACGCCACCGTCAATCGCGACGCTCCCATCATCTGCTGCACTGCAGAAATTCTTGCCAACATGGCCCTTTGCGAAGGAGAAATGTCCACCATTTCCGACGTGGTCATGGATGAATTCCATTACTACTCCGACAAGGAACGCGGTGCCGCCTGGCAGATTCCCTTGCTCACCATGCCCCACACCCGTTTTCTGCTAATGAGTGCAACTATCGGGGCAACGGAATTTTTTGAAAAAGACATGACAAAGCATACGGGCAAGGAATCCGTTACCGTACGCTCCACTCAGCGCCCCGTCCCCCTGGATTTCACCTACTCTGAAACGGAACTTTCCAATACAGTTCAAAAGCTGGTGAACGAAGGCAAAGCCCCGGTTTATGTAGTGCATTTCACCCAAGCCGCCGCAGCATCAAATGCCCAAAATTTCATGAGTTTGGACCTCTGTACCAAAGAGGAAAAACAGGCCATCAACGAAGCTATTAAAGAGGTTCGTTTCAGCAGCCCCTACGGCCCTGAAGTCAAGCGTTGGCTTAAGCAAGGCATCGGCATCCATCACGCAGGCTTATTGCCCAAGTACCGCATTCTCTGCGAAAAACTAGCCCAGAAGGGTTTGCTGAAAGTCATCTGCGGAACAGACACTTTGGGCGTAGGCGTCAACGTTCCCATTCGCACCGTCTTGTTCACTCAGCTTTGTAAATTCAGCGGCGACAAGACCGCAATTCTTACCGCCCGCGACTTCCACCAGATTGCAGGCCGCGCAGGCCGTAAGGGTTTCGACGACGTAGGCTACGTTGTGGCACAAGCCCCCGAGCATGTTATCGAGAATTTGAAGCTAGAAGCAAAGACTAAGCAGACCGGGAAAAAATTTCAAAAGAAAAAGCCTCCTGAACACGGCTATGTTCCTTTCGACAAGGGAACTTACGAACGCTTGATCCAGGCTCAGCCCGAACCTCTGACTTCCAGTTTCCAAGTAAGTCATGGCATGCTATTGAATATTTTAAGCCGCCCTACCGACGGTTGCCGGGCAATGCGAAATCTTTTGAAGGATTGCCATGAATCTGCTGCCAACAAAAGGAAATTGGAAAAGCGATCCTTCCAGCTTTTTAGAAGCCTTGTAGAAGGTCACATCATTGAGTTCGTACCCCAGGTCGCCCCAGGCTACAGCAAGCTTCGCGTAAACATGGACCTGCAGGACGACTTCTCCATGAACCAGCCATTGTCCTTGTACCTTTTGGATACGCTTCCCAAGCTGGACAAGGAAAGCCCGGACTACGCTCTGGATGTCATTACTTTGTGCGAAAGCATCGTGGAAAATCCCGAAACGATATTGCGCATCCAGCAGAACAAGGCAAAAAACGCCCGCATGGACGAAATGAAGGCGCAAGGTATGGAATTCAACCAGCGCATGGAAGAATTGGAAAAAGTAGAATACCCCAAGCCCCTTCGCGATTTCATTTACGACACCTACAATAGCTTTGCAGAAAACCACCCGTGGGTCGACGTAAACGTAGAGCCCAAATCCATTGTCCGCGAGATGTTTGAAAACTTCAGTACCTTCAGCGGTTACGTAAAGCAGTACAACCTGCAGCGCATGGAAGCCATTCTCCTGCGCCATCTGAACTACGTCTACAAGGTCTTGCAGCAAACCGTTCCCGACAGCTACAAGAACGAGGAACTCCGCGACATGGAAGAGTACCTGGGCGATATGATTCGCCGCACGGACTCCAGCCTGCTGGAGGAATGGGAAAAGATGGCCCATCCTGAAGATTACCAGAAGCGCATGGAAGCTGCCGGAGCCACCGAGATGGAAACCGCCTTTGGCGCAGACAAGGTAGCCGCCGACATCACCTACGACAAGAAGCGTTTTGTGAACATGGTCCGTCAGCGCATCTTCCAGCTTATGGGACTGCTGCAAAAGCAGGCCTACGGCGAAGTGCTGGACATGCTGGCCGACGACTTGGCCGAAGGCCAGCTCCTCACCGACGGCGAAGGAAAACCTTGGACCGAAAACCGACTTATGGAAATCATGGCAAGCTACGTGGCAGAACACCACAAGTTCCGCCTAGACGTAGAAGGCCGATCCATTCATCACAGCATTATCACCTACGAAGGCGATATCATGCGCATCCAGCAAATGCTGCAAGATGAAGAAGATTTCAACGACTGGAGCATTGATTTCGATATTGACATGAAGGAATGCCGCGAGGCCGGCATGCCCCTGATCAAGATGACAAGAATCGGCGAAGTCTAGCCTTTCGGCAAGCCAAAAATTTCAACAAAAAAGAGTGCCGTTTTTAACGGTTCTTAACGCATCGGATGGCAAATGCGTCTGATTTGTAAGTATAGTCCGCACCGATTTTTCCACCGCGGAAGCTGATGCTACGGTATCGGGCGTATTCGTGCGAAGTGCAGGTCGATGTCCAATAGTAGGCAGCCTTATTCAAGTCATAAAAATAACCCATGCTGTAGCGACCGCCAGAAGGTAACGATGCAAACCCAACACTGTCGTAGCCATCCACAGAGCCAAGGCAATCCTCCCAGCAATCCGCAGCTTTCAGCATAGTACCGGGAATGCCGCTCTGCAAGCTTCTCAAGTACTCACAAAGTTCATGCCATTCATCTTCTGATGGAATATGCCAACCCTTGGGGGCGATCCCCTGATAGTCTCCGGCCGTTATTCTCGACACAACTTCCTGCTCTACGTTCATCTCATTGTATCGGGAATCCAGGTCCATGGCTGCAGCCCAAGTGTAGAGACGGCCGAATTTTGCCACATTCTTGTCGACCTCACCATAGGCAAAACTCCCTGCATCATCGTCGGCATTACCACCTTTGCTCACGTAGCGCAGATTTTCCACCATCCATTCCTGATTTCCAATTTTTACAGTACTGTAAATTTCGCCATCACGTTCATCCACCAATGTACCGTAACCATACTTGGCGCCATTACTCATCAAATAGGCGGAGAATTCTTCATCTTTTACATTTTCCGTAATAGTCGTATGGCCAAAAGTCATTTTACAGTCCTTGTTTTTACATAAAATGAAAGTTTTTCATTTCTTTTCCTAATTTCCGCCCAACTTTTGCAAAAACCGTGCCAAACCGCATTTCCGACACTCATTTCCCACAATACTTTAATTAAGGCAGTTCTAATCCCCACGCATTCTGAGCCCTGCATTTCCTTTTTCTATTTTTGGGACACTATGACAGCAGAAGAACTCTACAATCGTTTTAAGTCCATCCAGCCCGGCACTGTACTCTGCAACTATTCCATGGAAAAGTGCGAGCAGATGCTCCCCCTCATCAATGAAATCAACGAACTTAAGAAGGAACGGGACGCCGTTATCCTCGCCCACAGTTACGTTGCACCTGAAATCGTCGTAGGCGTTGCCGATTACGACGGCGACAGCTTCAAGTTGAGCCAGGACGCCACCAAGGTTAGCGCAAAAAACATCGTATTCTCTGCAGTCCGCTTCATGGGCGAAACCGCCAAGATCTTGAATCCTGAAAAGAATGTGTACATTCCGGGCCCTCTCACCGGCTGCAGCCTTGCCGACTCAATTACCGGAGAGCAGGTCAAGGCCCTCCGCGAAAAGTACCCCGACCACGCCTTTGTCTGCTACATCAACACTACTGCCGATGTAAAGGCAAACTGCGACGTTTGCGTAACCAGCGGCAACGTGATGAAAATTGTAGAAAGCCTGCCCAACGACAAAATCGTCTTCGTGCCCGACCAGCTCATGGGCCAGAACATCATCGACGAAATGAAACGTCGTGGGGTTAACAAGGAAATCGTTCTTCACGACGGTTGCTGCTACGTTCATGAAACCTACGATTCTGAACTCATCAGTTTCTTCCGCAGTCAGAATCCGAACCTGAAGGTCGTAAGCCATCCGGAATGTCATCCGGGAGTGGCTCTGCTCAGCGATTACGTGGGCAGTACCGGTCAGATGGTCAGCTACATCAAGGAACAACCGGACAACACCAAGTTCCTGCTGCTTACCGAGTGCGGTCTCAACGCACGCATGCAATACGAGTTCCCGAACAAGGAATTCATCGGAAGCTGCAGCATGTGCAAGTACATGAAGTCCAATTCCCTGGAAAACATCCTGGAAACTCTGCGCCACCCTGAAAAGGCACAAAGCGTAGAACTTGACGAAGACATCCGTGTCGCCGCCAAGAAGTGCATTGACGCCATGTTCTATTACGCGGCCAAGTAGGCAAAAGATTTAAGGGGCGGGTTTATCGTACTGATTCGCTTATGAAGAAAACAACATTCGTTCTATGTTTGCTGCTTGCAGGTTTGCTCATCACTCCTGCTTTTGCCCAATACGACGTCTGGCCACGATCCTACTTTGTTCAGGCCGGTTTTGACGTGGGCTATTCCCGCGGAGATTTGAACGATCGTTTTCTAAAAGTCGCAGATACCCTGGGTGAAAAGGTTTCCATTCACCCGCCTACAATAGACCTGCTGCTAACTCCGGAAATCACTCTCGGCTCCAACGTAGGCGGTTTCACCGTAGCGGTGAACTTCCAATTTTGGAAAAGTACCCGCGAACTTTCGGATTACGAAGGCGAAGACGGAGAGGTGGATTCACGCATTTGGCGTCTCGGTTTTGAATTCTCTTACAACTTCCTATGGCCAGATTATCTACAGTTTGGCATCGGTGGAGGATATTCTTTCACCAATATCAAAACACAGAATTCAGCCTTCTTCCCCTATTACGAGACCAGTTCCGAACTTTATGGATCTGCCGTATGCCTGTTTGTCAACGCCAGCTACTTTTTCAACAAGCACGTAGCAGTCGTTCCCTCCATCAAAGTTTACGAAAACTGGTTCAAAAACGTCTTCTCCAAGCAAACCTCGGTGCTTGACCTACATCCCTACCTTTGGCAAACTTTTATACAGGTATCCGTTGCCGTACGCTACCAATTTTAAACTCAACAACATAGCATAATATGAAATCCATTTCTAAAATTTTCGCAGCACTTGCAGTTGGCTCCGCAATCTCCGCTTATGCAGCAGACGCCAACGGTTGGGCAACCACCGACGAAACCCTGAACGCCTTTTTAAAGGCTAGCGGACAAACCAGCTACGTCAAGCCCATCGTCAATATTATCGGCAACGTGCTGAACAGCAACTGGTATACTAGCGCAAGCGTTCCTCAATCTTTCGCCTTTGACGCAGGTCTCCCCTTCGCCCTGGTACCCATCACCGAAAGCCAAAGAACCTACACAAAAAAGGTCGGATTAGTTTCTGCGGATTTGCCCACCATCTTTGGTGACAAGGGTGACCCTGCACTTCCGGGAGTCACATATGGTACAGAAACCTTGAACGGGCTGCCGGTTCTCCCCTACCCCTTCTTGCAACTTGGATTTAGCTACTACCACGCTCGTATCGCTTTACGCGGTATGTGGCTTCCGGCCATTAGCGAGCTGAAAGGCTTCAGTACCTTAGGCGCAGGCATCCAGTATAGTTTCGGCCATCTTTTCCAGGAAAAGCTCCCCGATCCCATCAAGACATTGGATGTGAGCGCTGTGTTTGGTTACACCTCCAACACAATCAAATACCAGCCGGACAACTACGGCTCTCCCATGATCCTGGACATTACTGCATTAACCGCAGACGTTGTCATCGGTTACAAGCCCATCAAGGAAGTCGAAATCTTGATGACACTGGGTTACCAATACGCCAACATGGAAGCATCCGGCGATATGAAGTATAAAGGAACCGAGTTAGTTGTCAAAAGACCTGACGTATCCGTGAACGGCAACAATGGATTCAAATTCGGTTTGGAAGTTGCATTCACCTTGGGTAACTCCTATCGACCGGTTCTGGGCTTTGATTACGCAGGCCAGTCTAGCTTTACTACTAACGTTCTTTACTTCCAGCAGCAGTTCGGCAAGGAATAACTTTTAGAACCGCGAGTAATCGCAACAAATAAAGAAGGCACAAAAATGATCACGTTCCTTATTGGCGTCGCTATCCTCATTGGAGGCTACTTCACTTACGGAAAATTCGTTGAACACGTTTTCGGACCAGACGATCGTAAACCGCCTGCATTGGAAAACCCCGATGGCGTTGACCGCATGGTTCTGCCTCACTGGAAAAACGCCTTGATCCAGCTTCTGAACATCGCCGGTATCGGACCTGTTATCGGCGTTATTCTGGGCATTAAGTTCGGCCCCATCGTGTTCATTTTACTGCCTTTGGGCAACGTTTTGGGCGGCGCCGTCCATGACTACTTTAGCGGAATGGTGAGCATGCGTAACAACGGTTACAATGTGCCGGCTCTTTCCCGCAAGTTCCTGGGCAAGGGTCCTTCCAAAGTTGTAATGACCTTGATTTCCTTGGCCTTGATTTTGGTGGGCGCCGTTTTCACCAATACTCCGGCCCAGTTGATCAACACCCCGATTCTGGTTGGTGACGCCGTAAGCCCCACGCTGTTCTGGATTGCCGTGGGCGCTATTTTCGTCTACTACTTCCTGAGTACCTTCTTCCCCATCGATAAGATTATCGGACGTATCTACCCGGTGTTTGGCGGTTTGCTGATTCTCGCATCCATCGCAATCTTCATCGGCATCATCCCCAACATCAACGTTCTGTCTGAAATTTCCTTCTCTGATTTCGCAAGCAATTTCAACCAGCATCCGGCAAAGTTGCCCATCATTCCCATGCTGTTCGTGACCATTGCTTGCGGCATTATCAGCGGTTTCCATAGCACCCAAAGCCCTCTGGTGGCTCGCACCGAAAAGAGCGAACATCTTGGCCGCCAAACCTTCTACGGCATGATGATTGTGGAAGGCCTTATCGGCATGATCTGGGCTGCAGGTGGCATGTACATCTATCACCAGATGCCAGAACTCATTACTGGCGCCAGCGGCGTTAAGGTTTTGAGCACCTTGGTATCCACCGTGATTCCCTTTGCTCCCATTTCTGTTCTGGTTGTCATTGGCGTGATTGTTCTTGCCATTACCAGCGGCGACACCAGCCTTCGCAGCCTCCGCTTGACTATCGCAGAACTTCTGGACATCAATCAGACTTCTACCAAGAACCGTCTTTTGCTCACCGTGCCCATGTTCGCCATCTGCGCTGCAATCATCTTCTGGAGTAACCTGAACCCGGAAGGTTTCAATATCTTGTGGAACTACTTTAGCTGGAGTAACCAGCTCATGGCAGTTTGCAGCCTCTGCGTCACTGTGGTGTATCTGCGCAGCAAGAACAAGAATTTCTGGATTGGCCTTGGTCCCTGCTTGTTCATGAGCTTTATCTGCTTCGATTACATTCTGTGGGTTAGCCCCGAAAACTTGAAGGGTGCACCTTTGGGCTTTGGCTTGAACTACAACACCGCTTTGGTTCTCGCCATCATCTTCGCAGCACTTCTTGGTTCCTGGCTTGTAAAGCGCGGCAAGAAGCTTTCCACCATGGAAGGTTTCAACCCCGACAAGTGGGATAATTCCAAGGACGTCAAGAACAACTATCAGCCCAAGTAATGGAACTCAAAGGGACCGTAAAATCCATAACGTTCCATAGTCCGCAGAACGGTTTTACCGTTCTGCGCTTGAATGATTCAGAATCAAAAAAAGTCGTTGTAGTCACAGGAACCCTTCCTGAACTTAACGTGGGAGAAAACGTCAAGTTCGAAGGTGAATGGGGACGTCATCCAAAATTTGGGACCCAGTTCAAGGCCACAAGCTTTGAAATTGTAGAGGTCACTAACGACGGCGATGTGGTGGCTTATCTTGGTAGCGGCATTTGCCCAGGTGTGGGCCCCAAGACTGCACAAAACATCTACGATGTTTTTGGCGAACAGACTTTCGATATTCTGGACAATCATCCCGAGATTTTCCGTAGCAAAAAAATCAAGGGTTTACCCGCCGCCAAGGCGGAACTTTTCCTGGCACGCTGGCAAGAAACTCGCCATAGCCGCGACACCATGATGTTCCTGTATAGCCACGACATCACAGGAAGCATCGCCAAGAAACTTTGGATGAAGTTTGGACAGGGAACCATCGAAAAGATTCACGAAAATCCCTACATGCTCTGCGAAGAAATCTTCGGCATCGGATTTTTGAAGGCCGATGAAATCGCTATGAAGGTGGGCATTCCTAAGGACAGCCCCATGCGTTTGCAAGAGGCCCTACTTTACACCCTGCAAGAAGCCTCCGTTAATGATGGGCACACCTACCTCCCCAAGGACGCTTTACTGACCCGAACAGTTCGCAATCTCCGTTTGGAAATGGAAGACGAAGATTCCATCAATCGCCTGCTGGACATTTTTGAACGAACTTGCGCAAACGAAAGAATCAGGCGCGTCAACGACGACTGTTTCCATCCCCAGCTTTTTAACGCCGAGCAGCGCATCGCAGACAACATTTCAAGACGATTTTTGATGAACGACCTTCCCACAGAAGGTTTTGACCACGCCTTGGTCGACTGGGAACGAGAACACAAGTTCGCTTTTGACCCAGTCCAGCGAGAAGCTATCGGAAAAGCATTAAGCCACAAGATTTTCATTATTACAGGTGGCCCCGGCACTGGCAAGACCACCATCCTTAAAGGCATTATTCACTTGGCCCGAAAGATGGACGAGTCCATTTGCCTTGCCGCCCCCACAGGCCGCGCCGCCAAGCGCATGAGCGACGTTTGCGGAGAAAAGGCAAGCACCATCCATCGCCTTTTAGAAGTGGATCCCGTCACCCATAAGTTCAAGAAAAACGCTGACAACAAAATTCAATGCAAGTTGCTTATCGTTGACGAATTCAGTATGGTGGACACCTGGCTTGCCGCCTCCCTGTTTGATGCAGTCAGTTTCCAGACCCGAGTGGTCCTTGTTGGTGACGCCGATCAGCTCCCTAGTGTAGGTCCCGGAAACGTTTTAAACGATCTTCTCCGTGTTCCGCAAATTCCTAGTGTGCGTTTGCAGCACATCTTTAGACAGTCCGGCGGAAACGACATCGCGGATAAGGCATCCAAGATTAATCAAGGCGTTGTGCCCTCCCCTCCCGAAGGGCCCAACTTCCATTTTATGCCCTACAACGATCCTGAAGAAGCTCGCAACATGTTGCAAAAGCTTGTTTCCTCGGGAGTCAAAAGCAAACTGGACATAAACCTGATGGAAGATTTGCAGATCCTCTGCCCCATGCGCAAAGGTCCCTTGGGCATCTTCGAGTTGAACACGTTCCTGCAAGACCTCATGAATCCGGCTGCGCCCCGCGTCAAAATCGCGGGCACCAACTGGAGCGTAGGCGACCGCGTAATGCAAATGAAAAACAACTACGAAAAGAACGTATTCAACGGCGACGTGGGCCACATCTATAAAATCAGCAAAGACAAGAAAATCACAGTCTTCTTCGACGACAAGAATGTGGACTACGAAGACGACGAAATCGAGGAACTTTCCTTGGCCTACGCCAGCACCATCCACAAAAGCCAAGGCAGTGAATACCCCGCCGTCATCGTCATTCTAGACAGCAGCCACTACGTGATGCTGCAGCGCAACCTGATCTACACCGCCATCACCCGCGCCAAGGGCCACGTATGGATTTTAAGCGCGCCCGGTGCATTCTACCAGGCTATACGAAACAGCCGTAGCAACAAACGTTTCACCCGCCTCACCGAGCGCCTTTCCTAATTTTAGCGATCGATTTTCTCAATAAATCACATATTTTTATGAATTTTTCAATAAAAGATGGTTTTCAAGGCCGTCTTTTTTATGTTAAAAACAGTCATTTATCTCCAAATTTTATCATTTTTCAATAATTAATCACTTTTAGTTATCAATCTCATACAAATTATGTATTAGCCATTCCCCTTGCGCTTACCTAGCTTTACACCTGCAAACAAAAGAAAGAGGTAACAAAATGAATAAATTCGTAACTTCTATCGCAATCGCAGCCGCTATCAGCGCAAGCAATCTTTTCGCCGCAAACGACTACATTATCCAAATCACTGAAAAAGACGGTACCGTCCGCGAGATTCCCGTAAGCACTTTGGAAAAGGTCACCTTCGAAACCGCAAGCACAACCATCGAAGTCAACGATCCCATCAAGGCCATCGAAGACAAACTTGGCGATGAAAAAATTCACGCCACACAAATCAAGGTTCCTTCCAAGGTCGCAGAAAAAATGGTCAAGGAATACCATAAAAAGTCCAAGGAACATAAGCACAATATCTAATTGAACCTGGACAAAAACAACAAAAAACTTTTAAAACGAGATTAACAAAATGAAAAACTTGATTTACTGTTTCCTATTCCTGATGGCTATGACTAACGCATTCGCAAGCACCATGGTTATTGCTCCCACCACCAAGAAGGCCGCCACCGTGAAGGTAGACTTCAACAACATCGATTCCCTGGTTGTAGCTAACTGCGACGACGGAAGCAAAGAACTGCAAGTCAAGACCACTGCCGACAACGACGACGCCGTTGTGGACATGCAGAACGTTCGTTCTATCAACCTGGCCAACAAGAATCCCGACGACAAGGTGACCTTCTACATCAACGGAGAAAAGAAAACCTACAAGGTTTCTGAAATCAAGAGCATCAAGATCCGCACCGTAGAACGCGCTAACTAAAACACCTCTCCCAGCCCCATCCGCAAGATAAAACATTTATATTTTGCGTATGCAAGAATTCAAGAACATCTTTTTTGATTTGGGCGGGGTGCTGTTCGACTTGCACCTGAGCAACGCACTGATCCACTTCGCCAAGCTGGGCTTGCCCATTCCCCCGGAATTCGTAGAGGGGGCCCGCAACTTCAAGGGCATTCCCAAAATCAACAATCCGTTTATCGACATGCTGCACCAGATGGATATCGGCGTTGTCCAAAGGGAGCAACTTTTGCAAATCATGCACAAGCAGTTGCACGCAAGTGTTACGGACCAGCAGATCATTGACGGTTTTGAATGCATGATCAACGTGCCCGCATGCAGACTCGCCCTGCTGAAAAAACTCCGCAGTCGTTACAAGGTCTATCTGCTCAGCAACATCGGAGACGTTCACTGGGAAGCCTCCAAGCGCATGGCACGAGAAGCCGGCCACCCAGTAGAAGAATGCTTCGACTACTGCTTCTGCTCCTACCATTTAGGCGTCAGCAAGCCCGACCCAAGAATCTTCCAGAAGGTCATCGAACTAAGCGGAGTCAACCCCGCCGAAAGCCTCTACCTGGACGACGCTGAAGACAACATAACCGCAGGCAAGGCCGCGGGCCTCATCGCCAAGAAAATCGAAAGTAACCACCTGGAAGACTACATCCCGGAACTGTTCCCGGAATTCGCGTAACAATCATCTTTTATTGGGCGTTCCCCGCGCTCCGCACGGGTCGGACTATCCCTAACGCAAAAGGTCTTTTTGACATTTTGAATGCACTGCTCGATGTTGGTAGCATCGGGCAGTTTTTTTATCCCATTTCATCATCAACCCACTGGACATCTTGTTCTATTTCAGCGAGTTTTTTCCAAAGTTCATCACCATAGTTCAGGTGGTCTAAAAATTCAACGAAACTACCATCTATCATATTTTGGGACTCCTACGAAAAATATAAATACTTGGCGTATTTTTTTTGTAAGATTCTTGAGGAACGGTAGCCGCAGGAGCATTCTTAGCAAATTAATGTCTCTTTGCATTCAAAGATACCAAGGGCTTTGCAGCATCAAAGACTCTCGCAATCAGAAAATTTCTGAAATCCTCATTGTCCAAGAAAATGCGGCTGAGCTCAGATTGAGCAGCCATATTCCTGATGATAATTTGCTGAAGAATAGAACCACATTCAATTTGCGCGTTGTCATTGTCGGAATGAAGAACTGCATTGCTAAAATCTTCGTTCATGACAAGTTCCTGAGGCAACTCATAGATTTCCTTTTTTACCCTGTCAGGATATTCCCACTCAACGCCGCCAAATCGCTCGTTAAACTCCTTTAGAATATCACTAAGTTTCATCATCTCCGGATCTGAAGTTGTGCCGGTAACGCTATTTGTAGGAATAGGATCAATTTCCGCATTTTCATTTTCCAACGAAATTTTTGCAGCCTCCTGTTCTACAATTCTAAGCTGGTCAAAGTCTATAGCATCCAGCAAGCCTTCCGTATAATCCTCGGTCTTCAACTTTGGAAGTTTCGTCACTAGGAATTTATAGAAAGTTGAACGCATTTCCCATTCCTTACTGCTGAAGGGCATAATGGCTGCAAGGAACGTATATGTCCGAACAAAAGTCTTCATGTCACCTTTGCAAGAAATCTGCTGAGTTTCCGCCAGGTCATTCTTGAATCGTTCTACACAAACATCCAGAATAGGGTCCAGTTCTTCGCGAGGTGCACTGCCATAATACTTTCTACAGTAATCCTCAATTTCATCCATACTGTAGATATTGCTTTCGTCCAAGTTTGCGATCAAATCGTTCAACTTGTTAATATCGGTTTCTCCCGACAGGGATGTTTTCTTGTAATAACGTTGGAACGACTCCTTGATATCCTCGGGATTGTTGGCGAAATCCAAAACAAAGGTATCTTTCTTTTTCGGATGGCAGCGGTTCAATCGAGAAAGAGTCTGTACGGCCTTGATATCTAGCAAACCTTTATCCACATACATTGTATGAAGCAAGGGCTCGTCGTAACCGGTCTGGAACTTGTCTGCTACTATCAATATACGGTAAGGATCCTCCTTCATTTTCTTTTCTATTTCTGCAGAGGGGAATCCATTGATACTAGCTTCCGTTTCTTCTTTGCCGTGATATTCCTTCTTGCCACTAAAGGCGACTACGGCCTTGTACTTGCTGTGCATATTTTTCAGCTGTTCTGAAATGGCATAGAAGTAATCAATGGCTCGTTCAATTCCCGCAGTCACCACCATGGCCCTGGCCTGCCCACCAACTTTATACTTGTTGATGACATTGTTTATAAAGTGGTTGACGATAATGGCGGATTTCTTTTCTACAGTCTCGGGCTGGCTTTCTACAAACCAGCGGATTTTCTTTGACGCCTGGTCACGATCAAATTCAGGATCTTCTTTGCGCTTACGAATCAGCTCTGACTCAACAACCTTGTAGTAACTTTGATACGGAGTGTAATTCAGCAACACATCCAGAATAAAACCTTCCTGGATCGCCTGACGCATGGTGTAATTATGGTGCGGTTCAAACTTTGCCGACCCATCGGCCTGTGGGACCTTCTTTCCGAACATTTCCAGAGTCTTGTTCTTGGGCGTTGCGGTAAATGCGTAATAATTCGCATTCTTTACCATTTTGCGACCTTCGATGGTCTTGTTCAAGATGTCTTCGAAGTCTTCGGCATTATCAGCATCTACACCAGCAATCGCCATATTCATCTTTGCAGAAAGAGAACCATTTTGGCTGCTATGGGCTTCATCAATGATAATGGCAAAACGGCGGTCCGCAAGCGACGCACCTATTTCCTTCAATATAAACGGGAATTTATGAACGATGGTTATGATAATCCGTTTACCGGCAGTCAATTCCTTGCGGAGTGTTTCTGAAGAATCGGCCCAGCCAACAATGTTTCCCAGCTGGTTATAAGCGTTGATATTGTTCCGGATTTGCTTATCCAGGTTGATTCTGTCGGTAACAACAATGATGGAGTCCATCAACTTTTCGTTGCCCTTTAATTGCTGAGCCAGCATAAAGGCAAGCCATGTGATGGTGTTTGATTTTCCAGAGCCTGCGCTATGCTGAATCAAGAATCTTTGCCCCAACGGTTTCTTGTTGGTTTCTTCTACCAGGTAGCGAACCGCATCTAATTGGTGATAACGGGGCCAGACGATAGACTCCTTGAGTAGCTTGCCCTTTTCGTCGGTGTACTTTGCAACCTGAGCCAAGTTCTCTATGATATAGGAAAGTGTCTGCTTGGCTAAAACATGTTCCCAAAGGTAAGCAGTTCGCAGTCCGTTGGGATTTATGGGATTTCCGGCACCACCATCGACACCCTTGTCAAAAGGCAGGAACCAGGAATCCTTTCCCTTCAGTTCCGTACACATTCTCACATTATCGTCATCTACGGCGAAATGAACAGCACAACGCTTAGGCTGCAGCAACAGTTCCTTTGGGTCTCGATCATTTGGATTAGAGTACTGGCTCACGGCATTGGCAACCGTTTGACCTGTATAATGGTTCTTCAATTCCATGGTGATTACCGGCATGCCGTTAATAAAAATCACCATATCAATGGACAGGTCTGCATTGGCCCTGCTAAAATGAAGTTGCCTAGTTTCGCAAAAGATATTGCTGTTATAGTATTCCTTGCCGAAATCACTGAGTTCCGAAGGCAAGGGATAGTACATGTCAAAATGGGTCGTATTGTAGCGGAATCCCTTACGAAGGACATCTACAATACCGCGTTTCGTAATGTCATTTTTCAGTCGTTCAAAGAACTTGTGCTTTTCGTGGTCACTTCCGAAAATCATGGCATTCTCAACCTTTTCTGGTTGAGTGGAAACAAGGAATGCTTCAACTTGGCTACAGTCCAAGGCGTAATCCACATTATATCTGTCGCTGTAACCCTTGATATAATTATTCTTGTTGAGAAGCCAATTTTCGATGATGGTTTCGAGACCTTTTTCGGAAGTATCTGTAGGCATGCTAGGCCACCTTTATTTTACCGGTAACGGCGTCGCTGATTAGACTTTGCTTGAATTCATTCAGGTTTGCAATTTGCTTTTCGATGGCAGAAATTTGAGAATCAATTGCAGAAACTTTTTCCTTGATGAAAGCGACAATTTGGGATTGTTCTTCTGGAGGGGGGACCGGAATCATAATTGTTCTCATTTCACTCCAACGAGTTGTCCATAAGTCGGCAACTATTCCCCGTCCCATGCGATAAAATTCTTCAATGTAGTTGTTGCTCCTAAAGAGAAAATGACAATACCAACCATTCATTTTTCTTGGCGTTGCAACAATATTGATTAAAGAAACCGATCCATCCAATTCAGAAAAGCCACAAGATCCTTTTCTATCTGATCTTGAGTTTACAACGAAATCTCCCTTACAAACGAGTTTTCGATTGTCTCCATCATCAGATTTACAAGCTGATTCCAATTGCGGCGTTACACCCATTTTAGAAACAGATAATGGAGCGAAATCTTTATCAGAAACTTTTTCTTTGCGTTGAACAAATTGGTGACCGAGTTTATCCACCATCCAGTAAACAGGGATTTGTCCGATCCAGCTGATGCCGGAATCTTTCATTTTCGCTTTGGGATTGACTCCTTGGGTAACTGCCTTGGCGATTACTGCCTGCTTGTATTCCTTTAGCAATTCGATTTGCTTTTTCTTTGCTGCCACAAGTTCGTTAATCTGCGCAGTCTTCTTATCCAAGAAATCAGCAATCGCCTTTTGTTCAGAAAGAGGAGGAATCGGCATTTGTTGTTTTTTTAGCAATCCGTAATTAATATTCTGCCCCTCTCGAATTCCTGTAACACAAACTTTTAGCATATCAACAAATGCAGCAGATTTAAACAAGTGTCTAACATAATCCTTTTTTAGACGGTTGTCTTTTATAAAAAGTATTGTATATGCGGCACTTATAATACCTTGATAATGGGCGTATTCTATTCCACCCTGAAAGGACCTCAAACTGATTACAAAATCTCCTTTTTTTACAAATTTTAATCCTTCAAACCCTTTATTCACAACAACGACACGATTTTCATACATCGATTGAGGAATTACGCCGAAGTTCTGTGTCGCACACAAGATTGGCTCTTCAGGATGATTCTTCTCCGTTCGTTCAGAAAATAAAAACTGCAGCAAACATTCTTCCCAATGTTCCGGCACTTCCCCGATCCAACTGATTCCGGAGTCCTTGTACCTTGCATATCGTTTCATGCTATATCTCCAGAATTTCAGCCAAGGCGCCCTCGGTCTGTTTTTCCAATTTCATGATGTCGGCCTTGATATCCTTGAGGCTACGCAGCTCGATGGGCTTATAGAAATACTTGGTAAAGCTCAGTTCGTATCCAACGGTGGGTTCGCCAAAAATCACATCGGGTGTGTAGGGTTTCACTTCGTTCTCGTAGAAGCCTTCAATACCGCCGGGATAATTCATTGGAATCTGTTCAGTTTCGTTTCGAACAGCCTTGTACTTTACATTTCCCTTTTTATCCTTGATTACATTGCCGTCGGTATCCAATTGAGGGCGCATCAACGGTACAGACCAGTAGCCGAATTCACTATTGTCAAAAATCTTGCTCTGTTCCGTCTCCTTGAAATCCATCAGAAGTTTCAGAATTTTTGCGCGGTCCGCCTCATTTGTCTCGCAGTTCTTTTCACCCAGGTTTTTACGCAAAGGGGTCTTGATGGAAGTTGCGTCAATCAGCTGAATTTTACCTTTGCGGCGCTTTTCTTTTCGATTTGTAACAATCCAAATGTAGGTGCCAATTCCTGTGTTGTAGAAATCCTTTTCTGGCATTGCCACAATGGCTTCCAGCATGTCATTTTCGATAATGTACTGGCGCAGATTGCTGTTTCCGCTGCCGGCATCACCGGTAAACAGGGAGCTTCCATTATGGACTTCCACTATGCGGGTTCCCAAGGGTGTGTCCTTTTTCATGCGGCTAATGTTATTTGCCAAAAAGAGCATTTGGGGGTCGCTAATGTCCGGTATAAAATTCACCTCGTCATTCAATACAAAACGGCTGTCGGTGATTTCCTTTTTATCGCTAATACCCCAGTTCTTAAGGTCTTCTTTCCAGGCGGTGCCGAAGGGCGGGTTCGAAATGCAGAAATCGTAGGATTCACCAATATGCCCATCCTGTGATATCGTAGAGCCAAAGGCGATGTAGTCGTGCTGCTGTTTATTCAGAGTGTAACTGAAATTCTTGATCTGCCCAGAAATCATAATGTCCGCCTTACAAGTAGCGTAAGTATCCGGCATCAGTTCCTGACCGAAAATATGGATTTTCAGTTTCTTGTTCAATCGGGCCGCCTCGGCATAAATCTGTTCCTGCGCCAATGTCAAAATGCCGCCCGTGCCACAAGCTCCGTCATAGATGCTGTAGGTAGAATTTTCCAACTTGTCGGCAATAGGTTTGATTGTCAAATCAGCCAGCAACTGCACCATGTCTCGGGGCGTAAAATGGCGACCGGCGCTGGTGACTGCGTAGGCTTCGTTGAACCTGCGTAACAGTTCCTCGAACACCGTACCCATCATGTGGTTGTCGACACCGGGGAGAGTTTCCTTGCCGTCGGCAGATTTAATGGGTTTGATTCCCAAGTTGATGGATTTGTCAGTAAACTTTTCCAGAATGGACCCCAGACGGTTGCTTTCGGACAAAGTATCAATGGTCGGCAGCAAGTTGAATTTTTTGATAATGTCCTGGACATCCTTGCTGAAACCATCCAGGTATTCGCGAAAATTCATTTTGAGTCGGGCAGGATTGGTCTCTGCCGTCAAGGTCTTCATGGTGAACTTGGATATGTTGCAGAACGGGTAACCCGTAATGGTGGTGAGCACAGGTTCCTGGTTCGCAATTTTTTGCTTGTCCAGCATCTCCTTCTGTTTCAGGACTGCTTCCTTTGTCGGCTCCAGCAGCACATCGATGCGGCGCAAAACCATCATGGGAAGAATTACCTTTTTGTAATCCACCTGCTCAAAAACATCTACCAGCACATCGTTGGCGATATTCCACATAAAGCTAACCAGTTTGTTGAACTGCTGAGCGTTATCCATAGGGGCTCCTCAAAAACGAATTGCCCCGTTCCAACGCTAAACGCTCCGTCGCTGTGGATATAAAAAAGGCGTGAAGTCGAATGCGTTTCGATCTGCGGTAACGACCAAGTAACCGTCCAAGGCAAACGCAAACGACCCACGCCCATAAAGGCAACGCAAAACACATTGACTGTTATAGCCAATGTACATAGCGAAGAACCCCCTTTGACAGGGGCTGCGTGAGTGTCCGCCTAGTTCGCCTTAGATTTGAAGTTTGGTCGTTTTCAGATCGGGAACTAGAGCAAAAACTCTATTTTTAGCAAATATAAATTAAAACTTAAGAATGGATTAAACTTGGAATCAACATCGATGGATTTTCACATAGTAAATCATGACTCCATAGACTTCTTTTTTGGGAGGGGAAAAGAAGTCGGGTCTATAGGCATATTTTAAATACAAAACTATTGCTATTTCATGTATATTTTACTATTTTAGCAATGAGGTAGCAATATGACAACAACAATCCAAACTCGAGTAGATGCAGAACTCAAGACAAAGGCCGATGCCCTGTTTGCCGCCATTGGACTAGACACCACAGCAGCCATTAGACTGTTCTTGACCCAGGCCGTCATCCAGCGCAAGATCCCCTTTGAGGCAGTGGCCCCAGAGGAATTCAATGAAGAAACTGTCGCTGCCATGGAAGAAGCACGCGCCATCGCCAAGGGCGATATCTACGCCAAGAGATACAACTCCTTTAGCGAAGCCATGGAAGAATTGAAAGTTGCCGAACCAACTGCTGAATACGACAAATAAGTACCAGTTGGTAATGACCAGCGCTTTCAAAAGCGATATCAAACTCATCAAAAAACAACACAAAGATTTAGCACTGCTTAATGCCGTCGTTACCACATTGTTAAAGGGCGAAACCCTAGACGAAAAATACAAGGACCATCCCCTTATAGGAAACTGGAAGGGCTTTCGCGAATGCCATATCGCACCCGATTGGCTATTGATATATCTGAAAAACGAAACCGAACTCGTATTAACGCTTACCCGTACTGGAAGTCACTCTAATTTGTTGAAGAAATAGCAGTAACGGGGAACGTAACTTCCATACTTGGCTATAGATGCAAAAAGAGCCCCGCCTCATAAGAGACGGGGTTCTTTAAGTTTAGGCTAGATTCCCGCTTTCGCGGGAATGACAAGCAGGTCCATAGTGCAGCAAACATCCCTGTCTACTGCCTACTGTCTACTTAGACTACACCTCTTCGATGCTTGCGTGATATTCCTGGAGAGATTTAACTTCGCCCTTACCGGACTTAGCAGCCGCGATGCCCTTGACGGTGTCGAGAGCGGCGGCCAAAGTGGTGATGTAAGGAGTCTTGTACTTGATGGCTGCCTTACGGATGGCGGATTCATCGGCAACAGCGTCACGGCGAGCCCACGGGGTGTTGATGATGAGGTTCACCTGCTTGTTCAGGATGACATCCAGAACGTTCGGGCGGCCTTCGGCGATCTTGTTCACCACTTCGCACTTGACGCCAGCCTTTTCGTAGAACTTGGCGGTGCCTTCGGTTGCGTAGATCTTGAAGCCCAGTTCCTGGAAACGCTGACCCACTTCGATGGCCTGGTCGCAGAGGTTGGTCTTGTCAGACAAGCTGATAAGAACTGCACCGCTGGAAGGCAAGATGGAGCCTGCAGCTTCCTGGCTCTTGTAGTAAGCCAGGGCGAAGTCTTCGGAGAGGCCCAGCACTTCACCGGTGGAACGCATTTCAGGACCGAGAACCGGGTCAACCTTGGGGAACTTGTCAAACGGGAACACAGCTTCCTTGGCGCCGTGGTGCTTGAACTTCTTGTCCTTCAGCTTCAAATCTTCCAGCTTTTCACCCATCATGAGGCGGGTAGCAAGGCGGGCCATCTGAGTGTTACAGACCTTGGA
>JAZLKF010000017.1:0-40279 GCA_045597525.1 Fibrobacter sp. | reverse complement strand
GAGTACAGCACCCTATACACCTACATAGGTGGAACCAGCACTGCCGGTACGATGTTGAAATCTACCAGTGGCTGGAATGATTATAACGGCAAGAGCGGTAACGGTACCGACAAGTATGGCTTCTCGGTGCTCCCCGCCGGTGGCAGGAACTACGATGGCTATTTCTACAATGAGGGCTACTACGCCACCTTGTGGTCTGCTTCTGAGTACAGTAGCAGCAACGCGTGGAACCAGTACTTCTACTACGATTACGGCTACGCTTACCAGTTCAACAGCACCAAGGACCTCGGTCGAAGTTTGCGTTGCCGCAGAGACTCGTTCTAACCAAGGTGCCGAAGGCGCCACAACAGGCGGCGTCAGCCGCCTCTCAACTCACAAAAGAAGCCTCCAGGGCGCAAGCCCCAAAGGCTTCTTTTTTACATACAAAGGAATGAAATGGAAAAACAATCTGCACTATATACTAACCCCCGGGTACTAGAAATCGAGACCGGCAACACGAAAACAATACACATGTACCTGCGTAGGGCACACTACCACGTGTTTGAACAAAGCGCATGTTTGTTTCAACAACATATCGCCAAGTACAAGGTGGTGCTTACAGTTCCAAAGAATGTGGGTCGTGAAGTCCTGTTCATAGGCTTTGGCATGAACCTTTTGGAAAAGGTTAAGGGGGTTGCTGAAAAGCTGGGCTTTACCTTGAAGGTGCTGGATAAAACTCATGTGGTCATAGAGGGCCTACCTGTACTGGAAAACTTTGCTGAGTGGCGGCGGAAAGTCATGGTTAGTGCCGAGTTTGACTACAATAAACGACTTTTGCAGAAGGGTTTGCCTAACAATATTGTTGCAACGAAAGAGCGAAGTTCGTCTAACGAAAATTCAACGGTTGTGCAACGAAAATCCAACGAAAATCCAACGAATGGACAACGAAAATCTAACGAAAATGAATTGAAAGAGGCTGAACTTGAACGACCTGTTGCCCAACATCCCCTAGCCGCCTGGCAGGCACTGGGCAAGTGGATGTTTGAAAATCAGAAAACGGACCCAGTGGCTCGGTCACAACCTAAAATCATTAACCCCTTCACAGAAAAACGCCGCAATCCGCCCACCACCTTGGAACTTTCTACCATGATCTCGGTACGTGAGCTATGTTCCATCATATTTGAACTTACCGCAGTGATTCCCGCCAAGCAACGGCCTGTGTATGGCGACCGACTCCGGGAACTGACCATGCGGCTTCACGAGGAACTGTTTGTAACAGTGGAGCGCGCAAAGAAGGAAATTGATAAAATAAAGACTTATGAGTGGCTCGTCCGGATTCAGGGCGGGCTGATTTTTTTAAAGGACATGTGCCAGTTCAAAAATGCTAGTTGGGTTCATGCCTTGGAAGTTGTAAATAAACTAAAGCAGGATTTGTATGGTATCAAAAAGTAAGCTCAAGAAGGACTTGGTATATGCTTATCTTAGCGCCTGCAAGCACAAGCGTCGTAAGAAGTATGTTGGTGAATTTCTTAAAAATTTTGAACAAAATATCGATGACCTTGCAAGTGAATTGTTGGATGGCTCCTACGAGATTTCTCCGTCCATTTGCTTTATTATTGAAAGTCCCATTAAGCGCGAAGTAATCGCCGCCGACTTTCGTGACCGCGTGGTACATCACTTTCTTTTCAATCTCATAAACCCCGTGTTTGAACGCCAGTTCATTTATGACAGCTACAGCTGCCGCGTGGGCAAGGGTACGCTTTTTGGCATAGAACGGTTGGAACACTTTATGCGAAGCGTAAGCTGCAACTACACCAAGCAGACCTATGTACTTAAGCTGGATATTCAAGGATTTTTCATGAGTATTGACCGCAATATTCTATACAAACTTGTCATGGAGCCTCTGCAGAAACCTTTACGCAATGAACTTGCCGATTACCGAACCATTGTAGAAATGTTGGTTCACAAAATTGTGTACAATAATCCGTTGGAAAGGACAAATTTTATAAGCCACGCCAACGCCTGGGACGACCTGCCTAAAAATAAGACACTCAAGCATTCTCCGACCAATTGCGGGCTCCCTATCGGAAACTTGACTAGCCAACTCTTTGGTAACATTTATCTAAATCCTCTGGACCACTTTGTAAAGCGTGATTTGAAAATCAAGGGTTATGGCCGCTATGTGGACGATTTCTTTTTGATTGATGGTGATGTTGAAAAGCTTCTGTTTGCAAAAGAACGCATTCGTGAATTTTTGAAACAAAAATTGCATTTGACGCTGCACCCAAAGAAGGTTTATTTGCAACCAATTGAACATGGGGTGAATTTTGTGGGGGCCTACGTGCTGCCCCATAGAAAATACTTGAGCAAACGCATTCAGGGAAATTACCGTAATACGATGCTTACGGATTTAGATTCGGAAAATCTGGGCGAAAAGATCGTAAGCTACCTGGGCCAAATGGAACATTTCGATTGCTATCGCTTCCTTGAAAAATACTACATTAAGCGAGGCCTTTTGCAAAACGGCAAAACGAACACGCCAGGGTCCGCCGGGAACTTCGCCCGTGTGGAGCGTGCATAAATACGAGTCCAGTAACCGACTAGATTTTTCTAGTAAACAATTTGCACCTGGAATTTTAAATCAGATTTGGTGTTGAACCAAAGTTTGTTGATCTTCCAAGTTCATGTATGGACAGGTTACGAAATTCTCGGTGCTCCCCGCCGGTAACAGGAACAACAATGGCAATTTCAACAATGAGGGCAACAACGCCAACTTGTGGTCTGCTTCTGAGAACAATAGCAACAACGCGTGGAACCAGAACTTCAACTACAATAACGACAACGCAAACCAGAACAACAACAACAAGAACAACGGTCAAAGTTTGCGTTGCCTCAAGGACTAAAGCTTTTACCAAACCTTTACAAAAATTCCGTATAAGCTAAATGGACGCTTTCGGCGTCCGCGGCTGCATTCGGTCATAAAGTTAAGTGAACATAACTTTGAGACACTCATTTTGCACGCTATTTCTCCCGAGCGTTACGAATAGTCTCCAGACACCTGAATAAAATCAGGTGTTTTTTTTGCAGAAAAAACTTCGGCTCGGCCATGCCAGAATGTAGGCATTCTGTCGCGGCGCTCGCCTTGTGTTTTTTTGTTTGTCCTCAAAAAATGCGCCATTTAAAAAAGGCGTGTTCGTTTTTGGACCCGACTTACGAGCCTGGCTTTCGTGAGGTTTTCAAGGATGTGAGTTTTGAGTACGAGGATCGCATCAAGTTGCTGCACGAAAATGCAAAAAAATCCCGGCGTTCACACAGAAACGTCGGGAAGTTTTTTTAAGGAGATCCTCCCCTTAAGGGGACCAGCCACACTAAGGAACAAGTTCCTAAGTGTGTTGCAGCCGGCTCAAAGGCCGGGATGACATTATGCGCGGGTTGCGACCCTTGTGTTACTTGAACAGGTCGTTGTCGCCGTCGTCTTCAGCGCCATCGTCTTCTACGGAGTCGCAGAAGGGGTCGGCGGGGGAGATTCGGCTGGTGCGCTTCACCTTCTTGGCGGTGAACTTGCTGCCCAGAGCCTTGTAACCCTTGATGTCGGCAACGTCCTTCAGGTCCAATTCTTCCTTCTGGACTTCGCGGCCCACCTGGTATTCCATCAGCTGCATGGTATCTTCGGTAGCGAAGAACTCGATCATCTGGGAATCCTTGTGGTCGGAAATCAGGCTGAATTCAGTAGTCATGGGGCAGCCTTCAAGATTGAAGCGCTTGACCATGTAGTTGAAATTGCCACCTTCGAAGTACAGCACGGTAAAGACCTGTGCAGGATCGTACTTGTGGATGTACTTGATGCCGGTACCGATCAGGATGGGGTCCGCCATGTCGTGGACACGGGCGGTTCCGTTTTCCTTCACGATAAGAATCTTGTCCTTTTCGCCGAATTCACCGATGCAGTCGCCCTTCTTCTGGGTGCTGATGATGCCGCTGGGAGCGTCGAAGTACAGCACGCGTGCGCCCAAGGTGCTAACGCCCTTCTTGGTGCGCTTGATGCTCTTGATGGGGTACTTGGTGACGATATTACCGATGGCGCCACGGCCCTTCACTTCTACAGAGCTGAAATCCACCTCGAAGTTCAGCTTGGTACGGGGGCGGGGCTTCAGGGTGACTTCCACCACTTCGGCTTCACCGTTCAGGTTGCTGGACAGGTAAAGGATCTTGCTGCCCGGCTTGCCCTTGCCCATGAAGTAGTCCTTGTCGCGGGTAACGCCACCCACGTTGAAGCGCTTGATGTAGGCGGTGCCTTCCTTGCCATCCTGATGGATGACGTTGTAGATATGGCGGTCGTCGTCCTTCTTGAACTTTTCGACAAGAATTATGTCCTTGCCTACGAAGTCCTTGTCGCTGACCTTAACCACCTTGAAGCTGCCATCGGCCTTGAACACGATAAGGTCGTCGTATTCGGACACGTCGAAGAGGTATTCTTCCTTCTTCATGCCGGTGCCGACGAAGCCTTCCTTGCGGTTCACGTAGAGCTTCTGGTTGGCCAGAGCCACATGGACTGCGCTGACGGTGCCAAATTCGCCGATTTCGGTCTTGCGGTCGCGACCTTCGCCATACTTCTTGAGAATGTTCTTGAAGTAGTTGACGGCGTAGTCGGTCAAATGTTCCTTGTTGTAGTTGACTTCGTCAATCTTTGCGTCCAGTTCCTTCAACAGTTCGTCGGCCTTCTTGCGGTCGAAACGGCTGATTCTGCGGACGGGGATTTCTGCCAACTTGAGAATTTCTTCGCGGGTCACTTCGCGACGGAGCTTGCGCACGTAGGGCTTGAGGCCGTCGTCAATCAACTGCACCATTTCTTCGTGGGTCTTGGCCTGCTTGATCACTTCATAGACTTCGTGCTCGATGAAGATCTTTTCAAGGCTGGTCATGTGCCACTGATCCTGCAGGTGCTTGAGCTGGTTGCTCAGTTCCCAGTCCAGCAGGTGAACGGTGTGGTCCGTAGAAAGCTTCAGAAGTTCGGTAGTGCTACTGAACTTGGGCTTCTTGTCGATAATGACGCAGGAGTTGGCTGCCAATGTAGTCTGGCAGTCGGTAAATGCATAGAGGGCATCGATTGCCACCTGGGGGTCGGTACCGGGTTGCAGGTGAACCAGGATTTCCACGTTTTCGGTGGTGTGGTCCACAATCTGCTTCACCTTGATCTTGCCCTTGTCATTGGCCTTGACGATGGAGTCGATCAGGCTGTCCGTAGTGGTTCCGAAGGGAATTTCACGGATGGCGAGAGTCTTGTTGTCCACCTTTTCGATGCGGGCGCGGACCTTGAGGCGGCCGCCGCGACGACCGTCGTCGTATTCGCTGACGTCGATAATGCCGCCGGTAAAGAAGTCCGGGAAAAGCTGGAACTTACGGCCGCGCAGGTAGTCGATGCTGGCCTGGCAAAGTTCCTTGAAGTTGTGGGGGAGGATGGTGGTGGAAAGGCCCACGGCAATACCATCGACGCCCTGTGCAAGCACAATGGGGAACTTGGCGGGCAAGGAAACCGGTTCCTTGGAACGGCCGTCGTAGTTGGGGATCCATTCCGTGGTTTCCGGGTTGAACATCACTTCCACAGCGAAGTCGGAAAGCTTACCTTCGATGTAACGGGGAGCAGCGGCTTCGTTACCGGTGAGGGGGTTACCCCAGTTACCCTGCGGTTCAATAAGCAGGTTCTTCTGGCCCATGTTCACCAGGGCGCTGTAAATGGAAGCGTCACCATGGGGGTGGTAGTGCATGGTGTCACCCACGATACCTGCCACCTTATGGAAACTGCCGTCGTGCATTTCGAAAAGGGTATGCAGAATACGGCGCTGCACCGGCTTGAGGCCGTCTTCGAAGTACGGCACGGCACGGTCAAGAATAGTATAGCTAGCGTAGTCCAGGAACCAGCCGTTATACAGCTTTTCCAGATGATTTACGTTGGAGAGGCCCAGAGTCTGATTTTCATCCATAATTACAGTTCCTCAACAGCTTCAGTTCTAAGGTTTTCAACAATAAAGTCCTGACGGCTCTGGGTGTTCTTGCCCATGTAATATTCAAGCATTTTACCCAGGGAAGCGTCGGTAGGCATGGTCACTGTTTCCAGGTGCATGTTTTCGCCGATCAGAAGCTTAAAGTCTTCGGAGTCCATTTCGCCAAGACCTTTGAATCGGGTGATTTCCAGGTCCTTCTTGTTGATTTCCTTGGCGGCGCGGTCGCGTTCCTCTTCGTCGTAGCAGTAGAAGGTCTTGGACTTGTCCTTCTTGTGGCGGACGCGGAAAAGCGGTGCCTGCAGAATGTACAGGTGCTTTTCTGCCACCAGTTCCGGGAAGAACTGCAAGAAGAAGGTCATGAGCAGCAGGCGGATGTGCATACCGTCCACGTCAGCATCGGTTGCGATAATCACCTTGTCGTAACGCAGGTCTTCCAGACCGTTTTCGATGTTCAAGGCTGCCTGCAGCAGGTTCCATTCTTCGTTTTCGTAAACAATCTTCTTGCTCAGGCCGAAACTGTTCAGCGGCTTACCGCGGAGGCTGAACACGGCCTGGGTCTTGGGGTTACGTGCCGTAGTGATGGTACCGGATGCAGAGTTACCTTCGGTAATGAAGATCATGGTTTCGTTCTTCAGCGGGTTCTTTGCATCGGTAAGATGCACGCTGCAGTCACGAAGCTTCTTGTTATTAAGATTAGCCTTCTTGGCGCGTTCGTTTGCCAGTTTCTTGACGCCAGCCAGGTCCTTGCGGAGCTTTTCGTTCTGGTTGATGCGGTCCAGCATTGCCTTGGCAACGGCTTCGTTCTTGTGAAGGTAGTTGTCCAGTTCCTTGGCCACGTAGTCCACGATCCAAGAGCGAAGTGCGGGGCCGTTGGGAGCGGTAGTGGTGCTGCCCAGCTTGGTCTTGGTCTGGGATTCGAAAACCGGTTCCTGGATACGTACGGAAATAGCGCCGATAATGCAATTACGCACGTCGCTGGCGTCGAATTCCTTCTTGAAGTGGTCACGGACGCCCTTCACCACGCCTTCGCGGAAGGCTGCCTGGTGGGTACCACCCTGGGTGGTGTGCTGACCGTTCACAAAGCTGAAATAATGTTCGCCTTCCTGGTTGGAATGGGTAATGGCGAATTCAATGTCCTTGCTCTTGCAGTGGATGACGTCGTAGCGGATGGTATCGTCGGTACGGCTGTGGAGCAAGTCCAAAAGACCATTGGGGCTTACGTAGGTCTTGTCGTTCATGATGAGGGACAAGCCTGTGTTCAGGTAAGCGTAATTCCAGATCTTTTCCTCCATGTAGGCAGGGAGGAATCTGAAATTCTTGAAAAGGTCGTTATCCGGCACGAAATAGATTTCGGTACCGTTCTTTTCGTTGGTGGGGGCGATCTTGTAGTCCTTGACCAGGATGCCCTTGCTGAATTCGGCCTTTTTTTCCTTGCCGTCGCGGATACTGCGGACGACGAAAGTGGTGGAGAGGGCGTTCACCGCCTTGGTACCCACACCGTTCATACCCACGGACTTCTGGAAAGCTTCGGAATCGTACTTACCGCCGGTGTTCATCTTGCTCACGCAGTCAATGACCTTTTCCAGCGGGATGCCACGGCCATAGTCGCGGACGCGGCAGGCGTGGTCTTCCATGGTGATTTCGATTTTTTTGCCGGCACCCATGGCGAATTCGTCGATGGAGTTGTCGATCACTTCCTTGGCGAGAACGTAGATACCGTCGTCGGGGCTCTGACCGTCGCCCAGCTTACCGATGTACATACCCGGACGCATGCGGATATGTTCGTACCAGTCCAATGTTTTAATATTACTTTCGTCGTATTTTACAGTAGCCATATCAATATCTCAAAGCGCTTTTCTGCGATCCTCATCTATAGGTATTTAAGCGTTTTACTGAAAGCTTTCGCTAGTTTTCGGCAATTTTAGGAATTTTTCCGTGTCAAAAACGTGCACTTTAAGAAAAAATTCCGTTTCATGTTGCCTAATATAATAAATATTTTTATAAAACAGTGTAATTTTGTGCACTACCTTAACGAAACGTTGTTGTTTTTTGCCGTAAAAAAACACAGCAAGCTGTTTTGGAGCTTGCTGCGTATTTTTCTCGATATTTAAGTTTTAGCGCTTAAGCCAGTAACTCATGGCGATGCCTAGACGAATTTGGGAAGTTTCCACGTAGAAACTGGGTCGGTCTAATGCTGGTTGTGCATTTACATCGAATATATCGGTCAAACCGAATGATGCGTGAACATCGATGGAAAGTCCAAATTCAAACTGGTAACCGACGCCAAAGCCCAAACCGAAAACCAATGTATTGGCGTTGCTTACGCTTTCGTAGCTGTAGTCTAGGCTATAATCGTCATAAAGAACAGCTAGGTTCAGGTCCAGCTTAGGACCGGCTTCCACGAACCAGGAGGGGGTGAAATTTACTCGGAGGAATACGGGAAGATTTAAGCTAATGAAATCAAGAGATTTGATTTTTTGGGTACTGCTGGCGATGGTAAAACCTCCTGTGTTGCCCTTGTCGATTATCTTCTCGTAGAAATAATAGCTGATGCCCAGCGAGGGGTGGATGGAAAAAATTCCTGCAAGGGGGACAAGAACGTCAAAGGATGCTCCTATTGGAGTGGAAATTTCATCTAAGACGCCAGGAAGGCTGTCTCCGGTAAAGAAACCGTAGTCCATGTCAAAACGGACGCCCATTTTGAGATTGTCCTGAGCAAATGCATTAACGGCAACTAATGCAAATATTGCAATCAATAGAATTTTCTTCATAAATCCTCCTTTAAGAAAACTCGTTAAAAATTTAAGAAATATCCTAAATCTTGTCTATCATCTGCCTCTTATCAGATTTGTAGTACAAATTGTTCCGCTGAAGTGCAATTTTAATGCTCACGGCTATGTACAAGGTAACAAAAATAAACGTTCTTTGCCCTAGAGAACTTTGATTTCCATAAAATAAAATTTAAATTTTCCCAAAATTCCGCACGCTATGGTTTGGTGGTGAGGCGTAACGGATTGGGAAAAGGTGTAACATGAAAAAGAACGCTTTATTAGCCGCTCTCGTTTTGGGATTTGCTTTACTTGCCGCCTGTGAAGATGCTACCAGTGCTGATAGCGGCAACTCTTCAAATTACGCTGGTCGAGTGGATACTCTAGTAGTGAAGGATGTCTTGTACATCTACGATACAATCCATTCTCTAGATACAATCCATTCCCTGGATACAGTCCATTTTACGGATACATTGCTCGTTGTAAAGGACACTTTGGTTGTCCTGGATTCGTTGATCCGCATTGACACCGTATTCAAGAAAGATACCTTGATTTTTAAGGATACATTGGTCTTTAGAGACACCTTATTCTCCAAGGATACCGTCTATTCCAAGGATACCGTGGTTCGAATTGATACCCTTTACCTGGATAGTTCTGTGTACCAAGGTCCAGCTCACGATGCCGTTGGATATTTTGTTAGAATTCGTGATGTCCTTTCTGGTTTAAGGGAAAACGAAAAGGTGGTGTTCTTTATCCGTCATTCGGAACGAACCAACGATACAAGCATTAATGGTGAATTGACCGATAAGGGTAAGAATCAGGCCCGCGAATTGGGACAGGGTCTCAAACAGTACGGAGATTTTGCCTTTATTAGTTCCACTTATAAGCGTGCTGCAGAAACTTGCCGCTATATAGCCGAGGGCAAGGGACAAGGCGATTTCTCTTTGCAGTCCTATGTTGATCTTGGAGATACTTGGTATGTAAAGAATGCCGAACTTCTGGAAAAGTACAAGTCCGAAAATAACAACCAGGGAGGGTGGGGTGTATTTTCTCGCTGGGCCTTTACCTCTAGATACTCTGATGCCTTTAAGGACATTGACGAAGCTAGCCAAGAATTGGTGGATAAGTATTTGGCTCCCGGTTACGAAAAAATGCCCAAGTATGCCATTGCGGTCTCTCATGATCAGCTTCTTGTACCTTTTACGGCTTGGGCGACCAATCGACTGGTGGATTTACGCCAGTATGAAACCAAGAAATGGCTTAACTACATGTCCGGGGTGGCTATGGTCGTAAGTGAAAATGGCCATATTCGCTACATTCCGGTATACCCAGCTGTTACGGACTTGTATTCCGGAACAATGTAGCTATGACACTTAGATAAAACTGTGGACTTTTATTATTGATAAAATGTCCACGTTTTGTTTTGAAAAGTCTGTAAAAACAGGCTTTTTTTTATTTAACTTCATAATGAAGGTGTAATGTAAGGAGCTGTCATGGGCTTTTATTCTGTAAAAAATGCGGCTTTATTTGCGATATTAGGCTGTTTTTCGCATGTTCAAGCAGCAGATTGGTTCGCCAAGGATAATTTGCAGCCGGGCCATGATCCTACCATGATTCGTTATGAGGACGGTTATGCCCTCATGTCTACCAACAATCAATTGTCTCTGTGGACTTCTGAAGATGCCTACAGCTGGAATGCTCATGGCAAAACCATGACCAAGTTCCCCCAGTGGATTTACTCTTATGCCCCGACAATGGAAGACGTGTGGGCTCCGGACCTTTACGTAATGAACGGGGAATTCCGTGCCTACTATTGCGGCTCCGTGTTTGGCAAGCGCACTTCTGCCATTGGCTACACTTCTTCCAAGTCCATTGTGCCGGGTACCGCAGGTTACGGCTGGACCGATCATGGCCATGTGTTCCATACGCTGGCTACCGACAAGTACAATGCCATCGACCCCGATGTCATCAAGACATCCAAGGGTGAATTCTGGATGGCCTTCGGCTCCTTTGGACTTGGTATTCAGCTTATAAAGCTTGATCCTACGACCGGCCTGCAGGCTAACGACGACAAGACCGTCTACAATATTGCCCGCCGTACAAGTTCCGCCAGTGGAGGCGCCGAAGAAGGCCCTGCCCTTATTGAACATAACGGTCAGTTCTTCCTGTTTACTGCCTGGGATAAGTGCTGCCAGCAGGGTGATAAGATTGAACAGACCACCTATAAGACTGCTTATGGTCGTGCCGACCAGATTACCGGCCCCTACAAGGACCGCGCCGGTTACAATATGGCAACAGGCGGTGGTACCATCGTTCTCGAACGTTATGGCCGTTACGTTGGCCCGGGCGGTGGCGAACCTTTTCAGGATTTGAACCGCGTTCGTTTTGTTCATCATTACTATGATAATGCTGGCGACAAGTTCAACCACATCCACATTCGTGATATTGTGTTTACCGACGACAACTGGGCCGAAATGGGCCAGCCTTTCTTTGGTCGTTATCTGAGTGCCGAGGCTGAACACGGTGTATTGACCCGTGCGGTTTCTGGCGACCTGGCTGTGACTCGCGGTACTAAGGCCTCTGGCGGAGAATATCTAGGCTACGTCAACACCAAGGGCTCTGTAATCCACTTACCCATGAACATTATGCAGGCTGGCGACTATTTGCTGCGCTATCGTTATGCAAACGGCGGTACAGGTGTTGCAACCCATAGCGTGACTATTAACGGCAAGGCTCAGGAAGTTAAGCTTCCGTCAACAGGTGCCTGGGGCGAATTCCCTGAAACTTCTGTGGCCATGATTCCTGCAAAGTTGAAACGTGGCGGAAACTTCATTGATGTAAGCCCGGTTCCCAATGGCGAAAACTTTGCTGAGCTGGACCGCATTGACTTCCTGCGCATTATCCGCGATACCATCCCGGGTAACGGCTTTGACAACGGCATCCGTATTCGTCTGAATGAAAAGGACGAATTGGCTATGAAGGATGGTGGCTACGCCTTGTTTGAAAACGTGGTCACCGACTCCATCAAGGGCACTGAGGTTTCTGTAATGGTGAAGAACGGCTCCGGTAAACTTGCTCTGCGTGCAGGCTCCAAGTCCGGAACAGTACTTTCTGAATGTGACCTGAGTAAGGGTACGGCTGCGGCCAATGGCTGGTCCGTTGTCGAATGTTCCGAAATGAAGGCCCAGAAGGGTGTACAGGACTTTTACCTGACAGCAAGTGGCGTGTCCGGCGAAGTGGCTGTGGGTAACGTGAAGTTTGGAAGGACCGCTGCACCGCAGTCCAGTTCCTCCAGCGAAGTTGAACCTGCCTCCAGTAGCTCCGAAGGTAGTGTATCCATAGCTCCTGTAAAGACTGCTCGTGTTGGCGCCTACGCTATTCGTAAAACTGCCGACGGCTTTACCGTGCAATTTAAGGAACCTGGTAACTACGCCGTGTATGTCATGAATTCCATGGGCCAACTGCTTCGGTCTCAGGTGGGCCATTTCCATGGCGATTTGGAACTGAATAACCTGCCACTGGGCAAGAATTTTGTCAAGATTATTGCAAAATAAAGGTTAAATACGCTGACTAACGTATTTTGACTTGTCGAATTCAACGGTTCCGGAGATTTTGATCCGGAACTTTTGTATATTACAAATGAATAAAAAAAAGAGGTATATATGAAGTTTCTCTCTGCTTTGTCCAGTTCCGTAGTCGCTCTTGGCCTCGCTGCTTTTGTGGCCTGCGATTCTTCTTCTTCTTCTGAACCTGAAGAAACATCTTCTGCTTCCAAGGATCGCTCCTCTAGTTCTACAGGATCTGATGCAGGTGAATACGACTGTACCGCTTCTGGCGTTAAGGTACTGTACCCGGCTGGTGGCGAATCCTTCAAGATGGGTGATACCATTACCGTAGTTTACGGTTCTGACGTTCTTGGCTCTGGTTTCCGCTTTGTGTTCAAAAAGGACATCGACGATGCTGGCATGGATATGCTTGAAGAATCTGCAGGTCCCGAAGAACCGGATGGCAAGTCTTGCTATGAACAGAAGGTTGTTTTGGATGAAGAATATGCGGACGTCTCCGACAAGGCTATCATTCGTGTGATTCCTTACGAAAAGACAAGTAAGGCTGCCAACTCTGGCGCCTTTAAGGTTTCCAAGTAATTCTAAGAATTTAAGTTGAAGTCTACGCTTCGATTTGATGATACTTCTATCACCGTAGCTCTTGTGGGCTGCGGTGGTTTTATTGGTAGTCACTTGCTGTCTGCCATCTTGGAGCGAACTCAGTGGCGGGTGTTCGGTGTGGATCTGGAATCCTATCGAATCCAGCAGCACCTGGCCAATGATCGGTTTGAATACTTGTGCGCAGACCTGGCAAATTGCGACGTTGTCGAACGTTTGGCTTGTTTTCCTGTTGTGGTGAACTTGGCTGCAATTTGCACTCCCAGCCGCTACATGTCCGAGGCGGCTACGGTTATTCGAAGCAATTACGATCATCCGGCTCGTCTGGCTGATGCCTGCGCTAAAAGTGGTTCCTGGCTCATCCATTTTTCTACTTCTGAAATTTATGGAAAAACCACTGCGGATTCGGATTTGCTTGAAGAGGATTCCGCTGAAATAACCCTGGGTCCGGTTCCTGCCAGTCGTTGGAGCTATGCAACGGCAAAACTTTTGACGGAACGTTACCTGGCCGGGCTTGAAGGCTTGGCATGGACTGTAGTTCGCCCGTTTAATTTTGTTGGCCCCTTCATGGATTTTATGCCTGGCATCGATGGGGAAGGTATTCCTCGCGTGTTGGCGAATTTCTCGTCGGCGTTGGTTCGTGGAGATGCTTTGAAACTTGTGAATGGAGGTGTGGCCAAACGCAGTTTTACCTCGGTTCACGATGCCATAGATTTTATGTTCTGCCTGTTTGCTGCAGAAATGAACGGCAAAAGCAAAAACGAAAATTCTGCCGTGGGCCAGGCCTTCAATGTGGGCAATCCCGAAAATGAATTGTCTATTGCGGAACTTGCCGAGAAAATGTACGGCATATATGCAAAAATCAAGGGCGTAGATGTGGCGACCTTGCCTCAGCCCGTTGTTGTCGATGGCGAAGATTATTACGGCAAGGGCTACGAAGATTCCTTGCGTCGAATGCCTTCGGTTGCCAAGGCGGAAAAACTTGTGGGCTTTAAGGCTACAACGCCTTTGGATGAAGTGCTTGAAGAATCGTTGCGCTGGTTTGTAGACCATTACCAGAATGTCGCTGATATGCAAACTGTGGTGGGATAATGCCTGCCTCCTTTGACACCTTTATCTTTGTTCCCGCCTATAATGTGGGCAATACCTTAGTTTCTGTTCTGAATAAAGTTCCTCAGTCCGTATGGAATCGATCCCGAGTTCTTGTGATAAACGATGGCTCCAAGGATAATACGGAGTCTGTTTTCCAAAGCTATTATGCGTCGCTAAAAGATGATCGAAAAAATCATCTGGAGTATTTCCGCTTTGAAAGGAATTCCGGTTACGGAGCTGTGGTGAAGAAGGGCCTTTCGGAAGCAATCGCTTCTGGGGCGGACTATGCCGTATGTCTTCATGGAGATGGCCAGTATCCTGCAGATTTGCTGGACCAGTTTTTGGATCATCTGGAAAATCATCGAGTTGAGACGGTTTACAAAAGTGGCTGCGTAGAACAGCGCCGTTTGGCTCTTTTACAGGGAAGTCGCCATGCTATTGCTGGAAGCGCTAAGGCGGGAAACATGCCTTGGTACAAACGTTTAGGCGGAACTTTCTTGACGGCTCTTGAAAACGCAGTGTTTAAGTACAAGTTAACAGACCGCCACAGTGGTTTTATTCTGTATCGCACGGAGTTTTTGCGCCAGGTAGATTTACAACGTTTAAGCCCTTCTTTTGATATTGACTTGGAATTGATTTCTATTGCCGATGCCATGGCTGCAAGGTCTCAGTGCGAATACCGTTTTGCCTTGGGGGAATTGCCTATTCCCACCGTTTATGCCGATGAAAAATCCAATTTGAATGTGGCGAATTACGGCTTGCGCTGTCTACGTCAAATTTGGCGACGTTTTAAGACAAAATAAACGTGATTTATTGCAAATTGTAGTTGAAATCTTTGGGGGTTAAACTCCTTAGTTTATTTGTTTGAATATATATTTGAAGCATGATTAAGTCTTTAACCGCAGCTTTGAATGATGTTCTGCTTGGCAAGAACGATACCGTTGAACTTTTGCTTATGGCATTGCTTGCCGATGGCCACGTTCTGATTGAAGACGTGCCCGGTACAGGCAAGACTACGTTGAGTAAGGCCTTGGCAGCCGCTGTTGGGGCGGACTTTGCCCGAATCCAGTTCACTCCGGACCTGCTCCCCGCCGATGTAACTGGCGGTGCTGTGTATAACGCAAAAACTGGCGAATTCAATATTAAGAAGGGTCCTGTATTTACCCAGATTCTTCTGGCAGACGAAATCAATCGTGCATCGCCCAGAACCCAAAGTTCCCTGCTAGAAGCAATGGAAGAACGTCAGGTCTCCTTGGAAGGGGATCGCCATAAGCTGCCGGCGCTTTTTATGGTGCTTGCAACAGAAAACCCTGTGGAATTCCACGGCGTGTTCCCGCTGCCCGAAGCTCAGATGGACCGCTTTATGGTTCGCATTTCTGTGGGCTATCCTACAGAGGAAACGGAACTGCAGATTTTGCGCAGTCATCGTGAGGGTCGGCCCATCGATAAGGTGGTGGCGGTAACAACTCCCGAAGAAATCCTGAAAGCTCGTGAAGTGGTGCAGAAGATTCATGTAGATGAATCCTTGGAACGCTATGTGGTGGCTCTGGTGCAGGCAACCCGCAATGACTGCGGCGTACGCTTGGCGGCAAGCCCTCGTGCAGGCTTGAATATGATTCGTATGGCTCAGGCTTGTGCCTATATGAATGGCAGGGACTTTGTTAATCCCGATGACATCCAGCGGGTGTTCTTCCCGGTGATGGAACATCGCGTGTTCGCCAAGGACAGCGCTAATCCCGAGGCCTCCCGTAACATACTGCAGAGCATCTTAAAGAAAGTGAGTATCCCGAAATAATTAACAAAACTGCACTCTTCATTCTTCTCTTTTCACCGCATGTCCTTCTTTTCCTGGTTTGTAAATAGCGTTCCCCGCGCCCCGAAACGGGCGGGTCTTTTGATGCATGTTTACTACCTGTGGCAAGAGTACTTTACACCTGCAGGGCGTGCCGCTGCGGCTTTGTTCCCTTTGTCAATGGCCGTTGGTATGATTCCTGGTTTTTGGGCGGCGTGGATTTTTTGCGGGCTGGATTTTCTGCTGTTCCTGGGGATGATCCTTTCGCTGTTTGCGGCTTGCAAGTTGAATTACGTCACCATCGAAAACGTGGTGGTGACTCCTGTTTATGAAGGTGGCGTTGCAAAGATTTCTGCTGATGTTGGGGTGGGCTCCGATGATGCGTTGAATGCTGCTGGCAAACGACGTTCCTATAAGAGATTGCAAGCTTTAAAGAATAGGAATCATGAACGATTGGATTCCATACAGTTGGCTTCTTACCGAATGGATCCCAGCTTAAGTTGGATTGATGGCGAAGTGACTCGTGTTGCCAAGGGCGATGGACTTAAGAGGATTGAGTGTGAAATCCAGACCAAGAATCGTGGCGCATACGCCTTGAAGAAGGTGGCGGTTAACGTTCCTGAAATTATGGGAATGATGCAATGGCCATTTCCTTTTCAAGGTTCTGCGGAACTTTTGGTTTATCCAAATCCTGTGAAGGTCGGTGAGTTTCCTTTCTTGACTTCGGGTGCAAGCGGAATGGTTTTTGCTCCGCTGCTTATGCCTAGCCTTACTCGCGGTATGAATTTTGTAGGGGTCCGTGAATATCGTGAAGGGGATGCACTTCGTGACTTGCACCATAGGGCTTTTGCCCGCTATGGCCGCCCCTTCACCAAGGAATTTGAAACTGAACGTGGGGCTGGTGCGATTCTAGTGCTAGACACTGCTGCTCCGACTTTTGCTGAACGTCAGTATCTTGAAACTGCCATCCGCTTGACTGCAGGAATTGGCCTTTGGCTGCTGGAGCGAAACATCCTTGGTCGCTTCTTTATTGATGATGAAGAAATTTCTCTGGCCAGTGCCGGCGCCGCCGAAGGGGAGCGCAAAAAGAATCTGATGGATGCCCTTTCCCGCATTCCGGCTGCCAATTTGATTAACGCTAAAAAGCCTACGCCTTGGTCCCCAGCGGCCCGTCCCATGGATCCTGTTTTACGCGTTGGACTTTTCGCAAAAGAAGAACCTCTGGTGCATAAGCATGTGGTGGTGACCCGTTTTAAAGGAGAATCTCCTGCCAATGGTGAAAGCAGTTCCGACAAGGTTCTGTTTGTAGATGGCAAAATTTCTGGCGGGGTGTCTCTATGAAAAAAGAAATCGTAGACATCCGCTATGTGGCAAAGATCTTGTTCTTGGTGTTGGCCTCATTCAACTTGGGCCATACCTTTGACATGATTTGGCTTGGTTTGATTTTTGCCGTGTATTTTGCAGTCTTAGGCTTTGTTAACGCGACCAGCCGCCGTGAATTCAACAAACGTCCCAAGTACAATAAGATCCCTGCTTACGGAGCTATTGTTCCCTTGGCTCTTTACTGGGTGGTTACACCTGGCGTTGAAAACGGTGTTAATCCGGTAATGGTTTTCTTGCCGGGATTGTACTTGCTTTTTTTGGCAGCCCTTCAGGAACGAAGCCGCGGCAATGGCGGTTACGAAGCCTTTGTAGCCTTTGATGGCGTGGCTGCCCTTTTGTTTGGATTTTTCATGATTCCCAAGGGCTGGGCTCCTGTGGGTTTTGTTGGCTTGCTACTGGCAGTCTTTGCCTACAGCCGTCGCGGCACCGCTTGGTACAAGTACGCGTTGTTCGTCTTGCTTGTGATAGCCCTTAGCGGAATTGCCTACGGAGGTTGGCGTTACTGGCGGGCTCATCGTTACGAATACAGCGCCAAGATGGCCGACGATTATTACCAGCGCGAACGTGTTATGGGCTTTGACCAGGTGGCCGCTCTTGGCAGCTTTGGAAGCAACTATAATGGACGGTACAACAATCAGGTGGTACTTCGCGTTTGGGATTCCTTGCCTACAAAATATCTGAAGGCTGCAAGCTACGAAAAGTATGTGGCTGGCGTTTGGAAGCTCCCTGCAAAGCCGGTAAAAACATTGACGCCTGCATACTACCAGGTGGACTACGCTGTCATGGAAGTTGCAGACTCCTTGACGAGACCTCAGGATACCCTAGGTCGAGTACGCCCGGTGCGTCAGGTTTGGGTACAGTCCACGCTGAATAATTTTGGATTTGTTTTTGCGCCTTATGGTGCTATTGGTTTTGCTGCTAAAGATGTGGACTCCCTGCATTATTTTGCGGGCGGTATGGTCAATGGGCTTGATGGAAACGGCAGACGCTCTGACTGGCATTACTTTGCCTGCGATTCCCGATTGCTAAAAAACGCTGAGGGGGCTGCTGAATCTTTCGCCGGCTGTGAAATTCCCGATTCCCTGCTTTCTTATACGGAAGGGGATTTGCTTATTGGCAAACGTTATGAACCTTTGATTGACTCTGTGGTAGAAGCCATGGGCTTGGAGGCTCGAGACACTTCCGTCATCCAGGAGGCTCACAGAGTCGATAGGATCCAAGCTGAAAATTTGCAGAAAATTCTTGCATATTTCAAGAATAACTTTACTTACGCCTTGCAGATTCCCGGTCTAGGCCGTTGGCACGGTGGTTCCAATGTTTCTAGCGATCCTCTATCTATGTTCTGGCATGCAAAGCAGGGCTTCTGTGAATACTATGCCACCTTGTCTGTTCTGGCTTTGCGCCGTGTAGGAATTCCTGCCCGTTACGTCACAGGCTTTGCTAATCCTGAGGTGGTGGAGGGGAGACCTTATGCCATATTCCGTCGAAAGCATTCCCACTCCTGGGTAGAGGCGTTTGTGGATGGCCGTTGGGTAATCTTTGATCCTACGCCTCCCATGTTTGCTCCTCTTGGGGCTGAACCTAACTGGTTTAACGTAAAATGGGAAGGCTTGCGCGGTCGAGCAGCTCGCCTCATGCACTTCCTTAAGGAAGGTGAATGGCGCCGCACCGTGGACAGCTGGCAGAACTATACCCAGAAGATTACGGACGGCATGGCTATCTACGTGGCGCTGGCTCTTGCCATTGTGGCCTTTATATTCCTGAAGTCCCGCAACGTCCTTAAAAACCGTCAGAAGAAAATCGTCGCAAAATCCGGTAAGGCGATTCTTTGGGCTAAAAAGTTGGAACAGTCCGAAAAGGAACTTGTCCGTTTAGGCATACGCCGTGATGCTGGCGAGACGGTGGGAACTTTTGCTAAACGAGTGCAAGCCTATTTTGAACAGATGAACGGGGATGAAATGAAATTAAAGGCCCAAAGAGAACGTATTTCTGCTGCGTTAAAGGTTTTTGAAGATTACGAAAGTTGCCGTTGGCGCAGATAGAGCGTATATTAGTTCTTAAATATTCATGGTTTGGAGGAATCAATGAAAAAGTCTTTATTAGGAATGGTGGCAACCGCCGCCTTGCTAACTGCATGCGGTGATGATGCATCGAATAATCCTACCGAAAATAATCTTGAAACAACCAATCCTGCGGTCTCAAGTTCTTCCGATGGATTAAGTAGTTCGTCCGGCGAAACCGAATGCGTTAAGCACAATAGTGTGGCGGTTTCCTATGACAACTTGGTGGATTCGCGAGATGGCAAGTCCTATAGGGTGATGACATTAAAGGATACCTCGGATAGCTATGCTCTGGATACATTAGGACAGCGGCACTTTGACACGTGGATGATCGATGACCTTGCATACGGCAAGGAATACACGGACCAGATTCGTGTGGAAAACGGAATCCATTATTATCCCGTTGCCGCTGCAATGGATTCTCTGAAAACATGGTGTGGACACCATGAAGACATTCCCGATATATGGTATTGTGAACTTTCAGAACCAGAACAGGGGATTTGTCCTGAGGGGTGGCATGTGCCTTCTCCTGAAGATATGAAGTGGTGGCGTGTATTCTTGGACCGTAGCTCTGAGGCTCAAAAAGCATTTTATCGTTCCAGTGAATCTAGGGAATGCGAAGAAACGGATTATTTCTGGTCTACAACGGAATCTGGCTATGCTTTGTTCTATGGATTTGAATCTAGAAAGGAATGTGCTGGCCAGAACGTCCTTATTGAACAGGCTGCTCCTATTCGTTGCGTGAAGGATGAAGAACATCATATTAAACCGTCAATCCCTAGTGAATACGACGGAGATTTCGTGTATTACCAGGATGCCCGTGATGGAAAATATTTTAAGTCGGTGGTGATTGGAAATCAGACCTGGATGGCTGAAAATCTGGATTATGAGGTGACGGAGTCGGTTGCCATTAAAAAGGACAACTGGAATTCAGAATTAGAAACAGAAACTCATGGACGTGCGTACTCCTGGACTGCAGCCATGGAAGCTTGCCCCCCAGGGTTGGCATTTGCCTAGTCAGGATGATTACAAGGAATTGCTTGATTTGGTTTCTACCCAGTGGCCGGATTACGAGGTCGAATCTTTGCTGGGAAAAGTCTATGAATGGGAAGCCCGTGTGTACGACGCTTATGGCTTTGGAGCCATGGAAGATCGTACTCCCTTCGATAACGGAGATCCCGAATCATTCCATAAGCTAAGTTCGGCTTTCTGGACTTCTTCGGAAGGGGAGGATGCTTCGAAAGCGGTGGTGCTTTGGTTGAATTTTGACGAGCCCTTGAATGAAATTGGCAAGACCGATTATGCTGGCGTTCGCTGCTTGAAGGACTAAAAAATCCTGTTGCAAAAATGGTAATAAAAGAAACCCGAACCGAGAGGTCCGGGTTTTCTTGTTTAAAATTCTCGTCAATTACAAACTATAAATCGTAATTCATAATTCATAATTGCGCGAAGCGCTTACAGCTTCATGTCGGAAAGGCGGGTATGTTCCACGGCATCGAATTCGTCCTGGATTTCCTTGGACGGAGCCTTGGTCAAAAGGCTTACCACGATGATGGTAATCATGCTAAACACAAAGCCCGGAACCAGTTCGTAGAGCTGGAAGATTTCGCCTTCAAGACCGGAGAGGTAGAACTTCCAGACGAAGGTAGTGATGCCGCCAACCAGCATACCGGCAATGGCAGCAGGCAGGGTGGTGCGCTTCCAGAAGAGGGCGAGAAGCACCAGCGGGCCAAATGTTGCGCCAAAGCCACCCCAGGCGAAGCTCACCAGACTCATGACCACATCCAGGAAGCTCTTGCCTTCCTTGACGCCGTCGGCGGAAGGTGCGCCCTGGAGAGCGACGAGAACGGCGATAATAGCGATGACTGCTACAACTACGCGGCTTACCCACATCAGTTCCTTGTTGGAAGCGTTCTTGCGGAAGAGGTGCTTGTACATGTCGTTACTGAAAGCAGAAGCGGAAACCAGGAGCTGGGAGTCTGCGGTGCTCATGATGGCGGCAAGAATTGCTGCCATAAGAATGGAGGCGATTGCCGGATGGCAGAGTGCCTGGCAGAGAACCATGAAGATGCGTTCCGGGTCGGTAACGGTAATGCCGTTGGCGCTAACGTAGTAGCGGCCAAGGAGACCGATCATGACCACAGCACCAAGACAGATAATCACCCAAGTCATAGCGATACGGCGGGAATGCTTGATTTCTTCGGCGTTCTTGATGGACATGAAACGCACCAGAATGTGGGGCATGCCGAAGTAGCCAAGACCCCAGGCCAGGCTGGAAATCAGGGAGACAAAACCGATTGCCTTGCCGGTGGAGGCGTTGGTGAAGAGGCTCATGAGGTAGGGGTTCTGTGCGTTCACTGCATCCATGGTAGCTGCAAAGCCACCGCCGGAAATGCAGATGATGGTGGGAATCACGAGCACTGCGATAAGCATCATGGAAGCCTGGATGAAGTCTGTCCAGCAGACTGCGAAGAAACCGCCCATGAAGGTGTAGCTCACCACCACCACGGCGCCGATAATAAGACCGGTGGTGTAGTCCAAACCAAAGATTGTGCCGAACAGCTTTGCGGATGCCACAAAGCCAGAAACAGTATAGAACAGGAAGAATGCCAGAATGAAGAAGGATGCGATAACGCGGATAACACCCTTGTTGTCGCGGAAACGGTTGGAGAGGAAGTCGGGGAGGGTAATGGAGTCGCCGCAGAAGTGAGAGTACTTACGGAGGCGACGGCCCACAATCTTCCAGTTGAAATAGGTACCGATCACAAGACCGATGCCGATCCAAGCTTCGGAGAAACCGCTGAGGTAGATGGCGCCCGGAAGACCCATGAGCATCCAGCCACTCATATCGGAAGCCTGGGCGGACATAGCCACCACCCATTTGTTCATGCCACGATCGCCCAGGTAGTAGGCGTTCAAGCTGTTAGCCTTTCTGGAGAAGTAGGCACCGATGCCCAGCATCATCAGGAGGTAAAGAATAAAGACTACAACGGTCATTTGTTCCTCTTCTTGTTGTGGCCGTAACCTGAATGCCGAAAGGCGAGGCCGTGGCCTGTTTAAATTCCTGTGCGAAGATAGAAAAAATTGCTATATAATAAATGTATGACTCAACCCAGCGAATACAATTTCAAGGTTATCGCCCGAATCAAGAGCGATTTTCACGACAAATTCGGGATACCTCGCCAGAGTGGGCTTTTGAAAGGCCTTAAGTCTCGGATTGTATTTGAGCCTGAGTTTAGAATTGCCGATGCCCTTCGCGGTCTGGAAGGCTTTAGCCACCTTTGGTTGCTATGGATTTTTTCAGAAAATGTAAGACCTGACGAGTCTGGAGAAAATCGTTGGAGCCCTACGGTGCGTCCGCCACGCCTTGGCGGTAATAAGCGCTTGGGTGTGTTTGCCACCCGCAGCAGTTTTCGTCCCAATCCTTTGGCCATGAGCTGTGTCAAAATAGAGGATATTCTGCTGGATACTCCCGAGGGCCCGCAAATTGTTGTTAGCGGCGCCGACCTTATGGATGGAACGCCCCTGGTTGATGTAAAACCCTACTTGCCCTATGCCGACGCCATTCCCGATGCGGAGGGCGGTTTTGCTGAAGCTGTGCGCTTCAATAGCCTGCAAGTGGAATTTTCTGACGAACTGAAAAGTGTTTTTCGTCGAGGTTTTTCCGACGCCTCTGTAGCCGATGAAAAACTCCGGGCGCTCCAAGGGCTCCTTGCTGAGGATCCTCGCCCTGCTTATCAGCGAAATCCCGACCGTGTCTATGGCTTTAAGTTTGCTGGCTTTGATGTGAAGTTTAGGGTGCAAGACCAAACTCTTACCGTTTTGGAATTGAATTTGCTCTAAAATGGGTAAAATAATTGAAATAAGTGTCCTTTATTTCGAACTTTTTCTTATATTCCTTCAAAAATAACGAGGTTTTTCAATGAAAAAGATGATTGCTGCTCTCGCTGCATTTGGTCTTGCAAGTGTATTTACCGCTTGTGATTCTGGTACAACCGCCGCAAAGCCCACTAAGGCTCAGGAATGCGCCAATGGCGTCTCTGCAGAATGCCTGGTTGGCGAATGGGCAATGAATGGCCTTGCCAATAAGGTTTCTGGTGAACTTTCTGCAAGCTATAACTATACCGCAGCTCCTGGTAAGTTGATCTTCTCTGAAGATGGTAGCTACCAGTTCATTGCTCCTGCTATGGCTCCGGCTGATGTCAAAATGTGCGATGGCGGCTATGGCAAGTGGTCTGTGACCAACGGAGCCTTGACCATGAAGGCTACAGTCAAGACCGAATGTGTTGATATGAAAGTTTTCAAGAGCAATACCTATGTAGGCAATCCTCAAGTTGCAGTAAAGGGTGCTACTGTTGAAATGCTGTTCGATGGTCTGTACTATTTCCTCGGTGGTACCGATGAAGCAGAAATCAAGACCCAGTACGGCGAATCCTACTCCATTAGCGCAAATTAAATGAAGGAGTAGCCCTGCCTATGGCAGAGCCTATCTGCGTTCTATATAAAAAAGTCCCGGTTTTGCCGGGATTTTTTTATTCCTGGTTAGGATTGTTGTAGTTGACGTCGTTACGACGTTTCAGTTCCTTGTTCAGCAACATATAAGGCGGAGTGAAAACGAGCCAGCCGATAATCAGCACAATCCAGTGGTTCAGTTCGAACCAAAGTTCCGTATATCGCATAATAATGAACATCAATGGGCCCACCATCAAAAATACCGGCAGCTGTCGGCATTGATCGCCTAAGGAAAACCTGCTTTCGTAGCTCACAATGGAATTCATCATGGGGAAGCTGGTGCAGAAACCTTGCATAAAACTCTTGATGACCATGAGACCGCTGACCACGCAGGCGATGGCTGGCGCCTTGATGTAGACCGGCAGGGGAGTCTTGTATCGGACTCCAGACTTGTACTTCTGTTTCTGGAATAGGGTAAAGCCCACCAGAAAGTCAAAAAGACACGCTCCAAGGAAAATACCTTCACCCTGAGGTAGCAGGGGTAGGGTGAACGTTCCTGCGAAAACTACAAAAGCCAATCCTATAATAATAGAAAGTACAATCGGGCATTTTAATTTGTATGTAAGAAGTCGAACCAGGTTGGCGAAGAGCATGCAGTAGAAACCTGCAATCACGTTGGGGGTGTCGATAATCTTTCCCACCGCCAGGTAGGCAAAGCCGAAGGGGATGGGGATGGTGGCGGTAACGGCCTTAAGTTGAGGGTCCTTTAGGTAGGCGCTTACGGTTCCCAAGGCTGTGACCATAAAGACCAACAGCCAATCGTAAAAGGAAAAATGAAAATTCAGGGATTCAGGCATTTGACGCCAAATTTAGTTAGATTCCCTGATTTTTGCCATAAAATGCCCTCAATAAGGCGTTTCCTTCTGAAAACACCCCGATTTTACCCCCTTTTTTCAAAATTTTGACCTTTAACCCTTTTTCTTTATCCTATATTTACCCCAACGTCATTTCGCCTTGGTATTCCCGTCCAGTTCAATTCCACTGGGTGTGCAGGTAGAATACTCGGGTGCAAACGTGTAACATAAACAAACAATCAAATCAAAAGGAACAGGTAGTAAAATGGCTACTATTACTAAAGAAAAGGCTGCAGAAATCACCGCTAAGTTTGGCGCAAACGAAAAGGACACCGGTAACGTCCGCGTTCAGATCGCTCTCTTGACCGAAAAGATCAAGAACCTCACTGAACACGCCAAGCAGCACAAGAAGGACCACCACTCTCTGCGTGGTCTGACTGCCATGGTTGCAAAGCGCAAGAACCTCTTGAAGTACTACGGCGAAAAGGACATCGTCGCACAGCGCGCTCTCATCAAGGAACTCGGTCTCCGCGGCTAATACAACTGGAGATTTAAACTATGTCTATTGACGCATACCAGGCCAAGTACGGCAAGATGCTCGATCCCAAGGAAGAGTCCGTTACTCTTCCCGACGGTCGTGTCATCACGTTCGAAACTGGCAGACTGGCAAAGCAGGCTCGCGGTTCTGCTGTTGCCAAGATGGGTGATGCCTTCCTCCTTTCCACCGTTTGCTACGGCGAAGAAAAGGATGGAGACTTCTTCCCTCTGACTGTTGAATATCGCGAAAAGTCTTACGCTGCTGGTCGCCTCCCGGGTGGCTACAGCAAGCGCGAACCGGGTCGTCCTTCCGACGAAGAAATCCTCTCCGCTCGTATCATTGACCGCCCGATCCGCCCCATGTTCCCTGAAAACTTCACTCGTGAAGTTCAGGTCATCGTTCAGGTTCTCTCTGCCGACAAGTCCTTTGCTCCGGACGTTCTCGGCGTTAGTGCCGCATCCCTTTCTATCGGTCTCTCCGAACTCCCGTTCGAACAGCAGGTTGCAGCAGTGCGCGTTGCTGTCGTTGACGGTCAGAACGTTGTGATGCCGACTTACGACCAGCTCGCTGTGGCCGATCTTGACCTGGTGGTCGCCGGTACAGAAGACTCTGTCTGCATGGTCGAAGGTGGTGCATACGAAGTTTCCGAAGACACCATGATCGGTGCAATCCTCGCTGGTCACGAAGCCATCAAGGAAATGTGCAAGGCCCAGCAGAAGCTGGTTGAACGTTGCGCTAAGCCCAAGATGGAACTGAAGCCGAAGAACGAAGGCGAAGAACACGAAAAGCTCCTCGCTACCGTTAAGGAAGTTGTTTGGGAAGAACTCAATAAGGACGTTCATTCCAACATGGTGAAGACCGACTTCTATCCGGCTATGGCAGACCTCTGCAAGCGCATGCTTGAAGATCCTCGCATTCTCGCTATCGTTGGCGAAGGCGACGCTCAGGATGCAAAGCTTGTTGCAGATGCCAAGGCTATCTTCAGCGATTACGAACGCACCGCAATGCGTGAAATGATCTTGAACGAACATGTTCGTCTCGACGGCCGTACCACCACCGAAGTTCGCCCCATCGAAATCGAAATGGGTGTGCTTCCCCGTGCTCACGGTTCCGCTATCTTCCAGCGCGGTGAAACCCAGGGTCTCGTTATCTGTACCCTCGGCACCAAGGCTGACGAACAGCGTTACGAAAGCTTGCAGGGCGAAGGCTCCAAGAGCTACATGCTTCATTACAACTTCCCGCCGTACTCCGTCGGTGAATGCAAGAAGCTTGGCCTCTCTCGCCGCGAAATCGGTCACGGCCACTTGGCTGAACGCTCTCTCGCTGCAGTGCTTCCCTTCCCGGAAGACTTCCCCTATACCATCCGCGTTTGCTCTGAAATCGAAGAATCCAACGGTTCTTCTTCCATGGCTTCCGTTTGCGGTGGCTGCCTTAGCTTGATGGACGCTGGCGTTCCTATCAAGGCTCCGGTTGCTGGTATCGCAATGGGCCTCATCTCCGAAAAGGGTTCCGTGAAGGAAGGCGGCAAGATTGAAATCTTGTCCGACATTACCGGCACTGAAGACCACCTCGGCGATATGGACTTCAAGGTTACTGGTACCGCCGAAGGTATCACTGCCTTCCAGATGGACATCAAGATCCGCGGTATTACTCCGGAACTCATGCGTCAGGCTCTTGAACAGGCCAAGCAGGGTCGTCTCCACATCTTGGAAAAGATGACTACCCTCGGTCTGCCGGCTCCTCGCGAAAAGGTTTCCGAAAAGGCTCCAACCATGATCAAGATGAAGGTGCCCACCAACAAGATCCGTGACGTTATCGGTTCTGGTGGCTCCGTCATTAAGGGCATGCAGGCTCAGACTGGCTGCACCATCAACATCGACGACAACGGTAACGTTGACATCGCTGCTCCCAGTGGTAAGGCCGCTGCAGTTTGCCGCCGCATGATCGAAGAACTCACTGCTGAACCCGAAGCCGGTCGCAAGTACAAGGGCAAGGTAAAGACAATCCAGCCGTTTGGTGCATTTGTCGAAATCCTCCCGGGCCGCGACGGTCTCGTTCACATCTCCGAACTTGCCGACCATCGTGTTGACAAGGTAGAAGACGTTGTTCACGTTGGTGACGAAGTCGAAGTGCTCTGCCTCGGTGTTGACCCCAAGGGCAAGGTAAAGCTTTCTATGAAGGCTCTGCTGCCGCCTAAGGCTGAAGCCGCTGCCGAAGCTGCTCCCGCAGCAGAAGCCCCGGCCGCAGAAGCTCCCGCAGCACCTGCTGCCGAAGCTGCTCCTGAAGCACCTCAGGCATAAGCCTAAAAAGCCTTAAAAGCAAATATGACCGCTCCGGAAAACCGGGGCGGTCTTGTTAATTTGTCTATACTTTGCTACATTAGTTATGGTTGATGGGGAAGGAGTATCGGATGTTGGTTTATGGTTATAGGATACTTCTTAGTACTCTGTATTATTGCTGCGGTAAACGTGGTAATTTTGTCGCGGCTTAATAATGGTCTACGCGGACCTTATTCCGCAATGTTTTTCATGGGTTTCATCGCTTGTGCTGGACATTTCTTTTTGGCAATGTCCACGGATCTGAACGAGGCTATTGTAGCGAACAAGATGATTTATCTAGCTACAGTTTTTATGCCAATGTTTTTGTTCTATGCGGTACTATCTGTTTGCGACACCAAGTTCCCAGTCATTGGACGCTTTTTTCTAGGAAGTTTGGCCTTTGTAGTATTTGCGCTCTCTGCAACAGTGGGTTACAGCGATATCTACTATTCCTCGGTCACCTACGTGAAAACGTACGGAGTGGGAAATTATGAGGCTACGTTTGGACCTGCCCACATGCTATTCAACTTCATGTTGGTTGGTTATGTTGTTGTAAATATCTGCTTGATTGTCCATGCCTTTTTAAAAAAGAAAAATGTATCCTTTAAGTGCTTGATAGCTCTTTCTCTTATTGAAGCCGCAAGTATCTTGTCGTTCCTTGTGGCCCGCGTGATGGGAACAGATACTTTGATCATGCCTGCTGTTTATGTATTTGATCAGTTTGCCTTGTTGTACATTTGTTTTCGTGTTCGTTACTACGACATTACTCAAAGTGTGATGGCAACTCTGGAAGAAAATAACGTAGATGGTTATGTGTCTGTGTTCAGTAATTCTAGGTTTCTTGGGGCGAATAGAATCGCCTACGAAAACTTTGTTGAATTGCAGGAGAGTCGCGTGGATAAGTCCTTGCCTTCGTCTACGGAATTGGGCTCTTTTTTGCTGAGCTGGGTTCAAGAATATATGAATGGGTCGCCTACAAAGACAAAAACTTTTGAACGAGACGACAAACATTACAAAGTTTTTATCAAAACACTTCATGTGCATAGAAATCGTGAAACCACATTCTTGTTTAAGTTCGAAGACGATTCTGATGTGCACAACTACGTGGAAATGCTTGGTAGCAACAACCAGCGTCTTGCCATGCTGGCAAAGTCCAATGCCGACCAAATTACAGCTATTCAAGAACAGATGATCGTGGGTATGGCCAACATGGTTGAAAGCCGTGATAACAATACCGGTGGCCATATCAAGCGTACAAGCCGTGTGGTCTCGATCTTAGTGGAAGAACTTCGTCGCGAAAAGAAAGTGGAATATAGCGATGCGTTCTACGAAGTCCTGATTAAGAGTGCCCCTATGCACGACTTGGGAAAGATTGCCATCGATGACCAGATCTTGCGAAAGCCCGGCCGTTACACACCCGAAGAATATGAGGTGATGAAAACTCACTCAGAAAAGGGTGCGATGATTGTAGAAAACCTGCTGGCTCAGGTTGAAGACGAATGGTTTGTTCGTATTGCAAAGAATGTCGCCTGGTACCATCACGAGCGTTTTGATGGTTGCGGTTATCCCAAGGGCTTAAAGGGCGAGGAGATTCCTTTCGAAGCCCGTGTGATGGCTGTGGCAGATGTGTATGATGCCTTGGTCAGTAAGCGTTGCTATAAGGAAAAATTCTCCTGTGACGACGCCTTCGATATTATTGCTAAGGGCATGGGATCGCAGTTTGACCCAAGTCTTTGGGAATGTTTTTTGAATAGCCGTGGCAAACTGGAAGAGTATTACAAGAACTGCTAGTTTTTGTGTTGAGTCCAGGGCAAATTAGAAGCGTCTCGGCCGAGTCAAAATGTAAACACTAATGCCATGGCTCCCGACTTTTTCTATTTTTGTGTCCATGACAAAGTTTTCTGAATTCCCGTATGTTGCCGACCGTTTGAACGCTGTCCGCAGGGAAACTGTACAGGTTCGCGTTGGCGATGCCTTGATTGGGGGCGGTGCTCCTATTCTCGTTCAATCCATGACCACCACCAAGCCCAAGGACGTTGAAAAGACCGTCCAGGAAACCTTGGATCTTGCCAAGGCAGGCTGTGGTCTTGTTCGTATTACAACCCCGACTTTCGCTGATGCCGCTGGTCTTGAAGAAGTCGTGAAACGCATCCGCGCCGCTGGCTGCAAGGTGCCGGTTTCCGCCGACATCCACTTCCAGCCCAAGGCCGCTTTCGAAGCCCTCAAGTGGGTAGAAAAGGTCCGCATCAATCCGGGTAACTTCGTGGACACCGGCATCCTCACTCTGGAAAACCAGACCGATGCCATGTTCGAAGAAGGGAAGGTTAAGGTTGCCGAACAGTTTACTCCCTTTGTTCAGGAAGCTAAACGCCTTGGCCGCGCCATCCGTATCGGCGTGAACCACGGTTCTCTCAGCGCCCGTATGATTTACCGCTATGGCGACACCGTGGAAGGCATGGTGGAAAGTGCCATCGAATACTTGGCTGTTTGCGAAGCCGAACATTTTGACCAGGTGGTCCTGTCTCTTAAGTCCAGTAATCCTCGTGTGGCAATTGCCGCTTATCGTATGCTGGCAGCCCGCATCAAGCAGGAAGGCTTTAAGCCTTATCCGTTCCACGTTGGCGTGACAGAAGCTGGCGCTGGTGCCGATGGCCGTATGAAGTCTGCTGCTGGTATTGGCGCCCTCCTGTTGGATGGCCTTGCTGATACCATCCGCGTTTCTCTCACCGAAGATCCGGTGGCAGAAGTCCCGGTGGCTCACGATTTGATTAAGGCTTGCGCTTTGCCTGCTGAACCGGTGAAATACGCTGTGCCTGTTCTTGAGAAGGATCCCTATCACTACGAACGTCGCGAAACTACGCCCGTTGTTTTGAACGGTGTAGAAATCGGCGGCAGCGCTCCTGTGAAGGTGGGCGTCAAGTCCGATGCAGTAAGCCTCACTGGTGAACGTCGTAGCGCAGAATTCGCTGTAGCTGACCTTGGTGCAAAGCCTGTCGTAGAATTCAAGGATGCTATGGATATTGCGGGCTTTGCCGCAAATCCGCAGTCCGTTCCTGCAGGTTCCGTCTTCTGCTACACCGGCAAGGAAATGGTCATGGGCGTTCGTGCCATGGCTTCTGCTCTTGCCGCTGCAGGCCGCAAGGATCCTATTCTGCTTTATGCAAAAATTTCTGACTCCGATAACGACATGCTTCGCGTGTCCGCTGACATCGGAAGTCTTGTTACCGACGGCCTTGGTGACGCCGTAGTCATTGAAGGTTACAAGAGTGCCAAGGATTCCGTGCTTCTGGCATTTGACATTCTCCAGGCTGCCTACTGCCGTCGCAGTAAGACCAACTTTATCAGCTGCCCCAGCTGCGGCCGTACTTTGTACAACATCCAGGAAGTCATGGGCAAGATCAAGGCCCGCTTCGGTCACCTGTCCGATATTTCCATCGGCATCATGGGCTGCATCGTGAACGGCCCTGGTGAAATGGCTGATGCTGACTTCGGTTACGTAGGTGGCGGTCCGGGCCGCATCACCTTGTTCGAAGGCAAGACTGCGGTAAAGAAGAACATCCCCGAAGAAGACGCCATCGAAGAATTGGTGGCTCTCATCAAGGATCGTGGCCGCTGGGTAGAACCTTAGGAATGAACAATGAAAAATGAATAATTAACAATTGGATAAATGGCGGCGAAGCCGCGATACTTAAAATTGTTCATTGTTAATTGTTAATCGTTAATTTTTAAACGCAAACTAAATAAGGAATAAAAATCATGGCAACTATTAAGACTATGAACAACATTTCCAAGAAGGGTCTCGACCTGTTTGGAAAGTATTATCAGGTTTCTGACAGCATCGAAAATCCGGATGCAATCCTGGTGCGTTCTGCTCAGGTTGATACCGACAACTTCGATGGCCTCCTGGCTGTAGCTCGTGCAGGTGCTGGTGTTAACAACATCACCATCGACAAGGCTTCCGCTAAGGGTGTTTGCGTGTTCAACACTCCGGGTGCAAACGCAAACGCTGTTGCAGAACTGGTGATGACCGTGCTCGGCATGGCTGTTCGTAACGTTGCTCAGGCTGCTAACTGGGTCAAGGCTCTGGACGTGAACGATCCGGACATGGCAAAGACTGTTGAAAGCGGCAAGAAGAAGTTTGCAGGTGCAGAACTTGCTGGCAAGACCCTCGGCGTTATTGGCCTTGGCAAGATCGGCGTTCTGGTTGCTAACTACGCTCGTTGGAAGAACATGCGCGTTATCGCATATGAACCGTATCCTAACGCTCTCAACATGCACGAACTTTCCAACAAGGTTGAAATTGCTGATCTCGACACCGTGATTGCAAATTCCGACTTCCTCACCGTTCATGTTCCTTTCATCAAGGGCGTTACCGAAAACCTCCTGAATCGTAAGAACCTGGCTAACTTCAAGGGCTCTCATATCTTGAACTTCGCCCGCGGTGGCCTGGTTGAAATGGACCCGGTTTACGAAATGCTTGCTAACGGCACCCTCCAGGGTTACCTCAGCGACTTCCCGGATGCAAAGCAGATCCAGAACGACAAGATCATGTGCTTCCCGCACCTGGGCGCTTCTACCGAAGAAGCTGAAGAAAACTGCGCAGTCATGGCTGTTGAACAGTTGAAGGACTACATCGAATACGGTTGCGTTCGTAACTCCGTCAACTTCCCGGCCTTGAACGACAAGCCCCACATGGGCGTCAAGAGCCGTGTTGTCGTGATCAACGAAGACGTTCCCAACATGATTGCAGAAATCACCAAGGTGATCGGCGAAGCAGGCATCAACATCGCTTCCTTCTCCAACAAGAGCAACGGCAAGATCGGTTACAATCTGATCGACTCCGAAGCTACCATCGGTGACGAAGTGATCGAACTGCTGAAGAAGCTGCCGAAGGTCATTAAGGTCCGCGTGATCCACTTCTAAGAATTACGCAGTAGTGCGAAATTGAAAAATCCGACGAGTTTAGCTCGCCGGATTTTTTTCATCGTTTGTGAGTCGCGCTGCAGTCGTTAGCTGCGTTTGCCTCAAGCAGTGAAATCTACTTGTACATTTCCTCGATGATGTCTGCGTACTTTTCTTCCGCAGCCTTGCGGCGGATCTTGAGGGTAGGTGTCAGCAAGCCGGATTCCACAGTCAGATTGTCGCCAACGAGAGTCCACTTGCGGATCTGTTCCCAATGGTTCAGCTTCTTGTTGATGCGGGTAATATGACGCTGCAATGCCTCGTTAATTCTGGAGGATTCCATAGCCTTGCTGACGTCGAAATCAGACTTGTCGCGCTTCAAGAAGCGTCGTGCGTTTACCGGATTCAAGAAGATAAGTACAGAAGCGAACTTGCGGTCGTTGGCGATGACCAGTGCCTGTTCCACCAGCGGGTGACGGCTGATTTCAAGTTCTATGGGATTGGGACTTACGTACTTGCCGGTGCTGGTCTTCAACAGTTCCTTGATTCGGCCGGTGAGGTACAGGTAGCCGTCTTCGTCGAAACTGCCCTGGTCGCCGGTCTTAAAGAATCCATCTTCTGTAAAGATGTCGCGGTTCAGTTCCTCGTTGTTGTGATAGCCCTTAAAGACGCTGTCGCCCTTCACCAGGACTTCGCTGTTTTCTCCGATCTTTACTTCCAGATGGGGGAGAGGGATGCCTACGCTTCCGGGGCGGACTGCGCCGTTCTTGTTGACGCTAACGACGGGGGAGCATTCCGTAAGGCCGTAGCCTTCCAAAACGTTGACTCCAACATTCAAAAGGAATCGGCAAATGGACTTGTTCAATGCGCCGCCGCCAGAAACGATAATGCGGAATCTGCCGCCGATGGCATCGCGCATCTTGCTGTAGACCAGCTTGTCGTAAATAATCTTGCCGAGGCTGAAACCCTTCTTGGTGGGGTCAGCAATCTTTGCGAACTTGATGGCACGATTCAAAATCCAGCGCTTGGGGCCGTGTAGCTTGTCTGCTGCGCCGGTCATACTTTCGTAGACGCGTTCCAGAATGCGGGGCACCACCATCATTACGGTGGGCTTGATCTGCTCCATAAGCAGGGCGGTATTCTTCGGGGAGTCGGCGAAGTAAATCTTGGTGCCGTTCAAAATGAAGAAGTATACCGTCATTCTTTCCAGCACATGGGCCACGGGCAAAACCACCAAGGCAACGTCTGTCTTGCGGTTCAAATTGAGATTGTACTCGCGCTTGACGACCTGAATCTGACTCAGCATGTTGCGGTGGGTGAGGGGAACGCCCTTGGGGCGGCCGGTGGAACCGCTGGTGTAAATAATACTGAAGGGCATGTCGGAGGAAATGGAGCCCACTTGGGTAACCAACCAGATGGTGGACTGTTCTTCCTTGGAAAGTTCCTTGCCCTCGTTTAAAAGATCGTCCCAGTAGACGCCGTTGGCGGGCAACTCCGAAGTAGGGTCGATGCAGATGACCGCCTTGAAACGGCCCAGGCATTCCTTAAGGGCTGCGTCCAGTTCCTTTACGTTGTTCAAAAGCAAAATTTGAACGTCGGCGTCGTCGCATTGGAAATTGAAATTGTCAGAGGAAATGTTGGGGAAGAGGGGTACGACCTGGGCGTGATTTATTTGGGACGCGATGTCGGTCATGATCCATTCCGGGCAACTGTTGGCCACAATACCGATGCTCTGGCCGGGTTCTATTCCGCGGTTCTTGAATGCTAATGCTAAAAAACGGGTTTGATCGCGGAGCTGCTGTCTAGAAAAATGAACCCACTGATCGTTTTTGCGGTGATACCAGCCGGCGAAATCTTCTCGTTCGCAATTGGCGAAGAAGAGGTGTACGAGGGTGGGTGTTTGTAACGGTTCCATTGAAATCTCCGTGATGCGGAATAAATGCTGTGCTGTTAACCCCTTTAGAGCACAAGATACATTAAAATTGCCCAAAACGCAAAGAAAAAGGCCTTTCTTGTGATTTTAATAGCTTTTTCGTAATGTTGATCAAACTATCTGGTCGTGAACTCTTTGGGTTGAGAAAAGCCTATAAAAAACATTTTTCTTGAAATTTTGAAAATTTGAGAACATTGAAATCTTAAAAATTATTTAAATATCTGAAAAATATTTAAAAATACTAATTTTTCTATTGACTTTTGTGAGAACTTGGTTTATATTTGAGAAAGAAAATGAGAACATTTGGTAAATTCTGTTCTCGGGTGTAAATTCAAAATAAAGGGATGTGTGTATGAACTTCTTTAAAACTGCTTTTGCCTCTCTCGCCGCTTTCGGCTTGGTGTCTGCAGCTTCTGCCGCTATTACGGTGAATTCCGCCGAAGGTTGGCTGGAATCCGCCTTTGTGGAATGGGCTCCTGTAAGTGGCGCCTCCAGCTATACAGTCTATGCGGATGGCAAAAAGATCGACAACCAACTGATCCGTAGCTACGGCTCTTACATGCGTGCCGACGTAGTTGGCCTTAAGGCCGGATCTCACACCTTGAAGGTGGAAGCAAGCAATGGCGAAACTTCTGCCGAAAAGACCGTGACCGTCAAGGCTCACGACCGCGCAGGCTTTGCCTTTGCCAACAGCCGCGTCCCCGGCGCCTACAATGCCGATGGTACCTTGAAGAGCGGCGCCGTGGTAATCTACGTTTCCAACAACACCAAGGAAAAGGTGACCATGGACGTGGTGACCAATAGCAAGGGCTCTACCACAACCTGCAAGACCTTCCAGGGTATCTTGAACTGTATGAAGAAGGGCTACGAAACCCGCCCCGTGGATTTTCGTTTTATCGGTAACGTGACGGATTCCGATTCCCTGGTTCAGGGCGACATGCTTATCGACTTGGGTTCTTCTGAAAAGTCCTATGTGACGGTGGAAGGCGTTGGTACCGATGCAGTGGCCAATGGCTGGGGCATTCGCATCAAGAACGCCCAGAATGTGGAAGTCCGCAACATGGGCATTATGAACGTGAACAGTTCCGAAGGCGACAACATTGGCCTTCAGCAGAATGACCAATATGTTTGGATCCACAACAACGACTTCTTTTACGGCGATGCCGGTTCCGACAAGGATCAGGTGAAGGGCGATGGCGCTTTGGATTGCAAGAAGTCCACCTACATTACCTTCAGCTACAACCACTTCTGGGATAACGGCAAGTCCAATTTGCTGGGCCTTTCCGAAGGTACTACCGAAGGCCTCTATATTACCTATCACCACAACTGGTACGACCATTCCGATAGTCGTCACCCCCGCGTCCGCTACTACAGTGCCCACGTTTACAACAACTACTACGATGGCAACGCCAAGTACGGTATCGGTTCAACTTTAGGTTCCTCCATTTTCGCAGAAGCAAACTATTTCCGTAATTGCAAGTACCCCATGCTCACTTCTATGCAGGGTAGCGATGTTTACGCTGGCACCGAAAAGCGCGATCCGACAAACTACGGTACCTTCAGCAAGGAAGCAGGTGGTTCCATCAAGGCTTATAACAACTACATCGAAGGCGGCACCTTCATTCCTTACGGAGCCAGCAAGTACACCTTGAAGGGGGCAGAAATTGCAATGGGTTCCATCGATTCCAAGAAGGATTTTGACGCCTACGTTGTGACTAGCCGTACCCAGGAAATGCCTTCTTCAGTAACTTCCTATGATGGTGGCAATAAGCACAATAACTTCGACTTGAAGTTGCCTTACACTTATACTGCAGATGCTCCTGCCGATGCAAAGACTAACGTGATGAAGTATGCTGGCCGTGTTCAAAGTGGCGACTTCAAGTGGACCTTCAACAATTCTGTTGACGACGAAAAGTATGCCGTTGATGAAAAACTGAAGGCAGCCCTTGTCACTTACCAGAGCGCACTCAAGAGCATTCAGGGCGATGGCGACGTGAAGCCGATTGTTACTCCCACGATTTCCAGCAGCTCCGTGGCAAGCTCCAGCAGTGTTTCTTCCAGTAGCGTCAGCAGCTCTAGTGTTTCTAGCTCCAGCGTGTCCTCCAGCAGCCGCGGCGAAAACGAAGACTTCGTTGGTGACGATACCGCGTTGTTGCCTATTTCCAAGGACTTGGTTCATAACTTCACCGAAGACGGCGCCAGCAATGATTACATTGAATTTTCTGGAAACCTTTCTGACTCCAAGGGAACAGTCTCTTACAATGGTGACGAACTGACCCGTTGCTTCAAAATGGAATCCGCAACCTCCATAAGCTTTGTTCTGGCAAAGCCCGCAAAGGTGACCTTGGTGTTCAACTCCGACTTTGAAAAGGCCGTTAAGATCGATGGTGAAAAAGTTGTGGCTTCCGCAGGAATTGTCTCCGTGGATCTGTCCGCAAAATCCCATACCATCACGAAGGGTGATGTTGCCAACCTGTTCATGATTATCGTGGATGTAGATGAAAATGCTGCAGAAGAAGCCGGTAAGGATGATGATTCTGGCAAAAAGGATGAAGGTAGTGAATCCGGAGAAAAGGACGAAGACGATTCTCAAGCACTGAACATTGTTGCTGGTTTCGTAAAGCCCCTTTCCTTTGATGCCGTGTCTAACCGCTTGGAAATAAATGCGGATATCCGTCGCCTGGATATTGTCCGCATGGATGGCCGTAAGGTCGGAATGAAAATTTCTCTCTCCTCGGGTTCTGTTATGGATCTGAGCCACTTGCAGCCCGGCGTCTATATGATTCGCGCTGTAATCGGTAACCAAACGTCCCTAATGAAAATCATGAAAAAGTGATTTTGGTGTATGTAGGAGTTTTTGGGTGAGGCCTGTGCGCCACCACGAATGATTGTCATCCCGGCCTTTGAACCGGGATTTTTTTTGTCATCCCGTGTAAAACTCTCTTATCAAAATGGCGAAATTTTTCAAAAAAAAGTGGCTCTCCAAATAGTTACATAAATATGTTAAACTCAATTCTATTTTTACGTCGGGTAATTTGGGGGAAATTTCCATTGGGATTGGAAAAACGCCTAAAAATGAGGATGTCGAATGAAGAAAATTGTCGCCGCCGCTCTTCTCGCTGCTGCAACATCTGCAATGGCTGTGAGCGCTAGTCGCGTTGGTCCCGTAAGTACTTACGGTGAACTGAAAGCAGCCAAAATCAATAACATGGGTCAGCTGGTTGGCTCCTGCCCGTCTTACGCAAACGCTCCTGTGCAGGTTAAGGGTATGAGCCTTTTCTGGAGCTCTGCTGCAGATAGCTCAACCGTTTTCTATTCTGAAAAGGCTGTGAACCGCATGGTTTCCGAAATGAACATCGAAGTGATTCGTTTCGCCATGGGTGTCACTCAGGAAAAGTTCCAGGATCAGGGCCGTGGCTACCTGAGTAGTGCAAACGGCAAGACCCTTCAGCTGGGTTACCTGAAGAACGTGGTGAACGCAGCCATTGAAAATGACATCTACGTCATTATTGACTGGCATATCGAAAGCTCCAACGGTAGCACCGAAGGTGCTAAGGAATTCTTCGAATATGCTGCCAAGGAATATGGTGCCTACAATAACGTGATTTTCGAAGTGTGGAATGAACCTACCGGTAGCATGGACGCCGTGAAGACTCACGCCAATACCATCATTCCGATTATCCGTAAGTATTCCGATAACCTGGTGCTGGTGGGTAGCCCTGGCTGGTCTAGCCAGCCCGACGCCTGTGCGTCTGCAGGCATTCAGGACTCCAAGAATAACTTCGCCTGTACTTTGCACTTCTATGCTGGCGATGGGAATCATTCTACTTCGAACTACGGAGGTCGTGCTTTAGAGGCTATGAAAGCCGGTGTTCCTGTGTTCGTTTCTGAATGGGGTACGGTGAATTCCGATGGTAATGGCGGTGCCCAGCGGGATTCCAGCCAGGCATGGATCAACTGGATGAACACCAACAAGGTGTCCTGGGCTAACTGGTCTGCTTCCGCCATTAACGAAGGCTCTGCTGCATTTAAGAATCTTGCTATCGATAACGGCTTGACTTATACTGAATCTGGCTCGATGGTTAAGGGCTGGATGAACGGCAAGACCGGCTATAAGGATTGTGGTCTCCAGAATGGCAACGGCGGTAGCGGTAACGCAGGTTTCTCTACGGGTGTTGCAAATGGTACTTCCACTGATTTGATTGATGACCTGGAAGATGGCGACCGTTATGGTTATACCGGCGGTTGGTGGTCTGCTTTCGCTGATTCCGACGATGACACCGACGGCAAGGGTAACACCTCCATTTCCAATGGCAAGTGGACCGATGGTAAGGGCAAGGAGGTTTACGATGTCCTGATGAAGGCTCCCGGTGGCGACAAGAATACCTCCAAGTATGTTGCCGGCATTACAAACATTAAGCTTTCCCAGGGCGCCTACAGCTATGCTCCCTATGTGGCTATTGGCCTTAACATGAACGCCGATCCTAAGAAGTCTTTCGATCTTAGTTCCTGTAAGTCCATCAGCTACAAGTTCAAGGGCGCAAGCCATAACTTCCGCGTAGAAACTTCCAAGGTCACCAACTGGAACTTCCATTATGTGACTAAGGATGGTTCCGACGACTGGAAGGAAGTGGAACTGACCTGGGACCAGTTTATTCAGGAAGACTGGGGTGATAACGCAACTCACTTCAGCCTGGACAAGGGCATGGGCGTCGTGACCGCATTTGCCTGGCAGGTGAAGGGCGCCCTGGACGTTCCCGATGCAATGCAGAAGACCACTCATCCTTATCTCTACGTGGATGATGTGCGTTGCAACGGTGCTACCATCAAGGCTATTTCTGGTGCGGGTTCTACAACTACAAGTTCCTCTTCTGTCGTAGTTGGTGGAAAGTCTAGCTCTTCCGGTGTGCAGCCGGGAGTATCCTCCAGCTCAGTGGCTCCCATCGTATCGTCTTCTTCTGTGGCCCCTGTTCCTAACAAGGTTCTGGTTGTTGTGGATGATGTTGAAGATGTGAACGAAGTGGCTTTCTCCACTGGAACTTGGTATGCTTATACCGATAAGGATCCGGGTGGTCTCTCCTCCATCACAAATGTATATGATCCGATGCTTCCTGGTTATGTGGTTGTCTTCCCGGGTGCAACTGATCCTACCAACGGTACTCTTGGCTTTGTAGGCTTGACCGGAATTAATTGGAATCAGGGTGATTATGAAGAAGCTCCTTTCGTTGCTCTTGGATTGAACATGCTGGCTGATACTTCCGCAGGTCTGGATTTGAGCGCATGTGAAGCTATCGGTTACCGCTACAAGGGCGCTGCTCACCGCTTCAAGATGCAGGATGGTCAGGTTGATGATTTCGCCTATCACGAAATCAAGAATGTGGATGCTACTGAATGGACCCAGGTCGTTGCTACTTGGAGTAAAATGAAGCAGCCCAGCTGGACTAAGGATCCTAAGGAATTGAATCGCGCATCCATCAAGAAAATGTCCTGGGAAGTCGTTGGCTACAAGGGCTTTGAAATGCAACCGGATATTCCGTTCCTCTATGTGGATGACCTGAGCTGCATGGTTTATGATCCAACTGGAATAATGCGCCCTGCTGCTGTTGCAAAGTCTGGCATCAAGATTTTTGCAACGGGTACTAACTTGAACGTGTCCGTAGCTCGCAGCGGTCTGGTGAAGGTTTCTGTCTTCGATATGATGGGCCACGTTGTCCTAAGCGCTGCAGAAAACATGACTGCTGGAACTCATCAGGTTTCTCTTGACAAGTTGAGCCGCGGTAACTACATGGTTCGTGTCATGAGCGGTAGCGACGTTAAGACTTCTCGCATTGCTGTGAAGTAATATCAGCGAAAGCTAAACCTAAAAATTGGAAGACCTCCGGATTTTTCCGGAGGTCTTTCTGTTAGTCCTTTAGGGATTATCCGCCACGAACGTGGCGGATGTAAAAACCGCCCGCTATGCGGGTGGATTAAAGCTTAAGCATTTCAGAATTTTGAAAAAGGAATGTCCCCAAATTGGTAATGTTTAGTTGTTCAAGCCAAC
>JAZLKF010000016.1:0-1592 GCA_045597525.1 Fibrobacter sp. | reverse complement strand
ATGATGTTCTGAATTGCGTTTTCGGTCTGAACAGTATTTCCCGAATCTACACTCTTTCGTTTTGAAATAATTGCATCAGCTTCATTAAAAAGAAGAATCGGAATATTCTCTTTGTGACGAATACTAGTCTTACAAAGATTTTTATACTTCACAAAAACCTGCTTAATGATTTTTTCACTTTCGCCAAACCACATTGATTTTGTTTGAGAAATATCAACATGATAGATTTTCCTGTTCGTAAGCTTTGCCAACTGATAAACGCTTTCGGTTTTTCCAGTTCCCGGTGCACCATACAAAAGAACCGCAACACCTTTTGGAAGTGCCTTTGCTTCAAGGCGTTTTTGCATTTCTAAAAGATTTTTGTTTTCCAGTGCGTCCGAAAGCATATCCAGCTGCCGCAAAATTTCATCTGAATAAAAAAGTGATTTTTCTTTTATAATGCCAGGCTCAATCACATCCTGACTTGAACTGTTGTTTTTGTATAAATCAGCATCCTTTCCATAAATAAGTTCCAAAGTTCTGTCCGAAAGTTCCAGTTCCGACTTGTTTATGTTTTCATTTTTTTCCAGATACAAGAAACCTTCCTTAAGCAAAAAACAATTTTCATCCTTATAATTGTGAACCTGTTTTGAAAATTCAGCCTCATCACCATATATGTCGCGCAAAGTTTTGATCAGACTTGAATTGGAATCCAAATTCACAAAATCATTGCAGCATTCATACAAAACATAGCGATCATAACCATTTGGAATAAGTTTTTTGCATTTTTTGATGAATTCCAAATCTTCATTGTTTTTTTCTACCTGACTCAAAGAAAACAAAGTTGCAATAGTGCCACCCTTAGACACAAACTTTTCGTTAAATTCAATAAAAAAATCTTTTAGACGAGAATGCTCCGTGCAATGATTGATTTCTGCCTCGTAATTTTTACTCTCGCTCCCAAAAAAACAATCAATTCCAGCTTGAGTAAGGTTTAAAAATTTTACAGGCTTTCTTTTGAATCTCCCAACCGCTTTACTAAGATCATATCTAAAGGCAATAAGTCCCTGCACAAATAAATCATGAGTTTTATCTTCAAGCTGTTTTTTCAGGGGTTGAAGATAACTGTTAGGAATAATTTTATACGAAAAGCCAGTTCCCGCAGTCTCCGAATCCTCATCCTGATAATCAGTTTCATTCATTACGCGGTAGCACAAACTGTAAAGGAGGATACGTTCAGCAAATCCCTCTGGAAAAGCAGCCACAATATTCCTTACAATTTCATTTTCTGAATATCTTTTTTCCAAACATTCAAGTCTCTTTTTATATTCCAGAATTATATTTACCCGATTTTTAAAAAGCATGATCAAATCATAAATTTCTGAGATTATTTCTGAAGAAGTCCTCCCAAAATGATTTTCTTCCAGTGGTTCATTTTCAACGATTTTGTCAAAAACATTCTGCTCAATTTCGTAAAAAGACTTTCCAAGATTGTGCTTGTTCAGCAAAAGCCCTTTTTCGATAAGGACATTAATATCGTGAATGTACTTCAAAAGATAAAGTCCGTTCTCATCCAGATACTCAACAACCGTCGTAAAATTCACTTCGCCGCT
>JAZLKF010000015.1:0-1048 GCA_045597525.1 Fibrobacter sp. | reverse complement strand
CTCGCCTCCTCGGTCGAGTTCGCCTTGATCGGGATCAGCGACGAGGGCGTGGAGCTTCCGAATATCCGCACGTCGGCGGGATTCGTCGGCGAGCCGCATTGCGCGGCCTTGAGCGCGGCGACCTCTGCCTCGAGCGCGGCGATCCTGCGGTCCTTCGCCTCGCCGCTTTCCACAAGGCGGTCGATCCTGAGCGTCAGGTCGGTGTACTTGTTGCACCGGTGGAGGAACGGACACTTCGCGGGCGGCATCTCACTCCTGTTCGCGAAGCCGCTCCAGGAGGGCGATGCCCTCGTCAAGGATCATCTCCTCCAGTTTCCTCCCGTTCTCGACCGCCTTGCGGACGATCTCCACGTGTCGGGGCTGGACGTGCATGCAGCGGGCCTTCCCGCCCTTGCGGAACACGAACGTCCAGGCGGGATGCCGCTCGCCCGACGCGCAGAGTCGGCAGTTCGGGTTGTTGCACGGCTTGTGGACAAGCGACAGGGTCCCGTGCGCAACGGGGAAGAACTCCTTGAAGTCGCGGTGGAATTCGGTCCTCAGCGGGACGAGCGAAGGCGTTTTATTCTTCATGAGCATAGTATAGCATATCTAATGCTATACTGCAATGGGGGAAAGCAGAATTTGATATACTTCCCGGCAAGGAGGGCAAGATATGCTGAACGAGGAAGATCTGATTGCGGCGATGGACAGGGAACGTCACCGCGGACTCAAGATATGGAAGGACGCGGTGGCGTTCGCGGGTGCGGTCTACAAGTGTACGGCCGCGTTTCCGCAGGAGGAACGCGCGTAAGGCCTTCGGCCTGCTCAAGGGGGACGGGCTTCGCCCTGGGGTCGAGGGCTTCGGGGTCGGATGCGGATATGGACAGACCCTTAGACCCTGAACCCCAGCGAAGCGTCGCCCTCCTGGTCGCTTGCCGAATGCGACACACAGCTCATCATCGCTGAATCACTTGGCTACGGAACATACACCAAGTCGCTCAAGGCACACATTATGTCGCTGACGATGGGGATTCGCGCCTATGCGAAGACGCTTGGTGATTGAACCCTG
>JAZLKF010000014.1:0-45745 GCA_045597525.1 Fibrobacter sp. | reverse complement strand
CTCGGAACCGGCCTTTCCTGAGCTATGAAGGACTCGAACCTTCGACCCACGCCTTAAAAGGGCGTTGCTCTACCAACTGAGCTAATAGCCCGAGTGAGTCCAAATATATTAAAGGTTTTTGAATTTGTAAAGGCAAACCCCAAGTTTTCAAAAGAAAATTGGCCATTTTTAAGCATATTTATCATTTTTTTACATCATTATTTTTTAGATTTATGATATGAATTTTAAACACTTTATGCGCTTCGTTTTGGTTTGCATGGCAGCACCTGTTGCAAGTCACGCTTTCTTTACCCAAGGCGACGCTGGTCTTGAAGTGTTTTCCTTTGTCAATACATTTGACAGCCCCCGCAATGCAGCCCTCGAAAAGTCTGCAGCCGCCGCACCGTCCACAGACCCTACCATCACGCAGTTGAACCCTGCAGCAATCCGTCTGCCCGATGGAAAGAACCATGTAGCGGCAGCCCATTGGCAGACTGGAGACTTCGCGGAGAATCAGGGCAGCCTCACCTACACTGGTCATGTGGACAAGTTCATTATCCAAGTAAGTTACAACTGGCTGGACTACGGCTCCATCGCAGGTTATAACGAATTTGGCGAAGCTACAGGTAAAGACTACGAGCCATTTAGTCAAATGACAACTGCCACAGTAGCTTTCCCTTTTAAGCATTTTCAGTTCGGCGCAACTCTTAAGTTCGTCTCCGACTTACTTGCCGACGACGAAGGCGATAGAACCGCATTGGGCGCAGCTTTTGACTGGGGTATCGCTTGGCAGTCCGATAACGGACGATTTGGTTTTGGCTTCGTAGGTCGCGATATGGGAAGTCTCCTGCGCGACTATGTAGATGATGGCGTAGACGAGTACTACCCCATGTCCCAGACATTCGCTATTTCTGCATTCTTCAAACCAGTTTCTGTGCGCCGCTTGACATTGTATGCTAGCAGCGACTTCCCCAGATATCAAGAAGCATTCTTGGGTCTAGGCGGAGAGTATTTCTTGGGCGAAAGTTTCGCCATCCGTGCGGGTTTCAGCAGAACTTGGTTAGACCTTTACCGCGACGCCTTGGAACTTATGGCTTCCAAAAAACGTCCCGATGAAAACAACCGCGCCCACATGCTTAGCGCAGGTCTTAGTTATAGTACTGATCTTTTTGCTTTGGACTACAGCCTATCATACTTGTCACAAGGCCTTGGTTTAGAGCATAGACTTGGCCTTAGGGTCAATTTCTAATGCGACAATTCGACGTTTTTGTTCTAGACGATTCTGCTGATTTCGACTCCTGGAAACCTAGTTTTGAAGATCCTGCGTTGGGATGGTTTCATGTTAAAGACTGGAATTCCAATCTTAACGACCTTGAAGCTGAATGGATCGTATTCGCCCATCGCAGCGTAAAAATCGATCGAGAATTCCTAAACGAACTGGCTCAGGTTATAGAAGGTTACCCAATGGTAGACGCCTTCGCTCCTCGTCTGAAAGTGAACAACGATTTTTTAGGCGGACTTTTACTTGATAAAGCCAACGGATTCAAGCCGATCAGCGAAAAAGAACAAATGCGATTCGTCGCTGCACCTATACCTGTGGTGGCCGCCTTCTCAAGAAGAATTATCCAGCGCACCGGCCTTTTCGACAACAGTCTGCCATCAGAACTGCAACTAGCGGACTATACCTTACGAATGTACCATGCCGGCGGTAAAATGTTCAGCATTCCTTACCTGGTGGCAGAGGCTGAATTTGAAATTGATTTCAACTACACTTTGAAAAATGTTGAAAAATCCATTTGGGAAGTGATCTACAAGAATCTACCTGCCGCAAATTTGCTGTCTTACACCTTCTGGCATCCATCCACTTTCTTCAAGCTGTTCAAAAACAAGAAAGATCTAAAAATGAAACTTGAAAAAGCAACAGCTCTTTCAAAGATGACAGACAAGACCATCCGCGACATATCCGACAAATAGGATTTAGAAGAAAATCCAGATGGCGATCCAAAACACCATCAGGCAGAATTCCATTTCCTTAGTCATCCTTGAAAGCATTGTACTAAAGAAGGCCATACCGCCGATAGCGATAATACGGGGCCAAGCCATATCGAAGCCACGGTAGAATAGAGATATTCCGCCAAATAATTCCATCCAAAGCCAAAAACACTGGGCAATCACCAAATAACGGCGACGCTTATGTTGCAGCGATGTCGTGGAAAAGCAGAAACATAGGCCCAACATTTTGAAAGGATAGTGTTCCAGTATGGCGGCACTTTGGGGTGTAGAAAAGTCACCACCCAAGTAAGTAAACACCATATCCAGAATTAGAAAGCCTATAATCAAGAAAGCGTTGCGATACAATGAAGATCGTTCACGCCAAAGAAACATGGCGCATCCCAACGAAAGCAAACAAGCAAGGGCATCAACAAAGGGAGTCATTGTTCATTCTCCTCTGCCAAGGTTTGCATATAATGTACCAGACCTCGAGCTTCCGCAGAAGTCAAGCGGCCTTCGTAAGGATTCATGTTTATACGACCTTTCAAAATCACGTTCACTAGGGAATCTACGCCCAGAGAATCAATTCTTGCCTTGTCCAATTTCTGTGGAACGGGATAAAATTCACGGACAAACTTTTCGTTAAACTTGCCATCAACTCCATGGCAACTTGCACAACGAGCATTCCAAATCAAACTAGCTCTTGGTAAAGAAATGGAATCAACGTTTGTTCGCAACGGAGTCATATCCTGAGCTGAGATTTCTTTATTGCAAGGTTCAGAAGAACCTCCCCCATAAACGGCACCCATGAACAAAGCCATTAAAACTAGCACACCCAGAATAATTCCAAAAACAACAGTTTTTTTCTTGGACTTTTCTGAAGTGAACGGTTTTACATGCACATTAAAAGCCTTGATACAAACAATCAAAGTTGCAACTAGCGCAGCCAATGGATAAACCATGGGAATCATCTGAGCTACAGAAAGTTCCACATTGTCAAATCCAACTTTTGACGAGCACCAAACGCAAAACAAGATAGACACGGAAAGACCCACGAACATGGGGAATCGCAGGGCTTTTGTTTCATAAGACTTCCAAGGTTCCACATAGGCGTTTTCATCACCAGCAATCGCATCCAAGTCAGAACCGGCATTCATATCACTATCATCCACTTCCCCAAAGAAGGTGTTTTCACCTTCCACAGCAGACCCAAGCTTCCAGCGAATTCCGCAAAAACCAATAATGAAGAATCCTAACCCAAAAGACGCCAGGCCAAAATCAACTAAGCCAAAGTTCGTTCCAATTCCAAGATCTGGAGATACGAGGAACAATCTTTCAAATAGTAAACCGAAAAGAATGGAAAGATAAATGAGCAGGCGACAGGTTCTCGAATTGCGAATGGCAGACACCCACAACAACTGAGGTAGAACACCAGCCATGACAAAAGCGGAGGAATAAAAAGTTCCCTTGGTAAGAAATTCCCAGAGCCAGATGGAGCAAATGAGCCAGGAACCAATGCGTAGTAGTTGTTCCAAAATACGGACTCGATATCCTTCAAACCAAAGAATTACGCAGACCAAGGCGATGCCAGAATAAATAGCCCCTACAATAAAGTACAGAGGGAAGAAAGCACCCGCCCACTGAGGCACAAAAGTGGAGGCAAAATCCAAACTCACAACCGTATGAACCCAAAGTACGAGAGGGAACAGGAGCCAAGCCAAAGGTTTTCGCGCTTTGACAAGTCCTTCAAATCGTTTGCTCGCCAAATGAGTTCCAAAGAAAACCAGAGAAAGAATACCGTAAATACCAATGCAGCAAAAGTCCCAAACTAACGGAGAACGGATGTTGGCCATATTCATTCGTGCGTCCACAAAAGGCATCACCATGTAGAAGCGGTCAACAACACCTAAATGCACCAGCGGGAATACCACCGCAATCGCAAGGCTACACAACGTGGAAAGTTCCGCCAGCATCGCAGTTCGCTTATCCAACTTGATATCTAGAACCAGGAAAATTGCGGAAAGCAAGGTTCCTGCATGGGCAAGACCGATCCAGAATACAAACAAGCTAATAGGTGTTCCCCAAAAAGTCTGAGAATCTACAGACCATGCGCCGGGACCATTGTAAAAACAGAACCCCAGGGCAGCAAGGCCCGGCAGCAAGAACGCAAGCCCGATGTACTTTAGGATTTTGTACATCAGCGTTTCCCCATCATAAATACAACCGCCGGATCAAGACCAGCCAGTTCCCTGGGCGCATACAGTTGTCGATGCGCGGTAGCCTTCACCAGCGGAGATTCAGAATCTAACCAATTACCAAATACAATGGCATTCCTGGGACATGCTTCGGAACAGGCTGTTTCTACTTCACGACCGCGCCACTCCGCAGAGGATTTTGCAATGGCAGCTTCCGTCTTGAAACGCATGCGATCATCTTGTAGGCGATGCAAGCAAAGGCTGCACTTTTCCATCACGCCCTTCTCACGTACAGGAACTTCATAATTGAACTTGCGAGACAAGCCAAGTGCCTTCGCATCGTTAAAATTAAACTTTCGAGCTTTCGCTGGGCAATTGGCTCCGCAGAAACGCGAACCCGTACAACGCTTATACATCATGGCGCTAATACCATCGGGCGTATGATTGGCAGCACCCGTGGGGCAAACCTTTTCACAAGGAGCATCGCCACAATGTGCGCACATAAAAGGAACTCCACCGCGTAGCTCAATCCAATGCATAAATCTACCACGGGCAGCTTCTTCTTCTGTCACCAGCGGAATATTATTTTCCTTATTGCAAGCCAAGATACATTTGCCACAACCATCGCAGGCATCTAAATCTATAGCCATGCCAAAGCGATTTTCAGAGGAACCGCGCAATACATTTCCATTCTTCATGGCCTTTGGTGCAGAAATCTTCACCAAATCCAATCTGGACTTAGCCTGAGATATTGCCAAACGAACTTCTTCTTCGAAGAGTTTTTCTGCAGGCTCCTTACCTTGAGAAATTTCTTCAACCCCAGTCTTTTTGCACCCAAATAAAAGACCCGCAGCAGCCATCAAGGAACAAGACTTTATAAAATCACGACGATCCATAGTCTCTCCTATCGATGGCAGGCGGCGCAATAGGTGGCAGCCGGTTTAAGATTTCTATCCTTGAAGGTTTCGCCACGATGACATTGCAGGCAGAATTGCATCGAAATATTTTCTACACGATAGTTGCTCTTTGGATTATGACAATCCGTACAAGTCAAACCTGCGGCAGCATGAACTCCATGATGGAACACCACATGTTCTGGCAAAATAGATTTTCTAGACCAAGGTTTATCCGGTGCTTTTGCAAGCATGGAATCCAGTTTCTCAATCCCTTCGCTTTCAGTCAAAGGCAGACGATGGCAATCCATACAATCTTTTTTCGAAGGCATGTAGGCTCGAGCCTCAGAACGCGCCCCAGCATGGCATGCGGCACAATCCAACCCGATAGAATCTCCATGAACCTGATGATCAAAAGGAATCTCCACAGACGGCATAGGCTCCCCTGCTTTTTGACTCCACATAAAATCTGCCAAAAAGAAGGCGCACAAAACACTAAAAACAGCAACAACTAATTTCACTTAGGCCTCCCCGGATCATCTGGATTTTCCAGAATGAACAAAAGCCAGGCAGTCATCATCTTCGCCTGTGCTTCTGTCAAGGGAGCAATATCCATGGCAGGCCACTCGTCAGGATGCTTTGGTGTGGGCTGCATCAGATACCTAACCATTTCTTGGGGATTAGCCTTATACTGTTCCACATTGTCGCGCATAGGTGGTGCAGCAAATTTTCGAGCCCAGCGATGGCAAGCTTTACATTCTCTATTAAAGAATGTCTGGGCATCAGTCTTAAGTTCAGGAGTTACCGGAGGCAAAGTAAAAACATCCAGAGCAAACAAAGCACTGACCATTACCAAAATACCTACTATGGATTTATACCTGAATCCCATATTGTAAATATAAATTATTCTTTTTTCTATTTTTCATTTTATGGGAATTATTGAAATTATTGTAATCGCCATTGTGGAAGCCATGGACTGTTTTGCCGTTGCCATAGCGACAGGCTTAAGCAAAACCGGCATTCCCTACTCCAGAGCCTTTATTCAATCCGTATCTTTCGGCGTTTTTCAAGGAGGAATGACCCTTTTAGGCTATTTCCTAGGTAATTTTGCAGAAAAATGGTTTGCGTCCATCGGCACTCCTATTGCCTGCGGCATTCTTTGCATTTTGGGCGGTCGTATGATCTGGGGAGCCCTTCGTGGAGGCGAAGAAGAGTCTGCAGAAATCGCTGCGAAAAATCTTTCCATCGCAAACATACTCTTAATGTCAATCGCCACAAGTATTGACGCCTTCGCTGTGGGAATTTCTTTTGCCTTCATCAACGCAAATATGGTTGCTGCAACTTCCGCCATTGCAATCGCAAGCTTTGTCATGGGCGTTATCGGTTATGAAATCGGACGCCGCGCCGCCAAGCAATTCAAGACAAAGGTTCCTGAAATTGTAGCAGGAATTATATTGATTGGCATCGGTGTAAAGATGTTCTTTTAACAAGTAAAAAAATTACTACAGACAAATGTATGACTCGGTTTATACCGAGTCTTTTTTCTTTTATTACAAAAATCTTCTTTTTCTTTTTACACCCTGTTTTATAAAAAAATTTCTCTAAAAAAAATTATAATTGGAACAACTTTTGGAGGGTTTGAGTAGTGGTTATCAAAGACGAAAAGGGATCTACCCTTTTGCTTAAGTTATTCGCAATCCTGTTTGGAATCTTCATCGTTTTCGGCTATGTATTTGTCCATACTGTCAATTCTACAGGTAAATTAATTTTTCAAAAAACGGATGATTTATGCAATATCAATACGGTTGGCTACTGTTTTTCCATTGAAATCCTGTATATGGTGGCCTTAATTGTTATAGCCGCTCTTGGATTTTTATCAGTTTCCTTAATCACCCTGGAATGGGGCACCCGTAGACTTCCAGAAGAACGTTTTGGCGCTGGTAAAAGTTCCTCGCTTCCTGATTTCTACAGGAACACCATTGTCTTCTTGAATTGTCTAAAAATTGCCATAGCAGTTTTGTTCTGTTCCATGTTTTTGAATTACTCAAAAGCCACCCTCATCTTCCCTATTGCAGTTATCGCATCACTATGTCTTGACAGTTTTGTTTGGAACAAACGATGCCGCGAAGTGAACCGCAATCACAAAAGTCTTTTTCTAGATGTGATTCTAGAATTTATGAACATATTCAACTTCAAAAAAAATCAAAACGGATGTGCGATTCGCCATCGGCAAAGTTTAATTTTCTATGTGGCAGCTACAATCCTCATAGTATTTTGCATCCATGCAGTTTCTACAAGGCTGATTCCCGATATTAACAAATACAAAGAACTTTCTCCAGAAAATATTGCAACTTTAGCCCTAGCCGACTCGATCATCACAGCTGATCTTGAGGCACGGGCAAAAAAACAGGAAACCATAAAATTAAAGCAGAAAAAACGTCGGTATAAAAAAACTGTTCCTTCAGAAAATGCAGTCCAAATTCAAAGCAACGCACCTGTAAATACAGCCGCAAGCACATCTACCACAACAAATAGTGATGAAGATGATTGGTGGTAAATCAAACAAAATATAACCAAGCTTCCTTTTATTTTGTATATTATCGGTTACAATATAAATCCTACAAGATAAACTACCGCATCAAGGCAGAAGCAAAAGGAACTTTAGGCCTTGCAGAATTGTCTTATCACAGGCCTTTTGCTAACAATTTTATAGAGCCCAAACAACTCTTGGGATGTAGAAAGCATAGGAACCATTTTAACTATCGGTTTTAGGTTAATGCATGGACCGTTCCATGCCGATATAAACGCCCACCAGCTCATTCCCTTCACTGCAAAAATAGATGATCATAAGGAGTTGCCAGAAGTTCCCGACACTCCGGTATCCCCTGAAAATTCCAACAAGAAAAAAGCATCCTATTCTTTAGGTAATGGACTATTCTGCTCTTTAAACATTGGATTTGACTTCTAAAAGATGCCTTAAGTTTTGTATCTTTGTAGTATAAGAGATTTTTAGCATGCTTGACCAGAAAGACATTGACCGTTCCCGATATTTCGAACTAAAGAAACAGCTTGAAGAAGCCAGCCGCCTTTACTACAAGGAAGGCGTGTCCCCCATGAGCGACCAGGATTTCGACTTTGGCCTCAAGGAGATGGAAGCTCTTGAAAAGAAATATCCGGAATTAGGCAATAATTCCTCACTGACCAAGAGCGTTGGGAGCGACTTGACAAACGACTTTGCCAAGGTTTCCCATGCGGTGCCTATGCTCAGCATTTCCAACGTGTATAGCGCCGAGGAAATGGCAGATTTCGTGGAGGCAGCGGAGAACGGTTTGGACGAAGTTTTACCGGTCTCCTCTTCTAATGTCTTCGCGGTCGACCAGCCGGGATCCCCTTTGCAAAACAACACCGCCGCCAAGTGGATTTGCGAGCGCAAGATCGACGGCGTGAGCCTCAGCGTCACTTACGAGAATGGTCGCTTGAAGCAGGCGGTGACCCGCGGCGACGGCGCCCAAGGCGACGACGTTACCTTAAACGCCCTGACGATCGCAGACATTCCCGAGTACTTTGATGCAAAGAAACTGAAGATCGACCCGTCGGAAATTCCCCAGGGAACTTTTGAAGTTCGCGGCGAAGTCTACATGGAGCGGGAGGCCTTTGAGCGCCTAAACGAGCAGCTCATTCTTGAAGGCAAGAAGATTTTCCAGAACTGCCGAAACACCGTCTCCGGCTCCCTGAAATTGAAGAGTGTGAACGAATGCAAGACCCGCCCCATGCGCTTTTTTGCATACCACATTCCCCAGAGCAAGAACCTAACTCACCAGGAGAATCTGGAACTGCTGAAAAAACTGGGCTTTAACACCAACCAGTTCTGGACTGCCGACACCGTTGACGAAATCATGAAGATTTCAGAAAAGATCGGTGCCGACCGCGACAATCTGCCTTTCGACATCGACGGCATGGTGGTCAAGCTGAACAATCTGGAACATCAGCGCGCCTTGGGAACCACAAGCAAAAGCCCTCGCTGGGCCATTGCCTACAAGTTCAAGGCGGAGCGCGCCTACACTCCCCTGTTGTCCGTGGAATTCCAGGTAGGTCGTACCGGCGCTGTAACGCCTGTAGCCAATTTGGCCCCGGTCCGCCTGGCAGGCACAACGGTAAAGCGCGCCACCCTCCACAACTTTGATGAAGTAGCCCGCCTGGACCTGCACTTCGGCGACACCGTAGGCGTTGAGAAGGGTGGCGAAATCATCCCGAAGATTACCGACGTTAAAAAGGATCTGCGCCCCATCGGAGCAGAGCCTGTGCGCGCCCCGGAAGTGTGCCCCGAATGCGGAACTCCCCTGACCCGTATCGAAGGCGAAGTGATTCTCCGCTGCGAAAACTTGCACTGCAAGGCCCAGGTTCAATGCCTGTTCGAGCATTTTGTAAGCCGCGAGGCCATGAACATCGAAAACCTGGGGCCCAGTCTTATCGCATCGCTGATTGCCACAGGTAAAATCAAGCGCATTCCCGACCTGTACCGCCTCACGCAAGAGGACTTGGAAAGCCAGGAGCGCATGGCAAAGAAAAGCGCCAAGAATGTGTTCGACGCCATCCAGGCCAGCAAGGAACGGAGCCTGGAGAATCTGCTCCACGGACTCGGGATTCGTTTTGTAGGCCGCACCAGCGCCCGCAACTTCGCGAAGCACTTCCGCACGCTGGAGGCGATCCGCACGGCACCTATGGAGGAACTCCTGAAGGTGCAGGACGCGGGCCTCGTGATCGCTAACTCCGTGTACGAATTCTTCCATACGGAAATGTACACCAACGAGGTGGATGAGTTGGTGGCCCTCGGGTGCCCTACGGAATTCAAGGGCGTCATCAAGACATTGTTCGCCGGGCAGACCGCAGTTATCACAGGCACCCTGCCTAGCATGGACCGCGACGAGGCCCGCAAGCTCATCGAAGAGAATGGCGGCAAGGTCAGCGGGTCTGTAAGCAAAAAGACCAGCTGGGTGCTGGCTGGCGAAGCCGCAGGTAGCAAGCTGACCAAGGCAAACGAGTTAGGCGTGCCCGTGCACGACGAAGCATGGCTGCTGGCGCAAATCACCGAAAGCAGCGATGAATCGCAGAGCGCAGCGGAACCTACAAGCGAAAAGGAGATCCCGGCTCAGGGCCGGGATGACAATGCAGGCAAGCCCGCCGAACAAACCAGCCTGTTTTAGTCGCTTCAGGGGATAATTTTCAAAAACACCCCTATTTTACGGGAGTAAAAGGCAAAATCACAGCCGTACTCCCGTAAATCATTAGTTTGTACGCACTCCAGGGCCCAATAAAAACGAAAACCTGGCAAAAAAAAGGTTTCGCTAGCCCTATTTCGCAAAATATCATCTCAAAATCAAGGGATAAACAAGAAAAAGCGCCGAAAAATCTGGAATGCACAGAATTTCCCGTTACTTTGTATAAAAAATTACGGGAGTAACCACATTTTTTTGTGTTTTACTCCCGTAATTTGAGCAATTTTCCAGAAATTAGCCCCCGCAAGGCTTTTTAACTATTGATTTTCAGCAGGCTTTTCTGCGACAGCCTTATTCTTCACGCATCTTACAGAAAAGGCAGCCTTATCAAAGTCTTCGGCGGTGGTAAATTCATCGCTTTTATTCACCAAGTACCAGTAACCACCGCCAAGGCCGTCTCCACCTGACGCCATCCAGTAATAAGTGCTGGATCCCAATTCCATATATTCGCCATCTATAAAGCGGCTACCTGAAGGCAACGCATTGAATCCACTTACTGCAGAAATAGGCGCACCCCCGCGGGCCCAGCCCTCCTTGCTCTTCAAGGCGGAACCGATACCGCCACGGCGCATGTTTAGTGCCTTCTGGCCAAGAGAAATCCATTCCTCATTCGTAGGCATGTGCCAACCATCAGGGCATACACCCTGGTGTTCTTCCAGAATACCTCCGGTTGCAGAATTATCAATATAATCCTCAGGCAGGCGCATTGCCACATGCCAAGGATACAAACGACCGTAGGAACGGCAGCGGATATCCTTGTCCTCATAGCAATAGCTACCAGGAGCTGCAAAACGCAAGTTTTCCGCCATCCAGGTATCGTTACCAATAGTTACTGTTTTATACTTGTTGTCATCGCGCTTATCATGAATCGCCGTACTGTCGTATAGTTCATCATCGTCGGGCGGGTCCATTATGCATCGCAGATAGTAGGCCTCATCCTTGCTTACCGTATCGGGAATAAAATCGTCATCGTCATAAGACAACTTCAATGCAATAGCCTTCAGGGAATCCCCTTCGGAACCAGACCAGAAACCAGTCAACGTTCCAACACCTTCATAGGCCAATTCAGGGACCCAAGTAGTATCCACAACGCAGGAATCCGCATAAATTGTATCTGCAACAGCGCCCTTTTCTTCGACAGGAGCAATTCCCTTAAAGACCTTGGTACAAATCTGTCTGGGTTCCGTATACTTGCGAACACCAAAGGCTTCCGCCTCAAAACCAAATCCATTTTGACCCAGCAAGGCGTTTTCGCTCTCATTCCAACCTGTGCGAGAACGCAGATTAGTACCTACGCCTACTGCATCGTCAATATCCTTCAAGTAGGAATCCAGTCGATAGAAGTCTCTTGCTGTTGGCACATGCCAGCCGTTGGGGCAAATCCCCTTAGGCTTGATCTTAGAGATCGAATCGCGAGCAACTTCCTTGGCAAACTTTTCTGCAAGTTTCACCACAGAAGTCCACGTGTACAGACGGCCGAACTTATCGCAGTTTTCTTCCTTGTCCTCATAGCAGAAGCTGCCGGGAACTTTTACATCCAAATTGTTAGCCATCCAAACCTGATCGCCAATATGGATGGTACGGGTTTTCTTACCCTGAATTTCAACAACTTTGGGTTCAACCTTCGGCACAGGCGGAGGAGGTTCCTTGATAGCATAGAACTTGTCTTCTACACAACGGATAGAAACCGCATTTTCCTTACTTTCGTAAATACGGTCAAAAGTTCTGGAATCATAGGACAAGCGCCAGAAATAGGCGCCGCCAGCATCATATTCATTAGATGACCAGAACTGGGCAGAAGAACCCATATCCATAAAATCGCCGATAAAATAGCGTTCTCCAGCAGGAATCGCGTTAAAGCCGAACTCATCCGAACCGCCAGGAATACGCAGTTCCCTTTCCCACAGCTCCTTTGATTTTAGGCTAATACCAACACCGTCACTAATCCCTTTTTTACCCACGTAGAACTTCAACATTTTCCAATCCTTATTGGAGGGAACATGCCAGCCTTTGGGGCAAACATCATGAACTCTTTTTTTCAGCTTGGTGATTGATACAGAGTTATAATAGCCAACGAGCCTCATGGCCATGGCCCAATCATAAAGCCTACCGTACTTTTCGCAGTTGTAGTCTTTTTTTTCGTAACAGTAGCTGCCCTTGATATTGAACCGAAGATTTTCCGCCATCCAGCGCTGTTCACCGATTTGAACAGTCTTATAGACACGGCCATCGCGAGGATCCTTAAGATCCGGCATAGGCTCCACTATGGCCCAAGCGCTTTGAGAAACCAGCAACGCAAAAAGCATCACCAAGGAACACTTAAAATTTTTAACGAGAGAAAAAGACATTATTTACAAATTCCTTACAACAAATGAATATAGCATAAAAAATTTGCATAATCAAAAAATCCCATTCATTCGAACAGGATTTTTCAAACAATGTCTAGTTTCGAATCTTACACTCTTCCAGACTGCCGACGGCTCTCAGCAAGAGATCGCTGGACTTGGTGAATTTCAGTTTGATAGCGGCAACCGTCTGAAGAAGACCACTCATGTCATGGAGATCGCCACGTCCACAGCTAGCATACAATTTTGACCAAGGCAGTTTAACCATGGTGAGGGAATCAGACTTCCTCACATCCAGCACGGGATTGCAGCCCTCAGTTACCTCAGTTTCATTTTCTATGCCCAGTTCCACAACAAAATCGCTTGTAGAAGAATAGATCAGGCAAAGGCCGCCCCATTCAGAAACATCGGTTGCAATCTTGTCTTCATTCACAATATTGAAGCCTAAACCCACAAAAATCCACTTGGACGCATGATGCTGCGGATCCTCATATACGTATCAATATCCACCAGTTTCTTCCTCTAAACCAGTTTTCGCTTGGGATTGGCCTTCGGGACCGCACCAAAAATCCCCGCAAACGTTAACCTCTGGAAATGGCTTGTCAATTGCCCAAAATCCGTAAGGATCGTTTTTCAATACAATCCGAGTATTCAAAATATAAACAAAAAAAATGTCCGTTTTTTTCTTGGTTCGCTCCATTTTCTTGTATAGTGAACTTACTGTACAAAAAAAGACCGCGACAGATCGCAGTCTCTTTAGACCAACGTTTTTGCTAAGTATTTTTTCGACGCAATGGGTTGGATCTTGAAACTAACCTTTATGCCAAAACCGGAATGAAGTTCCCAGTCTTTATTGTTCAATTTATCCACACTGTTATCGTAGTGCAAATAGTATCCACCATCACCGGCATAGAAACCAGAACCCACTTCAAAATAGGCTCCCAAACGCTTAAAGAACATGTGCTGGTAACCAAAGCCGAACAACAAGCGCCAGTAATTGATAGTTCTTTTATCACGCCATTCATTTTCGCCTTCACCATACACGTTGTCGACTTTATTGTGAATCCAGTCCGATGCATGGAACGCATAAGGACCGGTCAAGCCATTAAAGCGATAAACCAAGCCAAGACCAGCCACAAAGGCTTCTAACCCACCACTAATTTTAAGTCCGTTCAAGTGGATGTTCGCTCCGAGTTTGTCATCCATGAAAGTCTGTTCCACACCGATGCCGCCCTGAGACGAAGAGACACCCAGGTTGACGGAAGTTGTAGCAAAAGACATTGCGGCACACAGGCCAACCAAAGCCAAAACACGCTTCATTATTCCTCCTAACGATTAAATTGATTATGAAGTTGTATGGAAAATACAAAACCGCGCTATACGAAAACAAATGTCAGCAAAAAATTTTGCGTCAACAAAAAAAGACCAGACGTTCAAGCCGAGCGGTCATATTGTGAACAAAAAGGACTGGCTTGAAAGCCAGTCCATTTTTTATGAGAGCGAGCGCGTATCAGAGTATTTCTACCTGATTCTAGCGCGAGCGGGCTTTATTAACAAGCGCCCTGCCACTTCATAGCGTCAGCAACCTTGAGGAAGCCAGCGATGTTTGCACCCATAACGAGGTTCTTCTTGTCGCCGTACTTTTCAGCAGCGGAGGAAGCAGCCTTGTAAATGGAGGTCATGATGCCATCGAGCTTTGCATCAACTTCAGCGAATGTCCAGGAGAGACGTTCGGAGTTCTGAGACATTTCGAGACCGGAGGTAGCAACGCCACCAGCGTTTGCAGCCTTGGCAGGTCCAAACAGAACGCCAGCCTTGAGGAAGGCTTCGATTGCTTCCGGAGTAGAAGGCATGTTTGCACCTTCAGCAACAGCCATTACGCCGTTAGCGATAAGAGCCTTTGCGGATTCTTCGTCGATTTCGTTCTGAGTTGCGCAGGGCAGAGCGATGTCGCACTTGACAGTCCAAACGCCCTTAGAACCTTCGTGGTATTCAGAACCCGGAACGCGCTTTGCGTATTCGGAGATACGGCCGCGTTCAACTTCCTTGATCTGCTGAACAACTTCAACCTTGATGCCGTTCGGGTCGTAGATGTAGCCGTTGGAGTCAGAAACGGTAACAACCTTTGCACCGAGTTCCTGAGCCTTCTGGGTAGCGTAGATAGCAACGTTACCAGAACCGGAGATTACGACGGTCTTGCCAGCGAAAGAGGTGTTGGCGAGGTCCTTGAGCATTTCACGAGTGAAGTAGCAGAGGCCGTAACCGGTAGCTTCGGTACGAGCGAGAGAACCACCGTAGGAGAGACCCTTACCAGTGAGAACGCCAACGAATTCGTTGCGGATGCGCTTGTACTGACCGAACATGTAACCGATTTCGCGAGCACCAGTACCCTGGTCACCAGCCGGAACGTCAGTGTCAGCACCGATGTGCTTGCAAAGTTCAGTCATGAAGGACTGGCAGAAACGCATAACTTCGTTATCGGACTTGCCCTTAGGTTCGAAGTCGGAACCACCCTTGCCGCCACCCATGGGGAGAGTAGTGAGGGAGTTCTTGAAGATCTGTGCGAAGCCGAGGAACTTCAGCATGGAGAGAGTCACTTCGCCACGGAGACGGAGACCGCCCTTGTAAGGACCGATAGCGGAGTTGAACTGAACGCGGTAACCGCGGTTAACCTGAACGTTGCCCTTGTCATCCAACCAAGGTACGCGGAAAGTGATAACGCGTTCCGGTTCGACGAGGCGGTCGATCACGCCGTTGGTTTCCCAGGACTTGTCCTGAGCGAGAACGGGGTCCAGGGATTCGAGGAATTCACGAACAGCCTGGTGGAAGAGAGCCTGGTCCGGATCGCGAGCGACGACCTTTTCGTAGACGGACTTGAGGTAAGCATTCTGGATTGCCATAATAATTATCTCCGATGAGAGTTTGAGTTATGTTTAATTAAACTTTGGTACCCTACCCCGCTTTTCGATGATTTCGAACCGCAAGGTACGGTATTTCTGTTACGTTTTTAAAGATAACAAATAATGAAAAAAAACAAGTGGTATTGTACAAAAAACGTCTATTTCTTACATTTTTGTAAGTTAGTTTTTTAGAATAAATTCAAATTGCCATTTTTCATTAAATTTGAAGGGTCTAAATGCAAAATACTTACATTTTTGTAAGTCCAACAAAAATGCAATTACTCGTAAATATTATTTTACATTACAATTTACGAAAATTGTTAATATCCCTGCCGGAAACACATAAAAAGAGCCCCTAGACGGAGCCCTTTTCTTTACAATTTATGGAAAAAACCTACAGGTTGTTCAAGGAACGAACCAGTTGGTCACTACCGGATGTTACACGGACCTTGAGCACGCCCTTGGCCTTAAGCTTAAGGCTAACCTGCTTGCCCTGGCTTTCCATCTTCTGCACCAAAGCACCATTCAAATCGAAAACTTCTACCTTGAAGTGTTTGTTCTGAGCATTGGAAACTGTGTAGACGCCGTTTGAGCCAGACATGTGCAAAGCGCCGGTGCGTACAGCAACCTTGCCAACGGTTTCAGTTTTTTCAGGACCACCGATTTCTGCATCGGTCTTGGGAGCCTTCTTGGAAAGGATGTAGCCCAAGGCGCCCACCATGGGAGCATTGATATCCACGCAGACTTCATTTTCGTCCCAGGAACCAACCTTACTATTGTGCCCCTGATTGTTGAACGCACCTGCAATCATGGCACCGAAGTACTTGTTCTTTGCAGGCGGCTTCAAATCGGAATCCGGATTCTTGCTAGGATCTTCGTTGGCATAGTAGCCACGATGATGAACTGCGACAGGAGCCTTTGCACCGTTGCGGTCGAAGCCAGCCACGTAGGACTTGCTGTTGGCATTATCGCCCAGCAGGTAGGCCACGTTCTTCTCGATCAACTCTTCGTAATCATCAGTGCCAGTGAACTTGGAATAAAGACCATAGAGGAATGCGCCGCCGGAAGGAGTGCGCACAGAGAAGCTACCGCCGCCGCCAGTTTCCTTGGTGAAGATACCGTTGGCGTCGCTCTGGTTCTTGTAGATGCCATCCAGGAATTCCTTCACGTCCTTCTTGTTGCCGGATGCAGGATCCCAGCCGAACACGCCCTTAGCCATGACCACAGAAAGAGGTACAGCGTTGGCATAGTTCAAGCGGGAGTAACTGCCCTTTTCGAACAGGAGCTGACCAAAAGCACTTTGAGCCTGGGTCTTGTAAGTTTCATCATTGGTTGTGCGGTAAAGTTCCAAGGCACCCAGGAATGTACCGTCGCCAGTACGTTCATCCCACCAACCGCTATTGTAATAGCTGCCAGATGTTGTCACGCTCTTGTGGGCCTTGGAATAGGCGTAGGCATTCTGCGCAGCTTTCAGGTACTTTGCAGCACGTTCTGCGTCCGGTTCCACACGGGCCATCACAGCCATGAAGGCAGCTACCATGCCCGAGGTAAAGGCGTCATCCGTGTTGGCCTGCATGGTGCGGGGGTCACCACCTTCTTCGGTACCCATGGTGCTCATCTTACCCGGAGTCACCCAGTTCTTGTGGTCGTAATCGCCGTTGCCCTTCACGGCGACGAAATCCGTCTCGGAGGGAGCTGCCTTTACCCAGAAATCAGCTTCGTAGCGGAGTTCCTCTAGAAGGTCACGAATCTTGTTGGGCTTACCGCCGGCACGGGAATAATCGCCGGAGGCCTTGTAGTCGGTATAGTCGCCAGTATAAAGGTCGTAGAAGCCTTCGGTAAATTCTGCATAGGCCAGGGCAAGCACGTAGGCGCCAAAACCCTGTGTCTGACCGAACATCACATGGTCACCGCAGTCAAACCAACCGCCGGAAACGTCTTGGCCCTTGTAGGTATCCTTCATGAAACTTGTGGTGTAGTTGGTACCGTCGGCCATCCAGTTGGGGCCTTCGCCGGAGCGCTGGGCGCCATAGAAACGGGTGGTCATCCATGCGGCCTCGACGAAATCGTCTTCGCTGAGGGCTGCGGGGGCGTTGGTTGCAGCCAAGCCAAACAGAGCAAGGCCAGCCATGAAGCTTTTCCTAATAAACATCAAACATCTCCATAGTGTTTTCTTTGGTTCAAATCTATACATTTTGCAAAAAAAAGCAAACCCGCGAGTGTTCAGACTCACGGGTTTTTGATCGATTACGATGAAAAATCGAATGTCCGCAGGTTTATGCGCCGACGGTCTTCACCAGAGCGTCGTGAAGCAGGCCGTTGCTAAAGACGACTTGTTCAGCGTCCACGAACTGCATTTCGGAGCCGTCGATGTGGGTGGACTTGCCGCCAGCCTCCTCTACCAGGAGGGCGATGGCCGCGATATCCCAGGGATAGCTCATGGTCATGACGAAGCAGTCCAGACGGCCGCAGGCGACAAAGCAGCCCTCGATGACTGCGGAACCGAAGCACTTGACGCGTTCGAAGGCTACGGCCTCGGCGGCGAAGTTCTTGGAGTTCTGCGCATTGATACGCGGGACGTCGCCCACGTTAAAGTCGCCGTTGCTGACGATTGCGTGAGTGGGATTGCTTTCGCCGCTGACATGAATGGGCTTGCCATTCATGTGGGCCCCCAGGCCCTTGGCTGCGGTGTAGACTTCACCCAGTTTCGGCAGGTTCACCACAGCCACCAGCGGCCTACCTTCAAAATGCAGCGCAATGGAAATGCCCCACAGCGGGATTCCGCGGCTAAAGTTCACGGTTCCGTCCACAGGGTCGATGATCCAGCGATAACGCGGGTCGGAGCCCTCGATGACGCCGGCTTCCTCGGTGCGGATGGAATGCGTCGGAAATGCGGCACGAAGACCTTCGACAATCAGCTTTTCGCTGGTCACGTCGGCGATGGTCACCACGTCCTTGGCGGTCTTGTACTTCACATCACCCAGATTGCTCTGCAACTCCAGGCAAATCTCCCCCGCCTTGCGGGCCAAATCCTCGGCTACCTTCAAAAATTCTTCAATCATACGCCTCAAATATAGGAAAATGGCGAAAAACGTTTTTTCAACTTTTTTTTCAGAAAATCTCTTGACATTCATCCTTCGCCGAATTACATTTAACACATAAGTTAAATGTTAAATGAGCCGAGAGCCATAAAACACGTCAGTGTTTTAACAGCCAGAGCGAAACGGCCATGAATAACGAGTTATTCAATGCTGGTGAGCGAAGGCTGTAAAATAACATGAATGACGAGGTCATTCCATGTTAAATGAGCCGAGAGCTACAAAATACGCTCAAACGATTTAAAGGAGGTTGCCTATGGCATTACAAGATACGCTTCAGGCCCTGTCAGACCCAACGCGTCGACAGATCCTGAACATGCTCAAGGGCGGCAAGAAAACCGCAGGTGAAATTTCGGAAGCCTTCGACATTTCGGGCCCCGCCATCTCCCGCCACCTGGCGGTTCTGAAGGCCGCCAACCTGATCCGCGACCGCCGCGACGGGAAATTCATCATTTACGAATTAAGCACATCAGTTCTCGAAGAAATCATGATGTGGGTAAAAGATTTAAAAGATACACCTAAAGGAGAACAGTAATATGAACAACAAATGGAAAATCGTTATTTCCCTGATCGTCATCGCCATGACATCCATCGTAGGGCTCATCCTGTGGGACAAGCTCCCCGCCCAGCTTCCGGTGCACTTCAATCTGCAAAACGAGCCCGACAACTTTATGCCCAAGGCAGGAGCCATTTTTGGAATTCCTGCATTCCTGATGGCAATCCAGTTGCTATGCCTCCTGGACTCCTACATCCAAATGAAGAAGAACGGTAAAATCAGGGATTACCTCCCCTACATCATCTGGCTCGTCCCTGCCATTGCCATACTCGTCATGGGATGCATCATCATGTTCTCCCTGGACATCAAGTTCAACCTTATGCTGTTTGTCACCATTTTCCTGGGAGTCCTGTTTGTGATTCTTGGAAACGTCATGCCCAAGGTCACCCAGAACATGATCTTCGGCATACGCATCTACTGGACACTCAAAAACGAAGACAACTGGTTCCACACCCTCCGCGTTGGCGGATTCGTCTTTGTCATTGGCGGACTGCTGATGATTTTCACAAGCCTCCTGGAAAACATCTGCATCACAACAGCTCTGCTGATCGCAATAGCAATCATCCCCATCGCATACTCTTGGATTTACGCGCTTAGGCACAAGTAAATCGAAGCGACCCGCTAAAGCAAAAGGATACCTGTTTTCAGGTATCCTTTTTCAATTCCTCGGCGGCGTGTCGACCGCTAATCGTTCAGCAATGAACCGACCGTTAGTCGTTCAGCAAGGCGCCAACATACTCGGCGGCGTCCACGCGGACAGGCATCAGGTAGGCACGCTGGTTGGCATCGGCAATCGCCTTGAGCAGGGCGCGGCCTGTGCGCACATTGCTTTCGAGAGTGATGTCGAAGTCCGGCGGGAACACAACCTTGTTGGTATTTTCCCAGTAGAACTTGGACTTTTCGGAAAGCACAGGCGCAATGCCGTACCAGACTTCAGCTTCGGGAATCTGCTCCATCCACTGTTCCAGCATACCAACGCTGAAGAAGGGCTGGGTGTAGAAACCGTCGGCGCCGGCATCCAGCTTGCGCTTGGCGTAGTCCAGCTCCTCGCGGAAACTGGTGCGGAACGGGTCAAGACCTGCAAAAATTTTGAGGGTCGGGAACAGCTTGCGAATCTCGCGAATGGCAAGCACAGAAGTGAGGCCGGAAGGCTGGAAGCCAATATCCTTGGGCGGGTCACCCGCAATAATCAGGATTTCCCTAAGGCCCATGGCAGTAAGCACACCAAGCTTTTCGATAAGTTCCGTCAGGGAACGGTCCACCATGCGGAAGTGGGGAGTCACCGGAACGTGGTTCTCCAGCAGTTTCACGGCGGATTCGTAGGACTTTACCGGCACCGTGCGGATTTCAGGCACGTTGACCGTTGTGATAGGAAACTTAGACAAGCAATCCCTGGATTCGGCAAGTAAGCCTTCCAGGTCACGGGGAACAAGTTCAAGAGCGATAGACTTAGGCAAATTCTTAATCATAGCCTAAAGTTATAAAACTCCCCTACACCCGTCAATGCATATATGCGTATTTTTGCATAAAAGATTTACAAAGCGCTTTTGTTATAGTCAAAAACTATCAAAAAACACAATTGTAGTCGATAACAAAAAAGCAGTCCCGTCATTAGAACTGCCTTTTTAAAATTACTCAGGATAAGCGCAGCAGCGGAAACCGATGGACGGAGACCTGTAGAAGGAAGCCGCTTCGCGATAGGCAACCTTTTCCTTCTTTACAAACACCACTTCGATATGGTCAGGAACATAAGTCAAACCGTTAGCCAACTTTTCTAACCATTCATCGCCGCCCTTCTTGTATTCACTATAGGGAGCATAATCCACACCGATGGTTTCACCGTCGGCATTCAGCACATTGAAGAACTGCAAGGTGTCCTTGAATCGGAACTTTTCATCTTTATTGTCGGCGGTAATCACCCCGTAAAAAGTCCGGCTTGTATCGGCAGCGAAAACAGTATCAACCCTAGTGCCCTCGCGATATAGATAAACAGAATCGGTGGTGTAACTAGGCCTTGTGAAATACGGGAAACTGCGACTAGTGCAGCGAGCCTGGCTTTCTATATCCAGCCCGCTAAACTTCTTGTAACTGCCGCCTTTCACCACTGCAGATGTATCACCGGAACGTCCGAGGACCCATTCCTGCAACTGACCAGGCATATCGTGAACACCCGCAGGATTCAGGCACTTGGAACCACGTTTCGACAAGTCAAATGCCGCAGAGGAATCATTGGTTGCAACATTGCAACTCATAAACAAGTAGGAAGCAGCGTCGTCATTTTCTTCGATAACGCCATAAGTCAAGGATCCGCCGGAAAGGCAAACCAGTTCCCAGTCGCGTTCATTACAAAGGCTAACAGTAAATCCACTGGCAGATATAGCCTCGCAGGCAGCCACCGCTTCAGAGTGGAGCACATTGGAAACGAACTTTCCTGAATCGTCACGATGTTCGTAACGTTCCATGCAGAATACAGTGGTATCACCAATGCCCACGGGAACAAAGCCTTCCGGGCATTTCACGATTTCATTCAAGGGACTGGGAGCAACTACGATTGTGTCAACTAACGCCTTGGAATAATACCTTGTAGTATCTACAGCGCGGATTCTCAGAATCACCGTGTCACCAGGAGCGACAAAGCGAATGGTGTCATTAACAAGGCTACCGAACTCTGTAGAAACGAACTTACCTTTTTCAAATTCATAGTAATCCCTGTTGTAGCGAGAGAAGCTTCTGTCGTCGTTGGAGACCTTAACCCATTTCTTATCGATTTTATTGTAGTATTCGAGCAAATACTCAGCGATAACATCGTTATAGCAAGAGTCGATAATGCAATCCCTTGGAATGGAAAGAACCGAGTCTACCTTAATGCCATGTTTCTGGACCAACGGGTCCACACTACGGGCCCAGAAAATACGAAGGCGGTTGTTGCTGTCCAAGCGTGCCAGTTCGGGATACAGGGAATCCTTATATGTAAAGATCTTGGTACCGATCAAGGGAGCGATGGAGTCCGTGGTCCTAATCTTGGTGTTATCCAGGACCGAGGAAGTACCGTCGCTTCCGGAACTGTTACCACTGTAATCCCATGCGGAAAGACCAATGGAATAAGGAGTCCTTGACCTGAAACCTTCAATTATCATGCGGAAACGATTAGCATCGTAATCATCCACGTCAAAGCCCTTGCCATCGTGAACAACGATATTCAAGTAGTTCTTGTACTTTAAGGTTTCCTGAATCCATACGGAATCTCTAGAAGTGCCAAAGTTAACGTCACGTTCATAGAGAGATGATCCCGTAGAATCAACCTCATCTCCGGCAATTACCGTAATCTTCAACTTGCTGAGATCTTCATCTTCGTCAAAGGAATAGATAACGAGATGATAACCGACGATAGGTCCGGAAAGTTCCGTTGGCGCATAGTAGTCGGTTTGGTCCGTAGGGCGATACCATTCAATCATAGTACCGCTCACCCAGGAGGAATCGCGGAATTCCACCAGAGAAGGCTTCATATCATCGCCAAAGTGGACATAGACTCTCTGTACAGAACCGGGCCTTTCGTCATCTTTATAGTCGCAATATACGGCAACCATCAGGGACTTGCGTTCCTGCACAAGCTCCTTGGTAATAAACTCAGACACATCCACAGTACCGTAAAGAGAAGAATTTCCCGAAACGTACTCGATGACCTTGTCCGCCTTTTCAAGCTTGCTCTTGCTTACCGCCTTTGCGGTATCACCCACAACCAAGGAATCCACCCACACGTAGATTTTCGTCAGTTTTTCGGTATCCATAGGATATCTGAAGCGAACCTTGTAACAGAAGTCACCACTGTCCGCATCGGCATCGCAACCGCGGATGACCTTAAGCTCCGTTACTTCGCGATCGAAAAGGAACTCCCCTTCGTCATCGTTATCGGAGCATGCTGCAAAAAAGCCCATGACCAGGGCAATCATCAAATACTTGAGGTAGCGCAAAATCATCAGCATAAATTTAGCAAAAACAGGATAAAAAAATTAGGCCATCCTTGCGGACAGCCTAATTTAAAAGCTTTTCAGCCTATCTATCCTGATTCTAGGAAGGATTCCAAAGGGAACCATGGGGTTCCCTTTGCATCTTAGCTAGTTTTCTTCGGGGTAGACAGAAACCTTCTGACGCTTTGCATCGAGGCGTTCGAACTTCACAACGCCATCAATGAGGGAGAACAAGGTGAAATCCTTGCCCAAGCCAACATTCTTGCCATTGTGGAAGTGAGAACCGCGCTGACGGACGATGATGTTGCCAGCCTTGACAACTTCACCAGCATACTTCTTAACACCGAGATACTTGGCGTTAGAGTCGCGACCGTTACGTACAGAACCTTGACCTTTCTTATGTGCCATGGATTAAGCCTCCTTAGCCTTACGCAGAGAGTTCTTCTTAACCTTAGCCGGCTTCGGAAGGCCCTGAGCGATCTTTTCCTTGCGAGTGAGAGGCTTGTTCTGAACCTTCTGCTTAGCAAGGGCAGCCACGCGAGCGCGGTTGCGGGTAACAACTTGAGAGTCTACAACTGCAGATTCTGCGCCGGAGCGGAGTTCCGTAACGAGCACTTCGGTGTAGCCCTGACGATGACCGTTACGACGTTCGTAACGAGTACGACGCTTCTTCTTGTAAACGATAATGGTATCGTACTTGTCGTGGGCGAGAATTTCGACCTTGACGGAAGCATCATTCAGGACAGGGGTGCCGATTTGCACTTCTTTTCCTGCGAAAAGAAGAACGGACTTCAGTTCCACTTCAGAACCAACAGCGGCGTCGATGGTCGGAACCTTGTAGGTCTTGCCGAGTTCGACTTTATACTGGAAACCACCTGTTTCAACAATAGAATACATTTTGTAATCCTTTTTAGGTTGCTATTGGAGCCCCAAATTTAGTAAGAATCCTTTGTAAATCAAAGGGATAGGTTGCAAAAAACTCAACTTTTTCACATTTTTTCAACAAAAAGGACGAATTTTTCCCCGAAATAAACCTGAGCTGCGAGAGCTACCCCCGCGTAGGCCCAAAAATAGCCAAAAAGAAGCTATTTTCCCTAGTTTCACACCCCACACCCCTCGCCTGATTTTACTACCTTTACGTTCGAAATTTATAAAGGACACTCTAATGAGCAAAATTACGAGCCTGAATGGCGATTGGCAGATGATCTGGGACACCGAAGACCAGGGCATTTCCAACCGCTGGTATGCAACTTATCCCGAAAACACCGAAACAGTCCAGGTACCCCACGTTTGGGAACGTGCCTTCGACAAGCTTTTGATGTCCCAGGATTGCGCCTATTATTTCAAGCGTTTCACCATCGAAGACGAAAAGCAGGTCACCAAGCGTATTTTCCTGCGTTTCAGCCGCATTGCAACCCACGCCACCATTTGGCTCAACGGTAAGTTCCTGGGCACCCACTTCGGCGCCTACACTCCCTTCATCATCGAAACACAGAAGGCCCTGAAGATTGGCGAAGAAAACATTCTTTGTGTTCGCGTCGCCAACATGGGCGCATCCAACAGCCGCATCGACTTTGGCCGCGAATCCAAGGAAGGTGCCGATGACCGTTACGCCCACCCCAGCGAAATGCCCGTGGGCCTCCCCTGGAACCAGTACCCCTTTGGCGGTATCTTTGGTGACGTCGACCTGATCCAGGGTACAGCAGCATTTATTTCCGATGTTCGCGTCGAACCGGACCTGGACCAGGACCGCATCGCCTGCGAAGTCAGTTTCAACAACCCCCGCGGTTTCCAGACCCGCCTGCGCGTTCTCATGAAGAACCCCGATGGCGATGTCTATGAGCACTTCATCAACAACATCAAGCTGGACAAGGAAAACGCCACCCAGCGCTACCTGTTTGAAGTCAAGGACCTGAAGAAGGATCACTTCCAGTGGAGCCCCGACGCACCCAAGGTTTTCGCCATCGAATTCCAGATGGAAATCAAGGCCGCCAAGGAAAAGGACGGCAAGGAACTGAAGCGCCCCGAATACGCATATCCGGTGGTTCGCACCTTCGGTTTCCGCAAGTTCGACTGCCTTAAGGGCGACTACTACCTGAACGACCAGATCCTCAAGATCCAGGGCGTCAGCTACAACCAGCAATGGAGCAAGGGCGGTCTTTGGACCCACGACAACCCCAAGCTGGAAAGCGACCTGAAGGCCATCAAGGCTGCCGGTTACAACGCCATCCGTTCCTGCGGCGCTCCCCTTACCGAAGAAGCCCTGAACATTTGCGACAAGATCGGTCTTATCGTGTTCCAGGAATTCCCCATCCATACCATGCGCTCTACCGTGCAGGGCCTGGAAATTGCAAAGAAGCTTATCAACGACGTTATCAAGGAACAGCACAACCACCCCTGTATCGGCGTTTGGGTGCTGGGCTCCGAAAACGGCACCTTCTTGCTGCAGAACGGCAACAAGATGCTCAACGCCATCAGCCCCCTGGACATGACTCGTCCGGTGATCAGCAACTTGAACTCCATCTACCTGGATAACGAAGGTACTTTCCGCAAGGATACCGGCAAACTCTTGCCCGTGACCGTGGACCGTATTTCTCCCTACGCCACCTTGCGCATGAATCCGCGCATGAATCCCAGCGCCACCTACAGCCACTACCTGGCCCACTGCTTTGACCGCGACAACGAAGAACTGATGGTTCCGGACGCAGGTCTTGGCGACGCTGTATTCCAGGACGAAGAAGAAAATGTGGCAACCGACATTTCCAACAAGATGCTGGTCACCTTGAAGAACCACACCCTTCTGCCGGCAGAAGCCACCAACATCGAAGGTACCCGCTCCGCCAAGAACCAGAAGGCCGTGAAGACATTCATCAAGAATGTGGAAACCTTCGTTGAAAGCGACCAGTCCATCTGGAAGTCCTACAAGGAATTCAAGGCCGACGCAAACCGCATCGCCCTCAAGAGCAAGCTGGACCAGATCACCGCCTTCCAGAGCAACCCGCAGATTGCAGGTTTCTTCCTGGATCACTGGGCAGACTGCAGCACCGACTTCAGCGGTCTCAACGACGAAAACCGCAAGAGCAAGGGCTTCGAGGACTTCTCCAAGGAAATTACCACTCCTAGCCGCGCTCTCGTCAGCGAACTGGAACACGTGGTCGCACCTCAGAGCGAAGTCAGTTTCCAGGTCACCCTGCTGAACAACAAGCGTTACGAAGACGTCAGCGTCGAAGTGAAGCTTTTGGACGCACAGGGCAAGGAACTCTCCAGCCAGACCATGATGCCCGAGGAACCGGCAGGCAAGACCTGCTTGACTCAGCTTGGCATCTGCACCATGATGGCTCCTCGCAACGTGGGCAAGTACCAGATCAAGGTAACTCTGGTGAACGACGGCAAGGAAATCCACACCTCCGTGGAAGACCTCATCGTTATCGAGCAGGCCGACGTAAGAAGCGCAGAAAAGAAGGTCTGCTTCTTGGATAACTGCGAAGAATCCAGCGATGCTTTGGCAGCCCTCACCGGCCCTGAACAGATTATCTTTACCGCAAACCTCAGCTCCTGGCCCGACGAAATCTTCGACAAGATTATCGACGTCACCAAGAACGGCGGTAAGACTTTGCTGCTCTCCGACATGACTCAGGAAGATATCGAATACCTGAACCAGAGCCATCACTTCGAAAGCAACATTGAATCCCACTGGAGCACTGGCGCAAACGAATTGAGCTTGCACTACCTGCCCAACGGATCTCCCCTTTCCCAGGTGTTTGGCGACAACGCTGTGCTTGACCACAACGCAGCCGCAGTCATGCCCAGCATCTCCCTGAACGAACTCCCGGGTGCAACAGTGTTTGCCCGCGAAGTCTCCTTCAAGGAAGGCGAAGTGAAGACCGGCGCAGACCTGCAGCTCTACCCCTTCGGTAAGGGCAAGATCATGTTCAACCAGTTCAACGTTTTCGAAGGTCTCGAAACCAACGCACTGGCAGACGCCCTCTTTACCAAAATCGTAAGCCTGCTGTAATTAGCAGCAAGCCACGGTCACCACGCAACAGTGACAAAAAATTAAAGGCCGCTGAGTTAAAACTCTGCGGTCTTTTTTGACAAACGATTCATTTCGCTAAGTAATGAGCGAGCAGTCAGTGTACAAAAAAAGACTCGGTTGCCTGCGAGAGAGAGATGACAACCGAGTCTAAGCACCCAAGTCCGATACCCTAGCGACTACCCGTTAATGTCGCGGATAAAAACAAACCTGTAATAATAAAATACACTTTAACGTGACGAAAAACAAGCGCAACCCGATTTTTTGACTCGAGATTCTATTCCAAGTTGGAGTATAAAAAAATTGAACTTTTTTTAAACAAATGATTCTTTTTTCACAAAAATATATTACTATAGCGATAGAGAATACGAAAGCCACTTGAAAGGAGAAAATTCATGGCAAGAAAGAAAGCTAGCAACGACGATTTGGACAACGAACCGATCGCTCCTAACGAAGACACCGAACTCGACGAATCCTCCATCTTCGACGACGAAGAAGAAGATTCCGAAGACAAGGGCATCGACGAAATTCTCGGCGGAGCAACTCTTGGCCGTGCAGGTTCTGACATTGATGGTTGGGGCGGCGGCGAAGACTACGAAGGCTAATCCTTTTCGGTCAAGGCATTTTGAAACCTTTTTGGCTTATAAGTCAGAAAGGTTTCTTTTTTTTGTATCTCATTGAACATCAATACGTTACCTTATCATTTCGTAAACTTTAGGTTACAAAACAGCACCCGCAAACACTACAAAAAACTTTCAATTTAAACCAAGTTTCTATGTTTTGGTGGTAAAATTGCGAGTTTTTATGACTTACCGTCTTTTTATTAAAACATTTTTATTTATCGCCCTTATGGCATCCTTTACCCTTGCCGCTCAAAATCCAAGCAAGGCTTATGTAAGACAAAGGATAGGCGAAGTAACACACTTTAACGCAAAGAAGAACGTCCGGTCTCAGCTCCGCGTTTCTCAGCCTGTCGTAGTCCACGACAGCATTACGACGGAAACTGAATCCGAAGCCATATTGAGCCTTCCCGACGGAAGCTTACTGAACATTCGTGAAAGGTCCAAGATCGTCATCGAGGATTTCTACGAAGAGAACGGCGCATTTAAGACCAACGTCAACCTGGTGGCCGGAAGCATGAAGTTCTCCGTACAAAAGCAGAACGGAAACTCCACATTCAATTTCAAGACCGGGACTATGGCTGCAGCCATCCGCGGAACCGAAGGCACGATTTCCGGAGGTGACGTGTTCCTGGCTGGTCTGGAAAACGGTGCCCTGCAGGTCACCAAGGCAAACGGCGAGACGGTGCTCATCCACGGAGGCCAGATTGTCTTCGACAAGGATTCCCTTGTCATGATGAACGTTATGGCCGGCGGCGACCCCGCCTTTCATGAAAGAATTTTAAAGCTGCTGGCAGACAGCACTTTGATGGCAGACGACCTTAAGGAACAGATTCTAAAGGAAGACACTCTCTACACCAAGTCTGTAGAAGAGGCTGAGCAACAGGTCAGCTGCGTTATCGACCAGCTTCCCGACACTATCTCCACGCAAAAAATCCAGATCCACGGCCACTGCTCTTCCAATGCAAACGCCAGTTTCTACGGCGAACCGGTACAGCTAGACAATATCGGAAGTTTCGTATCCTCGGTAGAACTGGATTCCATCGCCCTAGGTGAAAAAATCTTCCGTCTTTCATGTTCCGTCGGTAATTTGAAATTCGACTGCGCCGAGGCAAGAACCTACTACAAGCCCGAGGAATACAGGGAACCTAGCCAGGTAATCTTGTCCACTAAGACGCCTGTAGCGGTTTGCGAAGAAGGTCTAAATGTCGAAGGAACCTACCAGACTCTAGATTCCGCGGCCACGCTTATCTTGAAAATCGAAAAGAGCTACAAGTCGGGCAACTTGATGAAGAAGGCCGACGGCAAGCCTCACCCCTTCGCCCTTAATGTGGCCATCTCGGATAGAAACGGCCTTTGGAATGCCAAAATGGCAACCCTCGAGTTCGACGCCGAGGGCAAGAAGTCTGTTGTTGAAATTCCTTTGCAGGTGAACAGGGCTTGCCAGGCGGTGAACCAGAACTCCCCCATCATCGAAGTCAACGGGTACGACTCCCTCCAGTGTGTGGCAAACATTTCCATCGGCGCAATGCAAGAAGACGCAGGAATTTTCCGCACCAACATTGATGATTCCGAAGGAAAGGCAAGCATCCTGAATAAGAACACATCTACAAAGGTGAAATTGAAGAGCGGCATTCATGAGTACGATTTCAACGTCAAGGACCAGGCCGGCAACGAAGCTTCCGTAGTCAAGACTTTGGGATGTTTCCCGAATAAATTCTTCAACATTCAAATCAAGAATACATCCAGCTATAACAAGTCGTACATTCCGCCAGGAGATCCATTGAGTTTTTCGAAGGAAGGCTACGAGAACGTCCACAGCACCTTGCGTTTCAAGATAGACCTGTCCGATGTTTCCGAAGTCTACAGCGTAACCATCAAGCAAAACGGCAGGAAGATCCTTCACGAAATCCTGAGCCAGATTGAGTCCTTGGACTACGACGTTCCCGTTAATCTACACCGTGGAAAAACGGACCGATTTGAAATTATTGTGAAGCACAAGAACGGTCGTGTCGTCACAGCCACCAAGACTTTGGAGGTAAAGTAATGAGATCCAACTACATTAAGACTTTACTTTACGTTTCCATTCTTGTCTCTGCAACCTTCGCCCAGAGCTTTACCGAAATTTCCGGTAATATTGAAGGTTTCTTAAAGGCAGCCAACGCCCCCTACTTGGCAACAGGCGACCTGGTTGTGGGAGAAAACGACGCCCTCGTCATTGAGCCTGGCGTGGAGATTGTATTCAAGACAGGAACCGGCCTAAACATCCAGGACGGAGCAATTGCTGCCATGGGTCAGGAGAACTCCCCCATCATCTTCCGCGGCAACGATGGAGAATGGAACGGAATTACTCTTACTGGAGAAACCAGAGCCTCCTTTAACAACATTCGCATCGAAAAGGCCAAGGTGGCCTTGGCTCTTGAAAATACAGGCGCAGATATATTCAGCGCAAAGATCCACGATTCCGGAATCGGTATTTTTGCAAAGGGCGCAAGCGTCAACCTGCAAAATTCCCGCCTGGAAAAAATCAGCGGGGCCGCTGTTATAGCAGAGGAAGGCTCTACAGTTTCCATGAACCACTGCGAAATCATGGAAAGCAATGTGGCCTACCTCTCCGGCAAGAATTCAAAAAACAACTTCGCCAATGTCAGCATCCAGAACAACAATGTGGGATTGGCAGATCAAGGCAGCAACAGCTTTGAAGTTCAGTACCTGAAGAACGAAGACAACGCAATAGGTATTTCCGCCGACGATGTCCCCCCGCTGACGGTTACCGAAGCTACCAAGAACAACAAGGTAAACATGGCTGCCGGAACAGAACTTCTTGTAAGCATGTTGCCCTCGGTTCCCCAGAACGATTTTGCAAGAAGGTTCGAGAAACCTGCAAAAATCGACAGCGCAGAAGTTCAAGCTTCTGTAAAGAAATGGGCTTTGTCCGGTAACGTAAGCACAGCTGTAGGTTACCACCTGGTTCGTACTTTGCACGATTCCACAGACAACCGCTACGAAAACTACTTCCAGGTTCCAGGACTCTTTAGCAACTACAACACTTATATAAAATTGGAATCTCCAGATGGACGCACTACGGAATTTACTACATCTATCGGTAGCGACCATTGGAACGAATGGAATGTCCACAAGGTAAACGCAACCTATACCGACGCCACACGAAAAATATCCCTAGGCGACACCTACATCAATGCCGGTGAAACATACCTAGGTGGAATCAACCTCTTCGGCGCAAGCTATTCCGTAGACTACCTGAAGCTCACCAACGACTTGCCTATCTTCAGAACCACAGTTTTTGCAGGTGAAACAAACCGCCCTAAGCTTGTGGGCCAGAAGAATCCTGAATTCTACAAGGACTACATTGAAGACGGCGAAGGCGAGGCCCAAGAAGTTGTCGCCGGCGGAAAAATCACCTGGAACATGCACAGACGCTTTAACGGAACCTTAGGCTTTATCGCAGGCGAAGACTACAAGGAAGACCCTTTCTTCCGTGACGGCATGAGCTCCCACAAGAATACTGTTGACCCCGAAATTTCATCTCGCACATTCTTTGCCGAAGGAAACTGGCTTTTCTGGCCAGGCAACATCGAGCTGAACGGTCAGGTAGCTATTGGCGCCGCTGACACCTCTGATGTAAACACTCAGCGAGCCGTAAACAGCATTTTCAGCAAGGCTGGCGTATCCGTATCCAATTTTGCACTGCTCCGCAAAATCATGAAGAACGAAAACATGATTTCCTATATGAGCAGAGAACAGTTGTTGGATATTTTCGGAGACAACACCTCCATGTCGCCATCGGAAATGAAACAACAATTGCGAGAACTGGTTGCGAAAGCAAAGAAGGCAGAAGCCAGCTATGAGAAAAGCGACGACAACCAGGCTCATATTTCCGAATGGGACGGCAACAACTTTGCAGCCCTAGCCAGCATGCGCTGGGGTATTGGCAATACAGTTCTCAACGCCCACTATAAATATGTCGGCAGCAAGTTCTATAGCGCAGGTTCCCCGGACCAGCTCAGCAATTACCGCGAACTGAGCGCCTCTATTGACCAGCGTTTCGGCAAAAATTGGCGATTGAGTTTGAGCTATAATCTGAACATTGAAAACGCAGCCATTGGTCACAAGGCCAACATCTTCGGTTTCGGCGAAGGAACCACCATGGGTCTTTTCGGATCGGCATCTGACGAATGGACTAAGGCCCACGACCAAGATGATTTACGAGCACTCTATGTTCACAACGCCGCATTCAAGAACAACATTACTCTTGGATTTTTCAATCTAGCCTTGCGCTACAAAATAAACTATCGAACTCGCCATATGTCTACCCGTCTGCAAGCCAACAGCAACGTGGAATCAGGCATATTTGATGATAAATGGTTCAGGCCCGGCAAGAAGGCAAAAACATATTCTGTGGTCAGCGGAACAGATACAGTTGTTGTGGATGCTGAAAAATACAAGCAGTACTACGAATTGACAAAGTACGAGTATATTGCCAGCGACTTCACCGAAAAAATCTTGAAGAACACGGTAGAAGCAGAACTGGGCATTAGATTCTCAAGCAATCTTTTGAAGGTCGGCGCCACATGGACACACCGTACGGATTTCTCCGAGTTTGAAAACAATTCCCTGATAAAGGATTTTGATTTCAGCAATAGAACCTATGGCATCCTTGGATATTACTTCCATAGCGCAGATTACTTCGAACAACGCTACCCCATTTCCTTGACAACGAATTTCGATAGATTCCACAATCAGATTTCAATCACCCCACGCTACAAGATCTACAGCCGCGACAAGATGAAGGAATTTGAATGGAGCATTGATGAAAACCTTGAAGCAGAAGTATTCAAGAACTTCATGGATTTTGCCTTAAACGGTGGCTTCCGTCAAGAAGTAATTACACGACATAGCGAAGGTGAAAACGAAGAAGATGCAGACTTCTACAGTTCCGCAACAATTCGACTCCACCACACTAAAGATTTGTACTCCGACTACACCTTAGGCGTAAACTACAGCTACCGTCCAGACGCAAAATCTGAACAGTACAAGGACTATTACGCTGTCTTCAGTCTGAACTACGCATTCTAAGGAAAGGAGGCATTATGAAGAATTCAAAAATGATTTTAGACTACAAGAAATTCCTTGCCTTGCTTGCAACAATTTTAATTTTTGCAACTAATACTTTTGCGCAAGACGCACTTACAAAGAACATAGACTTTGATGTCGATGAGGCAACTTGTACAGTGTCTATTAAGACTGCAAAAGCCTTGCAAAACCTCAATGTAATCAGCGAAAATAGCTTAAATGGATGTAATATCATTTCATTTGAGCTTGCCAACGATATTATCGTAGATCCGAATACTCAGGGCAAAAGTTGCACCACCAACTGGGATATTTCCAACGCAGTCTTTTCAAAGATCTCAACTTTCAATGGCAACGACCATACCATTAGCGGAATTTGCATTAATGAAAAAAGCGATAATAACTCCATGTTATCTATAGGACTTTTCCGCATAGAACTGCAAACAAAAATTCAGAACCTTAAGATCAAGAATGTTCACATACAGGTAAGCCACACCTATAATTTGAACACCGCCTTATTTATCAATGGAGGTTCATACTCACCCGATGCAGCCATTGAGTTTGAATCATTGTCGCTGGAAGACATTTACCTAGAGCATGAAAGCCTTGAACATAGCTACGCAGCCATTCTATTGGACAAAACCAATCGTAACCAAAGCGTTTCTTTTGACAACATCAAAACGAAGAATATCACATTCAAAATCCTTGGCGTTCGTGATCCATCTAAAAGCATGTACGTAGGAACCCTTACCAGTTACACCGTAGGTGATGTCAAAATTCTGGATACAAAAGTTGAAGCAGATCTTATTTACAATAGCAATTACTATTCCATTTATATTGGTGGTTTTGTGGGGCAGCTCAACGGTTCACAAAACAATAACGCAACAATAACGAATTCATCCTTTAAGGGAACAATCTCTTACACATTCGACAAAAAAGGAACAGCACCCAATGACGACCCAAAAATAGGTGGTATCATTGGTGAAAGTTCCTACATCTCATTAGAACTTAACAACGTTCATGTCGATGCGCAAATTGATGCAAAGGTTTCTGCCACAAATTCATATATAGGCGGATTCATCAGCTATATAATCCAAGGAAATCTAAAAGCAGATGACATATCCTTTACAGGAAGCATCAAATTCCAAGGCATACAGGATTACACGTCAAAATATGCACCTACCCCCCGTATTGGCGGCATTGTAGGATCCGCTTACAACAATAACAAAAACCTATCCCTAGAAAACGCCCATGTCTTTGCGACAAACAAAGACAGTTCCAAAGTGATTATTTCCGCTTCCAGCGTTCCTGCTATTAAGGTAGAATTCTATTTGGGAACCCTAGTTGGTTCCGCCGACAACGTCAATATTTCAAATTCAACCGGAAGTGGTTCCATCCAGGCCGTAGCCATTTCAAATGACGTAGACAATTTGAATGAAGGGACAACATATGCTCGCTTTGGAGGCCTTGTAGGATTATCCACTGATGCTGAAATCAAAAATTCAAAATACGTCGGCAAAATTTCTGCAACCATAAAGGGACGTGATATTACCAATTACATAGGAGGCATTGCAGGGCAAACAAGTTCATCCGCCATAATTAACAATACTTCCTCACAGGGTGTCGAAAACAAGGACGGAACCAGAACTCTTATTGATATAAAAACAGGAATCTCTCTAGACGAAAAACAAAAAGACACAACCGTTTTGCCAACTTATATTTCCTCATACGTTGGCGGTATTACAAGTTCCTATTACTCCAATTCCAACTCTAATGAACTCAACAACAATTCTGTGGATGGAAACATCAATATTCAGTCTAGTTCAAAAGAGGCTACCTATGCTTTCGTCGGAGGCTTGCTGGGCTTAGCGGAAAACAATTCCTATAACTTTGACAACAATCATTTCAAAGGATCACTGAATGTCACCAGCTATGGTACCCAGCCGAATTTCGTACGGGTAGGTGGCGTGGCTGGCAAAGGGGTAATTCAATCTTACACAAACAGCACAGCCGTAGCACCTAAAGGTTCTAAGCTCATCAACATAACATCTGATGCGGATATCATTTATGCAGGAGGCTTTAGCGGAGAATCCGAATCAATCGTTGAAAATTCCGCTGTATCCGGTGATATTGACATTACTGCTACAGGAAAAACATCTTCCGTACAAGTTGGCGGGTTCACTGGTTTCGCAGGCGAAATGTCTAGCTACGAATCGTCCCACTATCGCGGAAAAATCACTGTCAACACCGAAAACGGAAATTCAGAATCTCAGTATGCCGGCGGTTTGACTGGCAGACTCAACCTCAAAGAAAAACCATTTAATGCGATCAATAGCTATGCCATAGCAAGCGATAGCCTTAGCACAGGCACCCTTATAGAAATCAACCATAAGGGCACACAAGATGTCTATGCTGGTGGGTTATGCGGTTTTGCCGACAATGTGATTTCTTACCAAATCGATGGTGGATCCAAGGTATTTGGCGGTATTTCTGTCAACACACTCCAAAAAACTCCCGTACATATGGCAGGATTCATTGGTAAGGTTGAAACACAGAGACCCGGTTCTGTGAGCTTGTCTTACTACGTGGGAAAACTTTCCACAAACAGCACTGAGGCTGAAATCAGCGGTCTTGTAAACGAAGATACACCCAATACAAATTTTGACAAAGTCTATGCAATTGACCTTTCCGGTTCTGCAAAAATGGTTGGCAAAGCAAAAGACGATTACCTGAATATGTACTATGTGGGTCTGGGAAACGCCCAGGAAGCAGAAGTCAACCTAAACGGTAATGTTATCGCCAAAACTCAGCCCAAGTCTTTAGGCTTTGCAAGTCTTCTTCAAGAATACGAATACAACCCTACACAAAATGAGGGCTACCCATATCTTGGAAATTTCAAGCCTAACATTGTTTGGATCGACGAGTCAAAAGTTCAGGCAGCCATATACTTCGAAGATGATCATCCCCGTTTGAAAAACGGATCCATCATCAATCAAAATACTATAACGAAACTGCCTGCCACTGAAATCATAAACACAGAGAACAAGACCATCACCTATATTTTCTGGTCCAGCGCTAAGAATGCCAATTTCGCAAAGAATGCCAATATCCTGTGGAACAGAGAACTTCTTTTGGAACAGCCAGAGTTTTATTCCAATTATGGACAAATTGTATTCTTCAAGGACACCATTTCCATTCCCTTCTCTAAATTCGTAACAGAAAAGGACGATATCTGGAACGGCGACAAGTATATTTTATCTGAAGATAATAAGTTCCCTCTTGTCTACAGAATGGAAATCGTCGCGACGCAGTACAAGCGTAATACAACCTGGGAAATTGCAAGTGACAAGCTCAAAAACACCTATACAGCAAATACCCTTGCTGAACTAGCCCTTACCTTACAAAACATCATGCAAGATGAGGGTATTTCAATAAAGGATTTAGACTATGTATTGCAACCCTACGGCTGGGATGATGTGGATAATTACACCATAAGTTACTACTACACGAGAGAAACACAAAATTCCTTAACAAAAGTCACAGCAAAGCTGGAAGGAATTTACGATCTTCAAACCTTCAATTTGATTCAAAATGACGAGTCCAAGTCTGTAACTATACCTGCCCCGTCGGAATTTACCTTCGACAATACGACATCACTACAATTCATCAACGACCAAAATTCAAAGCAGATCATCGAACCTAAAGGTTCCCTAGCCGTCGACAAAAACATAACTAGCACGTACATTAACCTATACCCGCACTTAAGCTACAAAATCAGCGTTGACTGGGAAGCTGCAGGCGTAAAGGAAGACGAAGTTATCAAGGCCTACGACATTCCTACAACTTACGACTTTGGTTTCGACATTAACCTTCCCTTTCTTGGATCGACAAAATATTGTTTTGAAGGCTGGATGGATGCAAGCGTTTCGGACATGCCGGCTACATATGTCCTTTATGCAGACAACTCTCGACTTGGAGATATAACCGTAAAGCCAATCTTTGATACGAAAGGTCCCTGTGATGTCAAAACAATAGCCTTTAAATATGGCAAGGTTGATGACAACGGCAGTTTTGTTGAAATTCCCAATTCCAATATCAAATGGGATCTTTCTATAGGAAATCAAAAAATTGACATAGTAAACAACGAAGTTGTACTTCCCTATAGCTGGTCTTTGGAATATGAAATCAAGGCAAAAATAGATGCTAACGTTTCTCTTTTCTATACAGATGGCAATATGTATAGATTTTTGGAAAACAAATTCTTTACAAGCGAAGTAAATGAAATTTGGGCTATTGAAAGATCTTCTCTTGAGAAATTGTCAGACGTTCAAAAATTCTTATGGAAAGATGCCTCTGGCCAAACTGTTTGTACAGCAATAATGGTGAACAACATGCTGTTCTATAAGGAAAAAGACGGCACCCTCTCTACAGATTTAAGCAAGCTGCCTAACGTCTATTACAAAGAAAAAGGAAAGGTTTACTTCTACGTTGAAGAAGGTAAGGAGACCGTATGGAACGGAAATGCCTACAATTATCCTCACCAGGATGAAGTCATCTTTGCCCCTAGGGAATTCAAGAAATCCTGGGTGAATTTCTACGTTGTCGACGATAATGAAGATATTTATGAGATAAGCAGTCTTCATGATAACTACTATGTAGATAGAATAGACTACGACATTGGAATCCACGACTCTCTACCAAGCTTAGCTGCCAAGTTCAAGCAACTCAACAATGACCAGTTCTATATCACAAAATCCTGGATGATGTACTTGAACGATTTTACGCTTATTTCTTCCACAGATGAGCTTCTTAAGTACGCCATTGAAAACTGCCTCTCATTTAACAATTTGGAAAACACAAATCTTTACTTGAATACAGCAGAAAGTTCAGTAATAATCAGCGCAAGCGTAAACGAGCCACTTGGACCGTGCGACATTGAAAGTTGTAAACTCAACTACTTTAACATTGGCGTAAAGTCCAGAAACAGCATAATGTTTACCGCCGATATTCTTGGTACACCGAAAACATTCGAAACTGGAGTCAACATCGTCGAAAACTGTCCGAGGTTCAAGTCAATCGACTTTAAGGGTATCAATGCAGACTCCCTGATGATTGTCAGCGCCAACAAGTTCGAGGAAATGTTGCGCTATGACATCGTTTCTACAAACGATGAATATGAAGTTCCTGTCATCGATCCGGACGCATACCAGATGCTTATCATAAGCCCCATCGAGGAAATCCGCCATAAGTTCAAGGTAAGCGTACTGAATGTAGACGGAACTGTTTTCCGCCAGTTTGAATTCCCTGAGAACTATTACGAAGGCGTCAACATTGACCTGCCGAAAATTTCAACCCTTGATACCTACTACAATGGCTATGAAGTCATGGACCTAGAAGGCAATGTAGATGAAGATGCCGACATTAGACCTGGAAAAGACGGAAACTTTATTTTGTATCCCGGGGCTGCAAACAAAGACCTCGTGGTCAAGCCCATTAAGGATGAAGATTCCAATGTAGGCGTATACACAGTCACAGTAGATGCAGACACCGCAGCCACCGTAAACCTCAGCCATTTTGGCGAAGAGCTTAAGCAGGAATTGGAAAATGACATACCTGTCTTCAGGTTCCCTGCCAACGGCAAGTGGCTGGCCAACGTTTCTGCACTGAAGAAAGAAAACGTCAAGATCAAGTCCCTTACATTCAATGGCGTTGCCATCAAGGATGGAGACATCATCACCATCGACAGTGACGCAAGCATTGTAATCAGGACCTCCATTTCATCAAACGATCCTGATTTCCTGAGGGCCTTTGAAATTGCGGCAGACTCCGTCATTCTCTCTGGTTCCGCCATGCGATTCCCCTTGGCGATCAAGGTGCTGAACCCAAATACAAACGCCTCCTTAAAGGTTTCCGTCTATAAGGACAAGCGCTTGTTTACAGAAGCTCAGCTTGCCGATAAACTTAGCGATTCCACTTACCAGTTCGATTACTACCCCCTGCCCCAGGGTTCCTACTGGGCCGAGGCAATTTTGCAAGACGGCGACAATTCCATTGTCGTAAAGTCTGACGTATTCAAGATCGAAAACAGCGACTCCCTCAAGGCCGACACCTGGTACATGAAGTCCCTGGCAAATGTCTCTGACAAGTTCGAAATCCCCCAAGATACCAACGGCGCAGTCTTCTACTGGAATGAGCAACAGGCCCTGGGCGATTACCTGCAATACCGAAAGGTCCACAGCAAGGATAGCCTGGTCGCCAATCAGGGCTACTGGATTATTAGCGACAAGCCTGCACAAATCAACCGCAAGGAAATATCCAAGCCCCAGGAAGATTCCCTGGCATGGGACTTGAAGAACGAGATCAACGGTTGGAATATGGTGGCGAACCCCTATTCCTGGAACCTGAGCCTGGGTTCTGCCGATTTTGAAAGCCCCAACGACAGTAACATCTTCTGGCGCTGGAATCCAGCCATTGCAAACTACGACACGGCAAGAATAGCCAACGCCTATGAAGGCCTTTGGATCCAAACCGCCAAGAATCAAGAAGTCAAGTTAAGCAACAAGCCGACCTTCGCCACTCCTAATAGATCAAATAATAGCGGCAAAAAGATGTTGGCCAAGAGCTTCAGCCCCAATTCCTGGTCTTTGCGCCTGATTCTCAACGGAGAAAACGGAACCGCAGATTCATGGAACGTAGTTGGCGTAGGCCTCAGCGAGATCAGCCTTGAAGAACCTCCGACTCCTATGGAAGGCGGAGTCAGCCTTGCCATTGAGAATGGAAACCGCCGACTGGCCAAGAGCATCCATAACTCCATGGATAAGGCAAGCTGGCAAATCACAATGAGTGCCGCAACCCTGCAAAAGGGCAAGCTGACCGTCAAGAACCTGGAATCCCTGGAACAGATGGGCCTATACGCCTCCCTGTCCTTTGACGGAAATGTAATTCCGCTGAAAGCCGGCGAAGATGTAGACCTGAAGCTGAGTACCGTACCCACCGTAGCCACGCTGAAGGTTTCCCCGGTACCGGTAGTTGCTGTAAGAAAGGGCATTAACGGTCTGCACTTCAGCAGCAGCGGTTCCAAGATGACTGTAACCTTCGCCCTGGGCGATGGCTATGGCACCAACGTAGACATCCGCCTGGTATCTGCCAACGGTAACGTCGTTTCCATGACCAAGGAAGAAGCCTGGGCAGGCAAGCACAAGGTTCTGCTAGACAAGCCCAGCAGCTCCGGCATCTACGTGCTACGGGTTACCGCAGGAAACGATTCCAAGCAAATCCTGGTAAAGTTCTAGACAACCTATAAAAGAAACAAAACCAGAGCCACATTACAACAAAAAAATTTAAAACCACCAGCCCAGCTGGTGGTTTTCGTATTACAACCTAAAAAAAGAAAGCCCCGCTTCAGCGAGGCTCTCTTTAAGTTTTAATTAAGCTGTTAAGCTAAATCTCTTACTTAGCGGTGATAACCTTGGCCATTTCGCAAACCTTGTTGCTGTAGCCCCATTCGTTATCGTACCATGCGCAAACCTTCACGAAGGTCGGGTCGAGCTGGATGCCAGCCTTGACGTCGAAGATGGAGGTGCGAGCGTCGTTACGGAAGTCGGTAGAAACGAGAGCTTCGTCGGTGTAACCGAGGATGCCCTTCAGGCCGCCGTCGCAAACGCACTTTTCAGAAGCTTCCTTCATAGCAGCGCAGATTTCTTCGTAGGTAGCAGCAGTCTTGAGTTCTGCAGTCAGGTCAACGAAGGAAACGTCAGAGGTAGGAACGCGGAGGGACATACCAGTGAGCTTGCCGTTGAGCTGCGGGAGAACCTTACCAACAGCCTTTGCAGCACCGGTGGAGGAAGGAATGATGTTTTCGAGAATGCCACGGCCACCGCGCCAATCCTTCATGGAAGGACCGTCAACAGTCTTCTGAGTAGCAGTTGCAGCGTGAACGGTGGTCATGAGGCCACGGACGATGCCGAACTTTTCGTCGAGAACCTTGGAAATCGGAGCCAAGCAGTTGGTGGTGCAGGAAGCGTTAGAGATGATGTCCTGGCCAGCGTAGGTAGTGTGGTTTACGCCGTAAACGAACATCGGGGTAGCGTCCTTGGAAGGAGCAGACATGATAACCTTCTTAGCGCCAGCCTGGATGTGCTTGCGAGCCAGTTCGTCGGTCAGGAAGAAACCGGTGGATTCAACGACGACGTCAGCTTCGAGAGCGCCCCAAGTGATGTTCAGAGGATCGCGTTCTGCGAAGATCTGGATCTTGTTGCCATCAACGATGAGGTACTTCTTTTCGCCATCTTCGAAGGAAACTTCGTGTTCGAACTTGCCGTGCACGGAGTCATACTTCAGCATGTATGCGAGATAGTCAACAGAGAGGAGGTCGTTGATACCGACAACCTGAATGTCGTTAGAGAAGTTTTCCACAGCAGCGCGGAACACCATACGGCCGATACGACCGAAACCATTGATACCGAGTTTGAGAGCCATTATTGGATCCTTTTGTTTATTGTGAAATGCTTGCCAACCAAATCAGGTGGCGTGCGTTTGACTCCAAATTTATTAAAATTGCAGCCGTTGGGTAGAGTTTTTCTTAAAAAAATTTCGTATTTCTTTAGTTATGAGTCATCTTAATCACACATTTTTCCGTTTGGTCCCGGTTTTCGGGTTGTTTTTCCTGATTTCTTGCGCAGGAAACGGCGCTCCACTAACCGAAACCGGCCCAAAATCCGGTAATTCCGGCAGCACAGTCAACGTTGCCGACGACTATTTCGGGGACTACGACTCCCCCGCCCCCTCCACCGGATCGAAAAAATCTGCTGCAAGTGGCGAAAACAGCACTGGATCAGCCCGAACCGCCCAGGCCGGTTCTATTGCATCTGACTATTTCAGCTTCACACCGCCCCAGGGAGGAGCCGGCTGGACCTTGATCAGCGGTCCCGAGGCTGGCGAAAGCGGCGTACCCTACGAATTCTACAACCCAAAGACTGGCCGCCGCGCCGTACTTGTCGAAGTGGAACTGCCCAAGGGCGAACCCATGCGACTTATGGACCGCGCCCAGATGGAAATGCAGGCCTTTGAATCTAGCGGAAAGAAGGCCACCCTGGCAGAAACCTACCCCGAAGAAGCCTTCGGAAGCACCGGCGCTTTCTTTGACGTTGCCGGCAAGCGCTTTGAAACACCCTACGAAGCCGTGGGCTTAGTGACCGGCACCGGCAGTCATGTCTACTCCATGACCCTTTCTGCCACCGACGAAGTCCTTGAAGCAGGGGCCTTGAAAGAAGAATGGAAGGAATTCTTTGCAGGCTTTGAGATGACCGAAGAAGCCGCAAACGACGGTCCGGAACTTTCTCCGGAACACGTGCAGAAATACACCTCCGAAGCACTAGGCTACACCTGGAGCGTCAAGGACACCCTCTGGCACCACTGGATGGGCATTAGCCGCCAGAACGAAGACCCGGACCTGGTATTGAGCAACAAGGCCGAAGACATCTCCATGTTCGTTTATGGAGCCATGGTTCCCAGCGACGTTGTGAGCCAAAACGATCTTTTCAAGGTACTTCTGACACGCCTTGGCGTAGATTATACAAACCCCACCATGGACATTCGCCGCGTAAAGGTTGGGGATCGTTACGCTCAAGAATTTACGCTAACCCACACCGTCAACAAGTTTGACTTCGCCTACAAGGGCCGCTATTTCTACGAAGACGGCCGAGGCGTCTTGGTTGTAACCTGGACCCAGGGCATCAACAAAAAGAAATACAGCAAGATCATGGACAACGCCATCGAAGGCCTGGTAGTGGGAGCAAAGCCCGCAACAGAAACCGCCGGTGACGATGCCGCCAAAAAGCAGGCTAAGTTCAACGCCGCCATCATGAGCCAGGTGGGCCTGTTGCGCCTACTTGAAAACCAGCCCCTGGTGGCCCTTGGCTACTTTGAACGCGCCAACAAGATGGACCCGGAAGAACCCCTCTATCTTATTAACTGCGGCTTTATCTACCAGATGAAGGAACTGTACGGACCGGGCATCAGTCACTTTGAAAGCCAAAAGGAACTTGTCCGCAAGAACGGCAAGCTCCTAAGCATTCTTGGTGAAATGTACGAGGCATTGTTCGACTACGGTCGCGCCCGCGAATGCGCCGAAGCTGCACTGCGCTACACTCCCAACAATCCTGAATATGTCATTAACCTGAGCGACGCTTTGTGGGGTTTGGGACAGCGCAACCAGTCCCTGATGGTTGTTCAACGCCTGTACGACACCCAGCCCAGTTCTCGTCTGGGTGTGTACCTTGCCAAGACCTACATGGGTCTAGACCAGTATGCCGAAGCAGTGGACGTGCTCTACGCCGTACGCGGCCGCTTTGGCATGAGCGTTGACCTAGGCACCACCATGATGGACGCCCTCATGTTCCTGGGCCGCTTCGAAGAAGCCCGCGCCATCAGTGAAGAAACCCTGGCCAAGGACCGCAACGACTACAAGATCTGGACCATGCAGGGTAAGATCTTGTTCTACAGCCGCAACTACCGCGAAGCCGAAAAGTCCCTGACCAAGGCCTTGGCCCTGAAGCCCGACAACGAAGACGCCAAGAGCTTCTTGAGCGCCACAAAGGCTTTCCTTGGAAAGGCCGACAACCGCACCTTACAAAAGCCCATCGACCCTGTAGAAGCTCGCACCGCAGACCTTAAGACATTGCTGCGCCCCGAGGCTAAGCAGGCAGGCATCGACGGCGACTTCCCTGCCGTGGTCCACTACCGCAAGGAAGCCCTGAAGGCCGAAAAGAACGCCAACTGGACCCGCACCGAAGAAATGTTCATGGAAATCCTGGACGTGCGCGGAGCCGCCATCTACCGCGAATTCACCTTCGACTTCTTGCCGGGCTTTGACCGCATCTTCATCAACGCCCTGGAAGTCTATGACAGCAACATGAAGCTGAAGCAGAAGGTGAACCTGAACGGCACCTACATTACCTACGCCACAGAAATCGGCGGCGGCAACGAATCCCAGACCGCCCACTTCCCCTTGACCGACCTGGAACCCGGCGACTTCATTTATATGCAGTACAGCCGTACCAACATCGAGAACAAGGGCATGATCCCCTTCACCAACTTCGTAAGCTCCAAGGACGTGCCCGTTGGCGAAGCCAGCTTCCGCATCTTTGCCGACAAGGAACGCTTTGTTACCGAAGAGTACGGCCCCCTGGAACGCCAGGATATCAAGGGCGGCGTGGAATGGAAGATCAACAACCCTGTGGTGATCCGCAAGGAACTTTACATGCCCGTGTACCGCGACTTCGGTGCAGGCCTTATGCTCACCGGCAAGCAGGAATGGAAGAACGTTGGCGAAGACTACCAGAACCTGATCAAGCACCAGTTCAAGCAGGCAGTCAGCGTCCGCGAGAAGGCTTTTGAAGTCCGCGGCAACAAGATCGGCGAAGAAGCCGTGAAGGCATTGATCCGCTTTGTGCGCCAGGACATCCGCTACCGCGACATCCGCTTTGGCGGCCACAGCCTGATTCCCCAGACTGCAGAAGTGACCCTGAAGGAACACCGCGGCGACTGTAAGGACATGGCATTGCTCCTGAAGGAAATGCTTGCAACCATCGGCGTGAAGAGCTACCTCACCGCCATCCACCTGACCGAAGAAGGCTTCGAGCAGCTGCCCACCATCCAGCAGTTCAACCACATGATCTTGTACATCCCCAAGCAAGACAAGATCGGCGAAATGTGGGTAGACGCCACCGACAAGACCGGCAACGACCGCCCCGTACCTCTCGACATGGAAGGCAAGGTTGCATTGGTCATCGACGACGACAACAGCCACGTGGTTACCACCCCCATTCTTGAAGACAACCAGGAACACCAGATCGGCGTGGACCACCGCCTGTTCATCGGCAACGACGGCGCCTGCGAATTCCGCGACTCTGTGTCCCTCACCGGCAAGTTCGGCAGCGTCATGCGTAACCGTTTCTACGGCCGCGACATCAAGGAACAAGAAAGACTGATGGAAGAATTCCTGATGACAGGCATTCCCGACGTAAACATCGGAAACCTGAAGATCGAGAACCTGTCTGACTTCAACAAGCCCCTGAACCTGATCGTGACCTACGCCTCCAAGGGCTATTTCGGCCAGGGCGGCTCAGAACTGAAGGGTCGATTCCCCAACGTGTGGGAACGCAGCCTCTTCAAGCTGCCTAAGGTCAACAAGCGTCATCACCCCATCCGCATGCCCCACGAAACACTGTTCAGCTACAACCTGAGCGTGAAGGCCGCAAGCGGCAAGACCGTAAACGTGATAGGCCCCAAGGCCCTGAGCCGCGAGCCGGACTACGTCAGCTACGAAAAGGGATACAACGGCGAAAACAGCATCAAGTGGACTACATTTGCCCTGTACGCAGACCCCAGCGAATACGAAAAGATCCGCGAAGAATGGACCTACCTGCTGAGCGAAACCAGCCCCATGATTACCGTAAAGTAGCCTAAAAAATTTCTTTTGAACTCAATGGAGAAATAATGAACATCGTCATATATATTTTTCTAGCCTTGGGAATTCTACTAGGATTATCCATCGTGGCAATCATCTTCTACATCCTCATCGTGGGAATGAAGAACGCCAAGAACCAAGTTGAAGACGAAAAGAAATAACGAAAAAGCCCGGTGATGAACCGGGCTTTTTTTTTAGTCCTTTAGGGATTATCCGCCACGAACGTGGCGGATGTAAAAACCGCCCGCTATGCGGGTGGATTAAAGCTTAAGCATTTCAGAATTTTGAAAAAGGAATGTCCCCAAATTGGTAATGTTTAGTTGTTCAAGC
>JAZLKF010000013.1:0-21085 GCA_045597525.1 Fibrobacter sp. | reverse complement strand
TTTTCGTTATGCTCTTTACCGCAAGGCTGCCGATGGCGGCAAGGACGGGCTTCGGGTCAATGGCATTATCGTGCATCTGCCTTACCAGATGCTCGAAATTGTGTTTGTCTAGTCTTGCGTTGATGATTTCTGGCATGGGGTATTGACAATTATTGGTTAAAGAGGTATATTAGGAGTGCTGCATGGGTTCGAGGCACACCTCCATGAATCCACGTAGAGCCAAACTGTGTGTAGTTTGGCACAGCCCTTAAATCTGAATTCCGTCGTCTCGGTAGAAAGTCCATAGTTGAAGATGCCCATTTGTAGCCCTGAAGACCAACTTCATGGGCTTTTTTGTTTTCCCATTTTGGAATAAACCTACGAATACGGTGGAAATGGATGTTTTCCTGCTGCTACTTTTGTCGAACTCCATCTTCATTGCCGACGGATTCTTTAAGGTCTCAATGAAGTAGTTTATCAATTTAGTCCTTTGTGGTTTCCATTCTGTTTTTGAACCTTTTTTCAAAAAATGAGTGCCAACCAATTCGGGATTGATATACAAAGGGTATGTACAGCCCTTTATTTTAACATTGTAGGTCATATAATCTTTGCCGACATACGCATTCTCATCGTCACTAAATTCTTCTTCTATTCTTTTCTGGAATGTTGTTTTGAACTCGCCAATGTCTTCTGTGTATGGAGTCTTTTTTGGAGTTCCCATAGGATTTGCACCTTTTGGCAAATCAATATCTGTTTTTTCCCAAAGATTTTTTTGGGGAGAGTTTTTCCATTCTTCTTTCGTTTCGTACTTTTGGAACTTTCCTAGGTCAGCTTCGCCAATAGAGTAGTCCCAATTTTCGCCGATGTTCGTTGTGTCGTCGTGTGCCGTCGGGGCTTTGGTTTCTTTTTCCATTCCGGAATCCATTTCGTACTTGCTGATGAACTCCTTTTGGCATAGGCAGCCAAAGTCGTTGGGCGGGCTGTGCTTTTCCCACCAAGGGTGGTTTACTGGAAGGACGGTGCCGTTCCATGCCTTGTGTTCCTCGCGGCTCCCCGGGAGCATCATGCATACATACTTTGCGTGTGTGAACACGTCGGGAAAAGCTCTCGCCTGGCGTTCCTTCGCAGCTGCTGCAGCCGTGATGATATTTGTCTGGTAAATGACCTTTGAACGCCAAGCGCCATACTTGGGCCGTTCCATCTTTTCCTTGAAATTTTCGTCGGCTTCAGACCATTTACCAGCTATCTGGTAGAACCTATCACGGAATTGCTGAAGGCTTTCTCCCTTGGAAATGGCCTTGTCAACAGCGTTTCTAAAATCGCATAAGATGTCTTCACGCATTGCGCCGGCAACGGTAAAGGCCCTTGTGTGCATGGCTCCTTCAAGGTCGTTCCACTTTTTTGTTGGCAGGTTGATTTTCTGCTTGAAGTAGTCAACGGCGTCCTTGTATTCACCCTGCTTGAAATCCAGTTCTTTAGCCACTGATGATACCTGCTTTCTTTAAGATGGAGAATCGGCCCGCAAGGTCTGCGGCAATGAAGGCCTGTTCCATTTCCTTGGCTATGTCTTCCATGGGCATTTCGGCATAGCAGTCGATAAGCTTGTCGCGGACTTCTTCAAGGCTCTTGGCGTTTGCAACCAGCTCGCGGATGGGCGCAAGGATATCTACCTTGTCGCAGTTTTCGGCAAGCTGTTCTGCAAATGCGTTGGCCTGTTGGCGAAGCTCTGCACTTGTATTGCGGACTCCAGGTTTCTTTGGCTTTGGGGTGTGTTCTGCGAAGCTGCTTCCGGGTTCGTCTTCGGCCATGGTGAAATACTTGGAGTCGATACCGTAAGTGTCAACGATGTAGTCCTGGTTGAACCTTACGCCCAGTTCCTTGAGCGACTTGTCGCGTTCGATGCGGGAGCCTTGCAGGTCTTCCGGGAGGATGATCTGCATCCAGGGAATGTCTTTTTCTGTGGGCCAGTTGATTGCATAAATCCAGCGGATGAGCTGGTTGATGCTGGATTCAATCATTGCAGCGTCGTCCATGGCGAGGTTTTCGCGGACTTCGTTGTGTACGGTTGCCATTGCCTGTGTGCCGCCAGAGCTTGTCTGCTCGGTGGTTAGAGTCTCGCCAAGCCAGGCCTTGCTCATTTCGGAGTCTGCCCAGTGCACAAGTTCCATGTACGGGCTTCCTGCTGCCGCATGGGTTTCCAGGAGTTCCACGGTTCCAGTCTGCGGGATAACGGCTACGGCGTCGCGTACAAGTCCGCTTAGCATCTTCAGGAAGGTAGTCTGCTCGGTTTCGGTGGCGCTTGCGGAAACCTTGCCGATGGCCTTGGGCATTCCGAACTTTTCGGCATAGATCATGAAGAACTTTAGCCCGCCTTTTTTGAAGGCCATTGGCCAGAAGCACTTGGAGCATACGGGTACGCCGTAGGGGTTGCTTGCGGTGGGTCGGTTCCTTGTGACAAGGAACTTCATGTCGGGTACAAGGGTGCGGTTATTGTTCTTGTCCTGGAAGAGCAGCTTGCCTTCATCATCGAACTTGAACCATTCCTGTTGGCGGTCCTTGATTGCTGTCGGCAGAATGAGCACGCCCATTTCGGTTTCCACGGTATTCCAGACGATTTCGTGGACTGCGTATCCGTAGCCGATGGCTTCGAGCATCTGTAAGATTGTGTTTCGGAGTTCCAGGTTCCAGAGGTGGTCCTCGATGACCTTTGCCTTCTTGGCGTCGCCCTTGCTTCCGTCGATTGTCCATGGACGGCTTGAGATTGCGGCGAAGCGTTTCTGCTTGACCGCATCGTGATGGCCGTCGTTGTACTCGCGGTACACCTTGATGCTTCCGCCCTGTTCCTTCAGGATTTTGTCGGGGTTTGGCAGATAGTCTTCGCTGGCTACGAATGTGGCTACCGCTCGGGTGGCGATTTCGGTTGCAAGACGGAGCTGCCTTACCCCGTTTTGGGTGTCGCTGGGCGTTTTTTTGTTCTTTTTGCTCATGCAGTCCTCTGTTGTTTCGGAACACCGTTTAAAAGGTGTTTAACGGCGTTCAATTTTGATTCTTTTTCGTTAAACGAGCGAATGTGTGGGTAATCGCGAAAAGGGCTAGAAGGGGCCTTTACTGGGCTTTTTCTAATACCCCCCGAAATTCATGGATTCGCGGCTGAACGGATTTGCTGTTTTGACGAATACCGGGCCGCCTTCGCCAGCCACTTTTGCGTGGTTGCAGAGTGCTGCCGCCCAGAAAAAGTCGCCATGGCCCTTGTCGGTGCTCTGCGCATCGTAGCGCACATTGCCGGATGGCGTGACTATCTTTCGGACGGAGTGGAATGATTCCAGCTGCTTGTCGTCTTCGCGTCCGTCAATGTCCGGGAATTTCGGATTCTTGGGGAGTACGATTTTCTGGTCTTCGAAAGCCCGCAAGAGTGTGAGCGCAAGGTCTGCCTTGACGGTGCCTGTAAACAGAACGCCTTCGACCTTTACGCTTCCGAACATTTCGATGGCTTCCTCGGTGTACTGGTCGCCGCATCCGGTGCGGTCGATGCAGGCGCGAACGAGGTTCGGTAGCGCCAGGTACCTGTAGAGTCTTTGTTTCAGGTAGCTCCATTTTCTGTTCTGTATGGCTTCCACGGCTCGTGTCACAAGGCGGTCGCCAAGGTCTTCCATTACGTAGATTACGAAAAGGTGACGGTGGCGTGCAACGTCGCAGCCCAGGTAGAGGTTCCCCTTTGCCTGTTCCAGGCCTAAGATTCCTTCCTGTTCGCAGCTGTGGATTAGGTCATAGCTGAGCATGGCCTTTGATTCGTCCTGCGGGTTACAGCAGTATTCCTCTTGCCAGATGGCTTCGGTCATACATCCGCGATGCTCGTTTTCGAGCCATTCCTCGCGTTCCTTCTTGGAGAGCTTTCGCCCGCAAATTCTATCGGCGACACCTTCTTCTACGGCGAGCTGGATAGGTACTCGGTGGACGCTGTAGTTGATTTCTCCCTTTAGTACCTTCTGGATGAGCTGATAGAACAGGGAGTTTACACCGTTGTGCGTTGATAGGATTCTGATGGAGTAGCCCCACATGGCGGCAGGCTTTGCCGCTGCCCACATCTTCATGTCGTTGTCATGATGTGCAGCTTCGTCCCATACGATTTTACCGCCCTTGGAGCGGAATGCCTTCGGATTACTGGATAGGACATAGATTTTCGAGCCGTTGTTGAACTCGATAACCTTGGATTTAATGCCCTTGTCCTCGTCGGCAAATTCGCATTCTTCCACTTCGCCGTTGTCAATTTCGGCCAAGAGCTTTGCCAATGCGTTGAGCTTTGTTATCCAGTTTTCGCAATAGTCGATGTATTCGCCCGCGGCGGTCATGTCGGCGGAAGAGAAAAACACTTTGAGTCCAGGCTGTTCAATGCAGTCAACCACATCTTCGAAGCTCTGGACCCATGTACCACCAATGCGGCGGGACTTTTCGAAAATTTTAACCTTGCTCTTGTCAAGGAGCCAGCGTTTCTGGTAGGGGAAAAAGAGTTCTTCTAGCTCTTTGGACATAGGCCGAACATTTCCTTTGCTTTCTTGATGGCGATTTTCTGCCGTTCTTCGGGGGATGTTTCGCTCTTTTCCTTCTTGGGTGCCTTGGATTCGTATTCACGGCACTTTTCGGCTGCACTGATGAAGCGTTCCAGGTCTGCAACGCGCTGGCTGGAAACGGGAACTCCGTTGAGTTCGTCCTGCTTGATTCTCCTGGTCTTGATTTCTACGATGTCGAAAAGACTGTGGTGGCAGTAGCTTTCGCTTGTGCCAAGGCGGGTTCGTTCCAGGTCCCATTCTCCCGCAGCCTTCCAGTTCTGGAGTGTGCGGGTGGAGACTTTGAGTTCGCGGCTGATTTCTGCGAGGGTGAGCTGATGGATTACGTACAGTTCCTTTGCCTTTGGCTCTACATCCTTCTTGCTCATTGGTTCCTCCCGGAGTGTTCGATGCAGCAGGCCCTGATTGCTTCCATGGCGTGCTTCTGGTCGTCGCTGTACTTTTGCAGCAGCGCTTCCCAGCGCACTTGGTCATTGGCAGCGTTCTTTTCCCACTTTGTGTTTTCGTTCGAATAAAAGACCATTAGCATGAGCGCAAAGATGATGCCCACGCCAAACTGTTTCATGGCCTCTTTCCAGAAATTCTTGTCCATATAGTACCTCCGCCCAAACTTAATGAAAGACCTCTGACAAAGGGCATGACAGTGTCATGACCTAAGTCGGTGTGGTTCTCGTAGATTTGGGGCATGAACAAGAAGAAACTGAAATCTGATGAATTGCAGAGCTGCTGGATTGAAGCTTTCAAGACCGGCGAAGTGACCGACATGGCTGGCAATGTCCACAACTTTTCGGAGAGCGATCTTGAAGAGCTGAACGAGGGTATTCACAACCAGGTCAAGGGTGGTTACCAGCCGCCCATGGTCAAGGGCCACCCGAATGTCGATGATCCGCGCGTTGCAAGCATTGTCGATAGTCGTGTGTCTGACAAGGATGGCGGCAAGGTGCTTGAAGTCAAGGTTGACGATGTTGACAGTAATTTTGCCGAAGAGGCGAAGGCTGGCAACTACAAGTACGTTTCTGCAGCCATCTACAAGAGCCTTAAGAAGGGTTTGCGACATCTTGGCGCTCTCGGGGCTGTAGCACCGGCCATGAAGGGAATGGCCCCCATCTGCTTTGGCGAGGGAAACTTTGCCGAAATTGACCAGGGGGAATCCGAGCAGGACGTGTGCGTTTTTGCCGAGTCCTACTCCTGGGACCGCCTGGTGCCGCGTTCCGTTTTTGAACGCCTGGTGTATAAGCTTTCCAGCCTTGCAGGGCTTTTCCGCTCCCAGCGCGAACTTTTGATTGAACAGAAGAGTATCGAGGAAGCTGACAAGATTTACCCGGAAAGCCTTATCAAGGATTTGGAAAGCATTCCGGACACTTTGCGCGATGATGATTCCTGGCCGAAGCAGAATCCGCCAGCACCTCCCGCAGAGTCTGCATCGAACTTTGCTGCTGAAAACCCGAATGGTGAACCTGCTGTAGAAGGCACTGACAACGGTGCCACGGCAGGGGAACCTTCGGGCAACGAAACTACCGGTCACGAACGCTCAGGCGGTGGTGATCCGAAGCCTACAACTCCCTCCCCGAGCGAACCGACTTCTAGTGGTGTAGGAGAAGGTAATTCCGACGAGACGGAGCGGCTTCGCGACGAGAATGCGTCGCTCAAGGCAGAAGTTGAATCTCTTAGGGCAGACAAGCTTGCTGCCAAGAGAACCGCTGCCAGCGCCGCGTTCTCCGAGACTTTGGATGCAGCCATTGCCGATGGACGCTGCAACCAGGATTTGAAGAACACTTTTATGAAGGTCTTCGGAATGGTTCAGTCTGTGCCTGTGGATGGTGACGGTTGCTTTGGCGAAGGCGAAGAACGCGTGAACCCTGTAGATGTTTTGAGCAATGCCGTGAAGGCATTGCCCAAGATCGTCGCTCTTGGGGAGTCCGCAATGTTCGCAGAAAAGCCTACCGTAACGGCATCTCAGCGTATTAGCCAGTACAAGGCAGAACAGGAGTCGAAGGGCCGTAAGCTGACTTACGCCCAGGCCGCCTCTGAAATCTTTCACTAACAAGGAGTTCCCATGAAGGGTAACATTCTCAACTTCACTGCAGAAAATGCAGTCCCCGCCTTCCGCTTTGCCACTGTAGGCTCTGCGGATGGTAACGTAAAACTTGCTGCAGCCGGTAATGCCGTTATTGGCGTATCTACCGATGTCGATACCGATGTAGGCCATCCTTGCGATGTGCAGCTCGACGGCATTGCCCGCGTCGAAGCAGGCGGCGCTGTTACTTACGGCGGCATGATTGGTGCTGGCGAAAACGGCAAGGCAGTTGCTGTTGCATCCGGCGAAGCTATCGGCATGGCTCTTGATAGCGGTGTCGCTGGTGACGTAATCCGCGTACTCATCGTGCGTTCCTATGTGGCCCCGGCTGCTTCCCAGGAAACTTAAACCAAAGGACAAAAAACATGAAGAAGATGACTAAAATCGCTCTCGTGCTTATTTCTCTTGTGTGTGCCGTTTGCGCTTTTGCTGGCAACGACACACTTACCGCCTGCGGCGTTCCGCAGATCGTTTGCGACCTCTTTGGCGCATCTTCCGGTGCCTTGACCGCTGGTACCATGCTGTTCCCTGTTACTGAACAGCAGACCGGTATCGTCATTGCCTACCAGAACAAGAAGATGATCGCCGATGAAGTGATGCCTATTGACAAGCTCGAAGGCAAGGAGCTTTCCTTCAAGTATTTCAAGCGAACCCTTGGTGATGCCTTTACCGTGCCCGATACCAAGGTGGGCCGAGCATCTGAACCGAACCTTATCCACCTATCCGGTGAAGAAGTTGCCGACTTCGTTGTTGCCCATGGTCTTGAAGACTTGATTCCCAAGGAAGACCTGGAACGCGTTGTCGATATGTCCCGTTATTCCAACACTCGCCTTGAATACATGATGAACCTCCTGCTTCTTGGCCGTGAAAAGGAAGTTGCCGATATTGTGCAGAATACCAGTAATTACGGCACCGGCTGTAGCCATACCTACGAAAATGCCGAAGGTATGGGCGCTACTGACTTCGATATCGTGGCAACCATCATGGAATACCTTGAAAAGCCGTTTGCCCGCCCGAACATCCTTGGTATGGGTGCAGCTGCTTATCACAAGCTCCGCATGGACCCGAATGTGCTCAAGGCTATCTACCCGACCAGCAACGGTTCCGGCGTGGCTACCCGTCAGCAGCTCTGCGAACTCTTCGAAGTGGATAAGATCATCGTTGGCGAAAGCCGCGTGAACACCACCAAGAATTCCAAGACTCCGACCCTTGAACGCTGCTGGGGTTCCAACATCTGGGGTCACTACCAGGAACCGCTTTCCAGCCTTAAGGAAGGTATTGCCTGGGGTATTACCGCCCAGGTTGGCGACCGCATTGTCGAAGTCATCGACAAGCCTGAAAAGGGCCTTAAGGGCAGCGAACTGGTCAAGGTTGGCTTCTACCAGAAGCCGGTCGTAACCGCAAAGGATGCTGGCTTCCTGCTCAAGAACGTGGTCAAGACTGCCTAAGGGTAAAAAATGAACTATTGCACGCTAGAAGACATTAGAGGCCATGTGCCGGATGCCCGTTTGGTAGAAGTGACGGATGACCTCACACCAAACGCCGATGGGGAAATCAAGCAGGATATCGTGGGAAAGGCCATCGAGGAAAGTTCCACCCTGATTGATGCCTACATTGGAAAACGCTACAGGCTTCCACTTCCTAGTGTCCCTAGCGTGCTCCGTTCTGTTTGCGTTGACTTGAGTATCTATAATCTCTACGAAAGAATTACGGAAATGAACATTTCCGAAGGGATGAAGCTCAGGTATAACAACGCTATCGCTCTGTTGAAGCGAATTGCCGATGGCGAAGCATCCATTGGCCTGGAAGATGGAAATAAGGCTGAAGAAGCCGGATTTAAGGTTATGGGTACAAATGCACCCTCCATGTTCACTCTTGAATCCATGAGTTCCTTATGACCAATTCCGATATTGAAATAAAGATTCTTGAACTTTTTTGTTCTGACAAGACGGGGCCTTTCAAGGCTGTAGATGTTCAAAGGATTCTGCCCGCTCTTGTGCGCCCTGGCATGGCTGTAGCCGTCATGTCCGGCGAATACGAGGTTCCGGATAATTCCGGGATCATCAAGGAGACTGCAAAGGTTGTCGTTTCCGTTGTTGTCAAGAATGTGGCTACCGAAAGCGAACGCAGAAAGACTATGCACCCTGCGGTAAGCTATGTGGTGCGAAAGCTGCACAATAACGACCTTGGCCTGGACATTGAACCTCTTGAAGCCAAAGGCTGGCGTGAGGTTACCGATGAAAATTACTTGTCCGAAGGCGTGATGGTGTGCGAACTTGAGTTTAAAACGAGCATCGATGTTCATACCGAAGAATCCGAAAAGGAATATCGTGTGCTTGAATCCATCATGAGCAGCTTCACGGAAGGTGAAGAAACTGTTCTTGAAGGTGAAATGGATTTTAACAAAATGGGGTAAACCATGACAATCAAAACCAACATCCCGGAAACCAAGATTCCGGGTTCCTACACCGAGTACAACTACTACGCAGGCCCTAACGGCCTCCCGGCAAACGTCCAGAAGATTCTTCTGATTGGTGACGTGTCGGAAGAAGGCTCGCTCGAAGCGAACAAGCCTACTGCGGTATATACTGAGGTGGAAGCCTTGAACCTTGCCGGTGCAGGCTCCGTGCTGCATCAGATGTACCAGGCGGCAAAGAATGCCTGGAAGTATGCCCAGATCACCCTGCTTCGCCATAGCGCGGTTGCAGGCAGCAAGGCCCTCTGGAAGATTGCCGTCGAAAACCCTGAAGACAAGGCCGGTGCAACCGCTGCAGGTTCTGTAAGCGTTTTCTACAACAAGAGCCGTGTCTCTGTGGGTGTCGCCGTTGGTGATTCTGCCGAAACCGTCGCTGCAAACCTCGTTCTCGCCGTGAATGCTGATACTTCCGCCCCGTTTATCGCGTCTGCTGACGAAGGCGAAGTTACCCTTACCGCCAAGAGCAACGGTGCCTACATTTCTGCCGCGAAGGGTGGCGTGAAGGTTTCCGTTTCCACCAAGGGTACTGACATTGCCGTTGGTGAACCTGACCTTACCGCTGGCGTTGGCGAAGTGGATATCAAGTCTGCTCTCAAGGCAGCTTTCCCGGAACGCTACCACCTTATTGCCTTGCCTGTATGCGATGCCGATAACTTGACCCTGCTCAAGGATCATCTTATGGATGCAGCCGCCCCGCTTGAACAGCGTGGCCAGCGCGGTATTGCCGCCGTAGTGGTGGACGGTGTGAATGATGCCACCTCCATTGCGAAGGCCAAGAACTGTGAACGTCTCCATATTGCAGCCGTGAAGAACTCCATTCCGTCTGCCGCCTGGGAAATTTCCGCTGCTCTTGCCGCTGTATTTGCAAGCAACTCCCAGCCCAATGTTCCCATGAACGATGCTCCTATTTCCGGTCTTGGCATCCCTGATACCAATGACAAGTGGAGCGGCGAAGAACAGGATGGTCTTTTGAACGGTGGTGTGATTCCCCTGATCGAAGAAGAAAGCACCCTCTGCATCGTGCGTGCTGTGACCACTTGCAGCATGAAGAATGGAGTCCGCTTTGAAAAGCTGGTCGATACGGGTGTCATTGCGACCCTCGACTACTTCCGCGATTCCATCCTTGCGATGCACAAGATCAAGTACAAGAACCAGGTTATCCACGAACTTCTCCCGGATGCCCTCAACGAAGACAATATCGCGACCGCTCGCCAGCTTGAAAAGGCTCAGCTGCTCCGCTTTATTGACCGTTACGAATCTGCTTTCCGTGTGGAAGAATCTACCGACATTCCGGGCCGTCTGATCTGCCAGATTCCTGCCCCTGTCGTTCCTGGTCTCAACCAGATTTACTCCACCATTGACCTTTATCTCAACTAGGAGCTGATATATGGCTAAAATCTCCCATTGCACCGTTCTTGTCAACGGCAAAAAGTACACCGGCATTTCGAAATTCAAGGAAAAGGAAATCGAGCGCAAGGTTGAAGTCGATACCATGGATGGAACTTCCGTGGTTGATATTCCGAAGAAGTTTGGCTTCGAAATGACCTACATTCCGGACAAGGGTGCAGACTTTGACATGTTCTCCTCTGAATTTGACGGCAACGCAACCGTTATCGTTCAGTACACTGGTGGCAATAAGGTGACCTTTACCGGGTGCAGCCTTTTGAAGGCTACCCCGAATGAACTTGACGGCAAGACCGCCAAGGAATACGCCCTTGACTTCCACGCCGAAGATCGTAAGGAAAGCTGATGAACGAATTTGTGAAGAACATTCGCGAAGCTTCCGACGAAAGCGCCGACGAAATCATTGAGCAGATCAAGGCGTCCCATAAGGTGAGCCGTGTCATTGGGTGGCCGGGCCATGAGGATATCAAGGTCGAAATGCGTCTCTTGAATATGTCTGAATGCCGCCAGGCCAAAATTGACGCTCAGCTGGAGTTCAAGAAGGCAGGCATTGAGATTTCCCTCGTGAACCTTGCCGATTATAGGGAACAGGAAGCAGTCCATGGCTTGTGGCGCGCTTGCTACAATCCTGCTACAGGTGAAAGGATTTTCCGTAATGCCGAAGACTTGCGTAAATCCTGCACCCCTGACGAATTATTGTACCTCTCTGGAGAGTTCAATGGTTTCGTTGAGGAACAGGACCCGAACATCAACAAGTTGAGCGACGAAGACTTTGAATCTTTGAAGGAACTGCTAAAAAAAACGCCGGACCAGATTCAATCGAAAGTCACAAACTTGCCTTTAGCCTGGAGGCTTCTGCATACTTTGGTTGCCCAGCAACCCAAATAACCGATGCCCAGTGGCTCCTGGTCTTTGCGCTTAAGGGGCTTCTGGGCAAATCTACCACACCTAAGGACGACGGGGACTTTGCCATTGTCGACAACAAGTGAACTTACACTAAGGATTGGGGCAGACCCAGCCAAGCTTCAGAATGGCCTTTCCAGGTCAACTAAGGCTGTGGATAATTTTGCCACAAGGGCCAAGGCGAGCATTAGCAGGCTTGGCGGTGCAATAAACGGTGTTGCCGACAAGCTGGTGACCCCGTTCAATTCGCTCCTGCTTGGTGGTGGTATCGGTATGGCCATGAAGAACGTGGGAGACATTTCTCAGTCTCTCATGTACTATGGAATGGCAGCGAAAAAGAGCGACGCGGACACAAGGGCGTTCCGCGAATCGCTTCACAATATGGCCGTGCAGACTGGTGTTGATGCAAACACCATTCTCGCGGGCATTTCTCGCATCGGTGAAGTCACCGGTGACTTTGACTTTTCTGAACAAATGGGAGCAACCCTGGCAAAGGCGGCTAAGGCTTCTGGCGCTTCTGTTGAAGAACTTGCAAGTGTTGCTTCATCCATGAAAGTTTCCATGGGTTGGGGGGCTGAACAGATTTCCCAGGCGTTCAATTCCCTCATTATCCAGGGAGACCAAGGTTCATACACCCTGCAAAAGTTCGCTGGAGAAGGTAAGGCGCTACTTGCGGCTTCATCTTCTTTTGGCATCAAGTCCGCAGATCAGTTTGCAAATTTTGGTGCATACCTTCAGGTAATGAACGCCCAGATCAAGAGCGAAGCTGAACTTACTACATCAGTTTCTTCTTTGTTTAGCGAACTTATCGCCAAGGCTAAAGACCTTAACAAGATAGGCGTTAAGGTTTTCGATAAGAACGGCGAACTGAACGATTTTGATGTGATCATGCACCAGCTCATGGAAAAGACCGATGGAAACATCAAAAAACTCGGTCCTATGTTTGGTGCATCATCTATCAAAGCTTTGCAGCCTGTTATGGCTGAATACAAAAATGGTTGGAAAACCCTTGATGCCATTACTAAAAGTGGCCAGGAGGGAATGACCAATACAAGCGCCCTTGATGAACGCTTCAAGAAGACTGCAAACGATTTTAATACGAATGTCGAAAAGATGAAGGCCGTGGCTGTACAGTTTGCCGATGTCAACCTTGCAGGCCCCGTCCAGAAGCTTTCGGATGTTCTTAAATACCTTTCAGATCACCAGGGACTTGTGACGGCTGGATTCAAGGCCATGACCGTTGCAGCACTCGCTCTTGGTGCTGTGAAACTTGGTGGCCTCGTAAACCAGGTTAGAGCCTTTGGCGCAGAAATGAAGGGTCTATGGACTGGCAAGGGGACAAAGGGTGGCTCCGATGCTGTAGGCGGTGCGGTAAGTGCCGCCGCAGTCCAGAAAGTGTTTGTGGTCAATATGGGCCAGGGTGGCATGGGTAACCCCAACTACTACATGGACGATGACGACGTTCCGGCAAGGAATGCCGCGAATACAAAGCAGGTAGTGGCAAACACCAGGGAACAGGGGCGCTTTGGCAGGGCCCTTTCCGGGGCAAGGTCTGGGCTTAACAAGCTAGGTGGTTCCGCCCTTGGTATGGGTGCATTGACGGCTGCTACAGGCTGGGCTGTCGGTAAAATCTATGAATTTGGCGACGCTTGCGTTGAGCTTTACAATACCAACCAGGAAATGAAGGCGAAACGCGATGAAATCCAGGCTCAGAGCAACAAGACCATTGAAGATCGTTACGGCTATGAAGCTGCCTATTGGGCCAAGCAGAAGGATATAGCCTTCAACGCCATGCAAGATGAATTGAACAGCCTTTTTTATGTCAATGAAGCGAAGGTGAACAGGCTCCAGAAAGAAATGGATGCCGCATCCGAAAAGATGAAGGAAGCCGTGAAAAAGAACAAGGAACGCAAGGAGACCGTAGTCGATAACAAGACTTACATGGAAATGCTTGCGCCGAAAATCGAACTTCCGCCGCAAAATCAAAGTTTCAACATCAACATCATCGGTGGCGAAAAGGCTGTTGTAGAAACATCTGGTAAAGGCGTAAAGCCGCCTACCGTCAAGGTGAAGAACACTCCAAGTTTGGGTAAATGATGGCAGAAGGCGTTGAATCTACACTCGGTCCATGGACTTTAAGTCTCGTATCTATAGGGGATGACATTAGCCATACCCTTTCCGAGACTACATACCCGTATAAAAACGGTGCCGATATCGAGGATATGGGCGTTGATCCCGAAACGTTCAAGTTTTCCTGCGTCATCAAGAATAAGGACTACGAGGACAATTTTGTCCAGATTAGAAACTGGTTTCTGTCGTATTTCCCTAGCCCCATTGAGCTTGTTCACCCGGAACACGGTGTTGTAGAAGGATATCCGCGAAACGCCTCTTTTAGCGAAGATCGCCGTAGAAAGTTTGCAGAGTTCACTTTTGAGTTCGTTGTAGCGGGAATCCAGCCGGAAACCCAAAACTACACGGACCCTTACGAATCTAACCTTGAAGAGGCTACCGCCTGCAATGAAGAAGCCATGGCCGCTATTGCGGAATCCATGCAGCAGGCTGGAGTTCCCGACGTGGAAGGCAAAGACTGGTCGCTTCTTGACAAGTGGGGCGAGCTTGGCGATGCCGCCAGGGCTTTTGCATCCGCAGTCAATCAGGGCCTTGGGCAGGTTCTTGGCGTTATCGAAAGCGTCAAGGCCCCTCTTGATGCCATTAGCGCCACTATTGATTACCTTGATACGCTTTCCGGAACACTTACAAGAGCTTTCCAGGAATGCTTGGATTCTTTCACTGGTCTTGCAAGGCGAATTGATGATCATACCAGTTCAAAGGCTTCTATAAGTACCTTGGTTACCAGCGCTACCGAAATGCTTGGCAATGTAGCCGGTATGCCTGCAACCGTTTATGGGTGCTTTGCCACGCTCGCTGCTGCTACAATATCTACAGAGGCGGGAAGACTCATTTCTGAGGATGAAAAGCGCCTTGGCGAAAGCATGGCCCGTGAAAATGTCGTTGTCGATGATGTGGAAGGTCGAAGCCTTACCAAGCCTAGCGCCCCTGTTCTTGTGTCCCCGCAGGACATGGAAGATTCCCTTGCCATGGCCCGCGAGTTCGTTCAGAAGGTGCTTCCGGTGTCTTCTAGCCCCGACCGCCTCAAGAAACAGGTTGCAACATTATCCGAAGCTGTACTCCGCATCAAGATGGAGTACATGACAACAAAGAAAATCGAGGTGACTCACGAAACCCCGCTCCACAAGATCGCTGTTGATAACGGGCTATCTTACCAGGCTGCAGAAAGACTTTGCGCCTTAAACAATGCCAAGAATCCAACATTCATGATTGGGGAGGTGCTTGTCTATGAATCGTGATGAAGTGCTTCTCACCGTCAAGAATGCCAGGGTTGACAAGTTCATCAGCTACAGCATTGAAGCTGACCTGTTCTCCCCGGAAGGTTCATTTTCCTTTGAATGTGACAGTCAATACGACATTAACGAGGGCGATCTCTGTGAAATCTACGTGAATCGTGTTGTTGTGCTTACTGGAATTGTCCTTACTACCAGGAGAACTCTTTCCAAGCAGGGAGGCCCCCGATTCAGTGTCGAGGGTAAGTCCACGGCTTGGCTTTTGTCAAATACAAGCGTTACCAAATTTGGGGCATTGCCAAAGACTTTGCCTGGTTTGGCAGAAAAACTTGTCCGGGATATTCCGTTTATCAGCAAGAAGGATTTCGTGTATAATTCCGGGGCTTCCAAGGATAGAATTAAGCGGCAATATGTCGAGGTCTCTCCGGGAGATTCTGTATTCGATGTAATCAAGAAAGCGGCCAATTCCCAGGGTTTTCTGTTCTGGGTTTCTCCGGAGGGCCAGTTCGTTTTTGATAAGCCCCTTGCCCGCGGTTCCGCCAATTTCCATATCCACGCCTTTGAAGATGTGTCCGAAATGGACTATATCGAGGGTTCTGTAACAAAGTCTATTGAAAACGGCCATTCCGAAATAAGAATTGTCGGGGAATCCCAATCCGACAACGATATCAAGTACACGAAATGTACCGTGAAAAACGGCGATTATCCCTTCAAGATGCCCCTTGTCGCCAACTGGAACGAAAACGAAGGCCCTGCCAAAAAGACGGCTGAGTTGCAACTTGCTACCGAAAAGGCCCAGGCTATCCAGCTGGAATATACCGTTGCAGGGCATTCCCAGAACGGAAACAACTGGACCATCAATCAGTTCTGCGATGTGCAGGATGATTTCAATGGGGCAAATGACAATTACCTGATCGTGTCCAGGACATTCACCCTTTCCCGCCAGGAAGGAAAAAGGACCCGCCTTACGCTCCAGCCCGGAGGTGTTATATGATGAAATTTTTTACAAGCATTGTTGAAAGCTGCAAGGATGTTGCCGGAAAGCTCCGAAACCTCACGGCGAAAGCCAATGACATTGAATTTGAAGACCGTCAGCTGATGCAGCAATTCGGTTTTATCAGCATTCCTCGCAAAGGTGACCGCGTGCTGTTGCTGCAATTTGGCAATGTGGTGATTGCCGTTGCATCCGATGGTGCCGATAGGCCTTCCGTAAACGAAGGCGAAACAGCCCTTTACAGGGAAAAGGAACATTACATCATCCTTAAGGACGATGGAACCATAGCGATCAAGGCCAGTGGCGGCGTTGACATCGATGGCGACCTTCGCGTAACAGGTGATGTCCAGGATAAGTCTGGAACCCTGGACCGTTTGCGTCAGAACTACAACAAGCACACCCATGTGGGCAACCTTGGTGCGCCTACTTCACCTACAACCGATGCTCAGGATATGTAATGCTAGACCTTGATACTTTAAGTAACGAGTTTGAACGCATCGTAAAGGGGGCAGACGGCAAAAAGAATGTGGCCCCTGACCTTGCCAAGGCCTACAACAAGTATGCCAAGGGTGGGACTATTGCTGGTGCTGTTCTTACTGCCGGTGGTGATGTTTCCCTGCTTGAAAGCGCCTTTACCACGGATAATACCGAGGCAACCATAACCAACATGGCCGCTAAAATTTGCGCTTTCTGGGATGGAGTCCCGAAACCAGGAGTGCCGTCCCACGGTGGAACAGTTGTGATCTCTGTGGCCCCGACATTCTCCTTGATGACCGTTGCCGTCGCAGAAGCTATTAAAAGTTGCATCACTGACAAGACCGTTGAAAAGCCCTATAAAACGCTTTTTAAGGCCATTGAAAACGTGCTAAAAACCGCCACGGTAACCATTACAGAAACCATGCCCACGACACCGCCAAGCCCTGGCGTTTTCCCGGAGACCCTTTCATGACATTTGAAGACATCAAGCAAGAAGTCGAGCTTTCTCTTACGGTTGCAAAAGGTTCTTTCTTCAAGAAGCCGGAGTTTGGTCATAGATTCAAGGAACTTTTAAAGGCTGTCGCTTCCGAAAATACCAGGATAAGGGCAGTCAAATACGCAGAAGAAGCCCTTCAGTGGCTTCTCGATATCAAGCACCTTAAGTCTGTAGAAGCATTCGCGAACTACGATAGCGCAGATAGGTTGCTTATCAATGTAGAATGCGTTGCCTATACAGGCAAGACCATCACTTTTAGCCGATTTGTGGAGGTTGGCAATGTCCGTAACAGTTGATGAAATCCTTCAGAGGATGATTGTCGATGCCAAGAACTTTAACCCTACGATCAACATTACGCAGGGAACCGATACCTATATCCGTTTTGCGTGCGCGGCATCTGCAATTTGGGGACTCTACAAGCAGACCGATTGGACCCTCAATCAGATTTTTCCCACGTCCATGAGCGTGGAAAGTCTCAAGAGATTCGCTGCAGATCGCGGTCAAAATGTCGAAGGGCTTACTCCAAGCGAACTTTTGACGTTCATTTTGTCCTATATCCGTAAGCCAGCAAGCGGCGGAAAACCTTTTGACTTTGAACGATGGGCACTCGAAGCCACCAGTGTCGGCAAGACCGTGGAACTTCAGGAATCCATGATCAGCGGCAATGTTTATGAGCTGAATGCTTCCGAGCTGCTGAATCCCCATGTCGATACCGTAGGCTTTGAACTGAGAACGTCCGATGTTGAAAAGTACATCGTTGTGGATTTGGGCGACCCTACACCCCTTATTGGTGTAGGTCTTGGCTTCAGCACCTCCAGAAAAGCCGTTCTGAATGTCTATGGAGACTATGGCGAAGACGCTTTCATCAAGATTGGCGAAGTGGATGTTGCGCATGGATGGTGCCAGCTTAATTTCTCGAAACTTGAGGTCTCCAAGCTTAAAATTGAGCTCCAGTATATTGATGGTCTTGAGGATTGGCAACAGGAAGCTCTTAACCACATCAAGTGTACCGGACTTGAAATTTATGGCGAAAGCGACGATGTAGAGGCAGCCGCAACAGCCAAATGCCTCAAGAATTACAACGGCGTTGGTACTGCAATGATCCTTGTGACTCCGCTCAACTTGTCTATGCGTTGTTGCGAGGCAATCCGCGCTAAATGCGAGGAAGAGGGGCCTGTAGCACCCCGGGAAATCTATGTCAATGTTCCGGGAGAAATCACGGTTGATTTGAGGATTAAAGTGTCTGGGCTTCCAACATTGGATGTTGAAACCTTTACCCAATCCGTCAAGAAGTATTTTGCCGAACTCTCTCCGGGCAAAACCCTCATTCCGGCACAAATCGTTGTGCTTGCCATTCAAAACGGCGCGACTTTTGCCCGTGTCTATGGAAGTTTCAACGGCAGCGCTGAAGAAGAACTTACCGACATCGTGACCTGCAAGGAAACCGAAGTATTTACCCTTGGCGAAATGGTTGTAGAATGATTGACCCAAACAAAAGCCCCCATTTCAAGGCTCTAAAGCAGCTGTACCCGCTCCAAATGGATGCGGAGGAATATGCCGTTGCCCTGGAACTTGATAGAGCCTTGGCGTATGCAGACGAAGCCTATAACGAAATTTCGCCGTCTTCAGCAGTTCGCACCCTGGCAATGTGGGAAAAACTGTATGAACTGGACGGCTCTGGCACTATCGAAGATAGGCGGCAAGCCTTGCTTGCCAAGTATAACCTGGATTCTGGCATTGCAGAAAAGCATTATAAGGCCTTGGCGCTCCTTATGGGCTACAATGTGACCATCATACCGCCGAAAAGGCTGTTCAGGGTAGGCGTTTCCCATTTAGGTGAACCAATGTTCGACCCCGACGAACAGTACACCTGGACCGTTGTTTGTGGGCAGATGCTTAACGAAATCATTCCGCTTGTAGAAGCTTTTGAAGAAAATAAAATCCCGTTTACCACAATCCGGTGGGAAGTGACAAAGCTTGCTGCCTTCGAACTTGAAGACGGAAGTCTGCTTGAACTTGAAAATGGACGGGTTTTTGTGCTTGAAAACAGCGCCGAAAACGCCTCCGCATTGATGCTTGAAGATGGCCGCGTCTTTGAACTTGAAAATGGTAAAATCTTTATCCTGGAGTAAAAAATGGAAAAAAGAGTCTGGAAATCTGGAGATTCTATCCATCCCGAGGCGATGAATGCCCTGATGGATCTTTCCTACGAAAAAAAAGAAAATGAAATTGGGCATCTGCCTTTTCCTCCTAATTATTATGACAAGGTTGCGATTGTAAAGGTCAATGCCCGGGATAGTGTAATTAACCTTACAGGAATTAATCATGATGTAGTTGTCGTGGAAATCAATACGAACGACACTTCTTCTTCCACTGCCCCCCTAGAATTTAATACGGAAAACTTTACTGCTGCCCGTGTTGTTTTTGTCGTTCCTTACGGTCCTGCAAGAGGAATAAATATTCATATTCCTGTTGGATATGGAGACAATAAAACTCTGGTTGCAATCCACCCTGGTAACTCTGCCATGATTACATGGTATCAGTCAAGATACCTTTCTTTTACCTGGTATGAATTTTGGCGTGAACCTATCGATATCGATACACCTACGGCTCATGATTTCACCCTGCATACTTCTGAAGACGACCATGTGAAGGTTGTATATGGTAATGGGGTGGTAGAAATTGTACCTAGCGATCTTATCAAGGTTAAAGGCGGAAATGTCGATTTTACGGTTCAGTTTTTTATCGACTACAATACCCAAAATTTTGGGGGACCCTTTACCCTCCTAGTGTACGACGAATCCGCAAAAAAATATGTCCTAAGTAAAACCTTTAAGGATGCTGGCGAAGAAAAAGTGCTTATGACATGTCGATTTGCATTTTTGGCCGAAAATACGAATAAATACAGCATTCGAGTTTCTTTGAGTGCTAATGGACGTTCGTTCGACGTTAGTAACGTCAACGTAACCGGAACATGGATTGAACAATAAAAAAAAGAGGTAAAACATGGCAAACGAAGTAATTATTACTTCAAGAACATTCTCGCTTGGCGAGATTGATCCGATTGAAGCACGCAAGAAACGTTACAATACCATCGTAAGTATCTTGAACTCGTCTAGGCGAGTTGATCTCGGTGGTATTTCCGTTACATCTGATATTGCGGATGATTTTAGCCCGGAAAGTACATACTCCGCAGGCGATTTTGTTTTCCACGAAGGCGAACTTTACCGCGCCAAGGAAGCAAACGGCCCCGGGGAATTTGTCTCCGAATCCTGGGAAAAGAGCAATATCACCAAGGATGCTCTGCAGTGTTATTTTGCATCGGGTAGCTTGGACGAAAATCCTGATTTGACCAGGATAAAGAAGCTCTTTATCGCCAATATCGATGGTTCTGTAGCGGTATTCTGGACTGATGATGGTGTTGAAAATGTCCTTGGCGGCCAGCTCATCCCTCCGGAATTTTTCTCGGAAGAGAATGCAGGCAAGGCAGTTGTTATCAATGCCGCTGGTACTGGGTTGGAACTTGCCGGTCCCTTCGCATCCAAGGAATATGTCGATGGTATTGTCGGCGAAGTTGAAACACAGCTCTCTGAACTGTAGGGGAATATATGTCGATTCAAAATGAAATTACAAGACTCCAGGGTGTAAAATCTAACATTCTGGCCGCCATTGAAGCAAAAAACGTTATCGTTCCTCCGGGAGCAGCTCTCGCGGATTGTCCCGACCTGATTGCAGCAATCACCGGTGGCGGTGGTGGCGGCGAAGTATCCTTTTCGATGAAACCGATTGTTCCTGTAAGCGGCAATAAGTTTATCATCTGCGATTCAAATGGAAACATTGGTTATAAAAGCCTTCCAGTGTATGTTCCGTCCGCTTACACGAGTTACGCAGTTGTCGTTGATGGGGCGAATTTTAGTGGTGCTGGCCTTGGAACTGTAACAATCCTTAACCCAGGTGTAGCCGACATTGGTGGTCGTACTTATCGCACGGTAACTATCAATGGTGTAACGTGGTTGGCTGAAAACCTTGATTATAAGGCTTCAGAAATCGCAATTGGACCAGGAGGAAGCCCGTCAACACCAGCTGCTTGGTATTACAACAATAGCGAAGCTACTTATGGAGTTAATGGAAATAAGTATGGCTTGCTGTACAATTGGCATGCTGTAAAGCACCTTAATGACAATAGGGCGACTTTGATGCCTGGCTGGCATGTACCGACAACCGGCGAATGGGATGCTCTTGCCAATGCAGTAGGAGGCTCCGGTGGTGCAGGAACCAAGCTGAAAGCAAATAGTGGATGGAACAGTGGCAATGGATCAGATGATTTCGGCTTTTCTGTTTTCCCTGCTGGC
>JAZLKF010000012.1:0-72746 GCA_045597525.1 Fibrobacter sp. | reverse complement strand
AGTAGTGCCCGTTTACGGGCGGCCTAGTAAGGACCCTTGCAGGTGGCAGAACGACGTGCGTGCCCTTGCACGCCGCTAGTATTGTAGGGCTACGCCCGTATATGAAGAACCGCCGGCTTCGCCGGCGGGTCACTTTTTTTGTGTTCAAGGTTTGGATTGCAATTCTATTGCAAATCTCTCTGCAAGATTTCGATTTTGGCTTTGGACCATTCCTCGAAATCGTCTGCGGCAATGTGGTCCTTTGCCTCCTGCATCAGGTGCAGATAGAAATGCAAGTTATGGATGCTGGCCAAAGTGAAACCCAGGGATTCTCCGGCGTGGTGCAGGTGGCGCAGGTAGGCGCGGCTGAAGTTGCGGCAGCAGTAGCAATCGCAATTGGGATCCACGGGCTTGTCGTATTCTTCTGCATGACGGGCGGCTTTATAGCGCAAGACACCTTCGCTGGTGAACAGCATGCCGTTTCGTGCGTTTCGGGTGGGCATCACACAGTCGCACATGTCCACGCCTCGGCCGATCAGTTCCAGCAGGTTCCAGGGAGTGCCAACGCCCATCACGTAGCGGGCGTGGTCCTTCGGGAGGTAGTCGGTGCAGAAATCTGCAATTTCGTACATAGTTTCTGTAGGTTCACCTACAGAGAGGCCGCCCATGGCGAATCCATCCGGTTCCAGTTCCGCAATGCGCTCAATTGCCTGCTTACGCAGGTGTTTGTGCATGCCTCCTTGGACGATTCCAAAGAACTTCTGTTCGTAACCGTGAATTTCTGGATTATTCTTCAGCCAATCCATGGCTTCTTTGGTCCATTTCAGGGTGAAGTTCAGGCTATGTTCCGCTTCTTTCTCAGTGCTAGGGTAGGGGGTGCACTCGTCAAAGGCCATAATGATGTCTGCGCCGATTTCTCGTTGGGCCTTCATTACGGTTTCGGGGCTAAAAAAGTGCTTTGAACCGTCCAAAATGCTTCTGAATTCCACACCTTCGGGCTTGATCTTGCGTAAATCCTTTAGGCTCCATACCTGAAATCCACCGCTGTCGGTCAAAACCGGACGGTCCCAACTCATGAACTTGTGAATACCGCCAGCTGCGGCGATCTTCGGGGTGGTGGGGCGCAAATACAAGTGATAGGTATTTGCCAGGATAATTTCAGCCTTCAAATCCTTCAGCTGGGCAGGGGTCACTGACTTAACTGTGGCTTCGGTGCCCACGGGCATAAAGATTGGCGTATGAATATCGCCATGGTCCGTGTGAAGCACACCTAGGCGAGCCTTGGACTTCTTGGAGGTCTTTATCAGTTCAAAACGATTCATGTACCTAAAGATAGAAAAAGCTGAGTATCCTTTAAATTCTAGAAATGCTTAAAAATCGGATAGACTTGATGTTTGTTGCTTGATTCACATCACTAAGAGATTTTTGTTTTTGGAATCATGTTGAACTTGCTTGTGTAAAAATCTATAGTTTGTTACGAATCCTTAACATAAGGAGTTTCTATGAAGAAAATTTTGTTTGCGGTTGCTTGTGCTGCTTTGTTGAGCCTTACTGGCTGTGTATCTTGGGGTTCTCTCCCTGCCACTTCGGGTTCTTTTGCCGTGGCTGCAACCAATGAAAATCACGCCAATATAAAGTCTTTTGCGTATGTGGAATCTGATTGGATGGGGTGCAATGTGGTTCAGTTTATCTCTGATTACACAAATGGCGAATATGACAATATCATCGATATTTCTATGGCAGTCCGTGAAAAGAACTTTTTTGCATTTAAACTCTCCAAGAGATGTAAGTTCTCTGGCGTTGCAGTCAAGTATGCTTTGGACGATCGTAAGGACGGCGATATGAAGTCTGCGGGAAAATCCAAGAAATCTCGCAAGAAGAAGGCTGTTGAGGAGGACGTAGATTCTGAGGAAGAGTAAATTTTCCCGTTTAACAGCTTTAAATAGCCTGCCCTATAGGGCGGGCTTTTTTATATAAAAAGCTAGAGGCCGCGCCGATAGTTTCGTGAATTTTTTGGGGGATATGTAAAAAAGAAAGACTCAGTTTTCACTGAGTCTTTCTACTGCGGTCGGACAGACTTGAACTGTCATGGGATCGCTCCCACTAGCACCTCAAGCTAGCGTGTCTACCAATTCCACCACGACCGCGAGATCCTTAATGGAACACCCTCTTTCGAGAGCGACACAAAGATATAAATACTTTTGACTCTTGTAAAGGGATAAGGGCGTATTTTCTTTAATTTTTTTAGAAAAAATTAAAAAGCTCGGTAATTGTCTTTTCGGGACGCTCCGCCTTCGGCTACACCCGACTTCGTCGGACTCACTCCAATTCAAACACTCAGGCCATAATGATTTTCAATACATCTTCTCTTTGCCGGAAAACCCTTTTGTGCAAAAAGACGGCCTTGGGTAGACCGTCTTAATTTTTTTTGCGATTTTTGTTCAGAGATTTACTTCACGTCGGCGACCAGCTTGTCGAAAACCTGGCCACGGACTTTGTAGTTCTTGAACAGACCGAAGCTTGCGCAGGCGGGGCTCATGATGACGGTACCGCCTTCGCCAATAGCGAGGCTGTCTGCAAAGGCTTCTTCCAGGGTGGGGAAGATGGCGGTCTTGATGCCGGCGGCGTCTACACCAGCCTTCTTCAGGTCGGCGAGCATGCGTTCCGCGGTGGCGCCAATGAGGGCTACGCGCTTCAGGTTCGGGCGGTCCTTCACCAGAATTTCGCTAAGCTCGGTGAAGTCTGCGTTCTTTTCGGAACCGCCAAGAATCAGTGCGAAGGGGCGCTTCATGCTGCCGGTGGCTGCGATGGTTGCATCGGGGCGTGTGGCGTAGCTGTCGTTGTAGAATTCGATGCCCTTCTTTTCGCCCTTGAATTCCATACGGAAGGGGAGGGTTTCGTAGCTCTTGAGGGCTTCGAAGGCGTCGGCCACCTTAATGCCCAGGGCAGTGCAAGCCAAGGTGGCTGCAGCCATGTTTTCCAGCTGGTAAATACCGCGGACCTTGCAGTCGCTAAGGAACAGCTTGTCGTTACCGATGGTGAGTGTAGAACCTTCGATAACGGCATTGCCGTCGTTGCTGCCGTTTTCGCCGTCGGCAACGCTTACAGAAAGCTTGTTACGGGCCGGGCTTTCGCTGGCGATCTTTGCGGAGGGAGCAGCGTCCTTCAGGTAAACACAAGTGCCGGCGTTCTTCTGCCAACGCACCAGGTTTGCCTTGGCGTCGCGGTATTCTTCAACGGTCTTGTGCCAGTCCAAGTGTTCAGTGCTGACTCGCAGAACTACGCCTACGTCCGGCGAAATAGACAAGGTCATCAACTGAAAGCTGGAAAGCTCCAGAATGCTGATGCGGTCTGCAGAATCGTCTTCCAGCAAATCAAGAGCGGGCACGCCGAAGTTTCCGCCAATGATATTTGTCTTGCCGCACTTGTCGAGAATGTGGCTGATCATGCTGACGGTGCTGCCCTTGCCCAAGGTGCCGGTAACGCCTACGGTCTTTGTAGACTTAGTTTGTTCTAAAAACAACTGGATCTGGCTGGTCATCATTCCGCCGTTCATCTGGAAGGTGAACAGCTCCTGGCTCATGGGATACACGCCTGCGGAGCGCACCACGGTAACACAGTCCCTGAGTCCGTCCAAATATTTTTCGCCGCTGCAAACCTTCACGTTCTCGCCTGCAGGAACTTCCGGCAAGTTCACCGGGTTCTTGTCCATCACGACGATTTCCTTAACGCCTTCACGGAACAGATAACGAAGTGTGCTCTGGCCTTCAACGCCAAAGCCAAGAATACCAACAGGAGAAACCAAATTGTTGTTCATATAAAACCTTTATCTTCAAATGTCATCCCGGCCTCAGAGCCGGGATCTCCTTTTCAACAATGAAAATTTAGCAATCAATTACCAGAAGTGTGCACCGATGCCTAAACCGAAGTTGCTATAGATTCCATTTCCGGGGAGCCATTCGATGGAGAATCGTGCTTTTAAAGAAAGATATCCCATGACTCCAAATTCACCCGGACTAGATTCCATGAGAAATCTAAAATCAAGCTGGGAACCCAACATAACGGGGCCTTCAAATGCTCCGCCGACAAAGGGCTGGAACTTCAGTCGCTTGCTGTCGTAAAGGTCTAATCCTAAGGTCATCCCTACATTCTCCCATTTGGGATATAGTTTCTTGTTGTCATCATTTTTTTTGTCGTCGTCAGAATGTTGGCGCTCGCCAGATTCGCAGCCTCCGAAAAACGGGGTAAAGATAAATCTGTCCTTTTGAATGGGGACAGCGATAAAGAATTCCCCTGCATCGTGAAGAATAACCCTTGAAATAAAAAACTCAACGCCAATGCCTCCAGTGTAGGGCTTGCCGTACACGTTTTTTTCGTTTTCGTCAAGGCGATTGTACTCGCTCTGCAATTCCTCGAGTATGTTGGAGACGTGTTTTGTTGATGGCGAATTGGGGTATGTTGTCGTGAACGCTTTTACCGTATTGATGATTTGTAGCAACGTCTCTTTTTTGGGAAGGTAAATGATGGGGTAGCCCAATGCGGATACGTAAACCGTGTCGTAATAGCGCAGGTGTTGGGATCTGGTTTCTACTCTGGCAAATTTTTTAAGAGCGATAAAAACTTTTGCCAAGTCTTTTGTTTCTTGGGAAACTTCGGCCTTTCTAATCTTTTTCAAGATTCTGACCGTTGAAGTTGTGTCATCAAAATCAAGAAATTCATTCAGAAATGCGGACAGTTCATCTGGTTCACACATTTTGTTGTGCTTGCACTTGGTGTGCAAAATATTCTTGGAAAAGCTTTCTTGGTTGTGAGGGTGAATAGCTACTTCCCTTTCTAGGGAAAGAGCGTTTGCCCATAAAGCTAAAGCCTCTTCGTAGCGGCCAATGTATAGCGCTAACTGGATGTATTCGATGCTTGTTAAAAGTATCGATTTTTTGCTGGCAGGATGTTCGTCCAGAAATTGTTCGGCGATCTGAAAATCCTTGGCCTTAAGCGCTTCCATTACTTGGTCGCGACTTGCTGCCATTGCGCGTTCTGTTGGTATGCTAGGGTGGGGGGCGGAACCCGGCTCATCTATGGCGAAGCAAACGCTTGTCAAACAAAATAAAATCAGAAATAATATGGATCGATTTTCGTGCATAACCAACTCCCCAAAATCTGTAATCCCTTAACCAATCCTTTTTAAAACTACAAAATGCCTGTGTGCGAAATGCTGATTATGCATAAAAAAGAAGCCCAATCTTTCGACTGGACTTCTTACTGCGGTCGGACAGACTTGAACTGTCATGGGATCGCTCCCACTAGCACCTCAAGCTAGCGTGTCTACCAATTCCACCACGACCGCGCGCTTGCTGCCCGCGTGCTTTCGCACGATCGTTCAGCAACTATAAAGCTTCTTGCGAAACTTTAATTACTCAGCGGCAGGTGCCGGAGCTGCCGGAGCTTCTGCTGCAGGAGCAGCCTCAACTGCTGCCGGAGCACCGAAGTCAGCGGGGAGAGCCGGAATAACCGGAGCCTGCTGAGCTGCGTTTTCGCGAGTGGACTTCTGCATAGCGGATTCTTCAACAGTCTGATCCTGCTTAGCAACGATCAGGCCGAGACCAATCACGACGATGAAGAAGATAACGGCAACGACACGGGTCAACTTCTGGATGAAGGTTGCTGCACCAGCGGTGGAGAAGGCGGACTGAGAAGTCATGCCGCCAAGACCTGCAAGGCCGCCCATCTTGTCGTTCTGAACCAGAACGAGGAGCATGAGGAACAAGCAGAGGAACACGTGGAGGACGATACCGATCCAAAAGAGAGTTGTCATAGTGTTATTTACCTTGAGTAGTTAAAAGTTTCGAATGGCTGGAAATTACTTAGCTTCTGCAGCTGCGATGATTTCCATGAAGGTGTTAGCCTTGAGGCCTGCACCACCGATCAAACCGCCGTCAATGTCCTTCTGAGCGAGGAGGCCAGCAGCGTTTGCGCCCTTCATGGAGCCGCCGTACTGGATGCGCATGCCTTCAGCAATTGCTTCGCCGTAGATTTCCTTAACAACGGAACGTACGAAAGCCTGGGTGTCCTGAGCCTGTTCGTCGGTAGCGGTAACGCCAGTACCGATTGCCCAAACCGGTTCGTATGCGAGAACGCACTTAGCAGCGTCTTCAGCGGAAACGCCTTCGAAAGCGCCCTTGACCTGAGTGGAGAGAACTGCTTCCAGCTTGCCGCCGTTGCGTTCGTCGAGAGTTTCGCCGATGCAGATGATGGGCTTGATGCCTGCTTCGAGAGTCTTCTTGACCTTGAGGTTTACGGTTTCTTCGGTTTCGTGGAAGTACTGACGCTGTTCGGAGTGACCGATGATGATGTATTCTGCGCCGATTTCCTTAACCATGTCAACGGAAACCTTGCCAGTGTATGCGCCCTGGTCCTTCCAGTGGATGTCCTGGATAGCGAGCTTAACGTTGGTGCCCTTAACAACGTCTGCAACCTTAGCAGCAGCGAGGTAGGTCGGAGCGATGACGACTTCGGTCTTCTTCACGTCCTTAACGGCTTCAACGATATCCTTAGCGAGCTGAACGGATTCGCTAACGGTCTTGTTCATCTTCCAGTTACCAGCAATGATATACTGACGCATAATTAACTCCTTGGAGTGGTTGAAAATTTAACGTGCGTAAATTTAGTAAAAAAAAGACCGCCAGGGGAGGTCCGGGCGGTTTTTTATGTGAATTAGTAATTGCTAGAGTACTTGGACTGGGGTGCCGGAGATCCACCGTAGCGGTCGCCCTCGATCTTTTCCAGAATCCATTCATCTTCGTAGCCCTTCAAACGGGCCTGGTCCGGATGCTTCCAGATCAAGCGGGTAATGAGCTTGCCTTCGCGGGTGTAGTATTCCCAGATGCTGGACTTTTCGTTAGAAGTTTCGTGATCAGGAGGTCCCCAAAGGAGGTTCACCATGTCGTTGGTCATGCCTTCTTCGATATAACCCTGTCTGAACACGTCTTTCAAGCGCTTGTCGATGCCCATACTTTCTTTGATGGCAAAGTAGTTACGTTCGTATTCCTTACGACCTTCGCCGCGTTCAATGAGAATAGGAGAAGAGTAACGGTTGGTGCAGGCCCAGAACATGAGGGCGCTGATACCAAGCACGCACAGATGAGAAAGCTTCATAATGGATCCTTTAAATTTTGTTGACCACAAAATAAGAATTAAATCGGCCAATAGTTGAAAAAAATTTTAATTTTACATTGAAATGATTGTTTTGAAGGGCTTTTTCAAGATTTTATTGCTTTCCGTGGCGCTGCTGACTGCCAGTGCCGGTGCTGAGGGCTTTAACGAAAGCGCCCAGTGTGGCTTCCGCTACGGTCCCAATCTTTCCTGGCAGCTGGTGGGAAACACTCCCTTTGTCTGGGGACAATGGTTGCCACAGGCCTTTGGTGCGCTTCATTATACTTGGCTTGAACCTATCGACAAGATTGCCTATGGCGATACTCTGGAACGAGTTCCCTCCTATTGGAGAATGGACGGCGCCCTGGAGTTGACCCCCTTCTATGGTGGATACTCTGCCGGCATAGGTTTACACCCCTTCAAGACAAATCCTCAGATTGAACTGAACTTTACCTATGAAAGTTATCTGTTCTTCCGATCTAATATCGAAATGGTTAACGCTGAGGTGGAAGGTAGCGGCAAAATTGCAGAAACCTGGAACGCCGATTACGTTGTTGACAATATTTGGCAGAAAGATAACGATTGGGATTATGCACAGTGGTTTGACTTTAGCATCACGCTTTCCTATGAATTCCCTCTAGGTTCTGTGTTGGGGCTGAACCTGCATTATATACTGTCTGACATCAGTACTGACTTTGATGGGAAAAGCTACGACTACAAACGTAATATCCCGGTTTTCAGTCGCGATTTCCTTACTGTTCTTGAAATCTTCGGTCGCATTCCCTTTAACAATAATGTGGCCATGGTCTTTGAATCTGATTTCTACAGAACAGGATATTTACGCAGTAAGAATACAGTCCAGAAGGAATCTCTCAGTTATGGCAAGGCCATGGTGGGCCCTCATTTCTCCTGGAACGACGGTATGCAGAATGTTTCTTTACAGGTGGGTGGCTGGCGCCGTGTAGAAAAGCGCTTTTACAACGGATCACTCCCGCAAAAGTTCCTGATTCAGCTTAAGTATCAAGGGTATTTTTCTTTCCCCTTTAACAGGAATTTTTCTGAATAAGTCAGGTTCTTCGAACTTGGGGCGTTTTTCTACGCTTTTTTTCAACGGGTCGGATTCCAGAGCCTGGATGGGGTAGGCGGAACGTATCCACAGTTCTCCATTGTAATTTTCACTTTCCAGCTTGACTAGAGTGGGCAAGGACTCGCCGGAATAAATCTTCCATTGGCGGATGGTGAAGGTTCTTGCCTCTTTACGTGCTCCGCGCATGGTGACGCGGCTGGGCTGGGGAAGGCTGTCGGCCACAAGGCTCCACCACATATTTGAAAAAGCGGTAGACAGAATGTTTGGTTTTTGCTCGCTGGGATCCTTACATAGGAATTGGCCGTTTGCAAGCAGTTCCATGTCGTCCAGTCGTAGAGGTGTTGCGCCGATGTGTTCCTTAAGGTGGTGCAAGCCTAGCTGACGCTTGACTTTAGTGCCGGGGAATGTAATGTAACGGTATGCGCCTGCGGTCACGAAATTGTACTGAGACTGGTTGGGCAAGTGAACGAAAAAGGTGTCCAGACTTTCGGGATGGTGGTGCCATTCCGTAAAGAAATTGGAACGGGAATTCTTTTCGTTGACGAAGTGACCTTCTATGTTTACGACCATGGCGGAATTCAGCAGGAAGTGAGGGCAGGAGTTTTGCCCCATGGCTGTAGTTGTAGCCAATGCACTGAATGTTGTAATTGCCAGGAACTTTCTTAACATGGGTCGTAAGATAGTAAAATGAAAATTGAAAATGGAAAACCTCGGTCGAATCCAATGGCTAAAGATTCAACCGAGGTTTGTTTTTTTTCAGGAAGAAAATTTTACTGCGTAAGGCAGTTCTAAAGAACCTCGAGAAGATTTCGTCTTGCGGGGGAGGGCAAAGAGCTTCGCAAGGAATTCGTCTTTGTGGTTCTTTAGAACGAAACTTTAGAACTATGCTTCGTCGGCGCTGAGCTCGATTTCGTCGTCTGCAGCAAGGGCGTCGCCTTCGTTAAGCTTGAAGAGTTCTACGTCCTTCATGCTTTCGCGAATCTTGGTTTCGATTTCGTCGCAGAGTTCTGCATTGTCCTTCAAGAAGAGGCGTGCGTTTTCACGACCCTGGCCGATGCGTTCGTTGTTGTAGCTGAACCAAGAACCGCTCTTCTGGATGATGTCGAGTTCAACAGCCAGATCCAAGATGGAAGCTTCGCGAGAAATGCCGCAACCGTAGAGAATGTCGAATTCGCACTGGGTAAAGGGTGCAGCCACCTTGTTCTTGACGATCTTGACGCGGGTACGGTTACCGATAACGTCTTCACCATCCTTGATTGCTGCGATGCGGCGGATGTCGATACGCTGGGTGGCGTAGAACTTCAGTGCGTTACCGCCGGTGGTGGTTTCGGGGTTGCCGAACATGACGCCAATCTTCATACGCAGCTGGTTAATGAACAGCATGCAGGTGTTGGACTTGGAGAGAATGCCGGTGAGCTTACGCAGGGCCTGGCTCATAAGACGAGCCTGCAAACCTACGTGGTTGTCGCCCATTTCGCCGTTGATTTCTGCCTGGGGGACAAGAGCTGCCACGGAGTCGATTACGATAATGTCGATTGCGCCGGAACGAACCAAGGTTTCTGCAATATCGAGAGCCTGTTCGCCGGTATCGGGCTGGGAAACCAGGAGAGATTCAATGTCGACACCCAACTTGCGTGCGTAGACCGCGTCAAAGGCGTGTTCTGCATCGATAAAAGCTGCAACACCGCCGAGCTTCTGGGCTTCTGCAATGGCATGGAGGGTAAGGGTGGTCTTACCGGAGGATTCAGGTCCGTAGATTTCGATAATACGGCCGCGGGGGAATCCGCCTACACCCAGGGCCATGTCAAGCTGGATACAACCGGACGGAATAACCGGAATATCTTCAATGGGCTGCTGGCCGAGGGCCATAATGGAACCCTTTCCATAATTCTTTTCAATCTGGGCGATGGCAGCTTCGACTGCTTTTGCCTTGTCTGCGGAAAGGTTGCTAGTTGCACTGGTTGTCTTCTTAGTCATGTTTGACTCCGTTTTTTCTTGTTTTTTCTGTTCTAAATATATAAACTAGTGTTCTTTTGTGCAAGTGCTTTTCTGTTTATTTATTTCAAAAAATAATTTGCACAATACCTTATACACGCTTTTTTCTCGGACTTCAGTGCGATTTCCTGAAAAAATTTCGCAAAATGCCTCATTTTTTTTGCTATTTGCGACGGCCATCCATACGGTACCCACGGGTTTGCCTGGTTCTGCTCCGCCAGGACCTGCGATTCCGGAGGTGGCTACGGCCCATTCGCAGCCGAATTTCTGCCTTGCACCTTCTGCCATGGCGCAAACAGTTTCTGCGCTTACAGCACCTTTTGTATCGAGAATCTCTTGGGGAACGTTCAACAAGTTTGCCTTGACTTCGTTCTGATAGGCGACGATGCCGCCGGCGAGAACCGCGGATGAGCCGGCGATGTCTACGATGCGGCTTGCCACGAGGCCCCCGGTGCAGGATTCTGCAGTGGCCATCATTTCACCTCTTTCGATCAGGGCGTCCTTGATGTTGGTTGCCAACTGCTGAATGTCAAGTTCGTTGTTCATTTTCGTTCCTTTGATGACTCAAATATACAAACAGTTTGGTGTCAAAAAATGTCGCAAAATATTTTTTTCAAGAAAAATTTTTGAGGCGAAGGATAAAATAGAAAAAGCCATTCTGTGTTAAAACACGTAAAACGTGGGGAAGCAACTTTTATATATTTGTTTCAATGAAAATTCGTTCCTTTATGGTCGGTTTGGTGGCGGCGCTGCTGCTTTCCGTATCCGCTTTTGCCGGTAGTCCGTTGCAAAAGGGGGTTACGGGCATTGAGGCCATCGACACGTTGACCGTGAACGAATGGGATATTCCCACGGAACATAATTCCCTTTTGACAACGATGCTGTTGAGCGTTCTGCCCGGTGGCGGCCAGTATTACACAGGCCACTATGTTCGTGGTGGTTTTATAACGGCTTTTGAATTGGGCCTTGTCTATGAGGTGTTCTTTAACAAGGCTTTCCAATATGATCGTGTCATGGAGCAGGCCAGGCCTTTTCAGGATTCCGTGGCGCACTATTCAAAACTCTTAATTGATGCAGCGCGAGCTGGAGAACCCGACAGTGTTTTGCGATTGTATCAGGGCTCCCGTAACGATTATGTGAACCGAGTCCGTAATTACAGTGATAAGAAAATGGAGCAGGAGGACTTGCGCAAAGCTGAAATGGCTTGGCTTTGCGGCTTACAGCTCTACGGCATGTTTGATGCCTTTGGTATTTGGTGGAATAATAACCATCGCAGTGTAGAAGAACGCAGTATGAAAAACGCCTTGCTTTGGGCGCTGCTTCCTGGTTTTGGTCAAATGTATAATGGGGAGTTCGGTAAGGCTGGCCTATTGTACATGAGTTTTATCGGAGCTAGTGTCAGCGTGTGGACTTCGCAGAACATGGTGAACTACTATTTGGACCGAAAGCATATTCTTTCTGCTGAGGCTCCGGGCTCTGCGGATTTAGACCGCGTCAAGGAACGTGTTACTTACTACCGAAAAAATAGAAACCAGTATATTTGGGCAACTGCGTTACTTTATCTGTATTCCGTTGGGGATGCCATCGTAGATGCTTTGTTGAGCGACTTTGACAATCCTATGCACATGGCTATTGTTCCTTCGCTTAGCGGAGGTGCCCAGGCTGTGTTTACCTTTGATTTCTAAAGTTATCCCAGAATTTCTTTACCCGATTTTCAACGGAACCATCTGAATTCCGTCGTGAATCTTTGTGTAGGTCCCGCGGTAGTGTCCATCGGCGTCGCGCTTGAATTCAAATCGGGTTACCATGGCGTAACTGAATGCTCCTTCCACAAATTCTTCGTCGGGGAGTCCGCAGGCGAAATGTTGCAACGATGCAATAACTCCTGCGTGGCTGACCCACAGAAACTCGCCGTCGTCGTCAAGAGAATCCAGTAGGCTTTGGGCACGCTTGTCGATGTCGTAAAAACATTCTCCATTAGGAAATCTGTAACCGCGGAGGTTTGATTTCCAGCCCTGCATCTCTTCTTTAGGAACATCTGTCAACTTCTGACCTTCCCAGTCTCCAAAGTTGATCTCCAGAATCTCGTCGCGTTTTTCCATGGGCAGGCCCGTAGCCTTGGATGCTTTTTCTGCGAGGCGCAGGCAACGGAGCAGGGGGCTGCAGAATAATCTTGTGGGCTTGGCCTTTGCTTCGAGCAGAGCCTTGATGGCACCATCGCTTTCTTCTTCAAAAGAGGGGGAGACATCAAAGTCCAAACGTCCGTAGCACACGTCGTTGGGATTGTAAGGCTTAGTATGGCGAATGGTCCAGAGAATCATAGTGAACAGTGAAGAATGAAAGATGAAGGATTGACAATTAATTGTTGGCTGTGCAAAAATAAAAAAATAACCCGAGGTGTTCTTCCGTCGGGTTATTAAAAAATCCTAGGCTACCTGAGCACATAAAAATCCGCAAGTCCGTTGCTGCTTTCGCCCTGGCGATTTGCCCGCAAATAGTCATTGCGCAGGGCCTAGGACTTCAAATTATAGAAAAAACAGGGATTTTTGCCAAGGGACATGGCGCAAAATGGTGAAAATCTGTGATGAGGCTATCTGTGTAAACTTTTTGTTTACATCGTGCTGTGTCAGGCCTGTTTTTTGCCCGTTTCTGGGGTATGATTGTAACGTGTTATTACAAAAGGAGTTAGCTTACGAATCTGCAAAAAAATGTGACAAATGTTGCTCTGTTGTAAAAATTCGCCATTTTGTAAACACTTTATAAACGGCCGACTTGAGAATGTAAGATAATTTTAGTATATTTTTCACGGGTATATTTGGTTGAGGAGCGGAACTATTCCAAGTTGGAATAGTTTTGCAGAGAACTGGTATATTGTTTCACTAAGCCATCAATCAGGGAGATGGACTATGTGGTTTGGAAAAAAAGTTTTTGAAATTGCATCTGTACTGGCACTGGCCGTTACGGCTTTTGCTGCCGATGTAGAACCCCTTCATTTTAACGGTGTTGGCGAGTCTCACGAAGTCCAGCAAAGTTACTGGAATTACTTGATGCGCTTCAAAATCTGGGGAACCAATGGCGTATCTCTGGGTTCTCGAGATTCTCTTACAGACAAGACTGGCGCCACTGGTACTGCAGCTGGTCCCATTATTGCCGATGGCGAAAAACAGTTTTTGGGTGGTCCCGTTGTTTCTGGTACCGACATCCAGTTGAACGGAAAGATTACCCAGTTTACTACAGGTCCGGTTCGTGTTCAACGGTACTTTTCTGCTGCATCCAGCGAAGGTAACCAGTTCCATGGTACAAACTGCTTGAATTCCTATAATGGGAATGTGGAACAGGGAATTCGTGCTGGTGGTGGTACTTTGATTCCAGGTGCGTCTACTACTGGCGACTGCGATCCCAAGAAAGTTATTCCAGTCATGAGTGACGCCTCTGTCCCTGTTCTTACTGGCACTCATGATTTTAGCAAAAGCATTCGTGTTCCCTCTCGTACGACGCAATATATTGATGTGCCTCCTGGTGAAGGCATGTACGATCTTTACCTGAATTCCCTTTCTTTCGGTGACGACTGGACCAAGCTATATGTCCGTATGCCCAAGGGAGGCCGTTTGACTCGAATTTTCGTAAATGATATTTCTAGTGATGGGGCCGGTCATACGCTTCATTACTTGGAATTGAAAGTTGTTTACGTTGGCGAAGGTTCTGTATTTAACGAAGCTTCCGGAACCTATACCACTGTATTGGACGAAAAAATTCAGGAAAATGAAAATTATGCAGGTAACCTCCTTATTTATTTCCCTCATGACTTGACCGTTATTGCAGACCAGTATCCTATCCAGGGTTCCTTCATCAGTACTGGTACAATCACTGTTAAAAACCAGATTAAGTTTGCAGGTCAGTTCATTGCAAACAAAATTGTTATCGGTGACCAGGTAGACGGTTCTGGCTTCCGTTTTGTTCCTTTCGATGCTCCCACTCCTCAGACTGACCATGTCGAAGAAATTTACGAAGGCGTTGAAGGCCCTCAGTACATTAACGTGACCTTGAATAAGGAAACCGAGACTGGCGTGGAGTTCAAGTATTGCTTTGAATTTAAGGGAAATCCGGATGCAGGCATGGCTGAAGATAACTTCCTTGCTAGCTTGCAGGACGTTGTGTCTAGCGGTTCCGAGTTTATCCTTTGTAATGGAACAAACAGTTACAAGACCGCTCGTATTGAAGAGGGCGGAATCTCTGTTAAGATTCCCATTGTTGTGTACAACGATGATATTCTGGAAAATGACGAACAGTTCGTTTTGAAAATGTTTGATATGGATGGCGCTGTTTCTGGCGAAGATGGTTCTTCTCGTGAAGTTGCGTATCCCATTAATATTATTGATGATGACAAGACTCCGGTTTGCCATGATACAACCATCGTTGTCAAAGAGGATGAACTTCTGACTTTCGAAGGTGCGTTCCCTGCTTATAAGAACGACGGTGTTGAACCCTTTGATGCCAAGTTCCTGGTGCCCATTATCAAAGCTCCTAGACAGGGCTTGGTTATTTATGGTGAAACTGTTCTTGAAGACGCAGTTTATTACAGGCCCATTCCTAGCGGTATTTTGAAAGATACGGAATATCGAGCTGTTCTTAATGAAAACAACAAGTCTGTTGAAGGCTCTTATTATGATACTTTGATTTTCGCTATTGAAATTGATAACAATAAGGAAAAAGTTCGTGGAGCTCGTTCTGAACCCTGTACCATGTACATCGATGTTACACCGGTGAACGATCCTCCTGAACTTAAGGACACTACCATCTATGTTCGTGAAAACGCTCCTGTAGATACCTCTTTGCTGACTCTCGTTGGCTTCGATGTAGATGGCGATAATCTCACATACTCCATTGATTCCGGTGATGTGACCTTGTTTGGCCTTCGTGGAATGGCTTTTGATGACCTTTATCTTAAGGGCGCCTTGGACTATGAAAAGAGCAACAAGCACGTGCTTAAGGTTGTTGTTTCCGATGGTGAATGGTCCGATGAAGCTCGTGTAACCGTTATTGTCATTGACGAAAATGAAAATCCCAAGTTCGATGAAGATAGCTACAAGTTTATTGTAAGAGAACATGCTAAGCTTGATTCCGTTTTCGGTGAAATTCATGCTACCGACGTGGATGCTGCGGATCAGAATAAGCTGAAGTACAGTTTCAAGGATATTACTGGCGGAAATTCCAATGGCGAGTCCGTATTTGAATTGCTGACCATTAATGATAACAATGGCTATTTTGTTACTAAGGATTCTATCCATCTTGATTATGAAACCCAGCAGAGCTACAAGCTCCGTGCTTATGTTACCGATGGTAAGGACCTGCAGGATTCTGTAATCGTCGATATCATAGTTGATGATATTAATGAAAAACCGGCTTTCGCAGTTGAACTTGACTCTGTATCTATCCCTGAAATTACATCTAACGGCAATTTGCTGACCGTCGAATTTAGCGATCCCGACGTCAAGAGTGTCTTGGGAAAGACCGGCTATCATGAAACCCACTTGTATCTGAATCCTTGTGATGTTGGAGCTTGCAATTTGCCTTCCAAGATTTACGAGAATGAAGCTGTTACTGAAATCTTTAGTGTCAACGATGCTGGCGTTATTTCCTTGAAGAAGGCTTCTGCCTTGAATTATGAGACGGATTCCATTTACTATCTGATGATTATCGTGAAGGACAATATTACCGATGTTACCAATAGTCTTTCTGATACCATGGTGGTGAAGGTGAAAATCACCAACGTTAACGAACCTCCTGCATTTGAATTTGAAAGGTATGACTTTGACGTTGATGAACACGCCGAGACTCGAGTGACGTTGGGTAAGGTCGTTGCTACTGACAAGGATATTGGTACGGTCCTTTCCTATAGCTTCTCCAATGGAAAGACTGTTGATCCTACAGGATCATTTGAAATTGATGCATCTTCTGGTGTTATCGAGACCTTGAAGTCCTTTAATTACGAAGCTAATTCTGGTAAGGATTCTGTTCGTACCTTGAGTGTTGTGGTTTCCGATAACGATGCGGAAAATCCCTTGACTGCAACGACTAAGGTTGTTGTGAAAATCAACGATATTAACGAAACTCCTTGGGCAGAAAGCGTAACCTTCCACGTTGACGAAGATGCTGGCGCTGGCCATGTTCTGGGAACGGTAGCTGGTCATGACCTTGACCTTTACAATACCACGTTCCATACTTATACCTTTGCTTGGGCCGACCTCTCTGAAGAAGGAACTGATTTGTTCAAGATTGACGCATCCGGTGTGGTTTCCTTGATTACAAAGGGTGTGCTTGACCATGAAGGTGTTCAGAGTTATGGTATTCATGTGAGGATTACCGATAAGGGTGGATTGGATTCTATAGCTTTGGTGACCATTGTTGTAGATGATGTCAACGAACCTCCTGTTCTCCGTGACACCACATTGGAAATTCACGAAAGCCAGATGCCGAGCAATACGGAGGCTATTGTTTCCTTGAGAGATCTGTCTTGGGATCCTGAAAGTCCTGTCAGCAGGTTGAAGTATTATATTATCAGCGGAAACGATGATAAGTTCTTGTTGAATGCAACTTCTGGACGCTTGACTCTTAATGAAAAATTGAATTACGAATACAAGTCTCAGTATATTATCAAGGTTTATGCTGTAGATCCTGGTGAACTCAAGGATACGGCTACCATTACCATCAATGTTATTGACGACAATGATCCTCCTGTATTCGTTTCTAATGATTTTGTGGTTAATGAACATAACCCGGAAAATCTTTTTGTTGGTAAGTTGGAGGCTAACGATGAGGATAATAATCTCAACTTCAAGAATTTGAAATACTATCTGCTTGAGGATCCTAGCTACCTATTCTCTGTAACCTTGGATGGTAAGATTGTCGTTAAAGATGCGGATGTTCTTGACTATGAAACCCAGAACGAATATGTTATCAAGGTTCGTGTTAGGGATGCCGGCGGCCTTGCCGATACCATGGATGTTCTCATTATGGTTGATGACATCAACGAAAAGCCTGTCATCAATGATACGACAGTCCATGTAAAGGAACATGTTGATGCCCGCGTCATCACCAAGCTTGGGGTCTTTGATTTCGATAAAGGCCAGCGTCATACGTTCTCCTTGCTAGGATCTTCCGATACAATCCAGGTAAATTCTGATGGTTCTATTGCAACTTTGATGCCATTGAACTACGAAGACGTTCAAAAGTACACAATCAAGGTTGTGGTTACCGACAATGGTACATACCCAGACAGTTTGAAGTATTTGAAGGATACGGCAACCGTTACGATCATCGTGGATGATGTTAACGAACCTCCCACAGTTCCTGATCAGAAATACTCCATCCTTGAAACCAGTGGCGCCGGTACATTTGTAGGTCTTGTGAAGGGTGCCGATGACAAGGATGTTTTGAACACCGCGTTCCACACCTTGAGCTATAGCATTATCGACTCCACTGAAGGTGCTGCAGATCTATTCGTAATCGATCCTTCTACAGGTAGAATCTCTGTTAAGGAAGATGATTCCTTCGACTACGAAACCAAGGGCAAGGTTTATTACCTGAAGTTGATTGTAGCTGATGGTGGTAAGCCCAGCTTGAAGGATACAGCAACTATAACTATCAACATTGATGATGTCCCGGAACAGCCTCACTTTGATGAATCTTCTTACAAATTCACTATTAAGGAAAACTCTCCGGAAGGTACTGAGGTAGGCTCTGTTTCTGCAAGTGACAAGGATGAAGATGAGGTTCTGCACTATTTCTTGAAGGAAAGTTCTGGTAAGTTTGTCATGGATGAGTTCTCTGGTATTATCCGTGTGGCGAAGAATGCTAAACTTGACTACGAAACGAAGGCGGAGTATACTGGTCGCGTTACCGTAAAGGATAAGAGTGGCCTTACCGACGAAGCTGAAGTGACCATCAACTTGACTGACGTCGATGAAATGCCGGTCTTCGAAAACCCGAAGCGTTTCTCTATCTTTGAAACAGATTCTGCAGGTACCCTGGTTGGTTCATTGAAGTCTAGCGACTTGGATACCGCCAAGATCTTTAAACAGCATCGCTTTGAAATGGTTGGTGGTGATTCCGCACTGTTCTCCATGACCGGTGATGGCAAGATTTACACAAACCAGGTGCTTGACTATGAAGAAAACTTGAAGAAGGGCAAGACTATATTCAAGCTGGCTATCAAGTTGATTGACGTATACGACGAAGGCAAGACTGATACTCTGTTCGTTATTGATACAGTTCTTGTCAGCTTGCTCAACGTAAATGAAGATCCTTATGTTACTACAAAGGAAATGAGTGTTAAGGAAAATACTCCGTCTGGAGTGTTGGTCGGCTGGCTTGATGCTGATGATCCTGATGGTGTAACAACATTTACCTTTACTCTCCATCGTACATCCAGCGACTTTGAAGTGGAACCGGATGGCGGTGTTTACGTGAAGAAGGGTGCAAACCTCGATTACGAAGTTAAGCAAAATTACACGATTTCTGTGAGAGTTTCCGATGCTGAAGGCGGTGTTTCTGAAGTCGCTGATGTGATTATCCACATCATTGATGTAAATGAACCGCCCACATTGAAGGATACGGTCCTCTTGGTTCGTGAAGACGCTCCTGTAGATACGATCTTTGCTCGTATCGTCGGTGTCGACCCGGATATCTTGAATCCGGACTTCAGCAAGCTCTCTTACGAAATGCTTTCTAAGAAGGATACTTTCGATATTCTACCCAATGGCGATGTTCGTCTCTTGCGTCGTCTGGACTATGAAGCTGATTCTGAGTATGTCCGTATTGCACGTGTTTATGATGGCGAGTTCTACGATACAGCCAATGTTCTAATCAAGGTTATAAATGTCGAAGAATCTACCTACGTTGACATTGTCAAGGTGGAAGATCCGGACTCCACCTGGGAAGATCCCCATACCATCTACACCAATAATCCCAATAAGACTATTGATTGGATTATGGAAGATCGTTTGATTACCTTCGACACTGTGTTGGTGGACGGACCCAATGTCATCAAGCGTTGCTACAAGAATCCGACTAAGGATTTTGAAGGCTGCGACTCTGTTACTATCTACTACAGTAACAAGATTCCGACCGTGACCATTAATGCTGAAGGCACTGGCCTTGGTGCAGAAAACATTTATACCATTGTGGAAGATGTGGATTCCACCGATGAAAGTGTCTATGTAAACAAGAAGAAGAACGACATTGTTATCATTGTCGACGATCCGGATGTAAGCAACAAGAAAACCAAAATTGAAGTTAGCGTAAATCTGGATACTGTGGGCGTGCATGCTAAGGATCTGGAAACTGTTAAGGCTTTGGCTGACGACTTTGGTTACAAGCGCCTTGATACTCCTTCTTCTGAAGTGTATCGCAATCCCACCAATGATGGAAAGGTTCTTGAATACTACACGGATACTGTTGCTGTCAACGGCGAAAAGGTCCCTGTTAAGGTGTCCTACCTGACGGATGAAAAGGGCGAACCCTTGAAGACCGCAGTTGTCGACGAAAAGGGCAAGGTAGACTCTGTCGAAGTCATTACCGTTACCTACACAACCAAGGTGAAGGGTAAGGAAGTTCTTGTCTCCTACATGGCTGATGCCTATAGCGGAAATGTACTGAATGTTTCCTCTAATGGTCAGCTGACCTATGCTGACGAAACTAAGTCTACTTCTGCTGGTGATGCTATTGGTGCCTACAAGGTATCTTACTACGAAGTCACCGCTAAGGGCGATACCGTAACTGTTAGCTATCTGCTGGATGACAAGGGTGACCTTGTTACCAATGAAGATGGCGATGTTGGCTTCACTGTTTCCTACAGCTACACCAACAAGTATGGCAACACGGCAACTCAGTCTAAGTTCATCGTTCTTGACCAGGCTGGTCCTAAGGTTGAAATTCTGTCTCCGGCCAAGGGTAAGAAGATGGAAATCATCTATTCCAACTATGCTCTCGTTTCTTGGACCGTAAATGGTGAAAAGCAGGATACCTTGACTACCCAAGGCTTGGATAAGGGCTTGAATGCAATTGTTCGCTTCTATCGCGACAAGGCTGGTAACGAAGCTTCTGATACAGTTCTTGTTGTCATGAAGGGTAGTAAGGATATCGAAATTGCTGTGGAACAGCCGGTAACTCAGATCAGCCGCGAAAAGGTTGAGGAATACTATTCCGCTCATGAACCTGAAAAGGGTCAGACCTTCGCAGTAAGCATTAAGAACCCGGGTTCTGGTAAGGAAGTTGAAACCTTGATTGGTGGCCACTTCAAGAATAAGGAAGGCTCTGGTGAAGAACCTTATCCTGGCATTGAAGATTCCCTGCACTTGGGTCCCACCCTGTCCTTGGATATCAAGCTCCCTGTCATCAAGACTCCGTCTGTGGACAACATCTCCTCGGGCTCTATCAGCGGTATGGCCACCTTGGATGACCTTCTGAATGCTGCTGGCTCTGTATCTTTGGATGGTGCTGACGCTGAAATGAGCGAAAAGTGGGATGTTGATGAATACGTTGAAGAATACTGCTCTGACGAATTCAAGGAATCCTTCCAGAAGGAAAAGGACATCAAGAAGATGAACCTGTATAACTCCAAGATTGACGTTAGAATTTGGGTTTACACCAACCTGGGTGGCTTCGTCAATGAATACAAGTTCTCTCAGGAATTGAACAATCCGGAATTCACCAACGAAGCTGGCGTTCTGCAAATGTTCTTCGAAATGAAGCCTGATAGAAATGGTGACGTAATTACTGATGATGGTCGCTTGCTTGCAACTGGCGCCTACGTTTACAAGGTGGAAACAAAGCTCCGCAATGAGCTGAGATGCTCTTTGCCGCCGGTTACAGGAACCACCAACAAGAAGGGTGACGTAACCAAGGCTAGTGAAGAACTGCTGAAACCCTTCGGTTACAAGCGTCCGTCCCAAAAGTAATCGGATTTAAGTACAAAAGATTAACAAGGACCTGCCTTAGGGTGGGTCCTTTATTATTTTTCATATAAAAATAGAGAGGTTTTAATGGGTATTGAAGAACGTAGTACTCTTGTATACTCTACAGGTGTAGGACGCATAAAGCAGGAGAAACCGAAAGCAGAACGCCCCCAAGGGGATGGAGTTGTGAGAATTCTTTTAAAGCGACTTGGCGGAGGCAAAATGGCTAGCGTTGTTACAGGCTTGCCTTTGGATGAGCCTGAGTTGAAGGAATTGGGCCGTGTTTTGAAACAGAAATGCGGGGTAGGTGGCTCTGTTAAAGATTTTGCTATCGAGATCCAGGGTGATAAACGCAATGTCATTAAATCTGAACTGGAAAAGCAGGGCTATACTGTTAAATTGGCCGGAGGCTAGCGCCTTTGATTTGTGTTGATTTGCATCACGATTGTAAAAATATCTAATCCATTTCGACTAAAAAAGCATATTTTCGTTGATATAGGAAAGTTGAGGTGTTATGTTCGGCAAATATTCGTTAATCAGCTTGTTCTCCGTTTTGGCAATTGCTCCTACAATTGCTTTCTCTGCTCCTGCCGTAGGCAAAGTCCGTTCGGCATTGGGCTCTGTTGATCGTCAAAAAGCTAAACAGCTAGACTGGTCTGCGCTTCGTGTGGGTGCTAGCATTTATCAGACGGATAAGGTCCGCACAGGCATGGAGTCCGAAGTAATCTTCGGTTTGCCTGATGGTAGCACTATTTCTATTGCCGAAAACGCTGAAGTAGAAATGTCTCAGCTTTTGGAACCTAACGATGAAGGTGGTTTTGAAACTCGCTTTGACATCAAGAAAGGTCATATTAACTTTGCTGTGCATAAGCTGCAGGATAAGAACTCCAAATTCCAGTTCAAGACCGGAACCGCAACCGCATCTATTCGCGGTACTGAAGGTTACATTGGTGGAGAAGGAACTTTCTTTGCTGGCTTGAAAACTGGTAAGCTGGAAATTATTCCCAACGGTAAGAAAGAACCTGTTTCTATCGTGGCTGGTGAAACCATGATTGGTAAGGGTGACTTCGTTGTGTTGAAGTTGGCTTCTTCTGGTAACTCTCGTTTCGCAAAGAAGATTGAAAAACTTCTCGCAGAAAATAAGCCTGTTAAGGAATTAGTGAAGGATGTTGAAGCTGCCGATGCCTCCTTCCAACAGGAACTCAAGTCCGAAGCCGAAGCTGCCGCTGCTGCAGTCTCCATGAATAGTTTCTCAATTTCTACTCCCACAACTGTTGAAGTTTGCGATGATGGTTTGCTGGTGGAAGGCTTCTATAAGACTTCTGATGACGGAGCATCTCTGGTGTTGAGCGTTGGTAACGGTTACCAGTCCAACAATTTGATTCGTCAGGGCACAGAAGATGGCAACGTCCACAATTTCTCAATCCAGATTCCTATTAATGATGACAATGGACTGTGGAGTGCGACCAAGGCTGATTTGAAATTCATCAGTGGCGGCGTAAAGACCAGCAAGTCTATCACGCTTCAAGTGAACAAGTCTTGCTTGGCTGTAAATGGTAAGGCTCCCGTTCTCTCTATCGCTTCCTACGATTCTTTACGCTGTGTCGCCAACCTTTCCATTACCGAAATGCAGAATGACGCTGGCATCGTGTCGGTTTCCGCTGATGGAGCCCAGGTTCTAGAGGAAGCTGTTTCTCGTAACACTCAAAAGCGTCTGAAATTGAAGCCGGGCATTTTCGAATATTCCGCAAAGATCGAAGACTTGGCTGGCAACAAGGCTAGTGTCTCAAAGTCCATGGGTTGTTTCCCTGCAAGAAAGTTTAAGATTGATGTTGACGGTCCTGCAAAGGAAAGCCTGATGGTTCCTCCGGCTCCGCCTTCGCCTTCTAGCGCTGGCCGCAACATTAGCAAGTCCCTGCAGTTCCAAATTCGCTCTCCCGAAAACGACGCTGACTTCTTGTACAAGGTTGTTGTTAAGCATAACGGTGCTGTAATCCTACAGGAAGCTTTGTCTCAAATTCGCGGTCTGGATTATCAGATTCCAGTTTCCATGGAAAGAGGCTCTGTAAATCAGTTTGATATTGAAGTCACTCATAAGAGCGGTTTCAAGGCTAAGGCAAAGAAAATCTATGAGGTTGGTCCTTGATGAAATTTAAGGTTTGGACTCTAACTGCAATGATTACCATAGCACTCCACGTGAGTGCTTTTGCTGTTGATAATGGTTCCTCCCAAGAAGGCCCTGCTCAAGAAGGTTCTGCTCAAGAAGGTTCTGTTCTTGGAGGAACAACTTCAGGATTTCTTCGAAAGAGTAATTCTCCGTACCGTGTTAAGGAAACTATAGTTGTTTCTGAAGATAAGGCTCTCGTTATCGAAGCCGGCGTAGAACTTCGCTTTGACGAAGGAACTGGCTTGGATGTTCGTGGCGGCTCCATGGTTATTCTTGGCGACGCGGGAAACCCTGTGACTTTCTCTGGTGCTACCGGTTTGTGGAACGGTGTTTCCATTACAGGTCTAAAACGATCTGAAGTCCAGGGACTTCAACTTACCAATGCCGAGTATGGTTTCGTTGTGGAAAGTGGTGCTCTGGAAATGCGTGATGTGGTTCTGGATGGAGTTGAAAAGGCGGCCGTCTATGTTCGCAATGGTTCCGTAGATATCCAGTGGAGTAAGATTATCGGTAGCAAGAATGTGGGCCTTTGGGCTACACAGAGTGCTGCTGTAAATGTCAACGCTTCCAGCTTCGAGAAAAACCACATTGCTGCGGTAACAACAGATGGCGCAGAAGTGACATTCCAGTCGTCTTCTGTCAAGAATAATGAAATTGCAATTCTTGATTATAGCGATAATCGCTTGACTGTCCGCAACACTGTAATTCAGTCTAATAAGTTTGGCTTAGTGTCTAATGAAGTTCCGCCTGAAGATGTTAAACGTGCCCTTAAAGGAAATGAAAAGGACATGGATAAAAGTTTCGATATGATCGTTGAAACATTGGGTGAAGAACCTCGTAATCCCTATGCTGACGGCATGAAACTTGTTGTGTTCAAGAAGTCGAATAGCTCGGATTCTCTTTGGAAACGTTCCGGCAACTTAGGAATGTCTATCGGTTATCATAAAGTCCAGACTCGTCACCATCATTCTTCAACGCCTTATGAGTTTGATGGAATCTTCGTCAAAGATGGTGAACTTTATACCAACTACTTCCAGGTCCCGGGCCTTTATACTAACTGGAATGCCAATATCCTTGTGGAATCCTTTGATGGACGAACCTTTGAGTTCAATGCTGACATCTCCAATGACGAGTGGGACAAGTTTGCTGTACACTCTGTGCAGGCCATTTATACAGACCGCTACCAACGTGCTGCATTAGGCGATATTACTTTGAATGCAGGTGCCTTGTATCTGGAGGGAATCAATCTTCTTGGCGGCTCTTATGATTTGAACATCTTTGTAAATTCTCCCAAGACTCCCATGTTCCAGATTTCCGCCTTTGGTGGTGAGTACAGAGCGCCTAAGCTGCAGGGCGAAAAAAACTATGATATTTACAATGACAGAATCGGTGTCGGCGAGGCGGAAACTCAGGAACTTGTTGCTGGTGGTAAGGTTCGCTGGAATATGCATTCCCGCTTTAGTGGAACTTTGGGCTTTATTGGAAGTAAGGACTTTAAGGAAGATCCTTTGCTGAGAGACGGTATGTCCTCTTCTGTGAATACAACGACACCAGTTCTCACGACTCGCAACTTCTTTGCTGATGGGGAATGGCTTATGTTCCCTGGTGATGTCAAGTTGAATGGTCAGGTTGCTGTTGGTGCAGCTGATACCGCAAATGCAGGTAAGATTCGTGCTATAAATCAGGTCTTTACCAATGCTGGCCTTAATACATCGAATTTTTCTCTTTTGAATAAATTGATGAATGTTCCTTCTGCAATTGATACGCTGAGTGAAACAAGCTTGGAATCCATCTTTGGCGATAATACCATGATGACAAAATCGCAGAAACTGCAAAGGCTGCGAGAACTCCTTGCTGAGGCAAAACAAGTTGCAAGTGAATATGTGGATGAAGAAGCTCAGCCTACCCACAAAAAATTCTGGGAATATCCCAACTGGGCTGTTGCTGGTTCCTATGAATGGTCTAGTAATAGAACCTTTATTGAGGGTTTCCTGCGTTACGTAGGTTCTGGTTATTACAGCGCCGGTTCTCCGGATATGTTGCAAAATACCCGTCGTGTGGGTGGTAACTTGAAACAGAAAATTACGGATTTCTGGAATCTGTCTTTTGGCTACACCATGAATGTGGAAAATGCTCAGAATACGAAGCACGGCTACAATATCTTTGGTATGGCTGAGTTCTCGCAATGGGGCTTATTCTCCATTGCCGACAAGGATAGCCTTGAAAATCATGAACAGGATGCTGTTCGTACACTCTATATTCATGATGCCTATCTTGGCAATGAATTCAAGATTACGGATAAAATCGGTCTTGGTTTGAAGTATGCAGTTAACTATCGCACTAGAAATACTGCACAAAGAATGTATGGTAACTATGCTGCAGAGTCTGGTATCTATAATGATCCTTGGTTTGCTGCACGAAAGGGTAAGGACGTCATTAAAACAGATTCCTTTGAAGTTGACCGTGATCGCTGGCAAATCTACAAGGATATGCAAGACGCTGAATATCTGGCTACCCAGTTCGAGGAACGAATCTTGAAACAAACTGCAGATTTGGCTTTGACGTTTAAGTTGCCCAATAATGTGCTGCGTCTTGGAGGCCGCTTGGTTTTCCGCAATGACTTCTCTAGGTTTGTTAACGATACCTTGATTAAGGATCTTGACTTCACTGATGAAACTTTTGGTATTCTCGGTTATTATTTCCATGGCGGTGACTACATTGAACAGCTTTATGCCTTGTCGCTGAACACTAAGGTGGGAGATTTGAGAAATCTATTTGCGTTTAATCCTCGTTACAAGATTTACAATCGTAACGAAATGCGTGAATATGAATGGGCGATTTCTGATAACTTGAGTTTCCCCATTTCCAGGGATTTTCTGGATCTTTCTGTAAATGGAGCTGTTCGTCAGAACTTCTTGAATTATGAAGAAGATAAGAGTAAAGTTGAAGAAATGGAATTGGACGTAACCGGTTCTGCTACTTTGACTGTTCATCATACTCCTTCACTGAAGTCCGACTGGACTGTGGGTGCAATCTGCAATTATCGCCCCCAGAGCAGGCAGGATGAATACAAGGATATCTACGGATCCTTCTCCTTGAATTACGAGTTCTAATGCTGCACATCGGTTGTCATCTTTCCTCTTCTGACGGATTCTTGGCCATGGGCAAGACTGCGCTGTCTATTGGCGCAGACACTTTCCAGTTCTTTACCAGAAATCCTCGTGGGGGCTCTGTAAAGCCCTTTGACAAGGCTGACGCTGCAAATCTTGTAGCTTTGCTCCAGACTAATGATTTTGCTCCGATTCTTGCTCACGCTCCTTATACTCTGAATGCCTGTGCCGCAGATGAAGGTTTACGTCAGTACGCTTTGGATGTGATGAGAGACGACATGTTCCGAATGGATCATTTCCCCAATGCCATGTACAATTTTCACCCTGGGAGCCATGTGAAGCAAGGTGTGGAGGTTGGGATCAACTACATTACATCCATGCTGAATCAATTGCTGAAGCCGGAGCAAACTACAACCGTACTTTTGGAAACTATGGCGGGGAAAGGGTCTGAAGTGGGGCGCACCTTCGAGGAACTCCGCGAGATTCTTGATCGCGTGGAACTTTCCGACAAGATGGGTGTTTGTCTGGATACCTGCCATGTTTTTGATGGCGGCTACGACATAGTGAACCTTTTGGATGATGTGCTGGAACAGTTTGATTCGGTTATCGGTTTGGATAAGTTGAAGGCCATTCATTTGAATGATAGCAAGAATCCTATGGGAAGCCATAAGGATCGCCATGAAGTTATCGGTGGTGGTTTTATTGGGTTGGATGCTTTGGTCCGGGTCATTAATCATCCTAAGCTTAAGCATTTGCCTTTTTACCTGGAAACTCCCAATGAATTACCTGGTTACGAGGCTGAAATTAAGTTGTTGAGAAGCAAATACCTTTGATTTTTGTTGAATTGTCGGTATCGGTTGCTTGAGTAAACAATATTTTTATGGAGGAGGCTGTATTGCGGCCTTCTTAAAATGTATTCTTAGGGCATGAAATGCCCCATTCGCTATAATCATGTAGGATATGCACCCCAGGCTGCTAAGATTTTCTTTTTGGCTCCCGCTGAACTTGAAAACTGGAACGGCTCTGTCGAAAAACTCTGCTTTAAAATTGTGGATGACTCCAAAAACGTTTCGTATGAAGGAGTGTTTAGGGAAGGCTCCTTTGACCACAGGGGCGTATGCGATTATTCCGGAGATGTTCTTTGGACCGGTGATTTTTCCGAAGTAAAGAAAGAAGGCCGCTGCTTCATTCAAATTTGCGATGGAGAAAAAGTTGTCTTTGAATCTGAATCTTTTGAAATCGGAAATGACTGGATTGAACGTCAGCTTAACGCAAACATCAAGTCTTTCTACTTCCAAAGAAGTGGTGTAGAACTTGAAGAAAAGTTTGCGGGTAAGTGGGCAAGGCCTGCTGCCCATTTCGACGATTGCCTTGGGTTCCATTCCATGATGAATCGTGAAGGAACATGGAATGCTCATGGCGGCTGGTACGATGCTGGTGACTATGGCAAGTACATTGTGAACGGAGGCGTTTCCGTATCGTCCATGTTGGTGGCTTGCTTGATTTGCGGTGACCGCGTTAAGAGCGTAAATAATGGCGGCACCTTTGAATTGCCTTACAGCTTGAAGGACGAAGTCCGTTTTGAATTGGAATTCTTCCTGAGAATGCAAGATGTTGATGGGGGAGCCTTCTTCAAGGTGACTCCGGAACATTGGGATGCTTTTGTATCTCCCGTTGATTCTGACAAATTGCAGAAACGCTTGATTCTTGGAAAGTCTACCACGTCTACATTGAATTTTGCTGGTTCCTTGGCAATTGCAAGCTTGGTGTATCGCAAGGGTGACTCTAACTTTGCTGACCTTTGCTTGGATGCCGCCAAACGCGCCTACCAGTGGGCTCTAGATAATCCTTCTGTGGAATGGCCTCACAATACTGAAGGTAGCGGCGGCTATGGCGACGAACATTACGATGACGAGTTCTTCTGGACTCGTGCGGCATTGTTTTGCAATGAACTGAATAAGGAATTGCTCCAGCAATTGCGTGGCCAGCTAGTTGAAGACATGAAAAATAATCCGCCGAAGCATGGCCTGGATTGGCGTGATACTCAGAACTTTGGCTGGATTCTTTTGGCTCTACAGGACCTTGATCTGGAATTGCAGAAAGCCGCCCGCGAAACTCTTGAAGGAACTGCTGCCGACATTATGCGCTTGCAGAAATCCGATGCCTATGGTCTTTCTATCCGCAAGTTTATTTGGGGTAGTAATGGCGACGTTAGCAATCATGCTCTGACTTTGGCTGTGGTTAATACCTGGCGTAAGGAAATCGAGGGTGAAAATCTGGACTTCTGGTGCAGGGAACAGATTAACTTTATCTATGGTCGTAATCCGGTAAATCGCAGTTTTGTCATTGGCTCTGCCTGGAGCTCTCCCAAGCATCCTCATCATCGTTTAAGCCATGGTGACGGAGTGAAGGATCCTATTCCGGGTCTTATTGTTGGCGGCATCAACAGCGACCGTCAGGATGGTCACAGAGTTCCCCATTATCCAGATGCTTTGCCAGGACATTCCTATACCGATGAACGTTGTTCTTTTGCCAGTAATGAAACGGCCATCAACTGGAATGCTCCATTGACAGCCGTACTTGCCTTATTATGCTGTTAAAAATGCAAACTACTTTTTAGTGGAGTCGGCCTTGGCTGGCTCCCTTTCTTTTTCGGCAATGCTGGATGAGGAGTGCTGAACTGAAGACGATGAACTTTCTTCAGCTTCTACGTTTTTCTTTTCAGGAACGGCATCTACAAGTTTCTTTTGTACTTTTGGCAGAAGGTCCTGAAGATTGACGATGGGGTCTTTTTTACGTTCGTAGTCGGCTACAGAAATGATGGACTTGTAGAATGCGGAGTCGTTTTCGGTAAGGTTTCCTGCAGGCCAAAGATCAATGTAGGAAACTGCAAGGGCTGCCCATTCGCGGAGCCAATTCTTTCGGGATTCACGGTTGGTGTACCAGGAGTCAGCGTTGTAGTGGTAATTGCGAATGTCGGTTGTCAGAAATACGGGGGAGTCGCCGGAAAGTTTTTGGAAAATCCTTTTGACGCGATGTGTAGCAGCTGCTGTAGTGACTAGGAGTACAGTGTCTGCCTTGTGTTTCTTGAGCCATGGAATAAGGGTGTATGCTTCACCGATGGTGGAAGGATCGTCGTGAGGAACGACGAAAACGGCATTGCTATCGAAGTTGCCTAACTTCATGAAATCGTCGATGTAGAATTCTGCATTGCTACGATTACGAAGGCAACGTCGGCCTAGAATTAAAACTGAGTCTGCCCGTCCTTCAGAGAGAAGGGCTGCTGCGAAGTCGCTGCGTTCAAGGTCTGCGGATTGACCGTCGAGAACAGCGACCCAAGTAACATGTTCGAATTCGTCATCATCTACAAGCCAATGACCACTTTGGGTCATGATGAGGTAGAAGAATATTACCAAAAGAACAAAGACCACCGATGCTATGGTGATAATCTTTTGGAAGCGTTTCTTCTTTTCTTTCTTGGTTGGAATTCTTGCCACGTTAACTCCTTAGCCTTTTACTTTTTCTGCTTTGTACAAGGCTGCGTTTTCTCCGTCTGAATAATATTTCTTTCGGATTCCGAAAAGATTGAAGCCATGTTTTTCGTAGAATCCGCGGGCTTTTACGTTGTTCTCTCGGACTTCTAAAAAACAACAGTCTCCGGCTTCAAAGTCTAGTTGCTCAAACCCATTCAGCAATAATTGAGTTCCGACTCCGGAACGTTGTGTGCCTTCACTGACGGCGATGCTCAACAGTTCTGAATCGGGACCTAGCATATGGAAAATAGCGTAACCTTGAATTTCTGCTTGCTCATTTTCAAATACAGTTGCGTAGGTGTAGCTTGCAGAGATTTCCTGCGTCATCTGGCGTTCGTTCCAATCCTGAAATGCCAATGCGTCCTGGATTTCAAGAACATGAGGAATATCCCGGATTTCCATTTTGCGAATTGGCATAGGACTTGGCGAACTCTGAAACTAGTTAGTGCAACTTTTCGAAGTAGGAAGGCTGGATGTAGTTGGCCTCTTGGATCAAGCTGGGCTTAACCACGTCGAAGAGCTTTGACCATGCATCAAGCTTTTGACCTGCGTCTACAGTTGTTGTTGCTCCGATTTCTGTAAACAGGGCCTTGAGTGCTTCGTCGGCAAGTGCCGCTTCGTCTACTACGATGGATTTTGCTGGATTTGCCTTGAGACGTGCAACGACTTCTGCTGTTTCAATGAAATTCTCTTCGTTGGATCCATTCACAGTCTGGCGTAGATACCAGTAACCGTTACGGGCGCGGATTACAACGGCGGCATCTGTTGAGTCTGCAAAACATTCGAGAGCCTGCAGGGTGCTTACTCCGTACAGGGCGCGCTTACCGCTAAAGCAAATTCCTTGGCAAAATGCAACACCTGTACGAAGACCACTAAAGGAGCCTGGACCCAAGGTTACCATCACACGCTTAACGTCGTCAAGAGTTGCGCCCACGCGGCTCAACAGTTCGTCCATAAGTGCTGAGGCAGTTTCGCCACGGGCATCTGGATTTACCGTTTCCGCATAGAGGGGAGATGTGGATCCATCTTCGGAAACACAGCTCACTGCCATGGAGATTCCCTTACGGGATGTATCTACAAAAAGATCAAGTTTCATTTGCTCTCATTTACAAAGTATGAATTATGAAGTACGAGACTAAATAATCGCGGCCTTGCCGCCTTACTTGATCTAATAATTCATAATTCGTAATTCATAATTAAAAAGGTAGCTCGCTACCTTTTTATGTACAGGCTCTTGTCGATGATCATATCGATGAGCTGAGAATAGGTGATGCCGTTGCAAGCGGCCTGCTGAGGCAGAAGGCTTGTGGGAGTCATGCCCGGCAGGGTGTTTGTTTCGATGGCGTACAGTTCGCCGTCCTTGGTGATACGGACGTCGGTACGGCTGTAGCCAGCACCACCCAATGCGTAGTGGGCGTTCTTCACCAGTTCCTGGATGCGTGCAGTAAGTTCTGGAGCAAATTCTGCAGGGGTAACTTCCTGGCATTCACCGTTGTACTTGGCTTCGTAGTCGAAGTATTCGCGGGTAGTCATGCGCATTTCAGTAGGCGGCAGGGGCTTTTCGCCTTCGATGTAGCCGCAGCTAGCTTCGCCACCGGCAATGAACTTTTCGCAGAGAAGACGGTTGGAATCCTTGAACAGGTCCTGAGCAATCTTGCCAGCTTCATCCAAGTCTTTGGCAATGCCGATGCCGATGGAGGAACCGCCCAGAGGGTCCTTGATGACCAGGGGGAATCCCAGTTCGTCAGAAACGCTGACCAGAGTGTCACCAGTAAAGTCGTGCTTCCAGATTACGCGGTAGGCCGGAGTGGGAATACCGTTGGCCTTGTAGATTTCCTTGGACTTGATCTTGTCCATGGCGAGAGCGGAAGCCAGGAGGCCGCAACCGGTGTAGGGAATGCCCCAGTTTTCAAGGAGAGCCTGGATGTGGCCGTCTTCGCCCCATTTGCCGTGGAGGGCGAGGAACGCAATGTCTGCGTCCGGCAATTCGGAAAGGGCCGGGTTTTTCTTGGTGTTTGCTGCAGTGCCTTCCAGACCGCGGAAGTAATTCACGGAGAAATTGTCCTTCTGGTAGGGAGACAGCTCACGGGAAGACCAGTGCCAGGTGCCGTCCTTGTCGATAAGAACCGGATGAATGTTGTACTTGTCCGGATTCATTGCGCGGACCACGCCGGTACCGCTAACGACGGAAACATCATGTTCGGTGGACGGACCACCCATCAAAACTAAAACGCGCATACGTGCCATAAAATGCCTCTTTGAGAAAAAATCTTACATGGATAATGTAGATAAAAAAAGCCCGGGTGAATACCCGGACTTTTTAGAAAGACTGGAAAATTTGTTGAAGACTATTCGTCTTCTTCTTCCTCATCTTCCTCTTCTTCTTCTACCTTCTTCTTGGAGGCCTTCTTTTTAGACTTGGTGGCCTTCTTACCGCCCTTCTTGCCTTCGGACTTCTGGATCTTGCTGCCATCTTTATACTTCACGCCGAATGCGCGGTAGTCGCAAGTGATTTCATCGCTGATGACCAAAACGCTAAAACCCATAGTGGTTCGGGTCTGTTCAGCCTGAATGTCAACGATGTTGTCGTAATTCTTAAGATTGGAATCGTAGAATTCGGTGATAGCGCATGCACCGTCTTCGGTTGCTGAAATCGGAGTGATTTCTGAGTAGAAATCAGGATTGATCTCGTGATCGTGAGCGACAACCAGCTGGTGTGTAGTCACTGAACAGCCGGTAAGATACATTGCAAACATGGCGAGAGCCAAGAGAATTTTTTTCATCGTATACTCCTGTTGATAAACTTTTTTTGTATACTAATATATACATAAAATTTTCATTTTTGTAAAAAAAACGGGAAAAAGTATATACTTTTTTAAGAAAAGAGGTTTTTTATGAAAGTTTTTGTGACTGGTGGCACAGGTTTTATTGGGCATTACGTAGTTAAGGCTTTGCTAAAAAAAGGGCACGAAGTGGTCATTGCCACAAGACATCCCAATAAGGTGCCTAGTCTCAAGTCTCAACCTGGAGTGAGTTTTGTTGAATGCTCCCTCACGGATTTTGAAAAGATTGCTGATGGACTTGTTGGCTGTGATGCCTGCATTCATATTGCATTGGGCTGGGGAGAAACACCTACAACCATGCTTATGAACGATACCCGAGCCACTGTCAATATTCTCGAAAGCGCGGCGAAGGCCGGGTGCAAGAAGTTCATCTATACCAGTAGTACTGCTGCAATGGGTCGTATGCGTCCCTCCATGCGAGAAGTGACCTCCAACTTGCCCCTGGATCTCTATGGTTCCACTAAGGCTGCTGGCGAAGCTTTTGTTCTGGGTTTCTCCCATGGTTACGGGACTCATTTTCCCGAAGTTAACATGACCCGTAATATCATCCGTCCGGGTTATACTTTCGGAAACCCTGCATTCCCTGATGGATGCTCCCAGCCGGATCGTCGTTTCTTTGACATGGCACGCGCCGTCAAGGAAGGCCGTGATATCAACATCATCAAGAATGATGGAACTCAGTTTATTCATGCAAGCCAGCAGGCTGAACTCTACATGAAGGTTTTGGAATCCGACAAGAACGAGGAAATTTTCCTAGGTCTTGGAACTGTTTGGATGAGTTGGAAGGAAATTGCGGAAATGATGCTTACCATGAATCCTGGAACCAAGTCTAAGATTGTGGAATCGGATCTTGGTTGGGGCGATCAACCGATGCTCTTCGATTTGAGTAAAATTAAAGACCAGTTTGGCCTGGTCTTCGATGCTCATGACTTTATGATGGACCACGTGAAGTGGACTTATGAACAAGTCTAACGAACTATTTTTCTGACTGGTATTCCTGTAGGGCGGCAATCACTTGTTGATGTGCCGCCTTTACTGTATCTAACAGGTTTGCATCTGCCTGAGCCGTTTGTGGGCGAAGCTGTTCTGTCAGGTCTGCAGCGGCTTTGTTTAAAACGAAGAAACCGAGGTTTGCGGCAACACCCTTCAGGGAATGGGCAGCTCGAAATGTGTCCGAGATGTTCTGTGCACAGGCTGCGTCCATCAATGTTTTGAAGGAAGTATCGTTCATGTACATCAATGCGAATTTTTCAATAAGGGATTCGTTTTTTAAACGCCCTAAAACATCCTCGAAACTTCCGCCAATTTTTTCGTAGAACTCTTGTATTGTCATGTGAACCCCTAATGCTATGCAATTTTGCCTTCGGCCTTGTGCCTTGCAAGGAAAGCCTTAAATTCTTCTTCAGGCAACGGCTTGGTGAAGTAATAACCTTGAATGTAGTCGCAGCCTGCTTTTTTCAGGAAACTTAGCTGGGCTTCTGTTTCAACGCCCTCGGCAACGACCTTCATTCCCATGTGGTGGCACATGTTGATGATCAGTTCCACGATATGGGGTACTTCGGGTTTACTTTCCATTTTGCGGATAATGCTCATGTCAATTTTCAAAATGTTGAAAGCATAGTTCATGAGCATTTCAAGAGAAGAGTAGCCGCTTCCAAAATCGTCCATAAGGAACTTTACGCCCTTTTGTTGCATTTCCTTGATGACTTCAGAACGGTTTTCCTTGATGGCGGCGTAGGATGATTCCGTAATTTCGTATCGTACGTCATCGATTCCGCAAGGGTCTGATTCCATGCGGTCCAAGATGAATTGGATCATTTCCGCGTCGTAAAAATCCATCCATGATAGGTTCACGGATACAGGCACTGTGGGCAATCCCTGAGCTTTCCAACTTTTCAGAAGTGATCTGACTTGAATGTCTACAAAAAGATCTAGTCTGGAAATGTAACCGTCTTTTTCGAGGGCGGGAATGAATAGATCGGGGCGCACTAAACCGCGTTCTGGATGTTCCCAACGGATTAATGCCTCTGCTGAAGCCACCTTGCCTGTGGCAGCTTCCATGACTGGCTGGTAGTAGACCTTGAACTCGTCGTTCTCAAGGCTGGTTTCGAATTCAGAAGTGACCATAGCTGCGTTCACATAGTGCTGGGCCATGGTTTCGTCAAAAACGGCGTAGGGCTTGAGATATTCGTCTTCTATGTAGCTAAGGGCCAATTTTGCCCGATCGATGTAGCCGGCAGCGGGGCCCTTGCCATCAAGGTGGGCTACACCAACGCGAAGTCTGACTTGTAGTTGACGTCCGTTAAATTCCAGAATGGAACCGTTCTCCTCCATAAGTCTATTGTAGTCGATGTTCGCTGTTTCGGCGAGGCATACGAAGTGGTCTGCTTCAAGACGGGCGGAGAATAGCGGCTTGAGAATGCTGTTTTGGATAAGGTTACTGGCAGACTTGAGAACATAGTCGCCACCGGCAGTTCCCATCAGAGAGTTGATTGCCTTGAAATTCTTGATGTCAAAAACCACCATGGAGTATTTGCTGACGTCGTCTTCTCTCTGAATATATTTTTCAACTACCTGAATGAAACCGTTACGATTGTAGCAGCCGGTGAGAATGTCCTTGTAGCTATGGGAGTATAGGGTAATGACGTTGTTGACTCGGTGGGAAACAATATTTGGGTTGAACGGTTTGGTAAAGAAATCTACTGCACCTAAGGAGTAAGCCTTGTCCAAGGACTCCGTAGAGGTATCTGCAGATATAATAATGACAGGGAGTTGTTGGTATAGTTTGCGGTTTTGCAGTTCTTTGAGAAAGTCGAAACCATCCATCACCGGCATGACCAAGTCCAGAAGAACTAGACGGAAAATATGGTCGTCCTTTTCGATAATGGACAGAGCTTCGGATCCGTTCTCAGCTTCTGTTATGTCATAGTCATCTTCAAGCATCAACCGCAACATATTGCGATTGATTTCGGAATCGTCAACAATGAGAATTTCTTTTTTTACCATAGACCAACACCATATTGTAAATTTCCCCTGGACAACCCCAAAAAAAGATAACTTTTTTATGACGTTGTATGTTTTTTGTAATAAAAACGGGAGCGTTTTTGGGTGTTTTCGTCGATTTACCTTAAAACCTTGTAGATTGCCTTAGAAAGATCGGCTATGCTTATTGGCTTTGTGACGTGATCGTTCATTCCTGCTTCTAAGGCCTTTCTTCGATCTTCGTCAAAGGCGTTGGCTGTCATGGCTATGATTGGAATTTTTGCCTTTCTTAGGTTTTCCATGCTTCTGATTGCCTTAGTTGCTTCGTAGCCGTTCATTTGAGGCATTTGGATGTCCATGAGGATTAAATCATAGAAATCATCTGCACAACCATTGAGCCTGTTGATGCAGATTTCGCCATCGGCAACACGTTCTACAATAAAGCCCATTTCTTCAAGAATTGCAATGGCGATTTCTGCATTGAGGTCGTTGTCTTCTGCCAGCAGAATTCGTTTGTTCTTGAATGAGATTGTCTTATTTTCAGGGTCGGCTACGCTTTTTCCAGAGTCCTGGGCTTCAAAGAGTCTTGCATTTTTGATTTGTTCTGCCGTGGCGATTTTCAAGGGAAGCTTAATGGTAATTTTAGTTCCCTTGCCAACTTCGCTCTCAATGTCGATGGATCCGTCCATGAGGTCGATGAGTTTCTTGACGATGGGCATACCAAGGCCAGATCCTGCAATTTGGCTGTCAGTTGTAGATTTTTCTCGAGAGAATTCCTCGTAGATGTGGGGGAGATATTCTTTACTAATTCCTATACCGGAGTCTTCGGAAATTGCGGTGAATAAGGTGTAACCGGGCTTTTCGCACTCAGACTCCAGAAGGCTTAACTTGACAAAACCGCCAGTCGGAGTGTACTTGATGGCGTTGCTAATGATGTTTAATGTCAGTTCCCTGATTTTCATCTCATCACCCACCACATACTCGTGAATCAAGTGGTATTCGTTGCTGTAGGTTAAGCCTTTATTCTTGGCCATGTCTGCAAATACTGCGTCAGTCACATCTTCGAACTTTTGTGTGCTGATAACGTTATCTTCAAGAACGATTTTGCCGCTTTCAATGCGAGCCATTTCAAGAACATTATTGATTAAGGATAAAAGGAAATCGCTAGACGCGTGAAGCTTGTTCAAGTATTCCAGCACTTTTTCCTTGTTGTCGATATTCTTTTTCATCAGGTCAGCAAAACCAATGATTGCGTTCATAGGGGTTCTAATGTCATGACTCATACTGAATAAGAAGGTGCTTTTGGCGCTATTGGCGAACTTTTCCATTTCTAGCTGACGCTTTCGACTTAAGGCAAGAACATTCATGTAGAATAGGAACATCAGGATGGCGAACAGGAATAAGGAAATCAAGACAGATTTTCTCATTGCCGGCCAAACCTTCCAGCCACCGACGGGCTCTAAGGTGATGAACCAAGTATCATTGAGAATTTCAAAGGACTGGTAGACGTCTCGTTTGATCTTCTTTGTACCGTCCATTTTCTTGACGATGTAGCCGTCTTCGTCGAGTACTGCTGTGGGGTCGAGGCTTTTCCAAACTGCGAAATTATAATCTGCGGAGTGAAGTCGTTTGGTCACCTGGTTTAACATTTGTTCTTTGTCGATCACCACAATGGTAAAACCGAAGAACTTGTTGTTTTTGAAAATGGGATTGCGAATGATGAATCCTTCGCCGCCTTCAATCAAATTGTGGGGGCCAGCGACGGTTGCCTTTGCGTCATTAATTGCTTTTTGTGCCTTAGGTCCTTGGATGGGGTCCAAAAGCATATTGTAGTTGGCTGTAACGGAGTCCACCGCTTGGGGGTAGGAGTATTTGATGACTCCGTCCGGTGCGAAGTACATACTGCCGATTGCCAAATTGTCCTTGGTAAGTTCATTGCAAATTCTATTAAAATCCTTCAGGAACATGTCGCCATGAACGGTGTACAGGTCCTTAAGCAATTCGGAAGTGGAATACCCACGATTTAGTTCGGATTGAATTGTGGCGATTGTTTCTTCAAGATAGGCGCGTCCTTCTGTTTTGACCTGTTTTTCGGCGGAAAAATAGGTGGCGATGATAAAGATTGTTTCAAGAAGAACGGCAAGAACAGCCAAGGCTGTAAAAGCCTTGTTTAAGTCATTGTTATCGACTCTTTGTTTTTTCTTGTTTGTTGACATAGTATATCCCACACTTTTTTCAAATGATAGCTATTTGTAAATGAAAAAGAAAAAACCGCCGTAAAAAACGACGGTTTTTAAAGCTTGTTTTGTATGTTTTGAACAAATTAGCCGCAGCGGAACTTGTCGGCGTCGATGCCGATGTAGTCGGGATAGTTGTTGTCGAAGCAGGCGGCGCAGTAGTTTTCACCTTCGCCGGTGCATTCCTTCATACCTTCCACGCTGAGGTAGCCCAGGCTTTCTACGCCAAGCATCTTTGCGATTTCGTCGGGAGTCATGGAGCTTGCGGCAAGTTCGCCCTGGCTGGGGAAGTCCATGCCGAAGAAGCAGGGGTGTGCTACCGGAGGAGATGCAATGCGGATGTGGACTTCCAAGGCGCCTGCGTCACGGAGCATCTTGGAAAGAATCTTCAGGGTGGTGCCGCGGACGATGGAGTCTTCCACCACGCAGACGCGCTTGTTCTTGAGGACGCCTTCGATGGGGTTGAACTTCAGTTTTACCTTCTGTTCGCGGACGTTCTGGGTGGGGTCAATGAAGGTGCGGCCCACGTAATGGTTACGGAGCAAACCGATTTCAAAGCGGATGCCGCTGGCCTGTGCGTAGCCCAGGGCTGCGGTGGTGGCGCTGTCGGGGACGGAGATGACGATATCTGCGTCTACGGGGCATTCCTTGGCCAGCTGCTTACCCATCTTGCGGCGGACCTTGTCGCAGGACTGTTCGAAGATCTTGGAATCCGGACGGCTGAAGTAGATGTACTCGAAAATGCAATGGGCCAGACGGTCCTTCTGGACAAAGCGTTCAGAGTGCAGACCGTTGTTTGTGATGGTCAAGAATTCGCCGGGCTGGATGTCGCGAACGTAGTGGGCTCCCAGCAGGTCAAAGGCGCAGGTCTCGGAGGCCACGCACCAGGATTTTCCCATGCGGGCAATGGAGAGGGGACGGAATCCGAAACCGTCGCGGGCCACGTACATGGTGTCCTTGCTGATGAAAATCAGACAAAAACAGCCGGTGAATTTGGTAATAGCTTTCTTGATTGCTTGTCCCAAGTCATCGGCTTCTGTGCGTGCGATTTCATGAAGAAGAATTTCTGAGTCGGAAGTGGTCTGGAAGATGTGACCTTCGTTTTCCATCTCCTGGCGAAGTTCGGTGGCGTTTGTGATGTTGCCGTTGTGAACTACAGCCAGCTGGCCCCATTTACAGCTCACCAGAATGGGCTGGGCGTTTGCCAGAGTGCTTGCGCCTGTGGTGCTGTAACGGACGTGGCCGATGCAGGTGTTACCCGGGCATTCGTCCACGTTGTGTTCTTGCAAAAGGGTGGAGACCAGACCCATGGACTTACGGACGCGAATCTTGTCGCCGTCGGTTACTGCAAAGCCTGCGGATTCCTGACCGCGGTGCTGCAGAGCGTACAGACCCATGGTAACATTACGTACAACGTTTTCGCCATTGAAAATGCCGATAACGCCGCATTCTTCATGAATTTCTTCGAGCATAACGCCTCTTTGGAAATGAAATCCTCCCTGCCTCAGGGGCCGTAGCTCACCGGAATCGGTGCAAGCGGGAGAATCAAGCGGCAAAAAAATAAACACCCTTTGAAAAGGCACAAAGGGTGAAAATTTGAAAAATTTTGGCAAATTTTGCGCAAAAACGACAATTTCTTTACAACTTGTGTAAAAACAGCTGTTTTTGAAATGTTTGTTTTACAAATTTTGAAAATGCGTTTTTGGCCAATTTGGCCGCTGCGGGAACGTTTAAACTGCGGTACTGACGATCAGGGATATGAGGCCAAGGAACATGGCGATCTTTGTGAAACTTTGGGCCTTATGATACTTCTGTTTCTTGGCCTGGGTCAAGATGTAGATAAAGGCCGGGGTGAGGGTTACCAAGGTCAAAATCAAGAATAGGGTAGGATAGAATCCTTGTATGACAGGTAGAGGCAAGAGTGCCCAGCAGAATATAATGAGCGCTCCTGCAAAGCGGCGTGCCGTAGGTGCGCCTGCAATGAGCGGAAAAGTCATAATGCCGGCCTTGAGATCCCCGATTTCGTCTTCTAGATCCTTGTAAATTTCGCGGGCAGTGGTAAGCAGAAATGCGAACAGCATGGCCGGTAGGAGTTTGTAGAAGGGGTATGGATGGAATAGGCCTAGAACGTAAGAGATTTCCTCATCGTTGATGTCTGTCTCTAGATATTCGTAGGTATTGGGGTAAATCAAGGTGAGAATGAGAGGCGTCATGCAGAGAAACGCCACGGTCATATTTTTTAACAGTGGAATGTGCTTTAGCTTTTTGTTGTAGGCTACCAAAAGCAATACCAACGCAATAAAGAAAGCGGCGGGAATCAAAATTTTTGCGCTTGCAGTATTGTGGTTGAAATAGTAAATGCAGGAGTCGGCGATTCCGCAAATGATGGTGAGAACCATCATGGTCATCCATGTGAATTTTGCCGCCTTCAGGGAAATTTTTCCGCTGGGTAAAGGCCTTTCGGGACGGTTCAACTTATCGCTCTCAAAATCAAGAACATCGTTCTGGATGTTGCCAAAACCGATGGCGAATGCAAATCCAAATGCCTGTAGAATAAAGCTTGCCCAGCTGATTGGAGATTCTAGGAGGGGGAGGTTTTCTATTGCCGTTACGCTTGGGAGTGCGTCTAGCAGGTAATACCCCACAACTAAAGTCACCACGGCGATGACAATATTTACAGGGCGTGTCATTTTAAGAATTGTCGCAAGCATGTCTTAAAAATAGAATAGTTATCCAGTTCTGAAAATTTTAGCAAGGCTGTTTTGGGTAAAAAATATTTCATTGGAATTGGACTTGCGCCTGTATTCTTGTCCAAGATAAATTGCCTCTAGTTTCACCTTAACAAGGAGTGTCCTATGGAGAAACTAGCGTTCTTCCGCTGCCCTATGTGCGGAAACATCATTGTGTACGTCAAAAATTCCAGCATCCCCGTGGTCTGCTGCGGCAAACCCATGGTTGAATTGGTGGCCAATACAGTGGATGCCTCCAAGGAAAAGCACGTGCCCGTGGTGGATGTTTTCAGGAACTCGGCCATGGTTTCTGTGGGCTCCGAACTTCATCCCATGATCGATTCCCATTACATAGAATGGATTGCCCTGGAGACAAGTTCTGGGTTTCAAATCCACTACATGGTTCCCGGGGAACAACCTAGCTATGAATTTTATATCCGGGATTTTGATAAGCCCGTTGCGGCCTTTGCCTACTGCAACTTGCATGGGCTTTGGAAAACCCGGATGATTTAAAACCCTATGGGGAGGCCTAGAGCCTCCTTTTTTTATTCTTGCTGCCGGCTGAAATTTTTTCATTACTATATTTTAAATCATGGCATTTTTCACAAAGAGTAAGATAGAAGACCTTCGCAGGGAAGCGGATCAGCTTTCCATTTGTATAGAACATTTTCTGTACGCGTCGGATATTGTGCCCGAATGGGATTACAAGACCCGAGGTTTCTATGATAACTGCATTGAAAAGTGTAACGGTCGCTTGAAGGCTATCCATTTCATTATGGAATCCATTCGCCGTGGCCGTCCGGTAACGGAAGCGGAATTGGACGAGGCTCGTGAACGCGATGATTCCGAGGCGGGTCTTGCTGCCAAGAGGCGTGTGGAAGAAAAGAAGAATTTGAAGAACGGGGACGCTGATGCGAAGTAATTTCGAAGCCGACAACGACTTTGAAGAGGAAGAAGCACCTCTCCGTTCTGTACGTCCTACCCGAAGAGACCATCGCAGCCGTCGCATTGACGTAATGAAGGAACTGGAAAGCGGTGTGGTGGACGAACGCCCTATTAAGGAACGTTACAGCCGCGAATTCAAGAAGGCGAAAATCAAACGCGTAAAAGATCCCATCGAAAATGTCGGTGAGGAAAACTGTGTTGAGGGCCTGGTGATGGAAGTCCATCGCCGCACCTGCGAAGTTCGCTTTGATAATCGTGACATTGTTACCGCCATGTACCGTGCCACCACGTCCAAGACCTTGGGCGAATTCCCTGCCGTGGGAGACCGTGTGCTCCTGGGACAGGTGAACGATGCCGAAGATGAAGGCGATGGGGTAGGCTCTCAGAAGTATTGCGTGGTGCGAGTTCTTCCGCGAAAGTCAGAACTTAAGCGCCCTGGTCCTCGAGACAGCTTCTACAAGCAGCAGACCTTGGCCGCCAATATCGACCAGGTGGTTATTGTGGCAAGTGTCACCCAGCCTGAGTTTAACTACGGCTTTATGGATCGCTTCTTGCTGGCATCCAACCTCAACAACCTACCCTTTGTCCTTGTCCTTACAAAAATGGACCTTCTCCCGCATGGGGAGGCCGACCTGTCCGACGACATCCGGGACTTCATGTCCATCGCTGACAAGGTGATTCCGGTCAGCGTCAAGAGCGGTACCGGCCTCGACGAACTCCGGGCCGAACTTCTTGGAAAGTCCTCTGTATTCAGCGGTCAAAGCGGGGTAGGCAAGTCTACTTTGGTCAACGCTCTTGTACCCGAAGCTGAACTGCGTACCGGCGAAGTCCGTGAACGCGACGGTAAGGGCCGTCACACCACGACGTCTTCTAGTCTCTTTGATTTCCCTGGTGGCGGTTACGTTATAGACACTCCGGGCATCCGCTCCATTGGACTTATGGATATGGACGCAGAGACTTTGGCGAAAATCTTCCCGGGTTTCTTTGAAGATGACTTGTTCACTTGCAAGTACAGCAACTGCATACACGTGAAGGAACCTGGCTGCGCTGTTCGTGCCGCGGTAGAAAGCGGTAGATTGACGCCTGCCCGTTACGCCAGTTACCTTAGAATTTTGAACTCGAAGAATTGATTTTGAACCCTGTTTATGGAAATTGCAATTAAGATAACTTTGATCGCTTCCTTGATTCTTGTGGGCTACAGTTTATCTCAGCTGTTGACCTCCTATGAGGGTGTTTGTGAGAAGGTAAAACGATTCAAGGAATTGGCTGTAGAAACGGAGTCTAAGGACAGCGAAATCAAAATGTCCAATACTTTTTTGACCGGTGTTCTGTCGGTCATTTTTGTGGTTTTGCTGTATTTGTCCGGCCTAGCCTATTGGGTTGTTGCTGTGGTTGCCGCAAAGATGGTTATCACTTGCATATTGTCGAATAAGGAACTGAACATGATTTTGACTAGCGATTCTGTGGACCAAAATTTTTTCAAGGTTTCAAAGGTTGATTCAGTGATTAACATTTTGACTGGTCTAGCAGTTGCTGTGATCCTGATTGCTTAGGTGTGGAGTTTAAAATGAAAAAGAAACTTGTCAGTTTTATCGTGATGCTTTTGACCGGAATGTCTCTAAGCTTTGGTCAAGGGGAAACAGCCTCTGATGCTGGCGCTGCTTCTGGTGGTATCAATGTGCCTTTCTTTGTTGGTGGAAATCTCGGCTTTGGTTCCGGTACGGGTGTTGGTTCTGAACGCGGTCTTGGCTTGAACCAAATCGCAGGATTGGCTGGTTACTGGTATCCCCATATTGGTTTTATCCGTCTTGGATATGGATTTTCTACGTTCTCAGAAAGCGATGACAAGGACGAATCCTATTCTGTGGACCATTCGGATATCGATGTGGAACTGGGTGTTCACGCTTATGGTGACTTATACATAGTAGGAACCTATGCAAGGGAACGAGACCTTAGTGATATCGGTGATGTTTCCTGGAATGAATGGGGCGTTGGCGTTGGTTCTGTTTTGAATATTTTTTCTAAGACTTTATTGTTTGCAGAAGTCCAGTATCGTTGGGTCCTGGATCATTACGATCCGTTCTTAGATAAGAATGTAAGTGGAACCCGTTTGCAGTTTAACCTTGGATTTGCTGTTTATGTCTACTAAGAATGTTGCCATTCTTGGGGGTGCTTTTGATCCTGTTCATAAGGATCATGTGACTGTTGCGAAAACTTGCCTGGATCGTGGCTTTTGTGACGAAGTTTGGTTTATGCCTAGTCCTGATCGTTGGGACAAGACTTTAAATGCCAGCCCAGAAGATCGCTTTGCCATGCTGGAACTTGCCTTCTCTGGTGATAAACGATTGGTGCTTTCTGACTTGGAAATCCAACAGGGGGACTATCGCGGTTCCTACGTTTTCTTGATGGGAGTCAAGGATATGTTTCCGGATATCAACTTCCGATTGCTGGTTGGGGCTGACAGCTATGAAAATATCCCGCATTGGCGCGATCCCATGAATTTCTACGGAACAAACTATAATGGCCATTTGTTGCTTCGCGATATTGAGCTGATTGTATTTGCCCGTAGCGGATACGAAAAGCCTGATATGAAGGCCCACAAGGCCAAGGGCTATGCACCTCTTCTGTGGCTTGGTGTTGAGGAAGGTTTTGAGGGTATTTATTCCAGCACAGGAATTAGAAAATCCTTGATGTGCAACTATAATGAATGCCCTGAAGGCCTGGAACCCAGTGTGTACGATTTCATTAGGGAACACGGATTGTATAGAGATTGATGCGTAAGATCTCGTAATTCATAATTTGTAATTCATAATTTGTTTAATATGGTTCCTTCCGACATGTACTTTGAAAGTGTGGTGCAGCCCGAACACGAAGGCTGGCTTTTGCTGAAATCCCTGTGCGCCCGCTTTACCTACCATAGCGAAATGGACTGGGCCGATAAGCTTGCTAGAGGTCTTGTGACAATCAATGGTCTTGTGGCAAGTTCCTCTACAATAGCCCACAAGAATGACAAAGTTGTTTATCACGTAGAAAACTACACGGAGCCAGAGGTTCCCACAAATTACGACATCGTTTTTGAAGATGATGAGTTCATGCTGGTGGCAAAGCCTGCGGGAGTTCCTGTTCATCACACAGGTCGTATTTTCTACAACACATTTACTTCTATCGTTCGTCGCGGAACGGATTACGAGACCGCAACTCCTATGCACCGCTTAGACCGCGATACGGGCGGCTTGATGTTGTTTGCCAAGTACGCGGAATCGGCCGCAAGATTCCAGAAGAACTTGGATAGAATTCTTTTGCGCAAGTTCTATATGGCTGTGGTTCGCGGAGGTTTCCAGATGGCAGTTCCTGAATGCGCCGACGCAAATTTTGTGCAAGTAGGGAAGGATGAGTCCGGCGAATTCCTGGATTGCAAAATGCCTTTGCGAGAAGATCCCGCAGACAACATCCGTTTGCGCATGCATTTTTTTGAAGATGGCAAGGAATGCCATACCCGTTTTCGAGTCTTGAAACAAGGCTTGCTCCCGAACGGCGAAAAATACTCTGTGGTAGAGGCTGAACTTTTTACCGGCCGCAAGCACCAGATTCGTGCTCATCTGTCTGAACTTGGGTTCCCGATTCTGGGGGATCGCCTTTATAGCTTTGGCGGAAAGTACTACGAGAAGATGACGGACAAGGTGGCTGAAGCTCGTGCTCGTGGGGAATTGAGCAGTGAAAATGCCCTTTCCGAAGAGGACTATGCCGTTTTAGGCGGACGTAGCCACATGCTTTACGCCTATAAGGCAGAAATCCAGCTTCCTTATTGGCGTGAACCTCGGGAATTTTCTTGCGAAATGTATCCAGAGGATATGGCGAAACTTGTTTTGGGGTAAATCTGCAGATTTTTCTCGAAAAAAATCAAAAAAAATCATTTTTTTTGCCAATATCCCTTGACAATATTTGTGAGATATCTATATTTGGGCACGTCGATGAGAGAAGTCGCAAGACAGAACTTAAAGACCTGATTGCTTCATAGCTCAGTTGGTAGAGCCCGCGACTGTTAATCGCGTTGTCCTTGGTTCGAGTCCAAGTGAAGCAGCTCAAGAGCCTCGATGAAAGTCGAGGCTCTTTTGTTTTATTTACAGCCTGAGTCATCAAAAAAACTTTTTCCTCAATGTCCGTCTTATTTTAGACATTGTTATATTTCTTACGAAAAGTTTACAAAAAAGGAGAAAGTATGAACCTGTTTAAGAGTGCAGCCTTGCTTATGGCAACTGCCATGGCAGCAAGCAGTTTTGCTGCAGATCTTTACGTTAGCAAATCCGGAAAGAACAAGAACGCCGGTACCAAGGACGCTCCGCTGAAGGCTATTTGGAAGGCTATTTCCTTGGCACAGCCTGGCGACGTGATTCACGTGGCCGAAGGTAACTACAATGGCGAGATGAACAAGGGTTGGATTCTTTTGGATAAGCCTGTTTCCTTGATCGGTGGCTACTCCAACGACTTTGCCGAACGTGACGTGGTTGCCCACAAGACCATGTTCCAGCCTACCAATGAAATGAACTCTACCAAGGGTCAGGGAATTCTTCACCTGAAGTACGATGGTGAATCTTCTGACGTTGTAATCGACGGCTTTATCTTTGACCAGGCCGAAGCCAACAGTTACCATCCGGTGAATGGTCAGCCCGAAGGTGTTTCTACCGGTATGTGGCTCGAACCTCCTTCCAAGGGCAACACCACCAATCCTTCTCTTAACAACTATAGCCTCTACGGTGAAAACTCCGATGGTACCATTACCATTCGCAACTGCGTGTTTACCAATGCGGGTAACATTGCCTTGAACATGAATCATCGTTCCGGCAAAATCAACTTGCATAACAATGTCTTTGTGGCAAACCGTATACAGTCTGCAAACGTGAACTGCAAGAGCGCACAGGCTGGTTGCGAAGTTGACTTTGCTAACAACACGGTGCTGTTCACTTGGACCCGCACTAAGACTTTCGAAGACATGGGTTACGGTGTTCGCGCCAATTCCAATTGCGTTACCAAGATTCATAACAATATCCTTGCCTTGAACATGATGAGCGGTTTCGACAACACCAAGGGTGATTCCAAGACCAAGAAGGTCTACTTGGACAATAATGCCTTCATCTTGAACAAGAAGGGGGACGTTTCTGTGACTGTAAGCCCCAGCATTCTCTGGCTCCATGTGGCCGACGATGCGTTCGAAGATCTTGAAGATCAGCCTTCTATGGAAAGCGTCAATGGTAACGTTTCCATTAGCGATCCTGCTGTATTCAAGGGCAAAATCAACATGCCGTACCTGGAAGGATTCCTTAGCGCAACCTATACCGAACAGGTTTCTTATAACGAAAACTCTCCGGCAAACCAGTTCCGTGCTGCTTTGGGCCTGAACAAGCAAGGTTCTATTTCCTCCAAGGTATCCATGTTCATGAATAAGTATCCTTTGGATGATGCCCTGAACCTTTTCGGTGTTATGGCCGGCTACGGCGCTCAAGTTCCTGCGAAATAACTGCTGTAAGGCTTGATATGCTAATGGAAAGCCCTATTTACAGTGGGGCTTTTTTGTATATTTAAAAAAACTTATAGGTAATCTATGTTGAAAAAACTTGCAGTTTTGATTTTTGCTCTGGCCTTGTTCGCCTTTGCTGCCCCTATTTCTGTAGAAGGTCGTTTGACTGAAATTCCGGGAAAGATGCCCAGTAATGATTTGTATAGTTACGTTTATGTATTCAAGTACAAGGTGATTTCTGGTGTTGATGCCAAGGAAATTTTGGTGGGCGTGTATAATCCGCTGATTGCTCGCGGCAAGGTCAAGGACAAAATGGCAGACAAGTCTAAGGGTAATGTATCTGAGTTCAAGGCCAAGGCAAAGCACAAGTTGACTTTGGTTCCCTTGGAAGGCAACTGGGATGGCGCTGTTGAAGATGAATACTTCGATGATGAAAGCCTCCGTTATCTGGCCATTGAAGTGAACGAATAATGGTTTTTTCTTCCCAGCTTTTTCTGTTCTATTTCTTGCCGACTTTTCTTGTTGGCTATTTTGTGTTGTGTAAGTTTGGGGCAAGGCATTCCTACCTGAATTTTTTCATTACGGTTTTTAGTTACATCTTTTACGGCTGGTTAGAACCCTGGCTTGTATTTCTGATGTTCGGCTCCACTTTGGTGGTGTATGTTGCGGGAAAGCTGATTTCTGCAGAAGGTGCCAGCAAACTGCAACGTAACTTGGGCCTGGCGCTTGCTGTGGTCGTAAACCTTGGTGCCTTGGGTTTCTTCAAATACTACATGTTTGGAATGGGTGCCCTAAACACGGTGATTGAAGCTTTTGGAGGCGAACCTTTCCATGTAATGACTGTCCTTTTGCCGGTGGGTATTTCTTTCTATACCTTCCAGTCCATGAGCTACGCCATCGACGTGTGGCGCGGTACGGCTCCTCCGGTAAAGAACTTTGCAACCTTCGCCTGTTACGTGGCCTTGTTCCCCCAGTTGGTGGCAGGTCCTATTGTCCGTTACAATACTGTTGCAGAGGAACTTGAGACAAGAACTCATTCCTTGGAAAATTTTGTCAGAGGCATTGAGTTCTTCTGCTTTGGTTTTGCTGAAAAAATCTTCCTGGCTAATCAGGTGGGCATTATTGCGGACCGCGTGTTTGCTGCCGATGCTCCTGGCGTTTTGAATTGCTGGTGGGGCGCCTTGGCCTACATGTTCCAGATTTACTTTGACTTTTCCGCTTATTCCAATATGGCTATTGGCCTTGGCTTGATGCTGGGTTTCCACTTCCCAAGAAACTTTGACGGCCCTTACCGCAGTTTGAGCATTACGGAATTCTGGAAACGCTGGCATATTTCCTTGACCAGCTGGTTCCGCGATTATCTTTACATTGCTCTTGGTGGCAACCGTGTTGGCAAAGCCCGCTTGTATTTTAATTTGTTCATGGTCATGTTTGTAAGCGGCGTATGGCATGGTGCCAACTGGACCTTTATTTGCTGGGGCCTTTATCACGCTTTTTTTATGATTGTGGAACGTGCCAACAACAAGCAGGCTTTCTATGCCAAGGCTCCCAAGATTGTCCAGTTGATTATCACTCAGGTGATAGTTCTTTTTGGTTGGGTGCTGTTCCGTGCCGACAATATCAGCGAAGCCTGGCGTATGTGGAAGGCTATGCTTGGTTTAAATCCTGTAAGCGGTGCTGACGCTATCCTTACTGCGGAAATTTTCACGCCAAGTTGTATATCCTTCATGCTTCTTGCAGCCCTGCTTTCGTTCTGGAAGTTCAGGTCTTTCGACTGGTGCAGCAAGGTTACCCCTAAACGAGCTGTTTTAGCCCTCTTAATTTTTGTGTTGGCTATTCTCGCCCTGTTCACTCAGAGTTATAATCCATTCCTTTATTTCCAGTTCTAAATGGGGTTGGATAAATCTTCAACGAGAGGCTGGCCCTCCGAAAAAAAAAGCCCCGGTTTGACCCGGAGCTTTTTTCATTTACTGCGACTTTCGGCTTGTGATTACTTGATGCCAGCGGCTTTTTTCAAAGCTGCGGCCTTGTCAGTCTTTTCCCAAGTGAAGCGCTTGCCTTCTCGGCCGAAGTGGCCAAGGGCTGCGGTAGCGATGTAACCGGGCTTCTTCAGGTCCAGCATCTTGTTGAGGCCAGCCGGAGAAAGGTCGAAGTGGTCTGCAACCAAAGCTTCGATCTTGCGGTCGTCAATCTTGCCGGTACCGAAGGTGTTCACCAGAACGGAAACGGGCTTGGAGTAACCGATGGCGTATGCCACCTGGACTTCGCAGCGGCGGGCGAGGCCTGCAGCCACGATGTTCTTTGCTACGTAACGGGCTGCGTATGCGCCGGAACGGTCCACCTTGGAAGGATCCTTGCCGGAGAATGCGCCACCACCGTGACGACCCATGCCGCCGTAGGTGTCCACGATGATCTTACGACCGGTAAGGCCGCAGTCGCCGTGAGGACCGCCAACCACAAACTTGCCGGTGGGGTTGATGAGGTAACGGGTCTTCTTGTCCAAAAGCTTTGCGGGGATCACCTTCTTCACCAGCTTCTCGATGATTTCCTTTTCGATCTGGCTGTGCTTCAGTTCCTTGCCGTTCACCTTTTCTTCGTGCTGGGTGGAGATAACCACGGTGTCAACGCGGACCGGCTTGTCGTTTTCGTCGTATTCTACAGTGACCTGGGACTTGGCGTCGGGACGCAACCACTTGATCTTGCCCTTTTCGCGGAGGTTCTGGATTTCTTCCATGAGCTTGTGGGCGAGGCTGATGGGCAGCGGCATCAATTCCTTGGTGTCGTCGCAGGCGAAACCGAACATCATGCCCTGGTCGCCAGCGCCCTGCTTGTCGTCTTCCTTACCTTCTGCAGCCTTGGCGTCAACACCCTGGGCGATATCCGGGGACTGCTTGTCTACAGCCACCATGACGGCGCAGCTCTTGTAGTCAAAGCCGATTTCGGAATCTGTGTAGCCGATGTTCTTGATGGTTTCGCGGGCGATAGCCTGGTAGTCCAGGTCGGCCTTAGTGGTGATTTCGCCGGAAATCACAACGAGACCGGTGTTCACCAAAGTTTCGCAAGCAACGCGGCTAGCGGGGTCCTTGGCAAGGCAGGCATCCAGGATGGCGTCGGAAATCTGGTCGCAGACCTTGTCCGGATGACCCTTGGATACGGATTCAGAAGTAAAGAGATAATGAGCCATTATGGCGCTCCTTTTAAGACTTTAAGCGCGAAATGCGATCCGGCTAAACTGAGGCTCGGGGCACAACACTTAAAGAACCTTATTGATTGTGTTCTAGTTTTCTATGCATAAATGTAGAAAAACGCATAAAGACTGACAATGGAATATATCACATTTTGTCAAACTTTATTTCCGTTATATAATTAGTGTTTTGAAAATTGTTTATATTCCTTTACATGGAACTGAAAAATTTTACAACTTGGCTTAATGAGCTGCTGACCCCGCAGCTTTTTCATGATTATTGCAGCAACGGTCTCTGTGTCGAAGGCTCTGACGAAGTGACCAAGGTTATTACTGGTGTATCTTTCCGCGACCGCCTAATTGAGGCTGCCGTGGAAGAAGGCGCCGATTGTATTATCGTCCATCATCCCAACGGATTTTGGAACAATGAAAACCGGATCCTTACGGGTAAGTTTGGTGAACGTATGCGTCGCCTTATGAAACTGGGCATTAGTTTGTATGGATACCACCTGCCCTTGGACGGCCACCTGGGGATAGGCAACAATGCCCTTATAGCCAAGGCCATGGGACTGAATATTGTTCAGGGCTTTATGCAAGAAGGTGATGCCACCGTGGGTGTTATCGGCGAATGGGATTCTCCGGCCAAGCAGATGGAGTTTTTGGAAAGCGCTGACATGGCCTTTTCCCAGGGAGTCCAGAACAGCTTCATGTTCGGGTCCGAGGAAATCAAGAAGGTGGCTATCTGTAGCGGTTCCGGTGCCAGTGGCATCGAGGAAGCCTTGAAGTTGGGTTGCGACGCCTTTGTTACCGGAGAGATCAAGGAGTCCGTACCTATCCTGGTGGAAGAGGCTGGTTTCAACCTGATTTCAGTAGGACATCATCGGTCCGAGGTCTTCGGTGTGAGGGCTTTGGCTCAGAAAATCGAGGAAAATCTGCGAATTCCGGCGAAATTCGTCGATATTGACAATCCTATATAAGAAATGTGATTTAGAACACATTCTGAGTTTGGGTCTCCTTCGGGAGGCCCATTTGCCTTTTAGGAGGCTTTTTGCTATCTTACGGCCCATGGAATTCGTAAAGACCACCATACATTTCCAGAATTCAACCAAGTCCATGACGCTGCATGTGCCGGCGTTCCTCTTCAAGGCTTGGCCGGTTCTTCGTGTATTTATGGTCATCGGAGTCATTCTGTTCGTGATCCAGGTGGCTTCTACCACCATCTACGACGGCGTCCTGAACCATCAGATCAGCAACCGTCTGGAACTGGATAGGGAAATGTCCCAGATCCAGGGAACCATGGACTACCTTAAGAATACCTCCTCCGACTTCCTTCGAGACGAAAATCGTTTGTACGCACGCTTTGGACTGCCTACCCAGGACGAATCTTCCCGTCTGCTTGGTACCGGCGGTAACATTAGCCCTGATTCACTCCTGCTGCGCAAGTCCTCCCCGGTCTTTGAACGCATGTCCGTGCTTGGGGAAACTGCAGACCGCCTGAGTTCCATGATTGCAAACAACGATGCCTCCTTTAGGAATTTGAACAAATTCATGGAACAGAAGCAGTCCATGTGGCGCAATGTTCCCTCTATTCCGCCCACGCAGGGCCGATACGCTTCCTCTTTTGGTCCCCGAATTCATCCCATCACCGGTCAGGTGGGCAAGATGCATCAGGGCGTAGATATTTCCAACGAACGCTGGACTCCCATTTTCGCCCCTGCCGATGGCGTGGTTGAAATTGCCCAGCTCAGCTCCTCCTTTGGAAACTTTGTAACCTTGGATCACGGCAACGGTCTCAAGACCCGCTACGGACACATGCAAATGTTCATTGTCCACCCGGGTGAATTCGTAAGCCGCTACCAGGTCATTGGCTATATGGGAAACACCGGCCTTTCAGTCGGTCCGCACCTCCATTACGAAGTGTGGATGGGTAACAACCCTGTGAACCCGCTTGCTTATATGCTGCCTATCGATTACTCCATCGACTAGGCCCGCTACCTTAAAACATAGCGCCGGCTAGACTGGCTACAGGTAGATCCACCCTTCGGAGGGTGAGTTGCATATTCTTTTGTTCTTGCTGCTGGCAGTGTCCGCAGTTTTCGCCTGCCCCTTGTTGGTGGAGGTCTTTAGCGATCCCGTTGACGTTAGCGACCAGGAGGGCGAATTTGTTGAAATTCGCTTAGACTCTACGGTGCAGGAGCCTTACCTGTGGCTTCAGTTCGAGGACAAGAAGCCGGTACGGTACTTCAACTTCAAGGCCGACCGCTTGGTTCTTGTTCATGATACCCTGCAATGCCCTGTGCCCCACGACGATGGAACGAAGCCTGCCTGTGGCGTTCTTAGTGTATCTTTGCCTAATTCCAGAGAATCCTATTGGAAGCTGTGGACTGGGGGCGGCTTAGCCGGGGACTCTGTGGCACAATCTAAATGTCTCGATTCGGCTATGATTCCTAAGCCCAAGGCGGGTGCCTCGTTGCAGAGGGTGAAAGAGACTGACCGCTGGGAGGTGGCGGAGCCAACTCCCGGGATGGCGAATTCCTTTTTAGAGTTTGGAATTGTTGCTGAAGTGCAAAATTCCTTGGATTTGTTCATAGACTCCTTGCTTGCTTTGGGAATATCTCCTTTAGTGATTTCTGAGGTGCATCATTGTCCCCAGGAGCCGGAACCCGAATGGGTGGAGGTCTATAACAGCTCGTCCCAAGAATTTCCCCTGAAGAATTTCCGCTTTTGTGATAGGGGTGGTATCTGGTCCAGCAACAAGTCTGATTCCAAGGCTCAGGATCTCATCCAGGCTTACGAAACGGTTCTCTTTACCAAGGATTCCTTGGGCCTACGGGAATTTCTTGGCTATAAGGATGTTAGGATCGTTCAGCTTTCCATGGGTTATTTGAACAATACTGCAGGCTCGTTGGCGATATGTTACGGGAATAAAACTATTGACCGTGTGGAATGGGATAAGTCTACGGTAGCTTGCCCTGCAGGTTTCAATCCCCAGACCCGTCGGGCAGAAAACACTCCAGGGTATCAGGGCCGTCAACTTAAGGATACTCCCTTTAGTTACAAGTTGTCTTCTCGGGTGGTGAGCCGCAGGGGAGGGAACCTCCGGGTTTACGTGGAAGGAGAAAAGGAGGTGGATTTGAAACTGCTGGATTCCTCAGGTCGGAAGCAGTGGCGAATGTCTGTGCCCGCAATGTCAAATACCTGGTGGACCGTTCCCTTGGAAAAATTGCCCAAGACTGGCTTGGCCTACATTTCTCTTTCCTTCGGAAAATTTGAAAAGGTGGTTGGTTTTGTGGTGCGTCCGTAGGCTTGTTAATTTGTTTAAGATGTCCTGTTTATGTATTTCCTTGGCACTGAATATCGCGATTGCCAGTGAAAGTACCTTGTCTTTGGACGGTTTGCCCCGTTTCAATGATTCGCCGGCTCGACTGCCGGTTACTGGTTTTGGATTTCATTTTGAAGCTATACCTGCAGTGGGACAGTGGCAATACGAAATTGCTGGAGAACTAGGCATGGGCTATCGCCTAGGGTTCTTTACAGCCTACACGGCCTTGGATTCCGTATATGTAAGGTCTTATACGGAAGTTGACTATAGTCGTAACATAAGGAATTTTGTTCTTGGGGGTGCCTATGGTTTTTCCATGGAATGGATTCCCGGGGGTGACTTATGGACTCGTCATCGGTATAAACTGGGCTTATCCTACGGCTTGGCTTCCTGGCACGCGGGAGGGATGATTTCTTGCTACTTTGACAATCTTGGATCTCCCGACTTTGTTGTTGGCGGAGGTGTGGTGGCTGCCGATATCTTAGATTTCTTTATGGAGTGGGACGGGGCGTTTTTAAACTTGGGAACTGCAGTTGAGTTTGAGCATGTCCAGGTGGAGGTGTCCTATCGGTTCCCTGGCTTTGGAATCTCTTTCTCAATTTATCTATTGTGGGATTCCTGGGAGGCTATGGGCACTTATAAGATAACCAATGAATCGTTGGATTCCTTTGGAGGAGGTCTCTCCAAAAAAAGAGAAAAAAGACTATCTTATAGACACTTAATATGATGATTTCTTCCTCGACAATAGCTTTTTTGCTCTTTACGTGCTTTGTTCTTGTGGTGGCTTTGGCAATTTCCCACATGTTGCTTCGTGAGTTACGTGATAAGCAGAAAGCCTATTCCAGTTTTGCTGGCCATGTGGACCAGTTTATGTTTTTCATGTCCGAGGATCATGTCTTGTTGGACGTGTCCCCCAAGTTCCTGCAGGATCCCTTCTATGAAGAAATTTGTCTAAAGAAACATTTCAGCGAGGTTTTAAGCACTGAAGAATACCTGCGTTTTTTGGAATATTTGAAGGGCGCAGCCTCTTATCCTAACATACCATTCATTTTCTCTTTTAGGGGGGAAGTTGGTGTACTGTGGTATGAGCTGAGGGCCGGTCAGAAGAAGATTGCAGGTAAGATTACGTGGGAACTGCTTTTGAAGAATGTGACCTTAGATGTTGATTCACGCAACCAGCGTGATCAGCTACAGGATAAGGTGGATATGCTGATGCAGAATACAGGCGATTTCCTTTGGTCTTTTGACGTGGATTCCCGCCAGTTGACTTTGCTTACTCCTATAACTGACGATGAAGGGCGCGTTATTCCTAGATCTGCAGGTCCCTTGGATATTCACTCTCTTTTGCGAGATGAAGAATATTCCATGTTTGAGAAGCGTATCAATGCCCGTATTGTGGCGTTCCGTGCATCAAATCAGGATGTCTACGAGAATGCAACTTTGAGAATGAGATTGATTGGACCTGATGACCAACTGGTTTGGTACAGTTTCCGTTGCAAAATTTGTCTTGAAGAAAATTCCAAGTTGGTGATAAAGGGCTCTGCCCGCCGTATGGATCTTTTGACGGATAACCCGATTTTTGACGATGACAGGGACGCAGATGCAGCCTTGGCTTCTTTGCTTTCATTCCCGGATATTCGAATTTTTTGCGTGGATCGTGAAAATAAAATTGTGAATTGTAACCAGGCTTTTGCCTTGGACTTTAAGTTAACTAGCCCTAAGATGGTTAACGGAAAACGCTTGTTGGAAGTGGTTCGTACGAAGTATTATTCCTTCATTCAGGGTAACTTATCCGAGGTATTTGAGGGTGGAAAACCTAAATCTTGGAAGGGACCTTTCAATAAGGAACACCGCCTGCTGTGGTTTAATGCGATTCCACTAACAGGTAAAGATGGTTTTGTTCATAGGGTTATGGGTGTCTATATCCAGATGGATGAAGATGAATTTAGAGAAAGTATTTGATGAGGAACTTTTATGAATAAGAAGAAAATGTGCCTGGTTGCAGGTATGGTTATGATGTTTGCTGCTTGTAACGACAGCAAGAGTGATGCTGCTCAGATTGGGGTGAAGTCTGCTCAAACTGAACAGTCGGTTGCCAAGGTTTATGCAGAACTTCCTGTTCCTGCGGAAGGAACTTTTTCTTCTATTGATTGGACCTTGGCTTTAGCTGCAAGACCTGAGTCCGTACTTTTTGTGGACGTACGTAACGCTGCAGAATTGAATGAGGGCTATGTTAAAGGCTCTGTGAATATTCCCTTGCCTGACATGAGCAAGCGTGCCCTGAGTTTACCCAAGGATAAGAACTTGCTGATTTACTGTCGATCTGGCCGTCGCAGTGAACTTGTTGCGAAATACCTTGTTTCTCAGGGCTTTACCCGCGTGTATAATATTGCTGGCGGCTATTCTGCACATCCTTCAATGGCCACTGCGCCTGCGGCTGAAACTTCTGCGGCGCCTGTTGCTGAACAGTCTCCGGCTTCCATTGTAGACGTAGATTGGAACAAGGCTCTTGAAATGCAGAAGTCCGGTGCCATTATGATTGATGTGCGAACACCCGACGAGGTTGCCGAAGGTTTGGCTCCTGGGGCTGTGAATATTCCTCTCCAGGAAATCAAGCATCGCTTGAACGAAGTTCCCAAGGACAAGGCTTTGCTGATTTACTGTCGTAGTGGTAAGCGTAGCATGGCTGCGTCACAGATTTTGATAGAAAACGGCTACACTCAGGTGTATAATGTTGTGGGCGGCTTCTTGGCATTTCCGCAGTAGTCTGTGAATGTGTAAGAGCTTGGTATGAATATGGGTCTTGAAGTTTCGAACTACATGCTGTTGGCTTTGGAAGAGTCCATCTTTTCCATTGGCGTGAGCCGCCCTAATCCGGCGGTGGGTGCTGTTGTTGTTCGTGACGGAGTCATTGTGGGGAAGGGGCGGACGCAGCGCCCTGGATCTGCCCATGCCGAAGTCATGGCGCTGCGTGACGCGGGCGAACTGGCCCGCGGCGCGGCCATTTACGTGACCTTGGAACCCTGCTGCCATTATGGCCGCACGCCCCCCTGCACCAAGGCCATCATCGACGCTGGAATTGTAAAAGTCTATTACGCCCACGGCGACCCTAATCCCGTTGTCCGCGGAAACAGCCGTCGCATTCTAGAAGAAGCTGGCATTGAAGTCTACGAAGGCGAGGACGCCTGTATTCGTGCCGAAGTTGAAGAAAGTTGGGACGATAGCGAAGGTGAATGCCATTGCTTGTCAGGTCATGCTGACGAAGGTCGGCAATCCATGACTTTGAAGGAAAAAGAAACCGCCGGCCGTGAAGTCTTTCACGACATTGAACGCTACTTCGAAGCTTACGATTATTTTGTCCGCAATAAGCGAACCTTTGTCGAAGTCAAAAGTGCTATTACAGACGAAGGCTCCATGGGCTATGTTCTGCCCGATGGCTCCCACAAACCCATGAAAATCACAGGGGAGGGCGCCAACTGCTGGAACCATGAGCTCCGCGCCATCAGTGACGCCGTTCTCGTGGGTGCAGGTACCGTTCTTGCCGACAATCCTTCCTTGAATGTCCGTAACGTCGCCGGAAATGATCCCGTGAAAATCGTGTGGGCCGGTCATCACGAATTTACGGCAGAAGAAGTTTCTTGTCATCGAGTCTTTACAGGTGAATTTAATCAGGATCCCTCCGTAATCCAGACTCTGGTTTTCTCCTGTGTACCTCAACCTAATATTCCGACAGCAGTTGTCCTCACCAAGTCCAATTTCGCAGACTGCTGGAACGAAATGCTTGATCACCTTTCTGCCCTGGGCATGCACCGCCTTATGGTGGAGCCTGGCGCAGGACTTGCCAAACAACTGTTCGCTGCGGCCCCGGCTGACAAATCTGTGACTTCGGCGCAAAATCCCCTTTGGAACCGTCTGGATCTCTGGCGTTCCACTGACCGTACCACAGAAGATGCCTTAGCTTCCCTTGTGGATGCCGGTATGGCTTTGCAAAGCCTTGACTACCCGGAAATTCCCGAAACGCTAGTGGCCAAGGAATCCTTTATGGTAGGTCCTGACGTGCTTACCGTTTTTTATCCTGCGTGAGATTTATAGATTAAGGATGTAAAAACGGGGAGGCTTGTATGAACTTTTCGGTAAGAATCTGTCTGGTCGCATTTTTCGTTTTGCTTCTTTCCTCATGTGGGGATGAAGGCTCCGGCAATCAAGCCCCTGAAGGTTCTGAAAGCTCTTCAAGCCAATCCTCTTCATCTTCCTTATCAGAAGAAAGTTCTTCCAGTGAAAGCGAAAAAACTGGGTATATGACGGATAATCGTGACGGCCAAGGGTATCGAATCGAAAAAATCGGATACCAGATTTGGATGGCCGAAAACCTGAATTATCGTTATCTCGCCAAGACCTCGCAACTGGATTCGTCGAGTTTCTGCTATGACAATGATTCCTTGAACTGCGTAGAGTATGGCAGATTGTATACTTGGTCTGCCGCCATGGATTCCTCCTCTGAATTTGACTCAAAAGGTGCTGGTTGCGGCTTTGGTAAGGAATGTAAGCCAAAGGGATTTGTGAGAGGTGTGTGTCCTGAGGGGTGGCATTTGCCGACTAATGGGGAATGGTCTACTTTGGTTGCGTATTTGGAAGATAAGGCTGTTGCTGCAAATGTGGAAGATTCCATTGCTTTTGCTGCCCTGCCTGCAGGCCTTCGCCTAGGAATGACAAACGAGATTTACGATGAGTATGACGACGTTGACTATACCTCAGGGAATTACGAGGATCTGGGTTATTTAGGTTGTTTTTGGAGTTCCACCGAAGACGGTAGAGACTATGGTTATTACTGGATGTTTAGTCTTGGAAACTCTGTGGGAAATGCCTGGGTTGATAAGAGCATTGGATGTTCGGTCCGGTGCGTAAAGGATTCTGAGTAGAGTACATATTAGTGAATGTTAGTTTTAGCTAACTTACAGTGCTGGTCCAACCCAAAATCATCCCCAAAAGCCGTTTTCGCCCCGCTTTCCTCTCGTAATTCATAATTCATAATTCATAATTTTCTATCTTTGGCCCGTATGTTTACTGGTATTATTCAAAGTACGGGAACTATCCTTTCTCTTGAAACGAGAGGGGATGCTCTTACCATGCGCTTATCAGCACCCGGTTTCTTCAAGGGTTGCAATTTGGGCGATAGTGTGGCCAATGACGGCGTGTGCCTTTCCATTGAAAGTTGCACCGATGATGAGGCTACCTTCTGCCTGATGCACCAGACGGTGGAAAACACCTCCTTTAAGCAGGCTGAACCGGGTAAACTTGTGAATCTGGAAAAGGCTTGCCGTGCGGATTCCTTCATGGGCGGACATTTTGTCATGGGCCATGTGGATACTTCCGTAAAGGTGTTGGCCGTTGCCAACCGCGAAACTGGGGTAGAGGTGGACTTGGAACTTCCCAAGGACCTGCGCCGCTATGTGATTCGCCGCGGTTCTGTTTCCTTGAACGGCATTAGCCTTACTGTGGCCGAAAAGTTCGAGGATTCCATCCGCGTGTGCATTATCCCTGAAACTCTTGCCAGAACCAATTTGCGCAACTGGGTACCCGGTACTATTGTGAATGTAGAGGTAGACATGCTTGGCAAATATATCGAGAATTATTTGAAGGAGCGTGACCTTGCTTAATACGATCGAAGAAGCCCTTGAGGATTTCAAGGCCGGTAAATTCCTCATTGTCGTAGATGACGAAGATCGTGAAAACGAAGGCGACTTTGTAATCGCCGCCGAAAAGATTACACCGGAAAAGGTGAATTTCATGCTCCACGAAGGCCGCGGCGTTCTTTGCTGCCCGCTGCCTATCAAGCGCTGCCACGAGTTGAACCTTACCCGTCAGACTGCAGAAAATACTTCCATTCTGGGTACCCCGTTCACTATCATGGTGGATAAGATCGAAGGTTGCTCCACTGGCGTTTCTGCCCATGACCGTGCCGCCACCATTCTGGCTCTTTCCGATCCTGCTTCCAAGCCCAGCGATTTTGGCCGCCCCGGTCATATTTCTCCGCTGTATGCCCAGGAAGAAGGCGTTCTTCGTCGCGCAGGCCACACGGAAGCTGCCGTGGACCTGGCAAAGCTTGCTGGACTTCGCCCTGCCGCCGCCCTCATCGAAATCATGAACGAAGACGGTACCATGGCCCGCATGCCCCAGTTGCAGGAAGTGGCCAAGAAGTTTGACATCAAGATTATCTCTATCCGCGATTTGATCGCCTACCGCCTGAAGAACGAAAAGCTGGTGCAGCGTGTGGCTGCTCCCAACGTTCCCACCAAGTATGGTGACTTCAAGGCCTATGCCTATCGCAGTTCCACCGACGGTGTGGAACATGTGGCCTGGGTAGCCGGCAATCCGGATTTCTCTAAGCCGGTTTATGTTCGTGTCCATAGCGAATGCCTGACGGGCGATATTTTCGGCAGCATGCGCTGCGACTGCGGTGAGCAGTTGGAAGCCTCCATGAAGTTCATTGGCGAACATGGGGGCGTGCTCCTGTACCTGCGTGGTCAGGAAGGCCGCGGTATTGGTCTTTGCAATAAGCTCCGCGCTTACGAACTGCAGGAAAAGGGCCTGGACACAGTGGAAGCCAACATCAAGCTGGGCTTCAAGTCCGACCTGCGCCAGTATGGTACCGGCGCTCAGATTCTTGCTGACCTGGGGGTAAAGCAGATGCGTCTTTTGACCAACAACCCCAGCAAGATCAATGGAATTTCCGCTTACGGTCTTGAAATCGTGGAACGCGTTCCTATCGAAATCAAGCCCAATAACGTTAACCGTTTCTATCTGCGTACCAAGAAGGAAAAGATGGGCCACGACCTGAAGTTGGACGAGGCTTAAGGAAGAATTATGAACGAACTGAAGAACTCTCTCAATGGTACGGGCCTCAAGGTGGCAATCGCCGTGGCTCGCTTTAACGAAATCGTTACCGACAAGTTGCTGGAAGGCGCTGTTCGCCAGCTCACCACTCTGGGTGTTGCCGACAAGGACATCACCGTGGCCCATGTTCCTGGCGCATTTGAACTGCCGGGTATCTGCCGCCGCTTTGTGGATTCCGGCAAGTACGATGCAGTCATTGCCCTGGGCGCTGTGATTCGCGGCGAAACCAGCCACTACGACGTTGTGGTGAATAACTCCACCGGTGGTATTGCAAACATCGCTGCCGAAGGCAAGGTTCCCATGATTCTTGGCATCCTGACCACCGACACCGTGGACCAGGCTATGAACCGCGCTGGCCTCAAGGCTGGCAATCTGGGTTGCAGCTGGGCTTCTACCGCCGTCGAGATGGTGAACCTCTACAAGCAGATCAAGAAGTAGTTTGAATTAAGTATAGACGAAACAAATAAAGTAACTGGTTATATATGGCACAACAAGTTTCTTTTAGACCCGCACGCGTATTTGCAATGCAGTTGCTGTACGCCATGGAAATTACCGGACAGACCGTAGGGGCTGCACTTCCTGGCGTTCTTGAAAATCAGGAAAAGCCTCTCCAGGACGATCAGAAAAAGTACGGCATGAAGCTGGTGGAGCTGGTTCTGGAACACAAGGCTGAATTGGAAGACTCCATTAAGGAAAATTCAGCCCACTGGGAACTGGATCGTATCGCTCGTATCGATCGTATCGTTCTTTCAATTGCCATGGTGGAACTGAACTATAACGCCGAAATTCCCATGAAGGTGGCTATTACGGAAGCCGTTCAGATTGCTGCAAAGTTTAGCACCGACGGATCTGACGCTTTCGTTAACGGTATCTTGGCTGGCTTTATGCAAAGCCGCGGCATGAACGCCCCCGCATCTAAGGAGAAGTAATTGTGCTTAAGGAAAAATGGATGAAACATATTTTTGCGGGCATTTCCTGCTTCGTAGCTTTGATCATTTACTGCATGACCATGGCTCCCACGGTGAGCTTCTGGGACTGCGGTGAATTTGTTGCTTGCGCAAACACCTTGGGTATTCCACATCCTCCTGGAACTCCCTTCTTCGTTTTCCTGGCTCGTGCCGTCATCGTTCTGCTTCCCTTCGTTGGTGAAATTGCAAAGCGCGTGAACTATATCTCTGTTGTTAGCTCCGCTGCTACAGTTTATGTGACCGCACTTTTTGCCTGGGAAATTCTCGCAATCGTTTTGGACTCTGCAAAGCAGAAGGGCGAAGGCCTGGTTGAACGCCTTGCCGATAAGATTTCAGGCAAGACCCGCACCATCGTTCTTGGCACTGCTGCTCTTGTTGCCGGCTTCTTGCTGACCTTCTCCGATACCTTCTGGTTCAACGCTGTTGAAGCTGAAGTCTATGGCATCGCCATGTTCATCTTGATGCTGGTTTCTTATCTGGGTCTTGTCTGGTACAAGAAGAAAGACGAAGAATATAGCGATCGCATTTTGATCTTTATTTGCTACATCGCATTCCTGGGTGTAGGCGCTCATCTTTATACCATGCTTACGGTTCCCGCTGTGTTCGCACTTCTTCTGGTGGCTCAGCCCAAAAAGATCGTGGAACGCATTCCGGTTTGGATTACCGGCACCTTGCTGTGCTCTGTGATCTACATGGTTTCTGCTTTCATTGAAATTTCCCTGGTATGCTTGGTTGTACTTGCAATTCTTGCTGTTGTAAAGCCTTTCAAGGCAGGCATGAACCGTAGTGTTCGCTTGTCTCTTGCCTTTGCGTTCTTCGCTCTCATCGGCTACAGCACCCACCTTTACATTCCTATCCGCTCTGAACTGAACCCCACCATTGATGAAAACAACCCGGAAATCAACATCCGTGATGATCAGGGTAACTTGCAGTTGGGTAACCTGTTCAAGTCTGAAAACTGGGATGCCTTCAACGCATTTATTGAACGTAAGCAGTATGGCTCCGAAAGCATGATTAGTCGTGCCTTCTACCGTCGCTCTCGCTTGTCTCATCAGTTCCTGAGCTTCCCTCACATGGGTTATGGTGGCTACCAGATGGCTCAGTACCTGCCCTACAAGGTGGGTGAAGTAAACTACGCCAATGGTGTCTATACCTTCGATCCGGGTGATAACCAGCCTACCGAGCGTATGGGTATCAAGTTCCCCACTCAGATGATCATGATGGGGGATAACACTTTCTCGCAGTTCCTGATTTTCTTTATCTTTAACGGACTTCTCATCATGGTTTGCGTGTTTGTTTGGAAGCGCAACCAAAAGATGGGTGTGTTCATGTCCGCCCTCTATGCCCTTTGCTCTCTTGGCTTGTTGTTCTATATCAACTTCGCCGATGGAACTCGCATGGAACAGCGTGACCACGATTACTGGGTCAGTGTCATGAGCCGCAATGTTCAGGACTTGAATGCTCGTGGTGCCGGTATTAGCGCCTTGCCGGATCCCAACGATCTTATCGACATGCGTCAGAATATCGAGTATGCCAAGATTCGTATGGAATACTTGAAGTCTCGCGGTGGTGACGCAGCAAAGATGACTGCTCTCCAGAGCGAAATTGACAGCTACGAAAACTCCGCCGTATGGCAAAACTGGCGTAAGATCGAGGCTGGCTTTGCTCAGGTCGGTCAACGCGCTCCCTTCCCGGAAGCTGTGCACTTGGAAGTTCGCGAACGTGACTACTTCTACACACCGGCATTCATCTTTATGAGCTTGATTTACGGTGTGGGTGCTGGTATTCTTGTGTTTATGGTTGCAACGGGCACCATGGCAACCCTCGCTACTCCGCTGGCCGCTGCTCTGGTTCTTGTTTCCTTCCTGGTTCCCTGCATTTCCAACTACAAGGAACATGACCGTTCCGGTCTTTGGGTTCCTTGGGATTATGCCTATAACCTTTTGAATAGCTGCCGTCCTAATGCAATTCTCTTTACCAACGGCGATAACGATACATTCCCGCTGTGGTTTGCTCAGGAAGTGGCTGGCATCCGTAAGGATGTTCGTGTGGTGAACCTGTCCTTGGGTAACACCGACTGGTACATTAAGCAGATGCTTGAGAACGAACCTATCTTGAAGCTGAGTTATGACAAGGCTGCCATTGACCGCGACATGGTGCTGGACAACAGCTCTGCCAATAATCCGAACCATCAGACTTCTACCTGGGTTAAGAATGCAAACCGCTTGATGCCTCAGCTCAAGCAGCGCATCGAAGCCATGGAAGGCCAGCAGCTTTCCGCTGCTGATTCCGCAAAGCTTTTGCAGTTCAAGGTCCATTATCAGGTCTGGGATGCCTTCACCGAATGGGCCGCCCGCACCCGTAGCTCTATGATGCTGACTCAGCACAAGCTTGTTATTGACCTTGCCCTCCAGAACATGGATCGCCCCATTGAAATTTCTACCACTGTTGGAACCTCCAACTTCATGGGTCTCGAAAAGTACATGGTCCAGGAAGGTATGGTGTATAACTTTGTGAAGGGCGACCTCACTCCTCGTCGTAATTCCTTCGATGCTGCTTACACTGCAAGCCTCATCGATACCGTTTACAAGTATCGTGGCCTTGGTGACGGCACCGCCTACATTAACGACGAAACCGAACGTCTGCTCTCCAGCTACATTTCTCTGTACCTGCAGATTTCCTTCGATGCACGCGACAAGATTGAACAGCTTCGCGGTGACCATCCCTTCACTGCCGATAAGAAGGCTCAGGTGGATAGCTTGGCTACTTCTGCAGTCAAGTATCTGGAAATGGGCATTAAGCAGTTCCCCAAGGAATGGCGTAACTACTGGGCTGCAGCATTCGTCTATCAGGCTGCCGGTATGAAGAAGGAAGCTTTGGATGTTGCCAGCAGAGGTCTCCAGGCTGTTCCGTCTTTCGAAGAAGGTGGCTTGGCTCGCTTGCATATGGCTGTTCGCCAGATTGAAGTCATGTCCGAAGAACCTTTGAAGGTTGAGGAACCTGCTCCTGCCGAACCTGCCGCAGATTCTGCCGCGGAATCGGCTGTCGTTGCTGCCAACTAGTTTGAGGTCTTGAATGGATTTAAGTTTGGTCATCCCGGTCAAGGAAGAAAGTGAAAATCTTCCGGACCTTCTGAAAGAAATCGTTGCTGCAATTACTCCAACCGGCATGTCCTATGAAGTCATTATCATCGATGACGGTAGCCGCGACAATACCTGGGAAGTGGTGGAGGGCCTCTCCAAGGAATATTCTTTCCTTAAGGCTTATCGCTTCCAGTTCAATTGCGGAAAGGCTGCTGGCTTGGCTTTTGGTTTCTCCAAGGCTACAGGCAAGTACGTTGCCACTTTGGATGGCGATCTTCAGGATGACCCTCTTGAAGTTCCAAAGATGATCAAGATTCTTGAAGATGGCTACGACCTGGTTTCCGGCTGGAAAATCCGCCGCCTGGATCCCTGGCACAAGACTTGGCCTTCCAAGTTGTTCAACTTGACTGTTTCCGCAGTTTGTGGCCAGCGTCTCCATGATTTCAACTGTGGTATTAAGGCTTACCGCAGCTCCGTGGTCCGCTTTATCCACTTGTACGGCGACTTCCACCGCTTTATTCCGGTGATGGCCAAGTGGCAGGGCTTCCGCATTACTGAAATGCCTGTGGCTCACCGCGCTCGCGTCCATGGCGTTTCCAAGTATGGCGTATCCCGCCTGGTCTCTGGTTTTCTTGATTTGCTGACTTTGCTCTTTATGCGTAGCTTTGCTGCAAAGCCCTTGCACTTCTTTGGCTTGCTTGGCTTGATTTTTGTCATGGTGGGCCTTGGTGTAACAGGTTATTTTGGCTACGAATGGTTCCAGACCGGCGCCCTTCACGTGCGTCCTTTGCTTTTGGCTGGTGGTTTCTCCCTGGTCATGGGTGTACAGTTCTTCTCCCTAGGTTTGCTGGGTGAAATGATGAACGGCAACAAAACCCAGACATATCCGGTGGCAGAAACCATAAACGATTAGCTTTTTGGTGCGAAAATTCGTATTTTGATTTTTGAGAGTTTGGAGTTAAGGAAGAATTATGGCTTATCCTAAGAGTTTAGTAATCATACCGACCTACAATGAGAAGGAAAACATTCTGCTCATTATGTCTGCTATTCTGGAACAGAACGAATGTCTGGAAATTCTGGTAGTAGATGATGGTTCGCCGGATGGTACCGGTGATATGGTTGAGGCTGAAACTCAAAAGAATCCGCGAATTCATTTGCTTCGTCGCCCTGGTAAGATGGGCCTTGGTTCTGCCTATGTTACTGGTTTCAAGTGGGCTCTGGAACGCGACTATGAACGCGTTTTTGAAATGGATGCCGACTTTAGTCATGCTCCCTCCGATTTGAACCGTTTTCTAGAAGCAGCCGAAGATGCCGACCTTGTTCTGGGTAGCCGTTATCAGGATCGTAAGATCAGTGTGGTCAACTGGGACTTGAAGCGTTTGATCTTGAGCTACGGCGCTAACGTTTACACCCGTATGGTGACCCGTCTGCCTGTTAGCGACGCCACAGGCGGCTTCAAATGCTATACCCGTCAGGCTCTCCAGGCATTGAATCTTGACAAGATGAAGAGCGATGGCTATTGCTTCCAGATTGAAACTACTTATAAGATTTGGAAGAAGGGGCTCACTGTCAAGGAAATTCCCATTATCTTTACGGATCGTACCCGCGGTACTTCCAAGATGAGCGGTGGCATTATTTCTGAAGCATTCTTCCTGGTCCTGAAGCTCCGATTGGGTTTGGCTTAATTCTTGACTAAATAGCTGTTGTGTAAGGTTCCTGTTCATGGCTGTTGATTATTCCTGTTCTGTCATTATTGTCGCGTACAATTCCTGCGACTTTATTCCTGCTTGCCTAAAGTCTATCCGAGACGCAAGTGAAGGAATCGACACTCAGGTAATCGTCTTGGATAATGGTTCCGCAGAACCCATCACTAAGGAAATCAAGGAGTTCTTCCCGGAAGTCCTTTGGATTGACTCTCAGGAAAATTTGGGCTTTGGCAAGGGCTGCAATCTTGCGGTAAAGTCTGCTACCAAACCTTACTTGTTCTTTGTAAATCCCGACACTTTGGTTTCCAGGGATTCCTTGCGCAAGGTGCTGGAATTCACACAGGAACATCCGGAGTCGGGTACCGTCGGCAGCCGCATCTTGAATGAAGACGGCTCTTTGCAGTTGGCTTGCCGCCGTTCTTTCCCTACTACGTTCTCTGCAATTTCAAAGACCGTAGGCCTTGCCTCCTTGTTCCCCAAGAGCAAACTGTTTGCCTCCTATAACATGACCTACGCCAATCCTGACGAGGTGACCGAGGTGGACGCAGTCAGTGGATCCTTCTTCTGCATGCGTAGTGATTTGTATCGTCAGTTGAATGGTTTTGACGAAGACTTCTTCATGTATGGTGAAGACCTGGATCTTTGCTTCCGAGCCAAGACTGCAGGCTTCAAGAACTACTATACGCCTTCTACCAACATCCTGCATTTCAAGGGCCAGAGCTGCAAGACCCGCCGCTGGAAATCTTACCTGGACTTCTACAAGGCCATGATCATCTTTGTGAAGAAGCACAAGGACCTTTACTTTGTGCCGACCTTGTTTGTGACCTTGGGTATTCTGTTTGCAGCCTTTGTGGGTATGTTCTCCCGCCTGATTCCTAAGTTCTGGAAAATATTCCTGGATTTGGGCGTGGTGGCGCTGTGGGCTCTGGTTGCCTTAAGTTACACCACCACATTTTCTTTGGAATGCTCCATAATTGGGGTCATCGAGGACCTTGGAATCGAGGAATGCCAGAATGTGGTTGAGATAATCAAGCATCCCATTTATCATTGGGGCCAGTTTACTGATTGGTGGCTTGTGGTAATCGTTGCTTTGGTCAATGTGATATTCTTGATTTTCCGTGGTGAATACACCAGCGGCAGTCTTAAGGGCGATCGCTTTATTCGCTATCTGGTTCCTGTGAACTTTGTGGCTATCGGCTCCTATGTGGCTTACCGACTTGCAACCCAGCAGGCTATTCCGGTTAGTCTTGATACATCTGTTTACCCCTATACGGATGACTGGGCTGCGTGGGTTCTGATCTCCAGCTTGTTTATTCCTCTTGCCCTCAAGGCTTGGCGCCGTGTTGCTTTCTGGATCAATTATTTCTACCGCATCTTTGCCAAGAAACGTCATCGTTCCATCCTCTTGGGTGGTTCCGAAGATTCTCTGAATAGCTGGTTTGACCGCTATAACGTGATTCCCGGCGTTGAAATCCTGGGCTGCGTCACCAATGACAAGTCTAAGATTACTGACAAAAATCGTCAACATATCCTGGGAAACCTCTCCGAAATGGAGTCCATCTGCAACCGTACCGGCTGCCGCGAGCTTCTTGTGGTGTCCAATGCCTCCGGATTCCGCGAATCCTACGATATAAATTGGCTGGATAAGCTGGGTTTACGTGTGTTTTTGCTCATAGGCAATGCCTCAAATGGCGATTATGCCCTTGTAAACCTCAAATACTTGCGCTAATTACAATTTTCTTTCAAAAATAGAGTTATCTTTTACATAAGTATATGCTATAAAGGGACTTATGTTAGACTCTAAACTTTTGGATATTCTTTGCTGCCCCGAAACTAGGGGTGCTCTTAAGGTGGCTTCTGAAGAACGTTTGGCTGCGCTGAACAGTGCTATTGCTGCAGGTTCTCTTAAAAATGTTGCTGGTGAATCTATTTCTGAACCCTTGACCGAAGCTCTTGAAACGGTCGATGGTTCTAGAGTCTATCCTGTTCGCGAAGGAATTCCTGTCCTTTTGGCTGACGAAGCTATTCTGCTCTAATAGAGGTGTATATGACGGTCACGTTGGAAACACTTAAAAAGTCTGTCGGTAAGAAAAACAACAATTCCAAGATTTTTGCATGGCTTGCAGACTTGGAACGCGCCGCTGGTGATTTGGATACTGCCCTTAAGCGTGTGGATGGGGGATTGACCCTTTATTCTCACGACGTTGCAGCCATGATTGTCCGCGCCAAGATTCTCTTCCAGAAGGAAGATTTCGAAGGCTGTGTTCAGCAGTGCGACAAAATCCTTGTAAAGGATCCTTTCAGCTTGGCTGCCCAAAAGATTATGGGCGACGCCTACGACAAGTTGGGTAACGTTGCTGAACGTAACTTGTGCTACCGTCGTTATCACGACATGGATCCTCTGAACAACTTCTGGAAGGAAGAGTACGATGTTACGCCCGAAGCCATGGGTGCTGCAGTCGGTGCTCTCGCTGAAGATGCGTTCAGCATGCCTTCCGAAGACGAATCCCTGGATCTTAACTTGGGTGGCTCCGATGACCTCTTTGAAAAGAGCGCAGAAGATGCTCCCGCTGCAGAAGACAATGGTCTTGTGCTTGAAGAAGCCAAAACCGCTTCTCCCTTTGAAAAGTCTAACGATTCCTTCAACCTTTCTTTGGATGACGTTCCCGAGGAAACGGCTTCTGCTGCTCAGGCAGAATCTTCTGATTCCGGCATCTTTGGTGGCTTGGACCTGAATGAAGACGACGCCTTCGAAGAACCTGCGTCTGGCTTTACCTCTGCTTCTGTTGTGGAAGAGGCAGAAGACTCTGCCGAAGACGATCCTTTTGCCGCCTTGGCTGCTATGCTGCCTAACAGCGATGCTGCCGATGACACTGCCTTTGAAGAACTATCCGCATCCCTGGACTCTGTCATGAGTTCCATTGACTCTGGTGAATCTTCTAGTGATGAATCTTTCCCGGTAGATGACACTGTTTCTGGCAATGATGTGAACTCCGCTTTGGCCGATATGTTCGGCTTGGACGATGATCTTGAGGCTGAGGAATCTTCTGCTGCACCTGCAGCACCTGTTGTTATTGACGAAGAAGCCGAGGCAAATGCATCCAGCATCTTTGGTGCTCCTGCCAACGAAGATAAGCCCATGAGCGTGAACAGCGCTTTTGACAGCATCTTTGGTGAAGACGAACTGCCCGAAGAGATTGAACCGGCTGTGGCAGTGCCTGCTGCAGAAGAACCGGCTGTGGAAGAATCTGTGGCAGAAGAATCCTTCGTTGAAGAAACTGCTACTGAAGAAGTTGCTGAAAAGCCTGCAGTCCTCGACGACGAACCGACCACTGTGGATAACGCTTTTGACAGCATCTTTGGTGAGGATGAACTTCCCGAAGAAAAACCTGTTGAGCTGGCTCCTGCGGAACCTGAATCCGCCGAGGCTGTGTTTGGCAATTCTGGTTTGTTTGAAAAGTCTGCTGACTTTGGTATCTTCGACAAGTCTGCGGAATCCTGCATTTTTGAAAAGTCTGCCGACAGCGACATCTTCGAAAAGTCCGCAGAATCCGATGAGGTTTTGGATCTGGATGGCCTGGAAGAAGAACCTGCCTTGGAAGAACCTGTAATCGAAGAAGCTGCTTCCGAAGTCGCTGCTCCTTCTGAAGAATTTTCCTTCGGCGAACCTGTCGCCGATAAACTGGAATCCTTCGCTGCAGAACTAGCAACTGAAACTTCAACTTCCTTAGAAAAATCTTCTGAAGTGGAAAGTGCCTTTGGCAGCATCTTCGGTGACGATGATGACCTGCCTGTTGAAAGTGAATCCGCTCCTGTTGAAGATTCCCTTGCCATTGAAAGTCCTGTAGAGTCTCTTATGGAAGAGACTGCAGCAGACGTTCCTGTGGTTGATGACCTTACTTTGGATGTTCCCGCTGATGAACCTGCCGCAGAACTTGCTGCAGAACCTGCTGTGGAACCGGCAGCTTTTGAAGCTCCTGCTGCAGAAGAAACTTCTGAAGTGGCTAGTGCTTTTGGAAACATCTTCGGTGACGATGATGATCTGCCTGAAGAAAAGCCGGCTGCCAGCGAATGGTCTGTGGATGCAGCTCTTGCTGCTGAAAACGAGGAACTTGTTATTGATGAATCCGCAGCGGAAGAAAATCTTGTCGCAGAAGTTGATGCTCCTGCAGATCCGGTGATTGCTTCTCCCATGGATTTTGTTCTTGACGAATCTTCTGAAGCAAGTGCAGAACCTGTTGCTGAAGAGCCTGCATCCGAGTCTACCGTTGCTGTTGATAGCGCTTTCGCTTCAATCTTTGGCGACGACGACGACCTTCCGGTTGAAAAGGCCGAGGACGTAGTTGAAACTCCTGTAGACGATAGAACTTTGGCTGAACAGGTGGATGATGCCGAAGCTGAATTGGAATTGCCTGTTACCGAGGAAAAGTCTGAAGGTAACGACATTGCTCAGGAAATGGGCGGCGCCTTTGCTTCCATGTTTGGAAACGACGATGACCTCGATCTGCCTGACATGAAGGGTTCCGACGCCAATGATCAGGAATCAACCAGTGCCGCTCTTGAAGAGGTTGCAGCAACGGTTTCCAGCGGTGAAGCTCAGTCTGACTTGGACAAGTCCTTTGATTCTTTGTTCGGTAACGATGACAGCTTGGATGTTACCCAGGAAGACGTGCCCGCTGCAAAGCCTGCCAATCCGGATTTGAATTCCCTGGAAACTGAGGTTTCCGGTGCCTTCAAGGGTCTCTTCGACATGGAAGATGATTCCTTGACCGAAACAATGCCTTCTAACAAGGGCGTTGATTTCTTGATGTCCGGAGATTCTGACGACGAAGTTTCTGCAAGCCTCATTAACAATCCGGATGCACCTCTTGATCGCGGCGCACACGAATTGGATGAAAGCTTGAATACCCGCACCTTGGCCGAAATCTACTTTGACCAGGGCTTGTATGGTAAGGCCCTTGACATCTATGCAGACCTTGCACAGAAGGAACCGGACAACGCAGAAATTGCTGCTCGTCTGGATGAAATTGAAAAGGTTTATCGCTCTAAATTTGGAGGTGAAGGTTAATGGCAGAACAGCAGACTCTTCGCATTGAACAACTCCTTCGCGAAATGGTGAACCGCAAGGCTTCTGACTTGCACATTCGCATTGGTGTTCCTCCGGTTTACCGTATTAATGGTGCTCTTCAAAAACCCATTCCTATTCGCGTAGATGGTGCCATGATGGATTCCTTCTTGGACGATATCATGAACCGCGAACAAAAGCAGCGCTTTGAAACCAACAAGGAATGCGACTTTGCCGTGGGCGCCCGTGATATGGGCCGTTTCCGTGTGAATGTGTTCCGTCAGCGCGGTACCATCGCTATCGTTATCCGTCACATTAAGGCTAAGATTCCTGCATTTGAAGAACTGCATTTGCCTGAAGTGATCCGTGACCTTGCATTGACTCGTCGTGGACTTGTGTTGGTTACCGGTACAACGGGCTCTGGTAAGTCAACCACATTGGCCTCCATGCTGGATTACATCAACCAGAAGGAATCGGTAAACATCATTACCGTCGAAGATCCTATCGAATACCTCTACAAGGATAACCAGGCTATTATTTCCCAGCGCGAAATTGGCGTAGATACCTTGTCTTACGCAAACGCTTTGCGTGCAGCCCTTCGTCAGGATCCCGATGTTTTGCTGGTGGGCGAAATTCGTGACTTGGAAACCATGCAGATTGCAATGACCGCTGCTGATACCGGCCACATGGTGTTCGCCACTATTCATACGACCAACGCCACCGAAACCATTCACCGTGTGCTTTCCATGTACCCGCCTCACCAGCACGACGAAATTCGTTTGCTGCTTGCCGAAGTCTTGGCTGGCATTATTTCTCTACGCTTGCTGCCCACTAAGGATGGCGCAGGACGAGTTCCCGCTGCGGAAATCTTGGTGAACACTGGTGCTATCAAGGAATACATCCAGGACAAGAGCAAGATTGACTTGGTGGAACAGGCTATTGCCGAAGGTCATATGCAGTATCGCAGCCAGACCTTTGACCAGGCTTTGCTTGAACTTTACCAGAGTGAACAGATTTCCTTGGAAACCGCAATGAATGCGGCAACGAACCCCGATGACTTCGACCTGAAGATTCGAGGTATTTCCGGAACTTCTGAAAGAAGCTGGATGTAATCGCTTAAATGATTTGAAAAAGGCTCCCCGAAAAATCGGGGGCCTTTTTTGTATAACTGAAAACTACCGGCTACGCCGGTAGTTCCGTAAAAGCCTTCTGGCGGTCATGAAAAAAAGAAATCCCTTGATTAATATTGAAATGCGGTCTGCCAACTGCATCACAATAAAATCAAAGGATTTAAAATG
>JAZLKF010000011.1:0-3169 GCA_045597525.1 Fibrobacter sp. | reverse complement strand
TGTTGACCTCTCCTTGACTGTAAAAAGTTTTCTTCCGTTCTTTGGCAAGGCAGAGAGAATGCAACCCCATCCGATCAGGCGGATTCAATGCAACCAGCTCGAACGACAAGGAGAATGCAACCCCCGCCTCGCGGCGGGGTTGCATTCTCCTTGTCTTCTCACCCCCCTCAAATGAGGGGTCGTTTGGCTCATTCGCTTTTGCTATAATTATGTAGAATGAAATTTATTTTTCCCTTGATTTTCACGTTGTGCTTCGTGCTGCCGACTCTGGCTGAAAAGCACATCCTACAGTCACTTGAAGAGATAGCCGCTCTTCCGGATAATACCCCACCAGTCCAGTTCGACATCATCGGGCAAATCATTTCTACGCATAGCGCAAGCAATAGACCGCACAAGAATCCCGGCATCACCATCATCAACGGCGCACATCGCATTGACCTTGGCGACCTTGCGACAACAAACGAATACGGCATAGGAGATATCGTCAGCATAACTGGATTCGTCAACCGCGACCCCGCGCATGGCGAAGACGGAATCTTTGCAACACGAATAGTTCGCCAAGGGCATGCCGATCTTCCCACACCAAAACCCTTTGAACAAAGCAAGCACCTATCTTCGGTCAAATCAGTATCCCCATTCTCCATTGAAGGGGTCGTTTCCGACGTCTTTCAAGATGAATTGTCTAGCTACACTGTTTGGATTACATTGCAAACCGACATCGGCCCAGTCGATGCCTTTGCCGATCAAGACGAATACCATTTTGAAAAACTAAACGAACTTATTGATGCAGAGATCGAAATCAACGGCGTACGTTCTCTTGTCCCTCACAGACTACAAAAAGCGCACAATGAGACTCAATTATATGGAACGAATGGAATACGCATTATCAAAATGTCTTCAAAAGACCCTCATTATGCGCCAGAATTTCCATCAGGAAGTCTTCATCGCCAACGGACATCTGGCATCATCCAAGGCAAGACCAACTCTGAAATATTTCTTACTACGTCACAAGGCATGCTAGTTACCGTCCACCTTACCGGAACTTCCAACGAATTTGCCGTCGGCGATTCCGTCACCATTGCGGGCTTTCCGGTCGTTAACCGCTATGGCACAAGCTTCGTCAATGCTATCGCATCGAAAGAGAGCTCTCCAGTACTCAAACCATTGAAGCCAATTTCCATCACAGGCAAGCAACTCGCAGACGACCCCGTAGGCCGCGAACCCATCAATTATCGCTATCACGGCAAATTCATTTCGATAAAGGGCATTCTGCGCAGCGACGACAGCGAAACATCCTCCACGAGCATCCTTCGACTTGATTGCGACAACCGCGAGATCAAGGTTGACCTGACTGGTCTCATCGCAGAAAAATTGGAGGCTTCGTGCATAAGTGTGGGTGTATAGGTGGATAGGATGAGGGAAGTCCAGAGGGTTTGTGAGGTGGCGGAAAACTCAGTCTTGGCTGGGTTGTCCGGCTTCAGCCGTCGCTCTTCCTTCCCGACCTTCGACGATGCCCGTCCCTTGCGTTCGGGGACGCGGGGAGGAGGCCGTCCCCGCAGGGGCGGCGCGGAGCGCCGAGGCCGACGAGCCGTGGCCCCGAACGGACTCCCTTATGGTGCGGCGCAGGGTTGTGAACATGTGAACACCGCCCCGGGGCCCTCAAAGGCCCGCGAGGGGCGGTCGTTCGCATGTTTGCAACCCGTGGTTATTGGGCGGAGGGATGCCGAACCGGTGTGCGGCCCCCTCGTTGACACAAGTCATCCGGAACTCCATAATGCGGTTCTCTACAACGCAGAAAGGAGATTCCGGATGACGATGAATACACTACTAAAGACGCTGCTCAATGTCAAGGACGCATTCATCGAACGTGTCGAGACGACGCATGAGAGCGGCAAGCACGTCCTGCTCGTCCACGTCCACCCCAAGAAGCGACTTCGGTGGCGGTGCCCCAAGTGCGGGCGCAGGTGCAAGGTGTACGACCACACCTGCGAGGAGTCCACCTGGCGCAGTCTCGACCTCGGTCCGCTCGTCGTGAAGATCGTCGCACGGGTGCCGAGGATCGAATGCGAGGAACATGGGGTGAAGACCGCATCTGTGCCGTGGGCGTTGCCGGGCTCGCGGTTCACGAGCGACTTCGCCTGCACTGCGGCATGGCTCGTCAAGGGCGGACTCAGCAAGAAGTGCGTCTCGATTCTGCTCCGCATCGACTGGAAAACCGTCGGGAGGCTTGTCAACCTTGCGTGGACGCTGCTTGAAACCGATCCCAAGGAACGCTACAAGGGCCTGAAGGTAATCGGCATCGACGAGACCAGCTACAAGAAGGGCCACAAGTACATCACGGTCATCGTCAACCACGAGGCGAACACGGTCGTGTGGGCGCACAGGGGGCACGGCAAGGAGGTGCTTGACCTTTTCTTCAAGGAGCTGACGCCGGAGCAGCGCGAGTCCATCGAGGTCGTCACCGGCGACGGCGCGAGATGGATCACGGACGCCATCACCGAACACTGCCCGAAGGCCAAGCGGTGCGTCGACCCGTTCCACGTCGTCGAGTGGGCGAACGCGGCGCTCGACGAGGTGCGGCGAGAGTCGTGGAGACGCGCCCACGACAAGGTGAAGAAGCTGAAGCAGAAGCTCAAGACGGAGCGCGACGCAAAGCGCAAGGCCAAGCTCAAGGCCAAGCTGGAGAAGGCAGAGGACGAGGCGGACGAGATCAAGAACTCGCGGTACGCAGTCGGGAAGAACCCGGAACACCTCACGGAGCGTCAGCGGGCCAAGCTCGACCTCATCCAGGCCGAGGACGGACCTCTGGCCCGAGCCCACGCCATGAAGGAGCAGCTTCGGATCATCCTCCACCGCACGTCCGAGCGCACGGCCAAGGCGGAACTCAAGGCGTGGATATCCCACGCGCAGAGGTGCAGGATCGAGCCCATCGTCGAACTCCAGCGGAAGATCACGAGGCACATGAAGCACATCCTCAACACGATCAAGTACAAGGCCAGCAACGCACGGATCGAGGCGACGAACAACAAGATCAAACTGCTGATCCGAATCGCCTACGGCTTCCGCAACATCGACAGCATGATCAGCCTGATTATGCTGTTCTGTTCTCCAATCGTAATTCCGCTACCCGGTCGCGACGTCGCGGAGCAATGAAACAGGGGGTCAAATG
>JAZLKF010000009.1:0-1758 GCA_045597525.1 Fibrobacter sp. | reverse complement strand
TTCGGTCGGAATCCGTGACTTGACTCCGAGAACACCCGCTCGTACCTCGGCGTGAGGACTTGCGCCACCGCCTGCTGCACGATCCGATCCTTGACCGTGGGTATTCCCAACTGCCTCTTCCCGCCGTTCGGCTTCGGGATTTCGACCCCTCGCACCGCAACGGGCTTGAAGTCTCCATCCAGCAGTCCGCTTCGTATCTCGTTGAGGTGCGTCCATGCCTTTTCGTCGAACTTCGCGACGGTCTCCCCGTCGATTCCGCCCGACCCCTTGTTGGCCTTGACGCGCCTCCACGCCCTCACGAGGTTGCCGAGGTCGGCAATTCTCCCCATGAGGTCTTCCCCGCGCACGGGTTCGTGTTTCCTCTTCACGGGCGTTTGAGAACCTTGCCCAAGCGTATCTCGGCCTTTCACTTCGCCGCCTTCCGCTGACAAGTTGCCGCTGAGGTCAAAGGTCATTTGCCCCTCCGCGTCTCTTTTCTTCCTCTTTCTGCCCATGCGATTTCGTTCCCCGTGGCTGTTGGTTGATTCCGCCCTTCGCGGCCGAGGTCCGCTACTATGGCTTCTGCTGACTTCTCCGCGCCCTCATTCCGCCGTTACCGACGGCCTTGGCCCTTTCGGGCAGGCGTGGAGATCTCCAGGAATAAGACACACTTCTTTCGTTCGGCGGGATGCGGATTTACCACCTTGCTACGGTTAGGTTTGGGGCTTCGTCGTGTAATGCCGACTTGCCCGCAAGTAGGCCTTGTATCCGCTTTCTGTGCGTATCCTCCGAACTTCGCCTCCGGCTTCCTTCATCCGCGCCCTCACGGGCGAAAACTTGCCTTCGGCTATTTGGTTCCTCCTAACTGGCCCATTGGAGACTTACACTCCAGACCTTGTGTCATGTCCTGCGTACGATAATAGTAGGTGTTTCCAAGCCAGCCACCACCGATGCCGCGTCGCCGCTGGCTCATCGTCCACATCAGAAACGCCAAAACGAATATAAGTCCAAATCCGCCACCAATCTGCCGAAAGGCATTTACTATTGAAGTGTCAAGGTATTGAAGCATCGCTCAGTTACCCTTGATTTTCTGATACCACCTCAAGCCAGCGGCATTCGCCTTAAACCCTGCCTTATCAAGACTATCCACAAGGCCCTTCCATGCCCACTGACTCTTGGGATTGATCTTCAGTGCCTGTATGTAGGCAATCACCGCATCACATGGCTTGTTCGACGCTTTCAGAACCCCGCCCAAATACTCCCACTTCGTCGAGTTGATTGGATTCATTGAAATTGATTCAGCAAGAAGCCTGATGATCGTCGGCACATCCTTACCCTGACGATACAATTTCGCGGCCTCATCCAAGCGGCCACCGTCATTTTCGGACCACTCCGGGAAAAACATATTGGAATCGAGCTGCTTGTAAAACTTCCATGTCAGTGATGGGTTGTCGAAAAACACCGAACCTTTGGTCGGCTTCCATTCCACCAGGTTGCGCAGTTCTACGGTTCCTTTATCAGTGCGACCAGACAAACTGCTTTTATCAAACCCGATTCCCTTCTCCAAAAGACCTACAACTGGGCATCCAAGCAAACATAAAAATTTGCGCTTCTCGTCTTTAGTCTTAAAATTCGTATAGGCCTCTGAAAGTGCGGAGGCCCATTGCTCCGTGGAGAAAGAATTCAGATCCTTCTTCGTTTTTTCAGCAGCCGCCCTCGCATCACGAAGTCCCTTTGCAACAAAGGCAACAACTATGCGCCGTTCGCCATTTGACTCCT
>JAZLKF010000008.1:0-87750 GCA_045597525.1 Fibrobacter sp. | reverse complement strand
GGTCACACCCGTTCCCATTCCGAACACGGAAGTTAAGCCTCCTATCGCCGATGGTACCTGGCCTCCGGGCCCGGGAGAGTAGGTCGCTGCTGGATTCACGCCCCCCTTGAGGTAAACCTCGAGGGGGGCTTTTTCGTTTTTCCGCCCATCGCCGTCGCATGGCGGCGTTGCTCGCGTCCTCGCGTACCTGAGTACGCCACGGGCGCTCGCGCCTTGCCCTGCTAGGCGTCGGACGTAAAACCGTCCGTCGAACGTAGCGGACTACGGCTGCGGCTCGCGCTACTGAGGCTCTGCGCCCTGGCGCAGGAGGCTGGCTTTGCCAGCCGTTCGCCGAAGGATGTCGTTCCCATGTTTTGCCGGGAACTTGTTCCCGCAACAAAACATAGGGCAAGGACCTCGTCCCGCTCGCCCCTGGGAAAAATACGGTACGTCACCACTTGATGTTGGCACACCGCTCCTTCCATCGCTAGGCGCTGGGCAGGGATGGACGATACCCTCGCATCCCTCGGCCATCCTGTGGATACGTAATGCGGACTATGGCTTCGCGGCGCACGCTACTGAGGCGTATGTGCTCTTTCTGGCATATTTTGTATTTTGGTCTCGGAGGGTTATTATGCGAGTTTTTCTTTTCTGCTTTTTTTTTCTGTGTGAGTTCTCGTTTGCTATTGTGGTTTCGAATGATATCGCTGATACAACCAAGGTTGTGAACATAATTGGGGGCCGTAATAGCGAAGTTCTTGTCACGCGTGGTTGCCGTACCACATGGATTAAGCTAGATACCCTGCTAGATGAGAATACCTCGCAGGATTCCTTGCTTTCTGTGCTGTACGGGAATGTTCCAAGCCCTGATAGTCTTGCTCTTTATGATGCATGGGCTGATAGCTGCCATACATACGTTTCAAAAAAATCCAGAGAAGGATATGAGACCATCGCCTATGGAGTTGGAGTTACTGCTTTAGGTATATTCCTTACGTTCTTTGTGGATTATGATCATTTATGGACTGCGATATTGGGACGAACTTTTGGAATTGGCACCTTGGCGACGTTAACTCCGCTATCCTTTCTATTGGCCTCGCAGTCATTTTCTCAATCACCAAAAGAAATAGAACGTGGAAAGAAACTTGAAAAAAGGTATAGAGAAAATGCCGATCGTTTCAGGCTACGTATTGCTCCTTCCATCAATTTGAGGGAGCCTGGTGGCGGTGTTTTTATGCAGCTCGGTTTTTGATTTGTGAATAGAGAAAAAAGACGGCAGCGTTGAGCTGTCGCCTTTTGTTTTACAGCCTCTTGAGGGCTGTTTGGGGTTAGGAGGTGAAAGACCTTGTGCCGGGCCAGGAGGTTAGTGGTGTTTGGCCTGGTAGGCAGCGAATGCTGCCTGGCTTTCGGCGCGGCTGGCGTCCTTGAGGGCCTGGGAGGCATTTCCAATCCACTTAGTGTTACCTAAGGGCGTGTTCGTATTTAGACCTGTGTCTTCCATGTCGGCCAGCTTGTCGTTGACATCGGCAAGGCGCATCATAGTGTCGGCGATACGCTGCTGCAGCATGGCTATGTCCAGGTCGCTGAGGGCGTAGTCGTACTTTTCCAGGCGCTGATCGGCAAAGTTCAAGCGCTTTACCAGCTTGTTCTTCTCTTCCAGAAGACGACGGTAGTTGCGGTTGTTCATCATTTTATTTTCGAGAATAGAAATTGTCATATAGACTCCTTTTGAAAGTTTTGACTTGAAATGCACAAAGACCGCGGCGCAAAAAGTGCGCAGTACTGGCGTGCAATCTCATAATCGTATTTCGAAAATATTGCCGTTACGACTGATTTTATATCGTAAGGAACCCAATGATTTTTAAAACAAAGCAAAGAAATTCTTGCCTGTTGTTCCAAATATAAGAAGTGGTTTTGCGAAAATCAAGGCGGATTTTAAAATATATGATTTTGTTCAAAAGAAAAAGACTCTCGAGGTGAGAGCCTTTTTTGAATTTAAATGAAAAATTTGAAAGCGTTGCCGCTATATCTTAAACTTTCCAGAGGGCTGGAATGGGGCTTGTACTGTCGTAGATGTCGTCGGCTTCGCGCATGGTGATGGACTTGCTCTTGAGAGGCAGCATGCGTCGTGCGTCGTCGTTGGCGGCCTTGCTGTAGGCTCCGGCCTTCTTGTACCAGCGCAGGGCTACGTTGTACATCTTTGCGCGTTCCAGGATCTTTCCGATGGCGGCGATGGCGTTACCGTAGGCTTCGCTGTCGTCACCGGAGAACTTGTAGTAGGCATCCAGTTCGCTTTCCCAGAAGTCCAGTTCCTGGTAGCAGGGGAGCACCACGGATTCGCTGATGGTAACGGCGTCCATGTTGCCTGCCTTGGCGTTTTGGGCGATTGCTACGATGGCTTCTGCCAGTTCCTTACGGCCGGTCTTCTTGGCGATTTCAAGCCAGGGTGCCATGAAGCGGGTAACGCCGTGGAAGGACTGCATGCGGGTAAGGGCTGCGTCTGCGTCGGCGAGGCCTGCGTCCTTTGCCTTCTTGAACCAGATGGCGGCCTTGGCGTAGTCACCTGCGGCTTCGCACTTCTTGCCAAATTCGTTTGCCATGTTGCCGGATTCTGCGGCGGCGATGGCGGAAAGTTCATCGGCACTGCTGCCGTCTTCGTCCAGTTCGCTTGCGGACAGGTACATTTCGTAGGCGGTTTCCAGAAGGTTTGCCTTTACAAAGTAGGCGGCCAAGGCGAGTGAGAGCTTACGGGTATAGGGCGGGTTTTCCAGAACATAGGCCTGCCAGTCGGAGGCTTCTCCTGCGGGCACTTCAGTTGCGGATTCGCTACCAGCAGCAATAGCTGCTGCATGACCCTTGGCCTGGGCGATCTTTTCCATGGCCTTGCGGTAATCCGGTGCGGATTCATCCAAATCGTTAGCATTTTCCATGAGGGAAAGAAGGGCCTTTGCAATGGCAAAATGACCTTGGTTCTTTGCCATGACAAGACGACTGTAGTAGCTGATAATTGCAGCAGTTTCCATATTCTGTACCTTCATTAAAATCTTTGGGGCAAAGCCCGATGACGTATAAATAGAATTTTTTCTAGGCTATCACTGCGGTATCCCGCGTGAAAAGGCCATTTATTAGGGCTTTCGGGGGGCGTGAATTTTTTATTCTCTCATTTGACATTTTATGACGTTGTGCCGATACTATATTTGTAGGGCAACGGATAATCGTGTTTCTTCTAGAACTGGAGCCCCAAATGAAATTTTTGCACTTGGCTGACTTGCATATCGGTAAGCGGGTTTGTGAACATTCCTTGCTAGAAGACCAAAAGTATATCCTGTCAGAAATTCTGAAGGTGGTGGAGGCTGAAAAGCCTGACGCCGTGCTGATTGCTGGTGATGTGTATGATAAGTCTGTTCCCAGTGCCGAGGCGGTGGAAGTTCTAGATGATTTTCTGGTGGGGCTTTCTGAACGAGGAACCAAGACCTTCGTTTTGAGCGGCAATCACGATTCCGCGGAGCGTATTGCCTTTGGCGGTCGCCTCATGGCTGGTCGCAATGTCTTTATGTCACCGGTTTATTCCGGCTCTTTCACTCCGGTAACCTTGAAAGATGAATATGGCGAAGTGGACGTGTGGATGCTTCCCTTTGTTCGCCCTGCTACCATCAAGGCTTGTTTAGGTTTTGGCGAAGAGGCCGACATCCAGCGCGAAAAAATCATGGATTATACCACGGCCATTCAGGTGGCGGTAAGCCAAATGGAAAAGGTCCCTGGCCGACGTAATGTTTTGCTTGCTCATCAGTTTGTGACAGGTGCCCAGGTGGATGAAGGTGGATCCGAAGAATTTGTCGGCGGATTAGACAATGTGGATTCCTACGCCTTCGACGGTTTCGACTACGTGGCATTGGGCCATATTCACCGTAGCCAGAATGTGACCAAGGATGAAAATGGCGTGGGTCGTGTTCGTTATAGCGGTACTCCGCTCAAGTACTCCCTTTCGGAAGCTTCCCACAAAAAATCCGTTACGATTGTTGAACTTGGCGCGGCGGGTGCATGCGAAGGCACTGCCGAATTGCGTATCCGCGAAGTTCCCCTGACTCCCATGCGCGACGTTCGCAAGATCGAGGGGGAATTTGCGGAACTGATTTCTGCGGAATTTAGAAACGCCCAGGAACTTGATGGTAAAAAACTTGAGGACTACGTATACGTCGTATTGACTGACGAAAACGATGTGCCAGATGCGGCGGCCAAGTTGCGAGCCTATTATCCTAATTTGATGACTTTGACCTACAATAATTCACGAACTAGGAGTGTCGCCAATCTTGATTTTGAGAATGTGGATAAGAAGACTCCGGGTGAAATTTTTAACGATTTCTTCAAGGAAATGAATAATCGCGAAATGGACAAAGATGAAAGCGATTTTGTTAGAAACTTGATTGAATCTATTTGGGAGGGCAAGTAATGAGACCGTTGAAGCTTGTGATAACCGGTTTTGGCCCTTATGCCGAACGTACAGAAATTGATTTCCAGAAGCTGGGAACTCATGGTCTCTACTTGATCAGTGGCGATACCGGTGCCGGCAAGACCACCATTTTTGATGCCATTACCTACGCCCTTTTTGGCAAGGCCAGCGGCAACAACCGTGACGATGCGAAGCTGTTCCGTTGTCTGAATGCAAAACCCGAAACTCCCACGGAAGTGGAATTGACTTTTGCCTACGATGGCAAGGAGTTCCGCATTTGCCGTAATCCGGAATATGAACGCCCTGCAAAGCGTGGCGGCGGCACGACCAAGGAATCTGCCGCGGTTACTTTCTTCTATCCGGACGAAAGCGGTCACGTTACAGCGACAAGCCGTAGCGTCTCTAAGGAAAAGGACGTTACCGAAGCGGTGAAGTCGGTAATGGGCGGATTGGATCGGGATCAGTTTTCCCAGATTGCCATGATTGCCCAGGGCGATTTCATGAAGATTCTTCTGGAAGATACGAAGAATCGTCGTGAGACTTTCCGCAAGATTTTCAAGACCGAGAATTTTGAAAAACTGCAGAAGAGATTAATGGACGAGGCGAATGCCTTCGGCAAGACTTGTGATTCCCTGGTGCAGAAGGCCTGTACCTATGTTTCGGGAATTCAATGCGCCGAGGAGTCTGCCCTTGCCGCCGATGTAGCTGATAAGGTGACTTTGGCACAGGGATTGCGAATTGCGGATTGGGACGAAATTTGCACTTTGTTGCAGAACCTGGTCAACGAAGACGTGGCCCTTGTGGAATCCCTGAATTCTGAACTAAAAAGTATGGGGGAACAAGTCAATAAGCAAAATCAGGTAATTGGCAGTGCCGAGGCGGTGCAAAAAAATCGCAATGGTCTTGCTGCTGCCAATGAAAAATTAAAAAAACTAGAGCCTGCATTGGATGGCTTGAAGGTTGCCAAGGAGGATGCTGAAAAACGTCAGCCTGAAAGGGATGGACTCCAGGAACAGATTACCCTGATAAAGAATTCCTTGCCTCAGTACGATGAACTGGAGCAGAAACGTCAGGGTTTGAAACAGAAGAAAAATGCCTTGGTCCAGGGCGTTAAGAAATTTGAAGTTGGCAATGACGCCTTAGAAAAACAGTCTTCCGAAATTCAGAAATTGAAGTTGGAACTGGAATCCCTTTCCAATGCTGGTGAAAATAAGGCCAAGCTCCAGGCAGAAATTGAAAAGCTGAATAATCGTCAGACGGATATTCAGAGTGTAGGTGCCCAGCTGAAAAAGTATAATGGCGCTGTAGATAGTTTGAAAATTGCCCAGGCGGATTATCTGAAGGCGGAAAGTCAATATTCCGCTCTCCACGGAGAATACGAAAGCAAGCATCGAGCCTTCTTGAACGAGCAGGCTGGTATTCTTGCCGAGGCGTTGGAAGAGGGCGGTGAATGTCCGGTTTGCGGATCTACTCATCACCCTCATAAGGCCTGCAAGTCTGTAGATGCTCCCACTCAGGCGGAACTTGAAGATTTGAAGGACAAGGCGGCCGCAGCTGAAGGAACTCGCAACGCAAAGAGCGAAACGGCTGGTCAGCAGAAGGGTATTTGCGACGAGCAGAAAATTGCCTTGGAAGAAAAACTAAACGATCTCTTTGGAACTTGTTCCATCGAGGAGGCTCCTACCCGCGGCAATGAGGAGTACAAGAAAAATCGTGATGCGTTGGCTGGTTTAAACGAACAGTTTACTATTGAAAATCAAAAGGCAGTCCGTAAGCAGGAACTTGAAAATAAGGAATCCGGAATTCCTGCCAAGGAAAAGCAGTACGAAGAATCCCGCAAAATTCAAGAGGAATTGGGCAAGGCGAATGTGGCCCTGGAGGCTGAAATTTCTAGCCTGGAAAATGAGGTTGCCGGTATGCTGAAGAATCTCACTTTCGAGGGCAAGGCTGCGGCTTCTGCCAAGATGGATGAATTGCAGTCTGCGCTGAACGCTTCCAACGAAGCGTTGAAAAAGGCGACAGATGCATTCAATCAATGCGAAAGCGATATCAAGGGCCTGCACGAACAGGTCAAGGCTTTGAAGGCTGCGTTGGAAGGCGCTTCTGAATACGACCTGGATGCTTTACGGAAGGCCCTTGGTACATTGCTGGATACACAAACCCAGAAGACCAATGCATGGAACCTTGCCTCTGGACGCGTAAAGCAGAACAAGGAAACTTTGGAGAAGATTCAGGCCACGTCGGCGGATTTAGGAACCGCTAGCAAGAAACGTCAATGGCTGAGAAATCTTGCAGATACCGCAAACGGTGGCCTTACTGGTCGCGAAAAGCTGATGCTGGAAACCTATGTTCAGACATCCTATTTCGACCGCATTATCCGTCACGCCAACAAGCGTTTCCATCTGCTTTCCAACGGTCAGTACGAATTAATCCGCCGCTCCGAAGCTTCTAACAATAGAGCCCAAACAGGCTTGGATTTGAATGTTATTGACCACGCCAGCGGCAAGCAGCGTGAAGTCAAGACGTTGAGCGGCGGCGAAAGCTTCCTGGCTTCGTTATCGTTAGCCTTGGGCCTTGCCGACGAAGTGCAGAGTTCTGCAGGCGGCATCCAGCTGGATACCATGTTCGTGGACGAAGGTTTCGGCTCCCTGGATGACGAGGCCTTGAAATCCGCCATCAATGTACTGCAGAACTTGGCCGGCGACCATCGCCTTGTGGGTATCATCAGTCACGTGAACGAACTTGAACATAAAATTGACAAGATCGTCCGCGTTACTAAGGATGAAAATAGAGTCAGCCGTGTGAGAGTTGAGGCGTAGTAAAGCAGATTTTAGTCCAGTAGATTTTCTACACACATGGAAAAATCTGTGCTATTGTCGTTATTGTACTTTGGTGCAATAATATTTCCGTTTGTATCTACGTATGCGTAAAGCCCCATATACTCTACATTTTCATAAGTACACAATTCCTTGGTGACTGTCATATACGCGTGTTCGAATCGACAGGTATCGCCATGGGATATGACGGAAACTGCGATAAACGTGTTGCCATTATTGAGAGAGTCTGGCTGCATGTGTTCTACGCTGACGGATATCTTTTGGCCATTGAAGGTTAAGTCCAAGGAGCGGTCTGTTTTTTCCTGAACTTGGATTTCCTGTTCTGTAACAATATCGCTTATAAGATCAGACGCATCTTTGGTAAGATGCTGGTAATTGAATCTACAATCGAATTCTTGATTTCCGCAGGTATACAAATCGTACATAAAGCGGGAATTGGCAAGATGGATTTGAGCTTCTACAGGATTTGTAGCGCTTGCTCCAAGATTGGATAGCTCTGTGGTGTAGATGGAATCATGAGTGATCTTCATAATGTGATTGTCATCGTTGTAGTTCCAGGTGCCGAAAATACTTCCGCTACTATTGCCGGAATACATTTTTGCACTGCTTTCTCCATTTTCTTCAGACCACATTTTCAAAGTACCGTTGTCCATGATGTAATGCATGGTATTGGAAACTTGCAACAGCGAGGACTTCCAATTGGCAGTGTAATCGTCTTCAATCTCGATAATGTGGCAAGCTTCGTAGGAAATATCCATCTGGATATCAATAGTATTTGCAGCTTCGTCAACTATAATTGGGAACGCGGAATTCCAGTGGGTTTCAACGTCTACTGGAACATCTGCCGGAACATCTACCGTGTTATTGATGGTTTCCTTGCTAGTGCAGGCGCCAAGTAACATGATACCCATAGGTACCAAGAATTTTATCTTGTTCATAGTTTCCTCCTAATTATTTAAAAAGTAGTATAGAAATGAAAAAAGACAAGGCTATTTTTTTCCTTGTCCTCATTTTGCAAACAGTTGTTTGCATTCGTAATTGTAAACAACTTTTTCCCTTTACAAAAAAGTCGCACATCTGTACGACATTGTATTGCTTAAGTTATTCAATAGTGAAGTATGTATCGTAATAGATAAAGGGACGTTTCTTCTTGCGCTTGAATTTGCCTTTACCGCCACCTTCAAGACCGGAGACCAAATCTTGGATACCGCCCATGTCTACCTTGTTGGGGTCGTCTTGTTCTTCGTCAGGTTCCTTGACCTTGAAATAGGGAATCACCAAGTCAAAATCTTCCTTGTCGGCATCCTTTTCGAAGTTGAAGGAATATTCCGTTTCGGTGTTGCCATCCTTGGTTCGCTTGCTGGAAATGTTCACGCTCATGAGGCGTGCGGTAAGAGTCACTGCATCGAATTGAACATCCATATCCAGGGCGTATTCATCCAGGGGGAGTGTTGTCTTGGAGAAGCAGAAATCACCGACGCTATTGAAAACGCCATCGAGTTCTACGCCGTACTTGATGAGGTCACGAAGCATCACATGGGTTGCGCCGTATTCCATGGCCTTGAGAGTGAACTTGGACTTCACCATGAGCTGCTGCAGCTTCAGAGAATACTTATCCAAGCGGGATGTGAGATTCATTTCAAGCTTATGTTCTTTTGCCATATTCATTCCTTATTACAGCCGCAAATATAATTTTTTGTTTGCTTGTAGCCACCAGTTGCGCAAAATAAAAAACAGTTATGTGGGATAGAGAAATGTATTTCTTAAATCTTTGGCGCAGTTGCTGAACCCTGCGGCAGTTTCACTGGCTGTCGAGGCGGTACTTGCTATATATCGCTCATCGCTGCCGAAGGTGATTTTCCCGTGACAGTTGGTGTGCTTTCCGTAGGTTAGATTGAACGGATTCAGAAGGTGCTTTTTCTTATCCAGCTCACCGCTAACAATGGCATTCTTTAAGGCGTCCTTATTGTCGCAGAATTGCCCGAATGCTTTTTCCAGGTCGGGGTTTGCGTCAATGATTGCCTGCCATACATCAATGCATCTCGTGTGCGGTGAATTGTTCTTTGTGGGAGTCTTTTCGATAGCCTTGTGCAGAGCGCTGAAAATTGCGATTCCAAATTCGTCTTCGTATTTTTCGGTTTCAAATTCGGGAGCGGCAAGCAGGCCGCTGATGCCTTTGTCGGAACTCTGCTTATTGAGTCGACCTTTGAGGGATGTGATCTTGCCGTTGGCAGTATCAAGATCCTGCTGCAGTTTTTCGATGAGTCGGTCTTTCTCCGTGCATTCGTTTTCGAGCCTTTCTTGTTCCTTATCGAAGTAATCGCAGAACTCTTTGACATCGCCATTGATGGATTCCTTGGCGCGAGCCTCTGCACTTTCTACACGCTTCTTGAGAACCTTGAGGCGTTTCTTTTGATCTTCGATATTTTGAACCAGCGATTTCTTGTCTTTCTTCAGTTCACGATATGCAGAAGCCAGTTGTTCGTTGATTTCGGACAGTTTTTCATTTTCGCTTTTATATTCGTCTAGCTGTTCCTGGAGTTTTGCGATTTGGTCTGCAGGGATGATAGTATCTGCTGCGGGAGCGTTTGTTGCGCCTACCGAGGCATTTTCAACAGCTGCAGGCACGACTTCTGGAACATCTGCCGCGGTTTCTATTGCGATGGGTTCTGATGAGGTCGTGGTTTCAATAGTGGATTCTTTTGTAGATTCCGCCGAGGAGTCTCCTGCCGAAGCGAATTTCCACCGCGCAGCCAAAGTATTTACGTAGGAATGTTTGCTTTGTCTGGTAATTACCTTCAGGATCCATTCCAGTTGGGATTTTTCCAATGAAATATTTGGTACGGACGTCGGTGCCCATTGAAAGGGTGTGCATTCCTTGAACATGTTTTTGTTCAAAATAGTCCATAGAGAAAAAAATCTTCTTTCAAAGGGCTTATCTAGCGGAAAATTCATGAAGGTAACATAAATTTCGCCTTGGAATTCCTCCTTGCCTAAATGCATCACCATGTGGGTTTTCACAACTTGATTGTTGGCTAAGAGCAGGGTTCCGTAAAACCCTAGCGCCTTATAATCAGAATCGTTATCGTAACAAACACCTTCAACGGTGTAATCGCTGTATTCTCCATCGGAGGCCATGTATCTGCGTGAGGCTTCAATGATGTCTACCTCGGACATACTTTTTACACCGTCCTTCCATGCGGAAAGATACTGCTTAAAGTTAATTGCAGGTACCGGCCGTGCCGTAAAATGAGAAACAAAAGTTAAATCCATACCCTTTAACATACGAATATATCCTGGTAAAAACTTGACATATAATCCAATTTTTTTTGAACATGTGATTTTATACATAAAATGACAGGGTCAAATATGGCCCTGCCTTCATTTTGCAAACAACTGTTTGCAAGAATGTGAAAAAAATTATGATTTTTTGACTGGTGCAAAAATCATGGGTCGTGAGTTTCTCCGCGAAAGGGCATGCGAAAAGACTACTTGCCTCCCTTGTAAAGTTTGTTGTTGGGATTCTGTTGGTTGGCGTGGTTATTCATGGCGGCGGTATAAGCCTTGTTAAAACCGCTTGTGCCCTTGTTTGCGTTCAGCTGGTTTGCGTGATTATTGAGGTTGGTCTGCTTGGACATGAGGGGCTCCTTATTTATACTGTAATTTATTGCATTTCATGTAATTGACGAATAAGCTTTGATGTAGAATCACTAGAGCGTGTATCGTAAATCCAATTATTGTTGAAACAGGAAATGACCTGATTGCTTCCACCGTTTGTCACTGCCAAAGAGAAAAATCGACTTTTATTCTCTTTGGCGGCATTTATGCGTTTTGTCAAATCCTCTCCTAGGTCACTCATTTGAAAGTCGCTGATCATGAGCACATCTGCATTTTTCCAATCTTTTTTTTCTATTTGACGTAGAGATTCATTTAATGCTGGCGTGGCATCGGTTCCTCCATGAAAACTCATTCGCAGAAATTTTACCAGATTAGTAAGTCCCTGAGTAGAATTGAAGGTACTTAAGTCCATGGTTTCTATTCCAGTGGAAAATGAAATCAAGTAACAACCCCGCTGTTCCTCGAGGGATTTTTTTGCGAGAGCGAAGCAGATGGTTTTTGCAACTCTTTCGGGAGTGCCGTTCATACTACCGGACGTATCTACGCATACAAGCATAGGACCTTTATGTTCTACGATTTCTCCGACTTCAACTTCTTCAGTTTCGCTGTGGGATTTTTGGTACTTGACATTTCTAGTGTATGCGTACGATAGAAGTTGTTTCTGTGCAAATTTCATCTTGAAAATCTGCTTTGTTTTAGGATTACTATAAAGACCTAATTCGCTAGGCAGTGTATCTGGTAAGTTATCTGAAATTGTAAGTCCTGCGATTTCACCCTTAAATGCCGGTTCAGGATTATACACAGTTTCGACAACAATTTTTTCACGAAGTTCTTTATGAAATTTTTGTTCTTCGTCTCTATGTCTGCCGATCATCTCGGCAAGTTCCTTTAGACCTTCGTCGTTTTGCAAAAGATCACCATACTTTTCAAGAATGTCAAATCCATTGTCTTGTAACTCTCCCTGAGCGAGATCCCAAAGGCGGCCGTAATCCTTAGTAAAGGATTTTAAAGTTTCCATCAACTTCTTGAAATTTTCAATTTTTTCGTACAATTTCTTGAGAAGTTCCTGTCGCTGTTTTTCTATCTGATCAAGTTCCCAGGCCGTCTTTCTGCGATCTAATTCTTGCTGTAAATCTTTGATAAGATTGCGAGCTAGGATTTCGTTGTCCTTGGAAATCATATCCTTTGGTTTGGGCTTTTTCTTAGTGCTTTGGTTTTCCTTGAATTTTTCTGTGAAAAATTCAAAGTTTGCGTTGGATTTGAACTTTTTTACGGAATCAATGCTGTTATATTCGCTTTGAAGGCTTTCAATGTTTTCCTGGAGGTTGTCAGCAGGGGAAACCTTCAACTTACCAACAAATTGAGATTCCTTAATAAAAGGGTTTTGTTCTTCAAGAATCTTGTTGGTTTTTTCTGTCCATTCAATTATTTCCTTTTGAATAGATTCAAACAGGCTTCCCTCATTCTTTGCGAAGTCAAGAAGTTCCTTCTGGTCTTTATTTGCGGGTGTTAAAACAGATTGCGTTGCCTTCGCAAGGGCATTTTCTTTGGCATTTTCAAAATTCGGTTTAAAATCACCTTCGTTGAAAGTACTCTGGATTCCATCGGAAAACTGTTTGCGCTTTTCTTCACTAGAAAAAGCTTTTCCAAATTTTTCAAAGCGACGAACACTCTTGTTCGAGGAAAACATCTTGCCAATATTTTGGCGAAGTTCTGTTTTGGCAACGTCTATAAATTTGTACAGACGGCTAAAAATACCATTGATGGTTTGTGGATCATCTTTGGTTGAATGTGCGTCTATGTTGCGAGATTCCTTTACTAGATCTTCGTAGAAACTGAAACCCTTGTAATGGGTGGCTGCAACGGCGTTCCCGGCCTGATTAATTTGGCGTAAAAGTAGAGCTCTTTCTTCTTCCGTCAATTTTTCATAGGAGGGGCATTTGGGATATTTGGCTTTGATTTTTTCAAGAATTCCCAATGCGGTATTAGAAAATTCTCGAGATCGATCTGAAATTTTCTTTATCATAGGGGTAACCTGCTTAAGCATAAAGTTTATGGAGCTTTTCCAGTTTGACCTTACAGTCTTCCAATGCTTTCATGGATTTGTCAATCTTGGTCATGATGATGTTCTTAAAAGATTCCTGAGCAAAGATGTTGCTTTCGCATTTTTGGGTTACCGATTCTTTGAAAGCAGAAAGGTCGCTGATTTCTGTTTCAATGTTCTTCATCAAAGGAAGATAGGCTTCCTTGTCAAATTTTTCCATCGTAGCTTCATATACGTGGGCATTGTTAAATAGTTCTGGATTCTTGACGAGGCCGCCCTTATCATCGACGATGATTTTTGTTTCAAGAGGAATGCTGTAGCTTTGGTAGTGATTTACATTCATGGTGAAATTATTTTCGTTGATTTCTACATAGTCGATATTAATTTTGTTACCATGCATGTCTATATAATAATGACGTTTATAGTTTCGACCGTAATAGTCATTATCAATGGTGTTTTTAGAAATCCATTCGTACCCATATTGATTACTCTGTAATTTGTAGTAAATACGGTTGTCAGATTCTTTCTTTGATATGATTTCCTGATGAGTTTTCTTGTCACTCATCTTATACCAGGTGGCAGTAATAACTGATTTGAAGTTTTTAAGTTGTTCTTCAATGTCGTCAATGGCTGTAGTACATTCGATTCCATGCTGTTGCACGACTTCTTCAACAATTCCCTTGATTTCATCTAGCTGTTTCTTTGTTCCCCAGAGACAGTAAGTGAGCAACTGACAATCCATTAAATCAACTTCTTCGCGACCGCTGAGGAATGCAGATGTCTTCAGAAGGTGAATGATTTTTTTCCAACGACGGTCGGATACTTGGAACTTTTCCTTGGGATCACGGTTTTGTTCCTGGTTTTTACGGATGAGTTCCTTTTTGACATTAAGAATTACGTCCCAAATGGTATCGTTGATTTTAATTGCCTTAATGTCTTTTTGCCAATCTGCAATTTCTGCATTGTTCAACAGAATCTTTTCGTCAATGACGATTTCTTCGGAATCACCTTCGCATAGGCTCTTAAAATCCTCTTCATCGTTAACGTAATCCACAATGGTTCGTATAATGAATCGATCATACAAAGCTTCTAGACCGGCTTTTTCTTTTGGAAGTTCATTAGAAGCGGAAATCAGTGCCTGCAAAGGAACTGTTTCCACCTTGTTGCCGTTATGGAATTTCTTTTCATTGATGATCGTCAACAGAGTATTGAGAATTGCCGGACCACTCTTCCAAATTTCATCAAGAAAGGCGATGTTGGATTGAGGAAGGTAGCCAACAGTGTTCTTTTCGTAAATGCCATCATCAAGACCTTTCAATTTAATGGTTCCGAAAATTTCATCGGGGGTGGAAAATTCGTTCATCAGATATTCAAAGTACTTTGATTCTTTAACAAACGCTTGGTGAATACGACGGCTAATCATACTCTTGGCGGTACCCGGAGGACCAAGGAAGAAAATACTTTCTCCAGCCACTGCAGAAAGCAGTGCAAGGCGGATAGCTTCTTCTTTTCCATAGAGTCCCTTATTGAGAGCGCTCAGGATGATTCTAATTCGATTATGCATGCTCATGGGAGTGGCTTTCTCTTTTGTATTTTCAGTTGAACTTGTATCAACGTCCTGGATAGGTTCAGAAGAGGTTGTCTTAAAGCTTGCGTAGGTGGTGCCGTGTTTGTCAAGGGTAAGTTGGATGTTGTTCATTTGTGAAAGAACATCAATCAATCGATCGACGCCAAAGTAATTTAGAAGATCATTTTTTGATACACCCTTGCTTTCAAGATTTTTGAGGATGGGTGAAGGATTGATCTTATCTTTTTTATGCGATTTGAGAAGGTCCTCAAGAAGCATCGTGATTAATTCTTCGATATTTTCTTTTGTGTATTCCATTTTGAATTCTCCTTTTTTGAATAAATATATATCGTTGTGTTCCTAGTTATCTTTGTAATACCCCTTGGATTTCAAAAATCTTGCGGAGGGCGCGACGGTATTGCTCCATGAAAATGTCAAAGCAGTTGTTGTTGCGGCGAGGCGTAGGCGGAACTACAAAGACCACGCCGGTTTTGTGCTTGAGTACAAAATGTTTGGAATGTCGAATTTCCCAATCACCAGATTTCAAGATGTTGTTGACGTACTCGTTGATACGCTTGTTGGTGGAAATGTGAAGCATGTGAACCTCTCTTTTGTTTTATTTGTTAATATTTGGTGGTTGATTCCCTTGATGTTTACAATCATAGAACAACAGAATGGGTCAAAATGGGTCAAAAAAGAATTATGGAAAAACGCCAATTTTTTGAAAATTTGAAGGATTCTGCTAAAAAAGCCGCCTCAAAGGCGAGTGAATTGGCCAAGGAAGGTCGTGAAAAAGCCATTGATGTTGGGTCAAAGGCAAAACAAGCGGGTCAGTCCTTTGCAGAAGTGTCGAAAAAAAGAACTAAGGAATTCCTTGAGGATGCCCAGATTGTTGAAAAACTGAAGGAAACTACTCAAAAAGCCGCATCAAAAGCTAGAGATGCTGCTAAAGCTTCAAATTTGCCGAAGAAACCTTCAAAGAAAGGCGTTATTCTTGTGGCTTCTGGTCTTGCTGCTGGAGTTGTGGTTGGAGACTTGGTCGATACCCCTTTAACAACTCACTGCGCTACATATAGTCTTGAATCTGAATATTACCTGATGGATTGTTGCAAGTATAACGGCTATGGAGTAAAAAGCTGCGCGAAAAAAATCAGCGAGTATTTGTGTAAGCATCCGAAGTTTGTTGGCTCTGATGTGGAAAGTTGCCCAATTGATTTTAGATAAGGAACGAACTGGATATGTCTTTAGGCGAAGAATTGAATTTGCAAAATATTCATGGTGAAGTTGAGCAAATGCTTAATGCTAGGGGTATGAAGTATTCTCAGGCGGTAACGGAGTATTTTAAGAAGTATCCCAAAGACGAATCAAAAAAGAAAACATCTGATGATGCCTTTGTCTATGCAAATTGCATAGAAAGAAAATATTGGAATAATGTTCCTAAAAACAGAATTGGTCCTGCAATTTTTTTCTTAACCAAGCTAAAAAAGTTTTTAAAGGAAAGAGAATCCGATGATCCGAAACGATGGATTGTGGAAAATTTGGGCCAAGATGTAATGGATTCCTTTAGACGAGAAGTTTTGCACCCGTTGGAAAAAGAGGAGGCAGATAAAAAGTATAGGCTTCCTAAGAATAGTGAGGGTAAGGACGAATTTGATTTTTAATCCGGAGGTAGAATGAAAAAGATTTTATTGATAATTACGTTGCTGGTATTTGTATCTAATATTTTTGCGCAGCAAGATAGCTTGGAGGAAGAACCTCCAAAGGCTAGCCTTTGGTCAAGGGTTTCTAGTCTTGCGAAAAAAGGCGCTCAAGTTATAGCAGACCATCCCGAAGAAGCTGTTACTGCAGGTATTATAGTGGGTGGCGTTATTTATAAGGCAGCGAGTGACAATAGCTGCGAAAGATTTGATATCCTTATTGAATATCATCTTATGGGCGCCTGTGTGCAAAATTGTGGTAATGTTGAACGTTGCGCCGCAAGTATTAGTAAATGGGAATGCTCTCATTCAAGCCCGCAGGCTTCAGAGAAAAAAGTAAATTCCTGCTCGCTGGAGTAAGTGCCTATTTTAAGATTCTGCAGTTAATAGTATTGAGTAATGTATGTTTTAAATCAGTAGTGTGAATGCTACTGATTTTCTATCTTTGGCCTATGCCCGAAAAATCCCGTAACATTTACCTCGATTCATTCTTGACGTTCTTCAAGATTGGATTGTTTACCATTGGCGGGGGCTACGCCATGATTCCGCTGATCGAGGCGGAGGTCATCGAGAAGAAGAAGTGGGTGAGCCACGACGAGTTCGTGGACCTGATGGCTATTGCCCAGAGCTGCCCTGGGATTTTTGCGGCCAACATCGCCATCTTTATCGGGTATCGTCTGAGGCGTGTGAAGGGGGCGTTGACTTGCTGCATCGGCACGGCGCTGCCTTCCTTCGTCATCATTTTGCTGATTGCTCTTTTCTTCCATCAGTTCAAGGACAACGAGATTGTGGCAGCGGCCTTCCGCGGGATTCGCCCCGCTGTGGTGGCGCTGATTGCGGTGCCCACATTTAACCTTGCGAAGAAGGCGAAGCTGAACCGTTACACGTTCTGGATTCCTGTGGTCAGCGCCTTGTTGATTTGGCTATTGGGCGTGTCGCCGGTTCTGATTATTCTGGCAGCTGGTGTTGGTGGTTATCTTTTTGGCCGCGGCAGTAATAAACCTGAGGCTTCGCCGACGAATTCCAACGCCGAAACGTCCAATGCTGAAACTTCGGAGGAAAAGAAATGATTTTCCTCCAGCTGTTCATTACCTTTTTCCAGATAGGTCTTTTTGGATTTGGCGGCGGCTACGGCATGCTTTCCCTGATCCAGCGTGAGGTGGTTTTCAATCACAACTGGATGACTTCTTCGGACTTCATCGACATTGTGGCCATTAGCCAGATGACTCCGGGACCCATCGGAATCAATTCCGCCACTTACGCAGGCTTTACCGCCTTGCAGAATACGGGTGCGGAACCCTGGCTTTGTGTGCTGGGCAGTTGCGTTGCCACTTTCTCCGTGGTGCTGCCGTCCCTGATTTTGATGCTGCTCATTAGCCGCTTCTTTATGAAGTACGCCAATCACCCCAATGTGCAGGCAGTGTTCAAGGGTTTGCGCCCTGTGGTGGTGGGGCTGTTGCTTGCCGCCGTCTTGATGTTGACCAATTCCGAGAATTTTAGCACTCCCTCAGACATTAGGCATTTTGCCGTGGCTGTGTCCTTGTTTGTTTTTACATTCATTTTTACCAAGGGATTTACCATCAAAGACCGCAAAATAAAAGTGGGCCCCATCAAGATGATTGTGGTGGCCGCTGTGGTAGGCATGATTTTGTTGTAGCCTTGGCGAGGGTCTAGTGCATTTATTATCTTGAGGAAAAAACAGGAAACTATCATGACAACTAATAAACCGAAATCTTTCCCGAAAAAGCAGATTATCATTTGGGTGGTGGCCCTGATCGTAGGTGCCCTCCTGGGTCTTATCAAGAGCGAAGGCCTTGTAAACCTGGTGAACTTTATTGCCTCTGTTTACACCCGTCTTTTCCAGTTTGTGGCGGTTCCCACCATCGCTCTCGCTTTGATGACCACCCTTTCTGCTCTCGGTGTCAAGAAGAACACTGGCCGCATTTTTGGCCGCACCATCATTTACACCCTCCTTACCACTTTCGCAGCCGCTGCAGTTGGCCTGATTCTTTACCTGGTCATTGCTCCGGGTAACTTGCCTATGGATGTGGTGAGTGGCGCCGCTGGCGACGTGCCTCAGAACCTGAGTGCCATGAGCTACTATGACCACTTCTTGAGTGTTGTGCCCAACAATATGGTGCAGCCTTTCCTCAGCGGTAATGTGCTTGGCATTTTGATGGTGGCTGCTGCCGTGGGCCTTGGCCTTGCCTTTATGCCGGAATCCGAAAACAAGTCCGCCTTGATGAAGGCAATCCTTGGTCTTCGTGAATTGCTGTTCACCTTGATTCGCGCACTTGTATGGGCTTTGCCCCTTGGCGTCGTGGCCTTTGCTGCCCAGCTTTCTGCACAGGTGAGCGCAGGCGTTGTGGTGGGTTCTCTGGGTAAGTACCTGGCTGTGGTCATGGGCGGAAACGTCCTGCAGTTCTGCGTGGTGCTGCCTTTGTTCCTCTTGGCTCGCGGCCTCAACCCGCTCCATGTTCTGAAGAAGATGAGCCCCGCTGTGATGATGGCTTTCTTCACCAAGAGTTCTGCTGCTACTCTTCCTGTGACTATGCAGTCTGCTGAAGACAACCTGAAGGTGAATCCGGAAGTTTCCCGCTTTGTGCTCCCCATTTGCACCACCATCAACATGAACGGTTGTGCTGCCTTCATTCTGGTGACCAGCCTCTTTGTGATGCAGAATAGCGGCATCGAGCTTTCCATCGGCACCATGCTGATGTGGGTTCTGATTTCCGTGGTTAGCGCTGTGGGTAACGCAGGCGTGCCTATGGGCTGCTACTTCCTCACCCTTTCCCTCATGGTGGGCATGAACGCAAACATCGGCGTTATGGGCGTGATCCTTCCGCTGTACGCAATCATTGACATGATTGAAACTGCAGAAAACGTCTGGTCCGATTCCTGCGTCTGCGCCATGACCAATAAGGACCTGGAAAAGAGCGCTTCCTAAAATTTATCGCGCAGGTGTCGCGCACTTTTGCGACGAAAATTGCAAATGAAAAAAAACTCGCCGGTGCTGCCGACGAGTTTTTGATTTTTAGGGTGGTTAAGGTTTTAACCAGATATTTTCGAAGCTATTCTTCGGGAAGAGTTTCTTCCTTTTGAGATTCTTCTTTCAGGGTGTCTTCTGCAGAGACATATGTGTTCTCTGTGGTAGTGGCGTTGTATTTATCAAATAGTTCCTTGCAGAAAATAGTGTAAGATGTGTAGATGTAGGGAACGACCCATAGGAGTGCAATACCGAAGGTGACGCAACAGAGTAGCGCCCAGCCAATGAAACGGAAGTTAAGACACCAATACTGATAACGGTTTCCCACAGTGACTTTATAGGATTGTTTGAGACAGGGAATCGCATTGATGCTTTCATCCGTTGCCAACTTATATAGGAATGTGTTGTAAGTGGGACCAAAAAGAATCATGGCGATACTGAAGAGAATCATGGAAATTGCGAAGGTAACGTAGAAAAAACCATTTAAGTTATTTACTTGATCTTGGCTACCGATAAGGCTGAAGAACATGGGTATGAAGCAAATCCCGTAGATCACTACACTACAAACCCCTAAGAACAAAAGTGCACGAAGATTGCGCCAGTAGGTTTTGCGCTTATCTTTTTTGAATATAAATCCCACAGGCTTGAAAGCGTCAGCGATGTTGGCGTCGTCAGAGGTTACAATCTTGTAGAACAAGTAGGCAAAGCCAATATAAGTTGGAGCGATAAGTAAAATTTCTAGAACAATATCGATTATGGAACTTGTATTTTCACCAAAGAGTGAATTTATGGGCATGTATACAATTGCCCACAAAAAGATGTATCCAACAATAAATAGGATACTTGCAAAAATGGGGGTGAGCCAATTGCCACTCAGACGGCGTCGAGCCAAATTCATGATTTCTTTGTTTTCCAACATATCTCCTCCTAAAAAAACTATTTCTTGCAGACTTTGTTGTAGACTGCAATTTGGCGTTCAATGATTCCGTCCCAGGTGAAGCATTCTTCGATGCGCTTGCGGGCGCCTGCGAGAAGGTTTGCGACGAGAGTGGGGGCTGCGGCAAGGCGCTTGTAGGCCTCAGCCAATGCCTGGGGATCTTTTTCCGGCACCAGCAGTCCGCTTACGTTGTCTACAACCACGTCGGGAATACCGCCTACGTTACTTGCAACGATGGGCAGGTTCAGTTCCATGGCTTCGATAAGCACGACGCCCAGACCTTCGGTATCGCCCTTGCTATCGACGATGGCAGGCAGCGTAAAGACGTTGGCGTTCCTGTACTCGGCTTCAAGATCTTCAGGCGAAAGCTTGCCTGTAAAGATGATGTCGCAAGGTCCGCCGTATTCGTTGCCGGTTATGGCCTCGTCGGAGGTGGCTATTTCCTGTGCTTGCTTCTTCAGCTCTTCGGTCAGGTCGCCTACGCCTACGATTCGGATTTCGAACTGGTCGGCGGGCAGGTACTTGGCTGCTTCAATCAGGTAGCAGATACCCTTGCGTTCGATGTGGCGGCCCACGAATAAAATCTTGAACTTGCCGTTGATGGGGTGGGCTGCGGGGGCTGAGACGTTCTTACTAAAGTCGTTCTCGCCGGCATCCACTGCTGCGGAGCCTAAGGTTGTTCCATAGGGGCTCCATTCCACTTCCACATTGCGCAACGCCTTGATCTTGCTTGCGGTAAAGCTGCTGTTTGCAAATACAGCCTGGGCCTGACTGATGGCGAACTTCAGGAACGGCTTTACCCATTTCTTCTTGCGGATCAGGAGCAGTTCTGCCCCGTGGAAGTTCAGTACCAGCGGGATACGGAAAAGCTTGGCGGCGCCCAGTGCAATGAACGCATGGGGGAACGGCCAGTGGGCGTGAATGACGTCGGGCTTCCATTTGCGGCACAGGTTCAAGCAGCGGAAGAAACCGCTGATGATGTAGGGAATGGCAAGCAACTGCAGCCAGGGTTTCGAAGCCATCTTGCTGGGGGCGCCTTCCTCGTGGGTCAGCATTTCCCAGTCCTTGGGAGCGTAGCGGAAACGATTAACCTTTACACCGTCAATTTCATGACTTTTTAGCCCCTTGTACGTGGGGGCCAAAACCTGAACATCAACTCCAGCGCTGCGCAAATGTGCGACGGACGCGCGGAGCCAGGGCACCTCCGCATCTTCATGGAAGCGTGGGTACACGGACCCGATGACTAGAACTTTTTTAACCATAGCTACAGGGAGGTGGCTGCTGTAGAAAGTGCGTTTTCTGCAGAAGCGCTAATTTCGGCGGGCTGAATGCAAGCCGGATAGACGATGGGTCTTACTGCCTTGTCCAGGATTTCCTTGGCTTTGTTGAAGTCGTGGCTGATGGAAGTTTGTTCGATGCGTCCTTTGACGCGGTTCCAGCCTTCGATCTTGGAATCCAAAAGAAGCATGCCGATGCCGGATTCGTGTTCCAGCAATCCGATGATGTCGGAACCTCGGTTGCTCTTGTGCAGTGAAGTGAGGAACATTTCCCAGAAGGTGTTGTAGTCCTCTTCGTTGCTTAGCTGCTTTTTTATGTTCTCGAAATCAAATTCAATGTAGACAAAGGAGCTATTGTCCTCGTCACTGCGGATAATTTCTTCTTGGCAACGGCGTTCAAATATTTCTTCTGTGTAGATAGAAATATCATACTTGTGTTTTCCAATCAAATTAAAAAGCAACTCTTTCATTTTCGGGTAGAATTTAGTCTATTTTTATGGTATGCAGCGATTGTTGAAATTGAAAAAAGTCCTAAAGAATAGTGTTTTTGCCTCCGCCGTGGAAAATTTCAAGGCGATCAAGGCTTCAACCTCCAAGTACCGCGCTCTGACCGAAGCTGAAATTCAGGTGCTGGTAAAAAATGGGAACCGTTCCGAATCCTGGGCTAAGGTCCTTGTGGATCAGGACTTCGATCCCATGCGTATTCATGGCTCCACTTTCGCTGGTGAAGTTTATCTGCCCCGTTTCTTTGGCACCTTGCTTTTGCCGGGTGATATTTCCTATCCCACCGGTATTTACGACAGCCTGGTCCATAATTGCATTATTGAAAATGCCCTGGTCTATCGTGTAGGTATGTTGTCCAATGAATTGATTCGTGTTGGTGCTGTGGTGCAGAACGTCGGTTCTTTGGTCAGTTCCGGAAAGATCAACTACATGATCGGCTCTTCCATGAGTGTCGGAAACGAAATGGGTGGCCGCCGTATTTTGGTTTTTCCCGAGATTACTACGGACCTGGTGGATGTCCAGCTTTTCAATAGACCGGATGCCGAAGTGTCCAAGGCTTTTGCAGACCAGCTGCAGACTTACCGTGAAGAAACTGCCTTGCCTTTTGGCGTTATCGGCAAGGGCGCTGTGGTAAGCAATACCAACATTATTCGCAACAGCTGGATTGGCCAGCACGCACGTATTGAAGGCGCAGCCAAGATTCGAAATTCAGTGATTCTAAGTTCTCTGGAAGAACCGAGTCACATTTACGATTCCGTGATTCTTGAAAACTCCGATGTGCAGATGGGCGTTACCGTTCATACTGGTGCCGAAGTTCAGGGCTCTGTTTTGATGGGTCGTACTAAGGTGGCTTGCAAGGCTATCGTTAAGTCTTCTATTGTGGCTCCCTGCTGCCATATCGAAGAAGGCGAAGTGAACAGTTCCTACATGGGCCCCATGACTCAGATGCACCACCACTCCTTGTTGATTGCCGCTTTGTGGCCTGAGGGCTGCGGTAATCTTGGCTATGGTGCAAATGTCGGTAGTAACCACACTGGCCGTATGCCGGACCAGGAAGTAATGCCGGGCCAAGGTTTGTTCTTTGGCCTTGGGGTGAACATCAAGTTCCCTGCCAACTATCGGGAATCTCCTTTTACCTTGATCGCTTCTGGTGTCACCACCTTGCCTCAGCGTGTGAAGTTTCCCTTCTCCCTGATTCGCCCCGGTGACCCGCAGTTGATTGGCGTTCCTGCAAAGCTGAACGAGATTGTGCCAGGCTGGAACTACGCACGCAATGCCTACGCTTTGGACCGCAACGCCTACAAGTATTCCATTCGCGGCAAGGGCGTTGTACCTGCATCTTTTTGCAGTATTTTTAATGCCGAAACCTTGCGCTATGTGTACGATGCATACTGCCGTTTGCAGGTCAGTGTTATTCGCGATGTTTATACCAAGGAGCACATTGATGGCCTAGGTGAAAACTTCCTGCGTGAACGCGTGCGCCAGCAGGCCTTGCATACTTACGCCGAGTACATGGAACGCTTCGTTCTGGAATCCATCATTACTTTGGTTGTAAGTGATAGCTCTCTGCAGAATCAGCCTGTTAAGGAACTGCGCCGCATAATCACTACCGAAGCCAACAAGGACATTGTCCGAGTGGTACCTCTGCCGGAATCTTTCGAGGAACTGGTAAAGCGTTATCGCCAGCTGGAAAAGGAATGGTTTGAACGTGTGTCCCATGGTCTGGACAAGGACTTCGAACGTGGCCGTGAAATCTTCGACGACTATGATGCTGCCCACCCGGTGGACAAGGGCTTTACTGAATGGGAAAAGACCCGAGTGGAAGAAAAACTTCGCCGTCTGAATGCCATTGCCAAGTTGGTTAAGACTGAAAACTAAGCTGAGGCACTTGTGATCTGGCTTTTGACTTTGCTGATAATGGAAGTGATTCTTCGCATTGTACTGGAGATTCGTGAACGCCGCGCTACCCAGGTTCGTGGCGGGGTCTTTTCCATTCTTCGTGTGATTCCGCTGGTGAACGATTTTATTCCTTTGCCGGAACATCGCAGGGACCCTGAAGAGGGAAAGTTTGCTGCCGCCCACGAGGAAGCCCACAAAAAATTGCATCATGGATTGCTTCGCAATTTGGTGAAGGTCGTAATGCTTATGCTTTCGCTGGGTCTGATTGCGCTTGTGATTGGGCGCTACGAAATGCCTTTTTGGGTTGCTTTCGTGTGGCTTCATTTGGCTGCCATTCCCGGACGCATTGTGTTTCACACTTATTGCTGGGGGCAGGAACTGGAAGCAGACCGCTACGCTTTTGAACGTGTAGAAAAGAATATTGTGAAGAATGCTCTTCGCAATTTGGCGGAATGCGAAATTCCTTATACGCCTGTGTTTGCCCTGATGTACCGGGAACATCCTACAGCTGCCATCCGCCGCAAGCGCCTCTTGGGTAAGTAGGTTTGAACGTGTCATCCCCAGCTTGACCGGGGATCTCCTTTTTTATTTCGTAATCATAAAATTTGTATATGGCGCATTTCATGCGCATATACTACGGCTCGGTCATGCCCGCTCGAACAAGTTCGGCGGTCGCTGCTCTCGCCTTTCTGATATGGCATGCTTCGCATGCATATACTTCGGCTCGGCAATGCCCAAGCAAGCTTGGTCACTGCTCTCGCCTTTTTGTATATTCACTCTTGTATGATTAAGTCTTTTGTTTCGCGTTTGTGTGTTTTGGCCGCGGTTTGTGCGCTGCCTTCTTTTGCATTCGATGTAAGTGTCAAGGCCAACGTAGATAACGCTCAGGTCTTTATCGGCGACATGTTCAATTACGAAATCGCCGTGACCGCTCCCGAAAACGCCATTGTGGACCTGCCCAGCTTTGTGGGTAACCTTGGTAGTTTCGAAGTAAAGGAAATGAAGAACGAGCGTATTACCGAAGGCATGCCCAAGGGTACGGCAAAGTTCACCTGGTTGGCAACGCTGAATACTTTCGTCAGTGGCGACTTTATGATTGCTCCCCAGCAGGTGGTGGCCATCGTGGATAAGGACACCGTCAAGACCAATACGGACCCGGTGGCTGTGAAGGTTTCCAACCGCACAACCGGCGAAGAAGACGACATCTTGGATGTGGAAGAACCGATGGCGGACCCGCGCTTGCCTCAGTGGCTGATTATTGCACTGTGCGTGCTGGGCGGTGTGGTGCTGGTTCTTTTGGGATGGCTCCTCCACAAGAAGTTCCGCAAGCAGGGAGAAGCCCCGCGCTTGCCTCCATACGAGGAAGCGGTGCTGGCTCTTAAGGAACTTCGCGTTCGCAATTACCTTGCCGAAGGTAACCAGGGCGACTACTTTATGTCTATGGGTTTCATTACCCGCCGCTATATCCAGCGTCGTTTCGATGTTGAAATTCTCGATGCCACCGTTGCAGAACTGAAGCTGCGTATGGCTCACGTTTCAGGCATGCCTCAGGCCTACAAGGAATCTGTGGTGACGCTGGCTGTAGAAACAGAACCGGTGAAATTCGCCAAGATGAAGCTGGACGGCGAACGTTGTCGCTTCTGGGACGAATGGGCCGATCGTCTGTTAGAAGATACCAAGCCCACTCCCGAAGAAGAAGCCGCCAAGAAGGAAGCCCTGAAGGCAGCTGTGGACGCCGCCAAGGCTGAAAAGAAAAAGTCCAAGAAATAAATCCACATTATGTGTGTTTGTCCTTTTAAAAAAGGCCGAATTTCTGTTTTGGGGTTACTAAGTGAATAATAAGTATTTACTTAGTAACCTTTATACATTGTAAAAACGAGTGTGAACCTGAAATCGTTTTGTATAAACTAAAAATAGGGTTACCAAACTCTATAAAAATGTTTGTTTAGTAACCTATTTTTGAAAAAATTCAAAAAAACGGTCGGCGCTCTGAAGAGGGCCGACTCGTTTCTATTTCTGCAGTGCCCGTAGGCTCCGCGTTCCGGTTTACATCCGGTCTATGTGTAGAATATACGGCTCAAATCTGCTTTGGTCAAGAGGGTGTGCCGTAAATCCCTATTCCAATGTGGAAGATGTTTTTTTGGGGCGGAGATGACTGCGGAATTAGTGGCTAGTTTCCTGCCACAATGATGTTATAGAAATCCAGGAACTGTTCCGGAGAAAGTTCTTCGGCACGAACGGTGGCGGGGTAGCCCAATCGTTCGATGGCTTCCTGGATTTTCTTTTTATCGTATGCTTTCCCGAAGGAGTTTGTTAAGGTCTTGCGCTTTTGAGTAAAGGCGGCGCGAACAAATTCAAAGAACTTGTCTATATCGGCGCCTTTAAAATCCATGGGTTCTGTACGCGGGGTCAAGAGCATGGTTGCGCTGTCAACGTTTGGCTTCGGTGTAAAATGCTCCGGGCCAATCTTGCGCAAAATCTTGGTGTCGGCAAAGGCGCTGACTAAAACGGAGAGGCTGCCATAATTGCTGCTGCAAGGGGCGGCACAAATGCGTTCTGCAACTTCCAACTGCACCATGCCCATGAAACCCTTGGTCAAATGCAAACGAGGCATGAGACCTGCTATAATGGCGGTGGAAACGTTATAAGGAAGATTGCCTGTAACCCAGGGCTTTTCGTGGGAATCTAAAAAGCCGTTCAGGTCGAACTTCAAAAAATCGATGTTCGTAATGTGGAAGTTTTCACGACCCTTGAACTTTTCGTTCAGAACTTCAACGCACTGCTCGTCAATTTCAACAGCGGTCAGATCCAGACCGCGGTCCAACAAATGCTCCGTAAGGGCACCGTGGCCCGGTCCGATTTCCAGAACGGCTTCGCCAGCGTCGGCGGGCAGATCCCCTGCAATAGCAATGGCTGTAGGGACATCTAAAAAGTTCTGACCAAATTTTCTACGACGAGCTCTATCCATAGGAAGAAAGATAGAAAAAAGCCGAAGTTGCGGGAGGCCTTAAGCCTTCTTCTTTCTCTTGGGCGAGATGGCGATGAAGGCCAGCACGCTGATCAGAAGCAGGAAGGGATAGAACATGTAAGGTATGACATCGAAGGCGCTGACATTCTGTGCGACGCCACCTTCGGCAACTGCTGCGGCTCCAGCGGCGGCCACAGCGGAAAGGGCTACCAGCATCTGGGCGCCATAGGGGAGCAGGCCCTGTACGATGCATCCGAAGATATCCAGCAGCGATGCGGTCTTCTGCGGGGAGATTCTGTATTCGTCACTCATCTGCTTGGCGATGGGGGCTGCCATGACGATGGCCACGGTGTTGTTAGCGGTTGCAACGTCCATGGCGCTGACCAGAAGGCCGACGCCCAGCTGGCCACTCTTGTGACCCTTGAAGACCTTGTGGATGAAATCCAGCAGGGCGGCGAAGCCGCCGTGAATGCGGATGAGGCCGCAAAGGGCGCTAACAAGAACTGCCACCATGATGGTCTCGTACATTCCGGAAATGCCGTTGCCCACGTGGGTCAAAAGACCGACGAAATCCAGCTGGCCGCTACCTACCATGACGACTGCGGCGGCCACGATGCCCACCAGCAAAACGGTGAACACGTTAATTCCGGTCAACGCCAGAACGAGAACCAGAACGTAGGGCACCAGCTGAATCAGATTGTATTCGCCGCTAACGACTTCCCGGGCGTCGGTGGCAAAGGAGATAGCTGCAATAATCAAGATGGCTGCCAAGGCGGCAGGCAATGCAATCCAGAAATTCACCTTGAACTTTTCCTTCATGGCGACGCCCTGTGTGGAGGTTGCCGCAATGGTTGTATCGGAAATAAAGCTCAGGTTGTCGCCGAACATGGCGCCTCCAATGACGGAAGCGACACAGAAGGGAATGCCAAAACCTGCGGCTCCTGCAACTTCAATGGCAATAGGCGTCACCACTGCGATAGTGCCTACGGATGTTCCCATGGCGGTGGAAACGAAGGCTGCCACCACGAAAAGTACAACCACCGCAAACTGCGCCGGAATAAAGTCCAGCAGCAGGTAGGCCGCCGCGCTTGCGCTAGAGCGTCCTAGGATTCCTGCGAAGATACCTGCGCACAAAAACACCAGAATCATGAGGAAGATATTGCGATCGCCTATGGCGCCTGCCATCACGTTCATCTTCTTGTCGAAATTCAATTTGCGGTTCTGGATGCACGCCACAAAAATGGCCACCAGAAAAGCCGCCACGATGGGGATGTTGTAGAATCCCATGGGGATTTTCAGCACGTATTCGAATGAAATACCCATTCCTAGATATAAAACCAGGAATACGGCGATGGGTAAAAGGGCTTTCGGATTGCCTTTTACAGGCTCTTGAATCTGATCTTTATTGCTCATGACCCAAAAAGTAGTTTTATTGTAAGTTTGTTGCCCGATGCATACAAAATATTTTGTGATAATTTTCACTTTTAGGCCTAAAGCAAAGTTTTTTTTGCAAAAAAATCTCCAAAATTTACATAGACAATACTACATTTAAGACGTAAAAGTTATGGCTACATAGCAAAAGAGCCTCCTAACCCCCAAAAAAGTCCCCATGGCGCAAGTCGTGGGGATTTTTCTTGTTTTAAAAAAGTTTACAAAGATGCGGGGTGAAAAAATGCTTTTTTTGGGGAAATGTAAAGATTTAGAAGTCTAAAAATCTCTTCAAATCTTCCAGATGTTCTTGGGCGTCTTTGACTCCTAAGGCATAGAGAGCGGTAATCTTGGCTGCATTTTTTTCGACGCGGTCGATTTTCATATTCACGCTGGGGCGAAACACAAAGGATTTGCCCTGCTTTTCCCAATCGGCAAGAGTGGCAAGGCACTTGTTGTAACGGATATGGCGATTGCCTATGGCTTCTACAAACTTAGGATACTTGCGGTACACCAGCTTGTAAATGGGCATTAGGTTATTGGCTGGCTTTTTGTAGCCGGCAGGGCGTGCGGTAATGACGACCTGCCTTTTGAAGCCGATGTTGTCCATGAATTCAAAGGGAATGCTGTCGGCGATATTTCCGTCCATCATAATCTTGCCCTGGTAATGGACCATGGTACTCATCAAGGGTAACGAAGAGGAACTGTGGATTGCCTCAAGGTCTTTTTGCAGATCCCTTACGATAAAGTATTCGGGAGCACCAGTTTCTACATTGCTTGCTGCGGCGTAGAAGTCTGAAACGGCTGCATTTTCGCGGAACTTGTCGTAGTCAAAGGGATCCAGTTCTTCGGGCACTGTGTGGTAGCAGAACTTCAAGTCGAAATAGTTGCCGGTGCGCAGCCAGTTCCCGAAGCTCATGTAACGCTTATCCTGGGAGTGTATGGTGTCCAGCCTAAAGTTTCTGTTACGTTGTTCTGAAAGATAGTTGCAAAGGTGGGTGGCTCCTGCAGATGTTCCTGCATAGCCGCCGAACTTAAATCCCTGATCGTGAAGAACGTCGAGAACGCCTGCGGAATAGGCTCCACGCATTCCGCCACCTTCAAGAACCAGTGCAATATCTTTGAACATACTAATTAGGGAAAGTTGATGAACGCGCCGATGGAGAATCCGATATCGTTTACGCTACCAAAGGAACTGAAAGGATTGGAAATAAAATCGTTGGTGAATGCCAATTCCAAAGCTGCGTATTCCATATGGAATTTCATACCGATGTTTGCGGTAGTTGTTCCGGATACGGAGTTGTAAGCCTTGACTCCTGTGGTGCCCTTGTAGCTATCGCGCATTTCGTAGGCGGTCCACAAATAGCTTGCGCTACCAAAGGCCATGACATACTTGCCTAGTTCGACTTCGCCCAAGATGTTGGGGCTGAATTGTAGACTGTATTCATTATGACGGCTGACTATACCGGAAATGCGGTCATAGGCAGTCATGGGTATGGCTGTGTTCATGCCGATGTAAAGTTTGGACTTGGGAGACTTCAAAATGTTGCTGCCGATATTGAATTCAGGAGTAACCGTCACATGAGATGTCGTGTCTGTTACCGTGGTTCGCCAAGTGGTTTTTGTTATAGGACCGCCAAAAGGTGTCGAGTATATGACTGTTCTGGAAGTTCTTGTGGCTTGATATCTTTGCAATGATATGCTGGCGGACCAGGAGAACAGATGGTAGTAAGAACTGGCTAAAGTGAGCTTGCCTGTAAAGTCCCAGGAATATATTCCTTCGGAGTCGAGGTTGCTGCTGGTAAATTGTTGGTTGTCAGTGTTGGAGTAAGCTACGTCAACGCCTAGGTCGGCGCCTAGGATTTTTGTGGAAGCGGTGGCGCCAAAAAGGGTACCGGACGATGTGGTGTTATTTTCTTGATAATCGCCGATATCTTCTAGGTAGGCTTTGTACCAGTTCTTGCCTACGGCAAATCTCAGAGATGCACCAAAATTGCCGAAGGTGGCACCTGCGGTTACCAAACCGAGTTTGTCGCTGTTATCAAAGGCAAGGAAGTAGGTGTTGCTGGAGCCGAATGCGGCAATTCCAAATCCATTGACGGGTTCGAAGTAGCCGTACCTAGAATCGATCATCTTGTGGGGCATGGCCATATCGCTGCGGACTGTTGCATCGGCAGCTTCGTTGTTCACGATGTTGTATGCGGATCCATGAACCGTTGCAGAATGATGCTTTTTAGCATGTTTTTTTTTCTTGGCTTTAGTCTTTGTGGTGTTGGATTTGGTTTGAGTTTCTGCTTTTGTCGGTGCGGGAGAACTTTCTACGCTGGCTAAGTCTATCGCCTGTTGTGCCTGGGGTGCTTGATCTGCGGCAGCTTCTGCGACAGAATCACTTGATGCCGGAACTTCTGTTGTTTCGGCAAGCGAAGTTTCCTGGGAATTGTCCGATGCAGGTTCTACCTGAGGGGCTGCGTTTTCTTCTACAGGAGCCGGGATAGCGGGTGCCTCGGAGACGCTTTCTTCAGGTGCGTTTTCGACCGGCGGATTTGTAGATTCAGCAGGGTCACTCTGGAGAGCGGCTTCGCTAGGGGGAACTTCTGGAACAGCGCTTTCTACGGCCGGGGCTGCGTCGGGTTCTTCGTTCACGGGAACTTGGACCTGCAAATCCTGGGCCTGGATATAGGCTGCTAAGCTAATGACGGCAATGGAAAACTTGTTTTTTAAATTCATATCGAATGTAAACATATATAAAGATTTTCCCTTAGGTGTGTTTGACGCTGTTTTTGGCTGAAAATTTGACCAAAATTGTTCTCATTCCTGTGCTTTTTTTAATTTTAGCGTGTTCATTGTTGGCGTAGCCCTGAAACTGCGCAATTTTATGAGGTTTTTATGTCCGTTGCAATGCAAGATGTGATGAAACAGTCTGGTGTGGCTTTTGGTACCAGCGGTGCCCGCGGCCTGGTTTCTGCTATGACTGATCGCGTGTGCTATGTCTATGCACGTTCCTTTATCAAGTACTGCGAAGTTTCCTATAAATGCGATCATGAAATCGCCATCGCTGGCGACCTGCGCCCCAGTACCGGTCGCATCTTGCAGGCTCTGGTGAAGGCTGGTCAGGATGCCGGCTGGAAGGTGACCTACTGCGGTCGCATTCCTTCTCCTGCCATTGCGCTCTACGGTCTCGACAAGAAGCTGCCCACCATCATGGTTACCGGCTCCCACATTCCTGCCGACCGCAACGGCATCAAGTTTAACCATCCCAATGGCGAAATCACCAAGGCCGACGAACAGGGAATTGTTTCCCAGTCTGTGGATTTTGACGAAGCGCTTTTTGGTGCCGACGGTATGCTGGTGAACGCTCCTGAACTTCCCGCTGTAGAAACGGAAGCTGAAGAAAACTACTGCAAGCGCTATCCCGCCTTCTTTGGTGAAAAGGCCCTGCAGGGCCTTACCATCGGTGTGTACCAGCATTCTGCAGTAGGCCGCGATATCGTGGTCCGCGTTCTTGAAAGTCTTGGCGCCTGCGTCAAGCCTTTTGGCCGTAGCGACGTATTCGTCCCGGTGGATACCGAGGCTATCCGCCCCGAAGATGAGGAACTGGCCCGCGAGTTCACCCACAAGGATTACGTGGACGCCGTGTTCAGTACCGATGGCGACTCTGACCGCCCGCTTCTGGCTGATGACGTGGGCATGTGGCTCCGCGGTGACGTCCTTGGCATTCTCGCTTCCCAGGCTCTGGGTATCAAGCGCATTGCTACTCCCGTCAGCTGCAACACCTCTCTTGAAAAGTGCGGCAGCTTCGAAAAGATTGAACGTACCCGCATCGGTTCTCCGTATGTGATTGCCGGCATGGAAAGCCTTATGGAAGGCGACGCTGCTGCAAGTGCTGCCGCCGGCGTGTCCGTCGCAGGTTACGAAGCCAATGGCGGTTTCCTGCTGCAGACTGATTTGAAGCGCACCGCCTACGATGGCGTTACCCGCACTCTGCCTGCCTTGCCCACCCGCGATGCCTTGCTGCCTATGATCGCCGTGATGGTCATGGTCCGCGAACAGAAGATGTGCGTCGTTGATTTGCTCCGCAAGCTTCCCAAGCGCTTTACTGTCAGCGACCGCCTCAAGGAATTCCCCACCGAGATTTCCAAGGCAAAGCTTGCTGAAATCCGCGAGCAAAAACTGGGTGAAAAGCTGTTCGGCAAGTTTGCCGCCAAGCCCAGCAAGTTCAAGCCCAAGGATGGTCCCGCTCCCATTTTCCACGGCAAGCTGGTCAGCCTCAACGAAGTGGACGGCTACCGTATGGAATTCGATTCCGGCGACATCGTGCACCTGCGTCCCAGCGGCAACGCCCCGGAATTCCGCTGCTATGTGGAAACCGAAGGCAAGGAACGCTCCGCCGAGCTTCTGGCAGAATGCCTCAAGGTCATGGAAGGCTGGCGTAAGTAGTGCGTAGTTTAAAGGATAAAAGGTTAAGGAATAGCGTTTTTTATCTTTTTGACCTTTGTCCTTTGAATGTCCTTAATCAATTTTTTGTATCTTAACTGCCATGATGAAGAAAGTTCTTGTAACATCCGCTATTTTGAGTTCCCTCGCCTTGGCCGGTGAGCACTGGAATATTGAACGCGGTGGTGTGACCATGAAGTTTCTTTCTATGCAGACGTCTGCCCGAACTGCGGCCTTGTCTGGCGCCGGTATCGCCGACCCTTCCCGTGTTTCCGAAGTGTCCCGCAATCCTTTGGCCATGAGTGTTGCTAAAGATGCTGAACTGGGTATTAACCAGATTATTTTTGGTGAAGGTGCTGCAGACAACTTTGTCTCTGTCTACTACGGAATCCCGTTCACTGCCTTTGGCAAAAAACTGGCTGCCTCCGCTACCGTAGATTTCGTCGGTTACGACAATATTGAAGGTCGCGATGAAAATGGCGAACTCACAATGGACTATGGCGTATATGCTTGGAATATTCAGGCTGGAGTCGGTAGTCGTGGTGATGTCTTTAACTGGGGTGTTACCGCACGTTTTGCAAGCCAGACCATCGACGACGAAACTGCTGTTGCCATCTTGGGTGATGTTGCTGGCTCCTTCAAGGTGAACAAGTACTTTGTCTTTGGTGCTGCCCTTACCAATTTCGGTTATGTCAGTGATTACGACGGTGTAGATGAAGCGGAGCCCATGGCGATCCAGGCTGGTGTAACTGGTATTTTGCCTATTGCAGAAAAGTGGAACGTACATGTTTCCGCCGATGGATACCGCCGTGCCGATACTGACGCCCAGTGGTACTTCGGTGGCGAACTGCGCTACATGAATGCCCTTGCTTTGCGCCTGGGTTATGCAATTCGTCCGGATACCAAGAACGGGGTAAGCTGCGGTCTTGGCGCCTCCTTCGGTATGATCGTATTCGACTACGGTTACAGCCCCAAGCCCGCCTTTGACGGTGGTTATCACAACATTTCAGTGGGCTTGAAGTTCTAACAGATTTCAAGACTGTGTTTTCTGATTTGATAATTTAGGGATCCTCTGCTGATCCCTAATTTTTTTGCTGTGGAGCTGCGGTTCCAATTGTTGCGGGTAAGTTCCTTTGAAATGGTTTCCCAATCGGGAGCGGCGTTATAACTGCGGGTGCCATAATTACGCGGGCTATAGTTGCACGGGCTTTGACAAGAGTTGTTCCGGTCTCTTGCGTTTTGGATTGTACTATCTGAAAGCTGGCTTGCCGAAGGACTTAAATGAAATTCTTCCTGTAAGATTTCATCGATGGTTATTCCGTAGGGTTTTAGCAGGGCGTAGCGTTGCAGAACGTTCTTCAGCTGGCGTACGTTTCCTGGCCACTGCTGCTCCTGAAGTTTCTGGAGTTCCTTGCAGGTTAACGGGATTGCGGTGTGTTCCAGTTCCCAAAGTTCTAGAGCCACATCGCTAAAGTCGTTGCGGTCTCTGAGAGCCGGAATCTTTATGGGAAACACGTTGAGTCTGAAGAACAAGTCTTCGCGGAAGCGGCCGGCAGCAACTTCGTGACGGAGGTTTCGATTGGTGGCGCAGATGAGTCTGAAATCTACGGGGGTGCATGTGGTGGTGCCAATGGGCATTACGGATCGCTCTTGAAGAATCCTCAAAAGCTTACGTTGCAACTCTAGGGGCATTTCGCCGATTTCATCAAGAAACAGTGTTCCATGATTTGCGGCAAGAACAACGCCTGTCTGATCAGAGGCGGCTCCTGTGTAGGCCCCCTTTCGAGATCCTTCGAGAATGCTTTCGGCAAGGTTTGCCGCGATGGCGCCGCAATTGACGGCGACGAAGGGGTGGTTTGCCCGCTTACTTTGCTGGTGTATAAAGTGAGCTGCAACCTCTTTTCCGCAGCCTGTTTCCCCCTGGAGCAAAACCGAAATGTCGGAGTTGGCGGCGATTTTAAGCATATTCTCTTTGATAATCATGAGTCCTCCCGCCCTATACACGTATTTTTCCCTTTAAAGACACTGGTTTTCTTACTATTTTTACGCCCGCCTTGAAAATTTTACATTCGAGTACGTAGAATGGAGACGTTTCGGGGTATTCACAAGTGGCTGGCTTAGGCAAGTAGGTTCGAGTCGATGTATGTCGCTCCGGGTGGGGCGCGAGGCTTGGGACCCAGGGGCCGGCAGCCCAAAGGAAAACACATGTCTAGAATCGTATGTAAGTTCGGTGGCTCTTCTGTCGCCGACGCAGGTCAGTTCCGTAAAATCAAGAACATCGTTTCCTCCGATGCAAAGCGCAAGGTCGTAGTGGTATCCGCTCCCGGTAAGCGCAATCCCAAGGAAACCAAGCTGACCGACCTCCTCTACAGCACCTATGATCTGGCTTCCAAGCACCTGGATTTCTCCGAACCCTGGAACCTGATCCGCAACCGCTATCTCGAAATTTGCTCCGACCTGGGTATCGAACCCAAGGTTGCCGAAGACCTGGACAAGCTTGAAAAGCAATTGCGCGACGACGTCGAAAGCATCACCACCGACTACCTCGTAAGCCGTGGCGAATACCTGAGCGCTCGCGTCATGTCCGTGTACCTGGGTGCCGAATTCGTGGATACTTTCCCCATCATCACCTTCGATGAAAAGTACCGCATTCTGCCTTCCAGCTACGAAACCATCGCCAAGGCCCTTTCCGACGAGAACAAGCTTTACGTTCTTCCGGGCTTCTACGGTTCCAATACCCGTGGTGAACTGAAGACCTTCAGCCGCGGCGGCTCCGACATTACCGGCGCAATCCTCGCCAATGCAATCGACGCCGAAACCTACGAAAACTGGACCGACGTTTCCGGCATGCTGATGGCTGACCCCCGCATCGTCGAAAATCCGCTGCCCATCGAATACGTGTCCTACCGCGAAATCCGCGAACTGGCCTACTCCGGTGCAAGCGTCCTTCACGACGAATCCATCGCTCCTTGCCGCGCCAAGAAGATTCCTATCAATATCCGCAACACCAACCGCCCCGAAGACGCCGGCACCATCATCGGCCCCACTCCGGAATCCACCAAGCTTCCCATCACCGGCGTTGCCGGCCGTAAGGGCTTCTCCATGATCTACATCGAAAAGTCCATGATGAACAAGGAAGTTGGTTTCGGTCGCCGCGTGCTGGCCGTTCTCGAAGGCGAAGGCCTTTCTTACGAACTGTGCCCCAGCGCCATCGACTCCATGAGCATCGTTGTGGATACCAAGAAGCTGGAAGCTGTTGAACACGTGGTCATGGAAGACATCACTCAGCAGATGCATCCGGACCGCATCAAGATCTTCAAGGGCATCAGCCTTATCGCTACTGTTGGCCATGGCATGACCAACAAGATCGGTGTTGCTGCAAAGCTCTTCACCGCCCTTGCAGAAAACAGCGTCAACGTCCGAATCATCGACCAGGGTTCTTCCCAGATCAATATCATCACCGGTGTGGATGAAGACGACATGAACAAGGCCATCAAGGCCATCTACGACGCATTCACTAAGTGATACGCCGCAAGCGGCGTGTCATCCTGAGCGAAGCCGCAAAGCGGCGAAGTCGAAGGATCCAGTGACGAAAAAACAGCCCGCAGTTCAACGCTGCGGGCTTTTTGTATGCCGTTTAGATTCCGCGAGGGCTGTTTTAATGTCATTCCCGGCTTTGACCGGGAATCTGGCTATGAAACAAGGTCTTTTTTAGAAAATTTTGTCACCAAATCATCCAATTGGCTCGTTTAGTGACAAAAATTTTTGAACAAAGTAATGTATTTTGTCTTCTTCGGGTTGGGTTCGGGTAATTTTCGTGTCACTAAATACCCATAACCAAACAAATGGTGACAAAAATTCGTTGCCAGGATTATCCTTTGATTCAAAATAGTTGTGAACAAACTAATATTTATGTCACTAAATCCAAAAATAAATTCGTTTAGTGACAAAAAATCCGAAAAAATGACTTCGCAACATCCAAAAAGTTGTTTTTAGTGCCTGAATAATGTAGCTTAGCTGTCATTAGCAACCTAGTTGCCTTTTACTATATGTTTTCGCTTGCGAGTGCGAGCGCTTTTGCTATATCAACACATATCCTGAGGATCTATGAATATCAAGGAACTTTTGTCTCCTGATGTTGACCTGTCTTCGTTGCAAGCAAAAGCGGAAGAGCTTCTTGCTGCAATTGAGACAAAAATACGTAACTTGAAGAATGCGCCTGAAGGTCGCCTGCGAATTGCGCAGAGGGAAAGTGGGGCCTACTACTATCATGTGACGGATACTTCTCCAGAGTGGGGCGATTATCTGCCGCAAACGGAATCAAAAACTATTGCCCGGTTGGCGCAGAAGGAATATGACCAGACGGTCCTTGCAGAAATGCAGCGACAGTTGAAAAGTTTAGATCGCTTTTTGAAATCTTTTTGCCCGAAGCGGCTGCACGATATTTTTGAGAAATTGCTGCCGGCCCGCAGAAAATTTGTGCAGCCAGAGCGTCTTCCCGACGAAGAATTTGCGGAGCAGTGGCTTGCGGTAAAGTACAGCGGGAAGGGGATGGCTGTCGACGCGCCCCTGCTGGAAACCTCCCGCAGAGAGCGGGTGCGCTCCAAGTCGGAGGTCATCATCGCGGATATCCTTGACCGCCTGAAAATTCCCTACCGCTATGAATTTCCACACCAGCTGAAAGTCCGCAGGAACAGCCGCAGCCGAGACAGCTCCCGCCGCACCGTAACATTCCATCCCGATTTCACCTGCCTCAACATTCGCACCCGTCGCGAATTCATCTGGGAGCATTTCGGGCGAATGGATGACCCTGAATACATCGCAGAAACCCTGGGAAAATTCGAGACCTACACCGCCAACGGAATCTTCCCCGGCGAATCCCTCATCTTTACAATGGAAACGCAGGAACGCCCGCTGAACCCCGCCATCGTGGAGGCGCTGGCGAAACATTTTTTGCTGTAGAGTTTTTATTTCAGCAATTTGTTTTGCCCGATACTTTCCAAAACTGTCATCTGCGAAATTGCAATCTGGTTCAGCTTTGTCAGGCGCTCGCTTTGCGTTACACCCTCGTTGATCAAGACGGAGTTTAACGATTCCATGTTGCTGAGGCAAATCAGCTGGTTGACCGTCGCGTAATCACGGACGTTCCCTGGTAGTGCAGGGTTGGCTGTGCGCCACTCCACTGCCGTGAAACCGAACAGAGCCTTGTTCAATACGTCGGCCTCATTGGCATATACGAAGGAAATTTCTTGTGGCGTGAGTGTCGCGGGAATCAAGTTCTGCTTGACAGCGTCTGTGTGGATATGGTAGTTAATCTTTGAAAGTTCCCGCTTTACGGACCAGCCGAGTTGTGCCTGCTCCGCTGCCTTGAGACGCTGATACTCACGAATTAGGTAATATTTGAATTCTGGACTGAGCCAAGAACCGAATTCAAAAGCGATGTCGGAATGTGCGTAGGTTCCACCGTATCGACCGGCAGAAGAAACGATACCAATAGCGTTTGTTTTTTCAATCCATTGCTTTGCGGTAAGAACATTTCCATTTGCACCAGCATTTGTTTTAATGTTACTGAATTCAGTAACATTAAAATTGGAATTATTTATAGTTTCCCAAATACCTAAAAATTCGATAGCAAAGCGCGTACTGAGCCAATGAGAAATGACAAGACCTGTAGCCTCAGAATTCTTGTATCTCGCCATATCGGTTAAACTTATATAATCCCCGTCATGATTCTTTTTAAGGGAAATACCTGTATTCATAACTTCAATCTTGCTCATATTTACTCCTTTGTGTTACAAGCTGGATATAAAAACACAAATTTGATGCACAAATGTTCTAGTGAACAAAATATAACCAATTTTATAAAAATGGGCAATAGGTGCGCCGAAAAAATTTGAGTGACACCTACTGACATGCAGGATTATCTATATTCCCTATGTACATAAAGAGTTTTCTCTTGTCCTCTACCTGGAAACTTAGACACTTTTCAATACACGGAGAACAAGACGAACGCTCACGTCTGCCGGTGGGTCTTGCACCTAGCGGCATCGTTTTGCTACATGCATATTTAATAGATCTGCCTGATTGCACAGCGACCGTTTTGGGGCGTGGGTTGCGCGTTTATTTGTGTAAGGCAGTCTAAGGCCCCAGGTAGATAGACACGTCAACCCCTCCGCCCTTTTTTTTATTGAAATCGTGTTGGGGTATGTGGAACAGGAGAAACTCTTGGTGAGTTTTGTAGAAACTCTTGATGCTCGGTCATGAAAAAACCTTGTAAACAAGTTTTTCTATGACTCTCGCAATGTGAGTTTTGCTCTTGTTCTGTACCTGAAACTTAGACACTTTCAAAACACAAGGAATAAGACAAATCTCGGATGCCCATGAATGCCATGGGCGCATTGTACCCTGGGGGTCGTGTACCCAATGGTCTCGACCTTCGCTTTTGTGCAATTGCGCCAAGGCGTTTTTGGCGTATGGCGAAATCTGGCTTGGCGCCTATGGTGCGCCGCCGGTATTGTCCGCGAGTTTTGTTTTTGAATTGTAGAAAGTCGCAATTTTCGGCGAGAAGCAGCAATGCTCCTCGCCTTTTCGTTTTTTTACGCAGGCTAGGAACATCGCTCCGAACAAAGGGCTGAACTCAGGTTCAACCCTTTTTGATTGGAGCGAGTAGATGGCGGAGACGAAAAAACAAAAGAAAGTTTTTAAATCCATTGAACTTTTTGCCGGTGCTGGTGGTTTAGCGATAGGCTTAGAAAAAGCGGGATTTGAACATATTGGTTTAGTTGAATTTAATAAAGCTGCTGCAGAGACTTTAAGAACAAATCGTCCAAAATGGAAAGTCTTATGTGAAGATGTTGCCTTGGTTGCGGGGCGAAATCTTGAAGACGAATTCAATGTAAAAAAGAATGATTTAGACCTTTTATCGGGAGGAGCTCCTTGTCAAAGTTTTAGCTATGCTGGCAAGCGTTTAGGTCTTGAAGATGTTCGTGGAACCATGTTTTATCATTATGCCACATTTCTTCGCAAACTACAACCGAAGATGTTTCTCTTTGAAAATGTGAAAGGACTTTTGTCTCATGATAAAGGCAAAACATATCAGACAATTCTAAACATTTTTGAAGATGAGGGATATGTGACGTTTCACCAGGTTTTGAATGCGTGGGACTATGGTAATCCTCAAAAAAGAGAACGTTTAATAACAGTTGGAATTAGAAAAGATCTTGCAGGCGAAATTAAATATGATTTTCCGAAACCTCACAAGTATAAGCCTGTACTGAGAGATGTTGTACTGGATGTAGATCCGGATAAGAATCATTGTGCAAGATATTCCGCAGCAAAGGAAAAAGTTTTTGCCCTTGTTCCTCCTGGTGGTTACTGGAAAGATATTGATCCCAAAGTTGCAAAAGCATATATGAAAACTTGTTGGGATATGGAAGGCGGAAGGACTGGTATATTACGAAGAATTGGTTTAGATGAACCGTCCTTGACTGTTCTTACTAATCCGGGAATGAAACAGACGGATAGATGTCATCCTTTGGAAGTACGTCCATTCAGTGTAAGAGAAAATGCTCGTTTTCAGTCATTTCCTGACTCATGGAAATTTTCAGGAAATTTGGCCGAGCAATATAAACAAGTTGGTAATGCTGTTCCTGTAAATCTGGCAAAAGATATTGGCCTTCAGATACTGAAAGTGCTAAAGGAGCTTTAGCTATGTGGAATCTTGAATTTATTTCAGAACGAGATTTCACGTCTCATGTCCGTGAAACGATAAATAATTATATAGGTTCTTTTAAATCCGTGTCGTTAAAGGACTTTAATAAAAATATTGTAGATCCTGTCAAGTTTGCGTTTGACAAAGTATTATTTAATATTTCATGGCAAGATTTAATCAGTAATGAAATAACACGTCAAAGAGACAAAACGAATAATAATTACATTGGTTATTTTCATCAGCACATTTTTAAGTACATAAATAAGTGTGTTGTGCCACCAAATGGGAAGGATGGTGGATGGGATGTTATTTATAAAAATTCTGATGGCGTTTATGTGGGGTCAGAAAAGCAGGAACTTGTTCATACGATTTATGTTGAAATGAAAAATAAACATAATACGATGAATAGTGCCAGTGCTGAAAAAACATACAAAAAAATGCAACAGCAGCTTTTGGATGATGATGATTGTGCTTGTTTTCTCGTAGAAGCGATTGCAAGTACGTCTCAAAATATAAAATGGGAAACGTCGTTTGAAAAAAAGAAACATTCCCATAACAAAATTCGTCGAGTTAGTATGGATCAATTCTATTCCATAGTGACAGGCCAGTCTGATGCATTCTACAAAGTAATGATGGCGTTACCTGCAGTCATAAAGAATGTTGTTGCTGAAAAAACAAAGCTATCGGAACCTAAAGATACTGTTTTTGGTGAGTTACAAACACAAGCGAAAAAATACAATGCAGGGGATGATGACGTCAATTTGACTCTTGCTATGTATATGTTGGGTTTTAGTTCGTATTTAGGATTTAGCAACAGGTAATATATTTCCATTACCCGATGTTACTTAATTCATCTTTCACATTTTCCCTATAGCCCGCAGTTCAACGCTGCGGGCTTTTTGTATGCGGCTAGCTTGTCCACTTAAAGCAAGTTTTATGTCGGCCCTCCTAACGGCAAACTTTTTATATTATACCGCAGGTTAAAAGGAGAGTCAAATGGGTTATATTGAAAGCAAGTGCCCGCATTGCGGCAAGGTGAATCGTTTTAGTTGTAACACTTACGCATATGGCAGCCCCATTGTCAATTGCAAGGATTGCCGCGAAGAATTTGTAGAAAAGAAATTCCGTGAAGTGGCCGTTGAAGGTTTTGATCCGCGGACCACAAATCCGAAATTTTACGTGAAGGCGATCCCGCTGTTCCTGGTATTTTCTGCGGTTTGCTTCGCCCTGCAAATGGCTCGTGTGGGCGAGTTGACTTTCAACAAGATTTCTATTGCCGCGGTGGCTTGCGCTGCTGCCGCCGTCCTTTGCCTTGTGCAATTCATTCGCGTCAAGTGCGGCTTCGAAGACAAGAGCAACGCCAAGCATCTGGAAGAATCCAGGGAACGCTTGAAGGACAAATCCTACGCCAAGAAGTTGGCTTCCTACGGCTACAACGTTCCTGATGAATATTTGAAGTAGTTCGCCACTACATTCGCGCAAACAGTTGTTTGCAAAATATGGCTGGTGAAGGCGCGCCCCTTGACTTTCGAAAGCGCGTTTGATATTTTTAGGAAGTTGATTGCTGCGGGTAAAAACCGTGGCTACATAGTTCATTAGATCGCTATCCTGCCAGAAACTGGAATTTTCCAGCGGACCGCAGAGGCGGTCTTTTTTTTATGGAGAAAGGATGAATAAAAAGAAAGATCATGACGGAATGTTCAAGACTGCCTTCAAACATCCAAAACGCGTCGCTTCGTTGCTGAAATTGGCTGCTGTGAAAAACAAAAGTCTTGCCCGTTTTCTGAAGGTTGTAGATTTGAAGACCATGCGGGCGGAACGCAGTGAAAGTGATCGCCAAGGTTTAAAAGGTTCTGCAGACTTGGCGTTTTCCCTTAATATCAAGAATTCCAATAACAAGACGAAACTTTTTGTGGGCCTGGTTCTGGAACACAAGTCATATCCTGACAACGATGTGGTTTCCCAGCTGGAACATTATTTTTATGAACTGTTCCGCCTCAGCCGCCCAGACTGCCCCATGGTGGCGGTGATTGTTTACAACGGCGAAATCAAGTGGAACCCGCTGAAGGCAAAACTTTATGCCAAGTACCCGGAATACTTTCACGACATCGGCTATCCTTTCAAGATTGAGATGATTAATGTGGGGAAGGAAGTTGGCGACATCGACTTTAGCAAGCTGAACCCTTATGTGTCGCTGGCCCTTGTGGCCATGAAATTCGTGTTCAATGCCGAAAAGTACAGGCCGCTGATGGACAAGGCCATGGCGTATTTCCTCGATCCGAAAAATAAAATAGACAGTAGTTTCATTCAGGAAGTTTTTCTATACTTAGGGAAGGAAACATCATCGGAATACAGGGAGGCAATTATGGACCGTCCAGAAATTATGGCAGAACGCAAGCGCAACGGCTTTGTGTCTGTAGCCGATGTACTCCGTGCCGAGGGTGAAGCAAATGGGCGCAAGCAGGAACGGGCCAAGGCTGAAGAAGAAAAGCTTGCCTCCGCTCGGGAAATGCTTCAGGATGGCGATTCCGTTGAGAAAATCTGCAGGGTCCTTAAGCTATCGGAAGAACGGGTACGGGCACTCTTGTAGAATCTATAAAGTCAGCACTCGCATAAAGAAACTATAATTTTTAATTAAGTCATGTTGAAAGTTGTCAGCATGGCTTTTTTTGTAGAAATCATGAAACGCTGATGAAATTTTAGACAAATTTTCTATTATAAACTTGTACAAATGAAAAGAAATTTTATGAAGAATTTTATTGCAAAGATGGGTGCTGTTCTGATGGTCTCTGCAGCGGCGTTGACTTTTACTGCCTGTGACCTTGGCGGAGGGCTTAAAGACTCTCGCGATGGCAAGACCTACAAAACCGTGAAGATCGGAGACAAGGTCTGGATGGCAGAAAACCTGAACTATCAGACCGGCAAAAGCAAGTGTTACGATAACAAGCCTGAAAACTGTGACAAGTATGGCCGCCTCTATGTTTGGAGAGAGGCTGTTACCGCTTGCCCGGATGGCTGGCACCTACCTAATAACCAGGAATTTGAAGACCTTAAAACACTTGCCGGTCAAAAGGCTGGTGATATTAAGAAGGCAGGAACCGTGCTGAAGTCCACTACTGGCTGGAATGACTATAAGGGCAAGAGTGGAAACGGTACAGACGGCCTCGGCTTTGGGGCGTTGCCCGCTGGCCGCTACGACAGCAGCAGCGTCTACTTCGATCTCGAGGGCAACCTCGCGGGCTTTTGGTCTAGTACTGAGGGCAGTAGTGGCCGCGCGTACGGCCTGGGTTTGCGCTACGGCTACGAGGGCGCCCTCGTGTACTACGGCAATAAGAACAACGGCTTCTCGGTTCGTTGTGTCAAGAATCCCTAGCCCTACTTAATCCGATCCCCGCAATATTCCTGCCTTCCGCAGTTCTTGCAGTGGGCGCCCATCCATAGGGTGTCAAACTGGTTGATGGCGGCTTCCACGATTTGCGGGTCGTTGGTGAGAATGCCTGCCTCGAAGTTACGCTTTAATGCACTTTTCATGCCGATGCCCGCACCTGTCAAGTTGGCGGATCCGATGTAGGCCACTTCCAGGTCGAAAATGACCATCTTGAAATGTACGCGGGGGCAAAGCACTCGTTCCAGGTCTGTGGCCAAAATCGGAAACCGGTCGAAATCTTCGCGGAAGTTTGGGCCCGGTTCCTTGGCATGAACCAAACGCACGCCCACGCCCTTTTTCAGCAGGCCTGCAATTTGCCCTAGCAGGGGAATGGCCTCGCCGTTCTGCTTTACATACAAGTCCTTGATGTCGGCGGTACCGATCCACAGGGTGTCGCGAACTTTTGCGATGCGCTCGATGACTTCGCTGTAATGTTCTTCGTTGGCGATGTACTTGGTGAAAATTTCGGACATGTAATGTTCTTTATCCAGCGAAATCCCTTCCGTCGATTTCGCTGATGTTCACGGCGCCAAGGTTTTCCACCTTTGCCAAACGGTTGGCCTGGCGTTCGATGGTCTTTTCAAACAGGTTTCGCACATAGCGACCGTTTCCGAAATGGGAATCCTTTTCACGGACAGCCTTGGCGATGGTCTGCTTCAGGGCAGTTCGTGCAGAGTCGCTCAAAACGTAATCGTACTTATCCACCAGCATCTTGAAGATTTCTTCCAGCTCGCTTTCGGAGTAGTCCGGGAAGTTGATGTAGCGATTGAATCGTGAAGCAAGCCCCGGGTTGGAATTCACGAAATTCTTGATTTCGTCGGTGTAGCCTGCAATAATCACCACCAGGCGATCGCGGTCATCTTCCATGCGCTTCAGCAGGGTGTCGATGGCTTCCTGGCCAAAGTCGTTTTCGGAACTTCTGGAAAGGGTGTAGGCTTCGTCGATGAACAGCACTCCATTCAATGCGCTGTCGATGACCTTGTTGGTCTTGATGGCGGTTTGCCCCATGTAACCTGCCACCAGGTCGCTGCGGGAAGCTTCCACCAGGTGCCCGCTGGAAATCACTCCCAGGGATTTGAGAATCTGTGCCATGATGCGGGCGATGGTAGTTTTGCCGGTGCCTGGATTTCCGGAGAAAACCAAATGGTAGGACGTGGGCGGAACAGACAATCCCTTCTTGCGGCGTTCATTCTGAATTTTCAAGAAGTTTCGGAATGTAATCACTTCCTGCTTTACGGAGGTAAGTCCGATTAATGCGTTCAACTGCTTTTCCGCTTCCTCGCCGCACTGCTCTGCAGAAAGCTTGGCGCTGTCGCCGAGTCCAGAAATTTTTGCGGTAAGAGCTGCACCGTCCATTTCGTCGCTAGGATCGCCAGCGTCTTTGTACTTGAGGGTTCTAGGACTGAATTTTATATTCCTCGCTCTATTAGCAAAGCGCGCAGAACCAATATATTTTTCCATGAATTGTAGCCATTGAATTTCGGCAATGGTAAGCTTGCCGTCGATGTTTGCCAAGGCTGCAGAAAAGTCGTACATCAGGCGCATATATTTTTTGGTGGCGTCTGGAGAGAATTCTGCAAAGATAGATGGAAACAGGAATGTGTCTCCTGCTCTTTCCAGGGGAGCGCGGTTTTGTTTAAGTTCAGAAACCAAAGTGTCCACATCAATTTCGTTATTCACTATGGTTTGCAAAGTCAAACGCTTGTAATCCACCTCGCAGGGTGCCGTAGAGCGCAAACGCAACATCAAAGAAACGAACCCGCAGGATTCTGCAGTCTGCATGCTTACGGGGTGTCCAGACTTTTCGGAAATGTAGGCCAGGTCCGTGAGGAAAATAGTGGCAAGTTCGTCGTCGGGACTGCTTCCGTTTTGGTTTGTCAGGTGCATGCGAAGTTTTTCGCTAACGCCATTGAATAACAGAAAATCTTGGAAGAACGCAACTATGTTGGATACGGTGGGCTCCAGTTTCTGCATGTACTTGGCTAGAAGCGGATCAATAACGCTTTCTGGTGCAACTTTAGTGACTGTGGATGTTCGCGTACCGTTAGGAGCCTTGATGGTGTCCACTTGCTTGACGCTTAAATCTTTAATGAACTCTTCTACTGCTTTCTTAGTGCGTCCTGCTTGAATCTGCTTGTTTTTTTCAATCAGAAACTGCTTGAATGCTAATTGGGAACCGATAATTATTACTGCGAAAATAATTAAGGCGACAATGGCTCCGATACTCATTTTTTTACATCTCCTTATACATGCATCGCAGAGTGAAAATATCTATGCAGAATGTAGTATTTGTATGATAACGACATTTTTTATGCGATTCTATAATGTTGTTTTTTAGAAGGCTGTTTACGGCTGCGAAAAAATTCTAACTTGGCTAATTATGATTAAGAAGCTCTTGTCTGTATTATTGCTTGCCTTAGTGCAAGAGTCGATGGCTTCTGATGCAATTTTCTCCGTCTTAAAAGATTCCCGTGACAATCAGGAATACAAGACCGTAAAAATTGGAGATGCCGTTTGGATGGCGGAGAATTTGAATTTCGCTGCAGAAGAAAGTTGGTGCTATACACGCTTTGGCTATGACTGCCGCAGGTATGGCCGCTTCTATAATTGGGATGTGGCTCGTGATGTTTGCCCCTCTGGCTGGCATCTTCCTACAGAAGCTGAATATCAAGCGCTCTTTGAAAGCGTAGGCGGTAAGGATTCCGCGGGAGTCAGGTTAAAGTCCACAGAGGGTTGGAGTCATTATGGCAATGGCGAAGACTCCTATGGATTCAATGCGACGCCGTCTGGATTTCGCGATTACCGCGGGCGCTTCGACCGTCAAACAATGTACGCTTACCTCTGGAGCGCGACGCAGGAGGTGTCGCAGTCTTCTGCAGGTGATTCTGTTTTTAGCAAAAAGGCAATTGGCATACACATGATGGCTGGCCGCAAGGATGTCTCGATCTTCCCCTATGGAAAGGAATTCGGACTATCAGTACGCTGTGTCATGGATTCCGAAGTTGTAGATGTGAAGTAGTATGAACGTATTTGAATTTATCGTGTCGGCGCGTTTAACTCTTATGAGTATTGCCGTGGCTTTGTTTTCCGTAACATTTCTCGCCTGCTCTGAGAAGTTCACTGATGAACGAGACGGAACGAGCTACACTGTAGTTCACATAGGTGGCAAAACCTGGATGGCGGAAAATCTAAACTATGCAGGCGCTGTTGATTCTGGCGACGGTGCGGAAACTTTAAAAAGCTTTTGCCCTGATGGTGACAACCGCAATTGTAAAAAGTATGGCCGCCTTTATACTTGGGAAATGGCGCAGAAGGCATGCCCTACGGGTTGGCACTTGCCTACTGTGGAAGATTTTGATTTTATGTTTATGGCGTTGATGGCGGCCGATGTTCGTGGGGCGGCAATGGCGCAGGCCGCAAACATTACAACTGTGGGCAGATTGCTCAAGTCTACCAGTGGCTGGTTCAAAAATGGTAACGGTACAGACGCCGTGGGCTTCAACGCTCTACCCGCAGGCTACATGTCTGCCGCAGAATCTACCGACGGAAACACTACCGCCAAGTTTGATGGTATTGGTGGCTATGCTTATTTCTGGAGTGCTACAACAGACGAGCAGGAACCGACTTTTGCCTATTATCTTTTTTTGGATTTCAGTAGTCCTGCGGCAAGTCTGAACACTTTTGACAAGGAAAGCGCCCGCTCTGTTCGCTGTGTAAAATAAGCCGTTAAATTTTTGTATATTTCTTCTGTAGTTTTTTAACATAGTTTGTAGATCGTTTTTGCGTAAACCGCAGACGGTCTTTTTTTTATATCCTGACGTTTTGTACAAAAGCTTAATGGAGGAAAAATGACGTACAAGATTGACAATATCAATTGGAAATTGATTGAACGTGAAAATGAAAAACTTGAAGATCGTATGTTTGTTCCAGGCATGAAGTGCCTGGGCAATAAGAAACTGTGGTACGATAAAAAGGAACGTATTGCTGTATTTGCATCTCGGTCCCAAGACCCTGTGGTGGCCATTGCCCGGGAGCATTGGGCAAAATACCAGGGGCGCTACGGCAAGTGCATTGTCAGTACTTTTCATTCTCGGGCTGAGTGCGAAATCTTGTTTTTCGTATTGACTCATGGCGGTTCTGCCATTTGGCTTTTGGGGCGGAGCTTGCCTACAGAATTGAATGGCATTTGTAAAATGGCTCTGCGACAAAAGCGCCTGCTTATTATCTCTTGCTTTAATCGAGATCATCACACTCGCGAAACTTCCCGGTACTGCGCACACTTGGCTGCGACCAAGTCTAAACACCATGTTTATTGGTCGTTAAATGAATCGGGTGTGCTGGCTTCCATTTATAATCGCGCTGTTGCTAAGAACTACCAAGTGGAACGTTTTTAGAATCGGCTGTTTTTATTACAAATAAACTAACTTGCCATGATCCGCTAGCTTTGCAATAAAAAAAATCCCGCCTTGTGGGCGGGACTTTTAATTTTGCATGGAGTCCTGTTTAATCAGTCAAGCGCAGCGGCATCAGCAGGAAGCTGAAGCCCATGTTGTCGCCAACCGGTTCAATAATGCAAGCGCCAATGGGAGTGTTCATCTTAAGAACAACTTCTTCGCTCTTGCACATGCCGAGGATTTCAGAAATGTAGCGACCGTCGAAACCGATGCTGAAGTTGCCTTCACCATTGTGGGTTACAGCCAATGCTTCACGGGAATCACCGCCAACATCCGGGTCGGTAGCAGAAAGCTCCATCATGTTGCCATCGATCTGGAAACGAATCTGGTGGGTGCGGGGGTTGGCCATCGGCAAGATGCTGCGGACCTTGTTCTGCAGTTCGTTGGTATTTGCCTGGACGGTGCGTTCGAAATTCTGGGGGATCACGGCGCGGTAGTTAGGATAAGGGCCTTCGTACAGCTTGGAAATGATCTGGGTGGAACCGGTGCTGAACAGAATGTGAGTTTCGGTAGTGCGAACTTCGATCTGTTCGTCGTTCTTTGCCATGCGCAGGATCTGCTGGAGAACCTTGGGCAAGATGATGACGCCGCCATTGAGGTTTGCGCCTTCCTGTTCAATGCTTGCGCGGCCCATGCGGTGACCATCGGTTGCAACCATGGAAACCTTGCCGTCCACTGCTTCAAGATAAACACCGTTCAGGTTCTGACGGGTGGAGTCGTTGGAAACTGCGAATGCGGTCTTTTCAACGAGGAATGCCAGTTCGCTTGCAGCGAAGGTCAAGGTGGTGCCTTCTACTTCCGGGAACGGAGGGAAGTCGCCTGCGTCAAAGCCCATGATAGAAGCCTGACCGCGTTCGCTCCACTTGATCTTGGTCAGGTAGTCCTGAACGTCGATGCTGATGTTTTCAATAGCGGGGTCTACGAGAGCCTTGATGAGTTCAGAGAACTTGCGGGCGTTGATAACAATTTCGCCATCGCGTTCACCGTTTACTTCAAGCTTGGTCCTGATGCCAAGGTTCAAGTCGGTTGCGCAGATTTCAAGGACGTTTCCTTCCAGACGGAGGGAGTAGTTGTTCAAAATCTGGAGGGTGGACTTGTTAGGAATTGCAGTGATTGCAGTCTGCAGTGCTTCCTGCAATGCGGATTTCTTGATCTCGAACTTCATTCTAGCCTCTCTGGATTAACATGGTGCCGACGAAGAAGACAACGGCAATAGCGGCAAGGACAACAATCACCTTGGTATCCAAAGCGTTCTTCTTTTTAGGTACAAACTTCTTAGCTTCTTGCTTTGCATGTCTACGATCGCGACGACTCATAGAAAATCTCCATTTGTTTAACAGATAAAAAACTAATTTTTTATTGCACGAGGAAAAAAATTTTATGCACGAAACACCTCTAAATAAGCTCAAAAACAAGGCTATGTTCGCGGCCACCTCCGCCGTATTGCGTGTGGAACTGGCAACCGAGGAATCTAAGCTGAAAAAGAACTTCCAGGCGTTGGGTCAAAAGCTCCATATGGCTGTCCGTGATGACCTTTTGGCCGCCATCAAGGACGATCCGTCCGTGGTAGAGTTGCTGGGCGCCATTGAGGAACGTAAGCGCCGAATCAAGAGTTTGGAAAATCGAATCGAGAACCCAGGCGAGAATAGTGAAGAAACTTGAGATACATGTATTCCCCAGTAAGACCACCTCGGGCAAGAACTACAAGCTTTCCCTAGCCGGGGCTATTGTCTCTGTAGTCTGTGTTGTGATGGGTATTGCCGGATTTTTGATGTTCTCTCCGGTAAGTATTTTAGACAACGTAACGAGCGGTAATATTACTGATCTGCATCGACAAAATGTTGCCATCAAGAAGGAACTTTCAACAATCCGCGCCTCTGTGGACGAATCTATTTTGAAGGCCGAGGAAACGCGTTTACTCCGCGATAGTACCCTGAAATCCGGAGGTCTTGGCTTTGTGTTGGAATCTGCTTTGAGCGATGATGAAAAGACTTTGGAAAGCCGCAAGGGCCTTAAGGAAATTGAGGCTTCCTTCCGTAAGCTAATCACAGCTCTTGAAAATGACTCTGCGCTGGCTGCAAAACTTCCGGTGTTGCATCCCATGAAAAATAATCCCGCTATTAAGAAGCGCTTTGAAATGGTGCATGATCCCTTTACGGATCAGGATCTTCCTCATCGCGGAATTGACTATGTCGCTGCAGAAGGCGATACGGTTTATGCTACGGGAGCTGGGGTTGTGACTGAAGTCCGCAAGCATCGTGGCTTTGGTCTTTCCATGAAGATTGAGCACGTGAAGGGTGTAAGGACGTTCTACGCGCACTTGGGTACAGCTTTGGTAAAGCCTGACTCCAAGGTAAAACGCGGTCAGCCCATTGCCATTGTGGGGGAAAGCGGTACTGAAACAAGTATTGGACTGCATTACGAAATTCGCCTAGATGGAAATCCCATTAATCCGGAAAGTTTCTTTATAACAAAGTAATTTTCTGGCTCGAAATGTGAGGAAATTTTTTATGTCGAAGTCCGCGTTTGAACAGAACATTATCGCCATGGTGTGGGATTGCGACAAGACTTTGATCAGCGCCTACATGCAAGATCCCCTGTTCCGCCATTATGGCGTAGATGGTGCGAAGTTCTGGGCTGAGGTCAATGCTCTCAAGGCCCGCTACAGCGCCCAAGGGATTTCCGTCAATTCCGATACCAGCTACTTGAATCATATTCTGACTTACGTGAAGGCAGGGATTTTCAAGGGACTGAGCAACAGACTGCTTCGTGAGTTTGGAAAGGAATTGAAGTTCTATCCGGGGCTTCCCGATTTTTTCGGCGAAATCAAGAAAACGATTGAAGAAGATCCCAAGTACAAGGCTTTCGATATCCGCTTGGAACATTATGTTGTTAGTACTGGCTTTGCGGAAACCATTCGCGGCAGCGCCATCGCACCTTTTGTAGATGGAATCTTTGGATGCGAATTTATCGAGGATATTCTGCAGCCTGGTTTTTTGGACTCCCCGCGTCATCCTGAGCGAAGCGATGGATCCAGTGAAATTTCCCAAATCGCCTGCGCTCTCGACAACACTTCCAAGACCCGCTATCTTTTTGAAATCAACAAGGGCAGTAACAAGTATCCCGAAACCATCGATGTGAATTCCTCCATCGCCCGAGACAGCCGTCGCGTACCTTTTCAGAACATGGTGTATATTGCCGACGGCCCCAGCGATGTTCCTGCATTCAGCATCTTGAATTATAACGGTGGAAGCACATTTGCCGTATACCCCAAGGGTGACGTGAAGGGATTTAAGCAAGTGGAATCTTTGCGCCGTGATGGCCGTGTGCAGATGTTTGGCGAGGCTGACTACAGCACTGCAACTCAATCCTGGATGTGGCTTACGGAAAAGGCCCGTGCCATTGCTGATAAAATCGTAGAAGTAAAGCAGGCGGCAATAAAAAATAGCGCCGGCGCCCCGCCAACGCATTTGAATTAAATCAAGTAGATTCCCATTTCGTTCAAGAAACGGTTCAGGCAGAATAGTCCAAATCCAAGGATGAATATCTGGATGATGATGAACTGTACCGGGTGTTCCCTGAAATGGTATTCGCTGCCCTGGTGAGAAATGTTGCCGCGGACAATATTGCTGATAAACCAGGCGAAGAAAATGATGGTGAGGAGCAGGGCCATGCAGGGCAATCTACTAAATTATTGGCTTAGTTGGAGCCGAATAGTTCATCGTACTCTTTGTTGGTGTAGATGATGCCGTCCTTTTCCTTGTAACTGTATGTGGAAAGGGAATCGCCGTTGTCGCATTTGAAAATGGGATCGTAACGGCTCGGTGTGGAGCAGACTACGGGAACGATGCCGTACAGAGGGGCGTATTCATCAGTGGATGCGTAGCTTTTGGAGGCGTTTTTGCATGGAGACGGAACGTATACGGTGCTGTCCTTGCAGTGTACCGAGGGATCGGAATAGAGCACGTAGGGATATTCGCTATTGATGCTGGAAGAGGATTCGCAGTCACCGGTTATGCTGCTGGAGCTGATGTCATAAGTGGGGGCGACGCCGTAGAGGGCGATGGCGTTTCCACAACCGGAGTTCTGCTCATCTGTGCAGTTGTTTTCTCCGCCCTGGATGTATTCCGGCTCGGTGGTTTCGTTACAGCCGGCCCAGAAGCTGGCGGCGATACTCAAGGTGATTTTTCCCCAATGTTTCCTGATGGACATAGAGCCTCCTGGTTTCCCAAATTCCTTACGGGAAGAATATAGATTTTGGCGAAACTTTTTTGATGCGCTGGCTGAAAAATATGTTGTACAATTTGTCAACGGTTGGGGGCGTTGCGGGGGCGTGCCCCCGCAGAGGGGGTAGCAAAAGACCTTAAAAAGGGCTTGAGCGAGGGGGAGGCTTCCCCCGTATAAAAATCATATTATATATTTATAGTCCCCAGGTCTCAGGTTGTGGGCGGGCGGTACTTTCCGTCAAGAAGCGCTTGCGGCTCGGACAGGGTCCATACTTTTGGATCGGTCTTGGGGCCAAATCAATTATCGTGTCTAACATGCTTTTTGTCGACTTTTAGGAGTTTTAATGGCAAATAAGAGTAAGCGCGGAATTTTGATTAGTAAGACACCGTACGAAAAGCGAATCGCCATCATGGAAGATGGTGAACTCGTTGAATTGGTTGTTGAAGGTGTTTCTTCTAATCGAGTTCTGGGCAATATTTACAAGGGCGTGGTCCAGAAGGTGCTTCCGGCACTGAAGGCTGCGTTCATCGACATCGGCTTGGAGAAGGCCGGCTTCCTCCATCAGGAAGACGCTATGGATCGCAACGAGTTGCTTCGTCGCGAATACGGCGACGATGATGACGAGGGCGGTGCCTCCAAGGAGATCTCGATTGATGAAATCCTCCACGAGGGCCAGGAAATCATGGTCCAGGTGGTTAAGGAACCTATTAGCACCAAGGGTGCCCGTTTGACCACACACCTAAGCTTTGCTGGCCGTTTCTTGGTCTGCATGCCGGGTACCAACTTTGTTGGCGTGTCCAAGCGTGAACGTGATCCGGCCAAGCGTCGTGAATTCAAGAAGGTGGTAAAGCGCCTGAAGGGTCGCGACGTGGGCTATATCGTGCGCACCAATGGTTTGAACGAATCTGAGTTCGAAATCAACAAGCAGATGCGTGAACTGGAAAGCAAGTGGGAACAGACGAAGTACAACTTCGAGAACCAGCCTGCCGAAACCTGCATCTACGAAGAATCCGATTCCATCGAACAGACTGTCCGCGAATACTTCAGCGATAACACCGACTACGTGTATATCGACAATCGCGACGAATACTTCGCACTCCGCGAATACCTGAAGGTTCTGTCTCCGGACAAGCTGGACAAGGTTAAGCTGTGGAGTTCCAACGAAAGCTTGTTCGAATACTTCAAGATTGAAAACGACTACGCTCGCTCCTTGCAGCGTACCGTTCCGCTGCCCCGCGGCGGTAACCTGGTCATTGAACAGACCGAAGCTCTCGTCTCTATCGACGTGAATACCGGTCCCAAGGTTCATGGCAAGGACCAGGCCAAGATCATTCTGGAAACCAACATCGACGCTTGCCACGAAATCGCAAAGCAGTTGCGTCTCCGTGACGTGGGCGGTCTTATCATCATCGACTTCATTGACATGGAAACTGAAGCCGACAATGAAACTGTCTACCAGGAATTCCGCAAGGCAATCCGCCGTGACAAGGCCCCCATTACGCCGGCTCCCATTAGCCAGTTCGGCCTCATGGAAGTGACCCGTAAGCGCGTCCGCGTGAACCTCATGACCGAAAAGACTGCTGTCTGCCCGGTTTGCTGTGGCGGTGGCCGCATTGCAACTCTGGAAAGCACTCTCGGTATGATTGACCGCTGGATGGCTCGCGCCAAGGCCAAGGGTAAGCTCCGCGAAGTCACTCTCGTGGTGAGCCCCTATGTGGTCGATGTATTCTGCAAGGACCACAACCGTATGTTCAATTACCTGGAACACAAGCACAGCATGACCATCAACCTGGTGGAAGATGAACATGCCCACGTGAACCAGTTCTGGATGTACGACAAGAACAACGAAGATATTACTGACTTGTACAACTTCGTTTAATTCCTTGCTGAAGCCGCTGGACTTGAAAAGAACCTCGCCAATTCGGCGGGGTTCTTTTTTGAATTTTGACTATTGGTACAAAAGAAAAACCTCCCTGCAAAGGGAGGTTTCTTACGATGAATTTTGCTGCCGGTTGCAGGCTAGTTTTTGCCGCGGCGTACGCCCCAGAGCTTGTCGCGAGTCTGTTCCAGGACGGTCTTGCCGTTGACTTTGACCTTGACTTCAAGACGTGCGATGTAGGCGCCGGTGCCTACCAGTCGGCCCTTGTCGTCGCGCATGTTCCAGGCCAGGAACAACTTACCCTTGTTGTTGAGACAGCCTTCTGCACCATAGACGTTGTCGGAGCAGCTGATCTTGTCGGAGTGGCCGCCAACGTAGTTGCCTAGGTGGTCGTAGTACAGGGTGCGGTAGTGCATAACCACGGAGTTCTCGCCTACCAGGGATTCGCTACCGCTGCGGTAGTTGTCGATGTTAGTGGAGGTCAACACACCGTCTCGGATTGCCTGGATCAGTTCTTCGCTGACTCCAGCCTTCTTCAGGTCGGCTTCCTTGATTTCACCGCTGGCGATTTTTTCGAAGATGTCATCATAGCCGGTAATGAGAGCCGAGGGGGGGATTGGCGTAGAGTCCTTGCTGTTTTCCACACCAACCTTAATCAGTTCTTCTATGGTTTCTAGCTCTTCATTCTTGATTTGCTTCTTGTAGTTGTCCTTGGTGATTTCTCCGTTTCTGATCTTTTCGATGGTGGTTTCATCAAGACCTGCGGAGAATTCTCCTGTCATGATATCTGCGAAGAGTTCCTGTGTGACTTCTTCTGCTGATTTCTGAGTGTATTCGTAAGTGGTATCAGCCTTGGAGGCACCGGTGAGCTTTGCAACGTAATTGTCCAGCTTTTCAATGTCCTTCATGGTCTGTTCTGCCATGATTTTAGAAATGTCGAAGTCTACCAGGTTTCCTTGTACACCCATATCGTTACCAACCATCTGGGCGTCTTTCTTGGTGTCGGTAATCAAGAAGGGTTGAGTTGTTTCATCCTTCTTGGCGATGATGCCATAGGGGTCCTCGCCAATATCGATAAGTCCCGGACTTTGGTTTGTCAGTTCCTGGTCACCGATAATGATAACCCAGGGATTGTACTTGTGAGGTACGTTGCCCAAAAGATCTTCTGCCATGTTCTCACCGGGAACAAAGCGGACTTGGTCTCCATCAGTGGGGAAGACTGCATCGAGGGTCGAAGGGCTGAACACCATGGTGATGGTCTTGCCGCTGCCACCTTGACGTACAGGGGCTTCGGGTTGCTTTTGTTCGCCAGAGCGATAGCAAATGTACTCGAACATCGTCTGGAAGAGGTTCTGTCGACTTTCGTCGGAAATCGCTTCACTGAAGGTTATTGTCAGCTTGCGGTTACCGTCTCTCATGGATTCCTTGGTTGCCTTGACAATGATGGGGCCCATGCCGTCGTCTACAGGTTCGTTGGTGATCTTCAGGTTGTGATTCTTACCACTTTCGGTATAAGTGAACCAGGTGGACATATTGCCGGTGTAGATAGAGGATTCGCCGCCGGTAAACTGGCGGGTGCCGAAACCGCATACGGAACCTGAATCGCAGCTAGCGGCGGAGACAACCTCGATTTCTGTGTCGGAGATAATCTTGATGTTCTTGCTGTTTACTACAGCGAAGGTCTCGCCGAAAGTGAGCTGCAGGGAGTCAAGTTTGCTGTCGCCCTTCAGGCTCTTATTGAACTTAACGTAAAGTCTGTCGCCTCGTCCATCGCCGTTTCTGTCGTAGAGGGTGGCCACTTCAACACGGGGTACCGGCGGTTCTTCGAAGACCAGTTCCTTCCAGTAGGAAGGTGCTGCGGCCGTGCCCTTGGCGATGATGGTGGCGCTGGGAATGTATCCATTGGCGCGGATGTAGAAGGTGGCGCGGGCTTCACCATTGACCATGGTCATGTTCACCTTGGAAATGGCATTGCCATCCTTGTCCACAATGTCGATGAGGGGGCTGGAAGTGCTGAGGTTGATTGTCTGGTTATACTTGTTGACCTCAATCTTGTCCTTGTCATTTTCTCTAAAGAAGGTGATGTTCACCGGATAGACTTCGTAGGCCCAGCTACCGATGGTTGCCTTGTTGCCTGTTACTTCCTTGCCGAGAATTTTCCAGCTTTCGTCTGCGAAAGCCACGCTGGGCAACGGGTAAGATGGAATGACGATTTCGATGATGGTGGTCTGGCTAGGATCGGATTTCAGCGCGATTTCCAAGAAGTAGTGACCCGGGGCCAACACTTTGTTATCTACAATAAGTGCGGAGTCAATGGAGAAGGTGGAATCGCTGGTGATAATGATGCCGCCTTCAAAATGCTTGCCCACGCTCAGGATCATCGGTTCGTCCAAGCTTCCGCCAGTGAGACGGAATGTAGAGGCACCGCCAGTAGTATCCACTTCGGTGTTGTTGGGGTCGTAACCGCAGGAGAGTTTATTCTTTTTGTTGATTTGCCAAATGTCGTAGTTGGTTGCAGTTCCCTTCTTGTCGGAGGTGACGAAGATAGATGCATCTACCTGCAAGTCAATGGAGGTGCGCATACGGAAGTTGGAGGAACTTACATGGCGTTCTACGTAGAAGATATGGAAGTTGTAGGTTTCGCCTACCTTCAAGCCCATAGTATCTAGATCAACTGCGCCCGCTACCTGGCCGTGCTGGCCGCCGATATCCACCGCAAGGCGGTTGTCGATAAATACCCATACGTCGTCGTCACCGTAGAAGTCAAAGTACTGACCGGGAATGTATTCAAAAGTTGCCTGGATCTTCACGGCGAAACCGAAGTTGTGGTATCCGCCGCTGCCATTCAAGTGGTCGTAGTAGGGGTTCTTGATAGTCTGTGCTTCGTCCAGATATTCAAAATCGTCTACAAGGAACATTCCACCCTTGTTCTTTTCGTTACCTTCAGAAATTTTGTTGGAGGAAACTTCGGCAAGCCAGAAGCCTTCGTTATCCATGGAAATATAGAGGTCGCGGCAGGTCATGTTGGTGTATTCAACACCGTTCTTCTTGGCAATGACTTCGGGCAGGAACCAGTTGGCGAGATGATCTGTAAGCTTGCAGTTTGTGGGGAAGGGATCAGCGGGAACAGGGACGCCGTTGGAACCCAGCTGAGGTTTCACCATTCCCTTCATGGGGCTGGCAGAGCATCCGCCGGAACCGAAGTCTGCGCTTACGCCGTTGGTAGAGGCGCCGTTTCCGTTAGCGCCGTCACCCTTGTCTCCATGGAGCCAGTCGAATACTGTTACAGGGAACTTCTTGAGGGGGCATTCGCCTAGAACGCCTGGGTACTTGGCGAAGATTGCGGGAACGTCATTCTTGTAGCCCTGAATCCAGATGGTGTCAGTGAGGGCTGCAATGGAGTCAAGGCTGATTTCTGTGGCGCTGGTGGGCTCCTTCTGGACCATGCCTTCGGCGCCAACATAGTTCAAGCCGATTGTCTGTTTGAAGTGGACATTGAAACCTGTTGTAGGCGGATTGAGAGAAGCTTCGAACCAACCGCAGTAATTCTTGACCTTGGTCATGGTTGCGGTTTCGTTACCGTCTACGAAAAGGACTGCGGAAGTGTTTGTCCAGGGAGTAAGGAAACGGATGACAGTCTTGCCTGTGGGTTTGGCTGCTCCGCCGCCAATATTGCCTCCGCCCCATCCGCCATTGTTTCTGGAGGAGCTGCTGGCTACGGGCTTAGACGAGGAAGACGAGACGGTGGGGGCGCCACCAGGTTGTTCACCAGGCTGCTGACCACCGGCGGGAGGGGCCTTTAGTTCAATGGTAGCGGTAGTGGCCCCATTTTTGAAAACATTTGTAACCTTAGCTGATTGGAGTTGTCCTGTAGTACAACCCTGCTGGCTAAATAACGAAATGTTGGCATTCTGCTGAACGTTGGTAAAGGTGGCTGTGAATTTGCCGTTGGCACCGGTCGCCTTTGTACAGGCTCCGTTGCCGACTTTGTAGTACAGCTCATCTCCACTATAGTTAATGCTCAAAGAATAGCTTTGAGCCAATGCTGCGGAAAATCCAAATGCAACAAAAAGGGCTGCGCCCTTCAAAAGCTTTTTACACCACATCCTGTTCTCTCTCAATGTATTATATATTACTTATATAAAATACCTTATTATGATGAAAATCACAATAACTAGATTATTCCAAGTTGTAAAATGTTTCTGAAAATACCCTTAAAAAGGGCTTATTTCGCTATAATTCTAAACTCTGGGAAAATTTGTCCCATTTTTTAGGCGTATTTGCCTTTGAAGATAAACTAAAAAAGCGCTCCTCCTTACGGAAGTGCGCTTATTTGAAATTTTGGGGTGATTCTTAAAGACCCAAATCTATTGCGTTTACCTTGCCACGGCGAACGCCCCACAGGAAATCTCGGGTTCTATCGGTAACTACCTTGCTGTTCACTTTTACTTTCAACTGTAGGCGAGCGATATACACGCCGGAACCTGCCAGGTTGCCTGCATAAGAACGCATGTTCCAAGCCAAGTAGAAACGACCATTGTTCCCCAGGCAGTTCTTTTGGCCATCAGTCTTGAAGATGTCGTCGTCGCAGCGGATTACACCTGCGTCCTCGTTGACGAAGTGGCCTAGGCTGGTGTAGTAAATGGATTTGTAGTACATTTCTGTTTTGTTGGCCATGGAGTCTACAATAGCACGAACATCGGATTCGTTACCGCGAGAGTAGTTGTGTACGTTTTCTGCGGTGAGCAAGTTGTTCTTGTAGGCGTCTACGATAGTGCCGCTCAAGTTGAATTTCTTCTTGGCCTTATCAATGGTCATCTCTCCATTTGTTACCATGTCGATGATTTGTTCGATGGTATAGGTGGGTGCAGCGGCACCGCTATTCGCAGCATCCTTGTCCACGTACGTGGGGGTGGATTGTACTGCCATGACGATTTCTGCAATTTCATTTTCCACCAACGTGCCCATATCCAGGTCGCTCAAGTAGTGACCCTGGGTGCCATAGATTTCAGAAACCTGATTTACGGTGAGGGGTTTTTCACTATTGACCAGCTTAGGTACAGTTGCATGCTCGCTACGGACGATTGCCACTGCGCTGTCAAAGGCGGGGGATGCAGGGCTCAGTTCAATGATACTAGGGCTGGAAACGGTAATTCTTTGCTCACCGGTAATGCGTACGAAAGGATTGTCTTCGTGGATGGTGTTACTGATGAGGTCAACGGCGTTGCCCAACTGGGACAGAGGTCTAAAGCGGATTGAGTCACCAACCATTGGTATTAAAGCTGTTTCTGCGGTCTTGGGGTATACCATCTGCCAGTTGTTGGGCGTGGTTGGTGTAATTTGAGACGGAGCTGTGACTACGGAGTCTAGAATATCCGCATTCCAGCAATGGAAACGGAAGAAGTCGATGGATGCGTTGACAGCTACGACAGCTTCACTGAATGCAACCTTCAATACCTCGTTACCATCCTTGTTGTATTCCAGTTCTGCTGCAACAATGACGGGACCGATCTTGTCGTTCAAGGCACCTTCCACCGGGAAGTACATCAGCTTTCCGTTTTCATTCATGTAGGTATACCAGATGGTGATCTTGCCCGTGTAAGGCATGTTGATGCCGCCGGTAAAGATTGCGGAACCGAAATTTTCGCCGGGCTTGGTGTAGAGTACTGCAACACTGTCACCTTTGTTGTATTCTGCAGTGTAGGGCTTGTCAAAATCTGTTCCGAAAATGAACTTTAAGGAGTCAATGACACTTTGCTCTTTTTCGGGAGTGTGTCCGCCTAGAGGCTTGTTGAAGTGAATCCAAATACTGTCACCGCGGCCGTCGCCATCGCGGTCGTAGATGTTTGCAAGTTCAATCTGTGGAACCGGCGGAACGACAAAGTTGATGTTGGTCCAACTTGCGGTCTTGTTGGTGGATCCTGCGCAGTTGAGGGTCAACACTCCGTTTACAACTTCGTCTACTGCCTTTACGAAGAATTTTGCATGGCCGTTCATCAGGACAACTTCTTTGATGGGGTTGCCCATGGAGTCGCAAGGAATCAAAGATGGAGTGGAGGTTGTGAGTTTCACTGCAACATCGTTATAGATGGTGGCCCACTCTTCAGCATACATGATGCTGACCGGGTAGGAGCGGCCTGCCCAGAGTTTGTCAAGAGTATCCAGATTGATGGGGCGTTTGCTATTGATGGCATTGAGTGGCAAAGTATCACTGCTAACGTCAAAAATCCTTGCGGCTTCGTCTCCCCAGGGTCTCCTGAATTCCGTGATGTACAAGGTGTCTTGAGTGTCAAAATCAATGGTCTTGTAGCTGGTGTCCTTTACGAAGGCAAAGGCGATATTTGGCATTTCGTAAGGATCAATGGTGAAGTAGACGTCCTTGTACTCGTCCGGATTATCCTTGAGGGTAATGCGAACGTAGTAGGTTCCCGGCTGCAGGGCTCTAGCCTTGTTGATTGCGTCCAGATCAATTTCAAGTAGTGTGAATCCGTTCTGGACCTTGATGCCCCTGTAATAGAGGGAGTCGAGAGTCTTCAGAGCCACGCCACCCTTGGGAAGGGTTTTTCCGTACAAGATAAAGTTGGAGGGGCCTCGTTCCGTCTTTTCGTTTTCCGGGCTGCTGGAGAAGTCGCAGGCCAGGGCGCGTTCGCGAACTTTCTGCCAGACTTCCTTTTGAATGAGGGTTTCCGAGGAGGAAAGGTCCTTGAGGAGCATGCTGGCGTCGGAACGCAGATCGATAGACGTACGCATCTTGAAGTTGGATTCGCTACTGTGGCGTTCTGCGTAGAAAATGTGGAAGGGATATGTGGCACCGGGAACCAAGGTGTCTCCGGTATTCTCACCGATGGTATCCAATTTTACCTTGCCGCTTACTTGGTGGTGCTGAGCACCGATATCCACCACAAGCTTGTTGTTGATAAATACCCAAACGTCATCGTCTCCGAAGAACTCAAAATACTGGCCGGGAACATATTCGAACTGGGCCTGGACTTTCATGGAGAAACCATAGTTGTGAACGCCGATGGTATCGTTGTTGTCGATGACGCCTGTTATCTCATCGTAGTAAGGATTCTTGACGGTGTGTGCAGAATCCAGCCAAATGAAGTCATCCAAGAGGAATAAGCCTCTTTCAGGACTGTCCTTGTCACGCTGGCCAAGCCAGAATCCGTCGTTGTCAAGTTCAAGGGTCAGGTCGCGGCAAGTGACGTTGGTGTACTGCTTGCCTGCGGCATCCTTGGCAACGACTTCGGGAGTGAACCAGTAATCCAGATGTTCTGTAATCTTGCAATTGGAAGGAAAATCCTGGGCACGTACAGGAACTCCATTAGGCCCCAGTTCTTTTTCAACCATTCCTTTTATGGCGGTGCTTGTGTTAGAGTTTTTGCAGCCACCAGAACCGAAGTCTGCGCTTACGCCATATTTGGGATTTCCGTTGCCCTCAATACCATCTCCTTCTGTGCCATGGAGCCAGTCGAACATCATCACAGGCAATTTCTTGACCGGGCAGTCACCAAGTTCTTCTGGGAAGGTGTTGTAGATTTCAGGATACCCATGTTTTGCCATGATCCAGATGGTGTCAGCGCTAGGATTAACATTCAGAATGGAGTCTAGGGAAATTTCGTCTTCAATGGCAATGGGCTGGTGGGAAATGCCGTCGGCGCCGATGTATGTATCGCCAATGGTTTGCGTAAAGGATGTGTAAGCATCCTTGGGAACAATCTTAAGTGTGGTTTCGAACCATCCGCAGTAATTGGACCTTACGGGAACCATCTTGTGTTTTTTGCCCTCGACAAGCATAATTGCGGAGGTGTTGCTCCACGGGGGGAGCAAGCGAACAACTTTTTCTACGGAATCGGGAACTATGTATTCTTCGGGAATGCCTGGCAGGACGGTAACGCCGGTTGCATCTACAGAAAGCCATACCTCATAAACGGGCTGGTCCTTTTCTTGATAGACATAGTCGGGGAACAACTCCTTCAGGGTGGGAAGAGTTGTTTCGTCTGAATACAGGTAGGTTTTGCAATCCTTTTTACCTTCGGTGCACTGAAGGCCAAAACGCAGGCGTCGCTCTTCGATAGCGCTAGGCTTTAAACGTTCTTCGGAAAAATTGATGGTATAGGTTCCGTTACGCTCCTGTTTTGCAGGTTGGAACTTGAAATTCTCTTCGTTGTCTGCGTAAAAAAGACCACTGCCGTTGTAAACGACATGTGCGGTTGCCACAGTTTGGGCATTTGTAAAAACTCCAAATAGAGCCAGGCACAATACCAAGCTCCGGATTAGGTGTCCAAACCTCATCCTGTCTCTCCTATGGTTTCCCTAAACCAAAACAAAACCAAAAAATCCACGCCAAAAATAATTTTTTTTAACATTTCCCAAAAGGGGGGTAAGGTTAAAGCTTTGTAAACTTTTGTTGTAAATTGCTATTAATCAACGAGTTATGCACATTTTTCGCAAAAAAATGCCTATTTGAGAAGGTTTTTGAGGGAATTTGGGGTGCCAGAAGGGGGGTGAATATCTTAATTTTTCCATGAAATAAGCAAAAAATCACGAACTGGAGTTGTATATGAATCGTGTTTATCTGGTGGTTTCTGCCAATATGGAAGGCAGAGTCAAGGAAGTGCTGGATGCAGCTTCCGCCGCAGGTCTCAAGGCTTGTGTCTATAATTCCCTTTCTGCCGTCTCTGCAGCAGATGCTGTAGCCATGCTGAAATCTGGCGAAAGTGCGGTCCTTATGGAAAAAATCGCTGCCGATTTTTTGAAGCAGGATTTTGACGCTGTGGACGCCGTGGTGGTAGAAGGTGCTTCTGGCATGAGTGAAGCTGTCGCCTACAAGTTCAATGACAAGCTGGCCACCGCTCTTGATGCAAAGATTTATGCTGACGGCGAAGATGCAGATTTGTTCTGCCCCAGCCGCTTGTTGCGTTGCCCCAAGTGCATTGCCCGCGATATGGCTGCTCCCGCTGCCGAACGTAAGACCTCCCAGGCCATGTTCCGCGCAGGCCTTCTCCAGAAGGCATCCAAGGCTGTAAAGCGCATCGTGCTCCCTGAAGGTTCAGAACCCCGCACCGTGAAGGCTGCCGCCCTCACCATCGAACGCGGTATCGCTGTTCCTGTCCTCATCGGCAAGAAGGCTGAAATTGAAGCAGTGGCCAAGGAACAGGGCGTTACTCTTCCTGCAAACATCGAGATTATCGAACCCAGCGCAGAACTTGCTGAAAAGTATGTTCCCACTCTGGTGGAACTTCGTAAGTCCAAGGGCATGACCGAAGAACAGGCCCGCGCAGCCCTCGCCGACAATGTAACCCTCGGCACCATGATGCTTAAGATGGGTGAAGTGGACGGTCTCGTTTCCGGCGCCATCCATTCTACTGCAGACACTCTCCGTCCGGCTCTCCAGATCATCAAGTGCGCTCCTAGTGTCAAGTCCGTCAGCTCTGTGTTCTTCATGTGCCTGCCTGGTCAGACTTACGTCTACGGCGACTGCGCCATCAACCTGAACCCCACTGCCGAAGAACTTGCAGGTATCGCCCTCCAGTGCGACGACACCGCCAAGGCATTTGGCCTGCCCAGCCGCGTCGCCATGCTTTCCTACAGCACCATCAATTCCGGCAAGGGCCCCGACGCAGATCTCGTGAAGGAAGCTACTGCTATTGCTAAGGCTGCACGCCCCGATATGGCTCTGGATGGCCCGCTGCAGTACGACGCCGCTACCACTCCCAGCGTAGGCAGCCTGAAGGCTCCCAACAGCGCAGTGGCTGGCAAGGCAACCGTGTTCGTGTTCCCGGATCTTTCTGCCGGTAACATCGGCTACAAGGCTGTACAGCGTTCCGCCCAGGGCACCATCGCTATCGGCCCCATGCTCCAGGGTTTGGCTAAGCCGGTGAACGACTTGAGCCGTGGTGCCTTGGTGGAAGACATCGTCTACACCATCGCATTGACTGCTGTTCAGGCTCAAGCTTAAAAGCTAGTTTGGCTAATGCAAAAAAAACTCGCTTGTTAGTAGGCGAGTCTTTTTTTTGATGGAAAATTAGACGGTTCTTCCGCCCCACTCCTGCGAGTGGGCTTTTTCATGTTCCAGGGTTTTATCAAAGTCGGCGAGGGGTTCGCAGTCTTTTTCGATGGCAAGCTGGGTGGCGTGAAGGCGGTTGAGGCAATCCATCTTTTCGCGGTCGCCGATTTTGGCGTGTTCGATGGCGCCTTGCAGAACCCGGATGGATTCGTCGTAGACGCGGGTGGGAACAGGGAAGGGGTGACCATCCTTTCCGCCGTGGGCGAAGGAATAGCGGGCAGGGTCCCTAAAGCGGGAAGGCGTTCCGTTGATGACTTCGCTAACGAGTGTCAGTGACTGCAACGTGCGGGGGCCAAGTCCTGGCGTAAGCAAGAGGCTTTCAAAATCCTTGGGGTCGGATTCGTAGGCGGTGGCAAGAACGCCACCGAGGCGCTTTAAGTCGACGTCTTCTGCGCGGACTTCGTGACGGCTAGGCATAATGCAGTCGCGGGAAGAATTTGCAACGATAGGATCGCGGGAGCCGATTCGCACGGGAGTACCGTCGGGCCCGATAATCATACTGCCGGAATCGTGGGCGGAACCAACCAGCGAACTGCTTGAGAAATCCTGTGCGGTTTCCGGCGGGGCGAACAAATCCATTTGGGGCGAAATAATGACAGAAGAATTTGGCGCTACAATCTGCTGAATTTCCCGCATCATCCTGTCGGGATTTTCGTGAGTCAACTCCAGAATGGAATTGCGGGTCACGCCTGCATCCTGATGAGTCAGGTTCAGAATCTGCCCGCGGTTTTCGCCCACCACGCCGGCGTGGGGCTCTTCCACAAAAGACCGCAAACTGGAGGAACACCAGTGGTAACGTCGTGCAGCCCGGGCGTCCGTATTCATGCCCTGCTGAACCACCGCCCAGTCGCCCTCATCCGTCACGATAAAATTATGCTGGTAAAGCTGGAAACCGTCCTGAACGGCAGTGTTGTCTACCTTGGCGCAAAGGCAGCTGGTGCGCTTCAGGTAATACCCATCCACGCCGGTCTTGTCCGCAATCTGCAGCAATTCGTTTGGCGTTTCCCGTGAGAATTTTCCGCGGCCGCCGCACACATAAATCCCAAGATCCCTGGCAATTGGGTTCAGCCCACGCTTCAGGGCATACATCACGCTGGTGGTAATTCCCGAAGAATGCCAGTCCATGCCCATGACCGCTCCGAAGGACTGAAACCACAGTGGGTCGCTTAAACGAACCAGGAATTCCCTCTTGCCGTAATTTTCCACAATGGATTCGGCAATGAGTCTGCCCAAATCACGCATACGGTCTGCAAGCCAACGGGGAACAGTCCCCGTATGCAAAGGCAAGTCCGCTACACCAGTACGTTTAGGCATGAATAAAAATTAGTTCATTCTAGAACAAAGTTTATTCAAGGAAATGATTAGCTGACAAAAAAAGCCCTCGGAGAAAAGTCCGGGAGCCTTGTTTTGGGTGTGTTTTAATTTCGTGTTATTCGGTGAGGCTGAAAGTCATCATCTGCTTGGTGCTCTTGCAACGGAGGTAGTAAACGCCCTTTGCAAACTTGACGTCGCTATCCTTGATGAAGGAGATTGCCTGTCCGAAGCTGTAGGCTCCGATGCGGCCCATGAAAGTACCCTGCATGTCGAATATGTCGAAGTCCTGACGGGTTTCGAATTCCAGTTGGATATTCTGGTTGAGAGCCTGAGTTACGGAGGAGCTAGATTCACCGGCAACCGGTGCGGTGCTGGAAGAAGACTTTTCAATCGGATTCGGGTCGGCTTCGCCCTTGGCCACGATGTTCATGTAGTCAATGTCAAGCCAAGCGCCAGTGACAGTGAAGCGCAGGATATGCTTGCCCTGGGTGAGGTTCACATCAAAGGCAACCTTGTTGTAATCGTCGTAGTTATCTTCACCAGATGCTGCTGCTGGAACGGCAATCTTTTCGGAGATAGCCTTGCCGTCCATGGAGAGCTGGAAGCTGGAGGTGGAACCTGCGGCTGCAACGGCGGCATAAACGGTGTATGTACCGGTTTCTGCAACGTTCACAGTGTATTCCAGCCAGTCGCCTTCGTTGTTGTAGCCAACCACAATGCGATTGTTGGATTTCTTGTAAAGGTCGACGCCGGTATCCTTACGGTAGTCGCTATCGCCGTGATTTTCGAAATCAGCGTCGCCGTAGGAGTCATTGCCGGAACCAACGCCCGGAATATCGAAGTCTTCCATCTGGATGGTGCCAGGAATTGCAAGAGGTGTGCCCTTGAACGGAGTCTGCGGTTCCGGTTCAGCGGTAATGCCGGTAGCAAGGCCAGTTGCATTTACGCCCTTGTTGTTTTTAAGATATTCCTTCATCCAAGTCAATGCCGGACGATCCTGGCCATTTCTGACGAGACCGGAGCAGCCGCTTGCTGTGCCGTTACAGTCAAGCCATGTACGACCATAGATGTAACCCCAAATGGTGATGCCTGCGACATAGGGGTCTTCCATCCAGTACTTCACCTGTTCGGAGTAGCACTGTTTCTGGATGCCGTCGTCAGTAGACGGAACGTCGTATTCAGAGATAAGAATCGGGAAGTTGTTGGTTTCCTTGTGAATCTTCTGCATGGTAGAAACAAAGGAATTGTAGTTCATGCAGACGCCGCCACCACCGGTACCGTTGTAGCCACCGCCGGTACTCATCAAGTCGTGAGCCTGGAGGCCGTATGCGTCAACCGGAGCGCCATTCTTTCGGATGGTGTTGATCAGGTTGATGCCCTGGTCGACATGCCACTGGATGGTGTTATAGTCGTTATAAATAAGGATTGCCTTGGGCCAGCGTTCACGGGCCATCTTGAAAGCGGTAGTCAAGAATGCGTAATCGCCGTTGTTGTCGCCACCCAGTGCAGGGATAATCTTGGTTCTGGTATAACCGGAATGATATTGACCATTGCCAGTACGAATTGCTTCGTTGGCCACGTCGATCATTTCGATATCGGGATAATGGGCCTTGACAGCGTCAAACCAGGTGGTAATAGCCTTCTTGGTTTCGTCAACGCTCAAACTTTCCAGCCAACCGGGGTACTGACCGCCCCAAAGGAGGGCGTGGAACTTGAAATGACCACCATTGTTTTTTGCCCAGTTGTAGGCAGCGTCGCAACCCGCCCAGTTGAACTTGCCACGGGTGCCTTCGATGGAGCCCCACTTACAGCCGTTTTCGGCGGTAGCCTGGTTCCACAGCTGAGTAAACTGGTCGTTAGGACCGGGAGCTGTGTTGGACTGGGTAATGTTACCGATAAACTTTGCGGCACCATCGGCAATGCCTGGGCCAGCAACAGCCGGTACGGCACAGGAAGCTGCCAGAGCAAGGCCAGCAGCAAAACTGGAAAGAGACTTTTTCATATAACCATCCTCAATATGGAATAATTTCCATAACACCATGGCTAAAACTATTTCCAGTTGGAATAATTTATATAGAAGGCAAAATACGTTTTATGGATAAAATATCCATAAGGTGGGATTGCTTAAAAGAAACTGGTACAATACGTTTTTTTGCTTATTTCGAATATGGCCGTGGGCAATTCGCCAATTTTTTGAATATTTCTAGAACGCACAGTTGAGTGCAAAAAATAATTGTGCGCATAAAAAAGGAATACTGTATGAACTTCAAAAAAATTCTCCTTGGGTCCGCCATTTTTGCGGCAGGCTTCGGTCTTATCGCCTGTGGTGACGATAGTTCTTCTGGTGCCGATGGCGATGAAACTTCCGAAGACATCCAAAAGGACGATGACCAAAAAGATGATGCCGACGAATCGACCGAACCGGGGTCTTCTTCCTCTGCCAAGTCGTCCTCTTCCGTCGAAAATTCTTCCTCTTCACGCTGCATTGAAATGGTGCTGGATTCTGCAATCCTGACCAATGATATCAACTCTGAAACGCAGCAGTCAATTAGCCTCAAGACTGGTGGCGAAATTCCCAAGCACCTGGAGCTTCGCGTTGATGTCGATACCGTTATGTTTGAAAGGAGCATGCTTCTTTCTGTCTACGAAGCCGACTTAAGCACCGGTTTGGAACCTGGCACTCTGCCGGCAGAAACTCCCGTATGCAAGAGCATGTTCGAAATCAACGAAGATACGGAAATTAGCAGCTCTATGTTCGGTGCAGCCGATGGAACTTGGTACATTGCAAAGGATAGCGACAATGAAATCTATCCGTTCTTTGCAACCGATATCAAGGTGGAATCCACAGAAGATCAGACCATAGGCCAGCTGAAACTGTACTACTACAAGAAGAAAGGTCTTCGCTAAGTTTACGATTGTTCGTTAAAGAAGCCTCCCCTTGAGGGAGGCTTTTTTAATCTCTATTTTGATAGCTGGAAAAATAACGCGAAACTAGCCGACCTTAAATTGGAGGATTTCTTCCGCTGTCATGTCGTGAATTGTCTTGCCAGTTCGTCTCATGTAGCGTCCCAGTTCAAGAATGTTCACTTTGCTTTCGGGAGCGCTCTTGTATGGATCAGGCGTAGCCATGTACTCTTCCATGGAATCTGCTAAAATTACCGCAGGCATTTTAAATCCATTCATAAGTGTACACCTCCAGAAGTTTTGGGGAGTCGATTTCAGTCATTACATGTTTGTAATCTTTTTTATTGTAGTATCTGTAAATGTGTGCCAAATTTCAAGTTCTATTTTCTTGTAGTCATCGAAGAGTTGTCCGACTCGTTCAATCTCGAAAACTAAGCGGAGATCATTCTTGTCCCCATTCGCTTGACCTTCCTTGCGGTAGCCAAGACGAGCTACTTTGATGTAATAGAGGTCGCGGATGCCCTTGCCAGAGAGGTACGGCATGAAGTAGTAGAGCTTGTTGAGCGCTACAGTAGTCGGGAACTTTTTACCTGTGTAGTAAATTTTTGCAGTGCCATTGAGATACTGCTCCCAATTGTCCTTCTTCACGTTGCAGATAAGGAGATTCTTTGTGAGGTCGATAGGCAATTTATGACGATTATGTTTCGTGCTGTATTTGATCCCAATGTTTTCGCGAACCATGTTGTTCTCAACCAAAGGTTTTTCTCCGTATTGTTCAAAGAGATTGAAGAGGTCAAGTTGATGGTATTCAACTGGCTGCATGTGAGATATCTGTTCAACTTTTATTTTCCTTTCTTCAACTTTATTCTTGTCAAAGTTGAAGAACGCGAATTCCCCACCGCCATTCCAATTGATAATGGTAGAAATCCCTCCGCGTTCACCGTTGATTACGAGGTTCATGCGCTTGACAACTAAATCAGCCATCTGTTTACCAATTTCAATTCCAATATAGTTTCTGCTGAGTTTATGTGCAGTTGCCATGGTTGTACCTGAACCTATGTAACAATCAAGTACGTATTCGCCTTTGTTACTTGCGATTTCAATAATTTGCTTTATCAATTCTTCTGGTTTTGGAGTGTCGAATACATTTTCCATTTCAGGAAATAAAGAGAGTAAATGCTTTTTAGCACTATCTGTGGAACCATAGTTGTCGCCTGACCAAAGGGTTTCTGGTGTCAAACCTATTTTTGCGCTAGCTAGGAATTTTTTGATACGTGGGACATTTCTTCCTTCTAAACCAAACCAAATGTTGTTTTGTGCTATCTCACGAAGCATACGCTTTTGATTGTAAGCCCAACAACGACCCTTTGGCGGGCTGAACTCTATACCTGCAGGGGATGTGATTGTGTAGAATTGACTTGCTACTGCATGACCTGCTTGAACGCTGGCTGATACTGACTGCCAAGGACCTCGTGGGTCATTATCCGGATTCTTGTATTTGCTATCAACAAAATCTTCACCAACCGGAAGAAGATTGCGTGACTTCTTAAAAGCCTTTATGTCTTTGGCATAAACAAGCACATACTCGTGATTGCAAGAGAATACTGCACGATTCTCACGTGTCTTTCTTTGTTGCCAAACAATAGTGCTCGCAAAATTCTCGCGTCCGAAAATTCTATCTGCCTCCACTTTAAGATAAGCCATTTCCTTATCATCAATGGAAATCCAAATGCTACCATCTTTTTTTAGCAGCATCTTAAGCCATGACAAAACACTACGCATGTCTTTGAGCCAGGCAGACGTAGTTGTATTGTCATTGTAGTAATGATAGGAATCTCCGTTGTTGTAAGGAGGGTCTATGTAAATGCACTTTATTTTACCTCCGTACACAGATACCAATTCTGGTAGAATTGTTTTATTGTCACCCTTTATCAGGATGTTCTTGCAATCCTCACCGCCTACAGACATCTGAGTGTCAATGGAGAATTTTATGTTGTCTTTTAACTGCATTGAATCTTACGGATTATTCGTTATTAGTGCATACTATCAACAGTTCCGCCTCATCGGAGGCTTCAAGGAAATGCTCTGTTGAGTTTAGCTTATTATGCTTGAAACTACCAGCAGAGACAGTCTCGACTTTATCAAAGTATTCCTCTGCGAGTGCAATAAGTTGCTGCATAGTCACTACACGAGGATGAGTTTTTTTAGTTTCATCGTATGGAGAATATGAAAACAACAGGTTTCTACCTGTCGAAGCCGTGAGTTCAAACATCTTACGGAATGCTTCAGGGGCTTTACTCTTGATGCAGAAAGGCGATTGATGACGGTCTTCTCGATAGATGCCATTGCTCACATGAGTTGAACCATGTATTGTCACTGTCGAAATCTTTGGAGTGTCTCGAAGGGTCAACGTTTCCAGAACATGGTAGTAGCGACTATAATGGTCACGAGTGTATGGAGGATCTGCATAGACAGTTCTCACGTTGTCAGGAAGCGTCCTTAAACATTGTTCGAAGTCACCCTGCATCGTAATGTGCTGAAAATTACTCTTAGACAGTTTTTTATACTTTAGCAACCATTCGCGATAGAGTACAATAACATCAATAGTCTTGTCTTTTACAGCCTTGTTGTAAACAGTTATCTTTATTTTACCTTTGGAATCTCTTGCCTTAATTGGCTGTGCAAAATGCTTTCCTACTGTATCAACAACATCACTTGCAGTACTTAATAGAGCTGCAAGGAACAAATCACGATTCTCTTCTGAAACTAATCTGTGAATATTCTCCAGAATAATATCAATATCAACAGCTTGTTTGTAGGAAAAATAGACACCACCATAGTAGCGACTAATCAATGACCTTACATCATTCAGCCCTGATTTCTTGAGGTTCTTAAAAACAACCACTAATTGATCCGACAAACAAGAAAGGTTATGCTCGAGATTGAATACTTCTAACGATCCATGTTCAAGGATACAGGTTAGCACTTCAAGATTTTTACTATCTATAGCGTCTTGTTCCAATTCAATCAAAGGAGCAAAAGCCTCTCTCAGCTTATTGGAGCATTCATTGTCTAATGACTTGAAGAAATCTTCGATAGCCTTATCCGTCACCTCAAATTTGTCGAGTAAAGCATTGGCTATTATTTTTGAATAGCCTTGAATGTCGCAAGAGATAACAGGATACAGACGCGATAACTTACGAGATACACAACCAGAACCTGCGAATAAATCGCAGATTCCAGCACCTTGTGGCGTTATGTCAAGTACTTTATCCTCGATGAAATCCAACAAGCGCAGTTTGCTACCAAGGTAGTTTAATGTTCTGAAATTGTAGCTCATTAGATAACCAATTCTGGATAAAGGGCATGAATTGCCTCGATGTGTACGATGTGTCTTCTTAATTCTACTTTACTTCTTACATTGCTCTCTGCATATAAGAACTTTTTAATTTTTTTATAAGCAGGATGATTATGCAGAAGAACTTGATACAGGAATTGGTCATTATCTATTTTGATAAACAACCCAATAGGGCGCTTGTCATTACCCGGGTACGTTCCTTCTGTTTCAGCACAATGAATTTCAAAACGATAGTTATGGCTTCTTACTGATACTGCTTGACGAACCTCCACGTCACCCAAAGAACCATCTTGGGCAATGTTCATTAGTTCGATGTTATATGAGTTGTTACCTCGTTCCGCTCCAAAGAAATTTTCAAAAATATCTACAGGGAAGTTTACCTGCTTCCAGCGAGGACCACCACCAATCTCAGCAATCAAAACCTCCTCGCCATTTACCAGCAGAGATTCTTCCGAAACAGTTATGATTGGCTGACTTGGATTTGAAGCATTTTTAGTTTTGGCAACTCGCTTAGCCTTCACCTGTCTTCTCTTCGGGACAAAACCTTCTGGATTACGCTGAATTTTGGCTCCATTGAAATTTATGCGTCGGCTTGCTCCGGTACTAGAGGTGCGATCTCTGCCATTATCGTATTTGTCTGTTCGTTCTGATTCTGTAGGAATGAGCTTTTCCGCATAAAGTTCATCAATCAATTCCTGTGTAATAGGCATCAAATTAACGTCAACACCATCAAGAATAGACTTCCAATAAACGTAGAAATCATTATGAACAGTATGCTCGCCTTTTGTGTCTTTAATCAAAAGTGAGCATTCAATGTTCTTCACCAATCCCATTGTGGTGAGATTGTTTGAACCTACTATAAGGGTAAAAATGTCTGTATTCTCAAAAAGGTAAATCTTTGGATGGAAGATGTTTACCGATTGCGTATGGTAGATTTTTGCCTCCACACCCCACGTCAAAACTTCTTCAAGAGCCTCCTTAGAGGTTCCTTTCTGGTCAATGCCTAAGATAACCTTTACCTTTACACCTCTTTCCTTTTCTGCTAATATATATGGGGTGAGTGCAGAGATTCCTCCGTAACTTGCAAAAGCAACGAGGCATGTAAAAGAATCGTATCTTTTACTATTAAATTGTTCTATCAGTTCCTTGGCTACAGAAGTGTTTGCATCTAGGTTGTAGCCTTGGCCTATTATTTTGGTATCCATATTTCTTGTGTTTTTATGCTATTGCGATTATTTAGTTGGCCTTTATTTCGCTAATCTGGATTAGCGATTTTCTGTCATTTATTCGTTATTCTTTCTTAATCCTTCGACCAGACCTAATTGGACACCATCCTCATTCATCCAGTACTCCCAGCCGTTACGTGAGCCATGAAGAATGATGGCAGCCGTAGTGGAAAGGGCTGTAGCGTTCACTCGTTTTGGATAAAATGAATGATTGGTTGCGAAAACCAACTGCTGGTTATCTTCTCGCAATATGCCATTATCCTTCAGTTCTGCACGCAAAGCCTCTATCTCGGGATAAGACTCAGGACTTGGCAAATCCATATAGAGTGATGAACTTTCAAGAACCTCAACGCTTCCGTTGTCAGGATAGTAATACCCTTGGGCATACGCATTTTGATAGTCAATACAGATAGGAATCCTGGTTACAGACGAGTCCTTTGCTTCGTAATATGGATACAATCTTGCGATTTCCGCAATCAACTGTTGGGTACGATCCTCAATATCAGTCAGCGTCCAATGCTCCTTTTGCAGAATCTCGTGATTGATTTTGAGATGGTTTGTTGATGCCAGAACCTTATTCTTGTATTCCCACACCTTATTGCTCATTTTGCTATTGTCGCTTCTTGCAGCAAGTGTGAGGTTGCCAAGACGATGAATGTTCTCATCGTATGTTTCCTTATCTGTGTTCAGAGCGTCATACCAATCCTGTGTTGCCGTCTGTGGCATCAAGTGCTCTATACTGAGTTTTGAGAAGTCAACAGGGGCAGGATTGTTTTCTGATTCCAGTTTGCGGAAGAATATGCCAAGCCATGTGCGAAGGTTGTACATATTGGCATTCTGGATTCTGTCACGAAGACGGTTGTTGTCTGGCATCTCCTGAGAATTACCCTTGTTACGGTTCACAAGGTTCTTCTTGAAGATTTCCACAATGCTTGAATAGTCGCCATTGCAATCTGCAAGCGTCTCTTTCAGAAGGGTTGGGAAGTAGCGAGTGATGTCGCTCGTGTCCATTCCGCAAAGAGATCTGCGCATAAGGTATGAGTTGAGAATAGTAATGATCTCAGCCAACTGCTTTGCATAAATACATGGATTGCCATTTGCATCAACCTTCTTGTGAATTGCATAAAGCTCTATGAGCAATGGAGCTGGCATGTCCGAAAGAATAAAGCGGAACTCCTCTACAGCCTTTTGCAATGCCGAATCCAAAGACGCTACTGGAGCCTTGTAGATGGCATTGTAATATGAAGCATAATTTACAATCTCCTTGAACACGCCTTCTTCACCATAGTTGGCGATGTTGTCCTCATACCACTCTGTGAATGCACGATAAACTGCGCTCTTGTTAATCAACGACATGCGCTTTGCCATGATAAAGAAACGGAAGAAGGCTTCCAACTTCTTCGAATCGCTATCAATAAGTTGTTCCAGGCGCTTCCAATACTTATCGTAGTATTTGTCTTGAAGCTCGCTTTGGATAGGCATGAGGATGAAGTTGCGGATCAAGTCGCTTGCCGTCAACTTTGCACCTGTTGCATTGATGCTCTCGAAAATCTTCTGAGGGTAATCGTCTTTGCCGATAGGCACACAGACGATGTACAGTTTATTCATCGCCTCCAGAATGTCGTTGATGGTGTATGTGCCAAGCAATTCCTGAAGCGTGTTCTTGATGTAGAAGAAATTGAGATAGACATTCGCTTTCTTCTCCTGTATGCTGTCAAAGTCACGAGACACGATCTGTTGATAGACAGCATCATCTGATACAAGAGGCTTCAGCTTAAACTTGTTTGTCTCGTTGAATGGATTTACCAGATACATATTCTCCAATCTCTCTGCCTCTGTATTCATGCTTCGCTCTAGCATAAGTTCCTTGATAGCATAGAGAGTTAGGAAAATAGTGGTAAGACGTTGCTGCCCATCAATGACAGAACGCTCACGCTGGAAAGGAGAAATACTCGTTTCCAAGTATATCATGATGCCAATAAAGTGCTTGTTTCTTTCGCCACTCAGTACGACCTTAATATCATCAAGCAGCTGCTTCACCTCTCTATTAGCAACCCAGGTATAGTTACGCTGATAGGCAGGAATCACAAACTGTGTTCCCTGACTGCCATAGAGTAGTTCAAGCAATCCTACTTTTATTGGTATGTTTTCTTGTTGCATAATAATGCTTAATATATTGTCTCGTAGAGACAATTTAACTTTTCTTATTTAGAATTATTGTATCCCGGATATAAAATTAACAATAAATAGTGTAAAGGTAGTCATTCGGTCTAGGCTTGTATGAAATTTGCCTGCCAGCAGCAGTTTCTATGAATCGTCCTGCAAAATAAAAAATGTATTTTCAATAGAGTCTGCATTTCTTTTTGAGGCCCGTTATGAATTTTGCTCGTGGAATTTTTGCAATGGCTTTGGCTTGCACTTCGGCGTCCTTTGCCGATGTGGTGTTTTCTGCGGATTTTGAAAATCGTGCTGCCGGCCAGTACACCAATAAAATGGCCCAGGAGGACTTCCCTAAAAAGGCGGGCGTTTCTAGCTGGTATGCCATGGAGCAGAATGGGGGCCAGAATGCAAAGATTGTGCAGGACGATGAAGAGCACGGAATGGTTCTGCAGCTGAAGTACCCCAAGGGTTGCGTAGGGCCCAATGACGAGGGCGAGCGCCCCGCCTGCGCCGGGCAGGTGAAGCAGCCGCTCGATGTTTCTGCAGAAGAAATGTGGGTGGCATACGATATTCAGTTCGAGCCTGGTTTTGAATTTGTGAAAGGCGGCAAGTTGCCTGGGCTTTGCGGCGGCAAGTGCTACACCGGCGGAAATCGCCCCTCTGTAGGGGATGGCTGGAGTGCCCGCATCATGTGGCGCGCAAATGGAACAGTAGTACAGTACCTCTACTTTGTGGATCAGGGCAGTACCTACGGCGATGACGCCAAATGGAACCTGGGTGAGACTGCGGAACAGAAATATTTTGTGCCAGGCAAATGGCATCGTGTAGTCACCCGCGTGGTCATGAATTCCGTATCCACCGAAGGCAAGGGCGACAAGAACGGCATTGTGCAAAGCTGGTTTGACGGAGAACTTGCTTTGGATTTGGATACCTTGCGCCTCCGCGATTTCCAGGATCAAAAAATTGACGAGTTCTATCTCTCTACATTCCACGGTGGAAATGACGATAGCTGGGCTCCCACTAACGATGTATTCGTGCGCTATGATAACTTTGTAGTTTCTACGGATTCCATTCCTGTGACGACTGCGAAACCCGACATACCTGGCGAAGACCCTTCGGCCATTAAGCCTGCGCTTCCTGGTAATCGCGATGAAAAACGCGGCGGCGATTATGTCGGCAAACGCAGTGCCAAGCGCCCCGGCGAAACCCCAAAATATTTCAAGAACGAAAAAGACTTTAACGCCATGGGGCAACAGCAATAATTAAATTTGCGCCCATGCCTAAAGCTGTAATTTTTGACTTGGATGGAACCCTCTGGGATACTGTCGCTCCCTTGACGCTGATATGGAATCAGGTGTTCCAGAAGAACAATACGGGCAAGGTGATTTCTGAAGATGACCTGCGAAATGTGATGGGGAAGAACCTTCAGGAAATCAGCGCAATTTATTTCCCGGACATGGATAAGTCGCGCCGCGAAGACATTTTAAACCAGTGTGCCGTGGCCCATTGCGCCTATCTGAAGGAACATGGCGCGCCGCTGTTTTTGGACCGTGCGACGCTCTCACAGCTTTACGCAAAATACGAACTGTTCATTGTCAGCAATTGCCCCTGCGGATACATCGAGGCGTTCTTGGAGTCCTGCGATTTACAGAAGTACTTCAAGGATTTTGAAATGTCCGGACGCACAGGCAAAAGCAAGGGCGAAAACATCAAGGCCATCTGTGAACGAAACGGCTTGCGCGTGGGTGCCGATTGTAACGGTGCCGCTGCCGATCATTGCAATGCTACTGTCGCCGGTGCGAACCTCGTGCCAAATGCTGTTTATGTTGGTGACACCCTCGGAGATGAAACTGCTGCAAATTTTGCGGGCGTTCCCTTTATCCACGCGGCTTACGGTTTCGGCACTGCCAACAACCCTGCCGCCGTTCTCCATAACTTTAGCGAACTGCCAAAAGTTCTGGAAGAATGCTTCTAGAAATTACCGGTGTTCCCCCAGCATTTTTTCCATCCAGATCATGTTGTACCATTGTCCGAATTTGTAGGCGCAGTCGTTGAAGGTGCCGACTAGCGAGTAGCCCATGTGTTCGTGAAACTTCTGGCTGCTGTTATCTAGGCGGGTGCTGCCTTGCTTTGGCGAAGCGATGCAGGCACATGCATTTAAAAACCCGCGGGCTTTCAGTTCCTTTTCCAATTCGTTATACAGTGCCCGGCCGTAGCCTTTGCCGTATTCGCCCATCTTTATGTAGATGGAGGTTTCTACGCTGCGGCTGTAGGCGGCGCGTCCCTTGAAAACCCCGGCGTAACAGTACCCGAGAATTTCTGTGCAGTTCCCGCCTTCGGTTCGTTCCAGAACCAGGTATGGGTATTTTTCCAGCGTCCCGCGGATGCGTTCGGCGAATTCCTCCACGGAAGGGACGTCGTATTCAAAGGTTATGGCGGTTTCTTCTACGTAGGGCTTGTAGATTGCCTGTAGAGCTGTTGCGTCTTCAACTTTTGCGGAACGAATTCTGATCATAAATTGGATCCTTCAGTCACTTCGTTCCCTCAGGATGACGAAGGTTGGACTCTATTTTTTATCCAGCTTCTTGTTGATTTCTTTCTGAAGCTCTTTTAGATGCCAACGGCCACGCTTGTCTTCCAGGAAGTTGCTTGTGCGAACCCCGCGGGAAAGTCCACGGTCGATCAGATCCAATGCGTCGGCATAGCGTTTTTGGTCAAAGCGAAGCTCTGCCAAAAAGAAATAGTTGTTTAAGTCCTTGGGGTCTTTCTGCATGGCCATGGTCAGGTACTTGTCTGCAAGTTTCTTGTCGGGCCAAGGCAGAACCAGGGGAACGTAGGGAAGCACAAAGTGGGCACGGCCAAGAACCTGCCAGTTTTCGGTGGCTGTGGCAACATCGCGAACCGTGTTTGCAACGCCTTCCTTCACCGAGGTCAGGGCGCCACGTTCGTTACCCCACATGGATAGAATCGACAAGTAGTAGAAGGCTATTTCTTTATTCTTTGGATACTTGTTGTAGGCCTTTTCGCTATCGATCTTCATTTCGTTCAGCGTTTTCATGCGCTGTTTCTTTTCGATGTTGGTGAATCGGATAGCAAAGAATAGGCTCTTGACGTAGCCGATGGTGGCCTGCTCTTCTACAGCGGCGTCTGCCATGGCGGCCTTGTACTTTTCAATCATCAAGTCCGTATTCTTTTTGTTGGCCTTGTCGCCGTTGGCCTTTTCTGCTCTAGCTGCATAGCAAGAATCTGCAACACGAAGATCTTCGTTTGCGTTAGCGATTCCGCAGAATGCCAAAAGCATGAATATGGTCAACAGTTTCTTCATTCTTCCTTCCAGAACGTTATTCTCTAATCATACAAAATTAGAGACAGGAATGTATATCCCTGTCCCCATTATGTGATAAAAGATACGATTATTTATGGCCCTTGCCCTTGCCGGAGAAGTAGTCCTGCTGGCGAGTCATGCCAAGCACGGCATGCCACAGGGTTCCGTTGGGGTTGATCTTTTTACGTTCGTTGACGGCGTATTCGATAGGCACGTGAGAGAACACGTTGTTCATGCTGCCCACCACCATGTCGGTCTTGCCGGCCATACCTGCGTGCACGGCGGCTTCGGCCAGCTGGAAGCAGAAGATGGCGTCGGTACCCTTTGCCGGGGTGCTACGGACCATGTAGCTGGGGTCGAAGTACTTGATGTTGATTTCCTTGCCCACCTTGTTGAAGTGTTCCTTGATTTTGCGGGTCAGGAATTCGCCAATGTCATTCTTCAAGACGTTTCCGCTGGCGTCCTTGCGTTCGGGCTGGCCAATGAACAGTTCCTGGCCGGCACCTTCGGCAACAGCGATCACGGCGTGGGTCTTACCGTTGTCGTAACGGCTTTCAAGAGCCTTGCAGAGACCTTCCAGAGTAAAGGGCACTTCGGGAACAAGGCAGATATTCACCACGGTGGTGGCAAGTGCTGCGTAGGCTGCGATAAAGCCGGAGTCACGACCCATGAGCTTTACAAGGCCAAGGCCGTTAAAGGCACCGTTGGCTTCGTTATGGGCGCAGGTAATTACATCGGTTGCACTGAGAACTGCAGTTTCAAAACCGAAGGTTCTGTCCACCAGGTTCAAGTCGTTATCGATGGTCTTGGGAATACCGATGACAGAAATAGGCTGCTTGCGCTTTTTAATTTCTTCGGCAATAGCGTGGGCGCCGCGGAGGGTTCCGTCACCACCGATGCAGAACAGCACGTTGATGTTCAAACGCATCAGGGTGTCCACCATGATGGCAGGGTCCTGTTCGCCGCGGGAGCTACCAAGGATAGTGCCGCCGTCTTCCTGGATGGCGTCTACGACATCAGGGTTCAAAACCTTGGGAGAGTAGCCGTACTTGGGGTTGAGGCCGCGATAGCCGTAGGGAATACCAAAGATGTTGCGGACACCGTAGTCAAACCAGAGAGTCTGAACGAGACCCTTGATCACGCTGTTCAGACCGGGGCAGAGGCCGCCACAGGTAACAATGCCAGCGCGGGTCCATGCCGGGTCGTGGAAAATGGTTTCGCGGGGGCCTGCAGCTTCCAAGCTGGGCACCGGAATATTGTTTTCGTAGAAATGCTTCAAACGCTTGACGTCGGTAGTCAAGCAAACCTGTTCGCTGTCGGACACGAACTGAATTCCCTTCATGGGAGACTTCAGTGTGCCTTGGCCAACGGTTTCAATAGACAGATCGTATTCAGACGGATTCTGCAGAATATCTTCTTGTGTCATAGTAGCATCCCTTTATGGTTGCCGGGTTTAGTGTTTGCCCTTGCATCCAAAAAATACATAATCGCAAGTTAAATTGACAACGACTGGAAATGGATTTTGGTTCTCAAACCGGGGTTTGCATTTTCCATTTCAATCTGCATATTACATAATGTGCAAAGCTTCTTCACCATGGAAAGGCCGATACCCGTTCCGCTTGTCTGTCGGGTCATTTCGTTTTCCACTCGATAGAATTCCTGGAACACTTTCTTCATTTCGGCTGCAGGAATGCCGGGGCCGTAGTCGCGGACTGCCAGGTACATGTCGGTACCCTTGATGGCAAGCTCGATGTTAATCATCTTGTAGTCGGCATTCTTACTGAACTTCAGGGAGTTGTCCACCAGGTTCATGAGAATCTGCATGATAGCGTCGCGGTCGATGAGCAGGCTGACGTTGCTTGCATCGGTATCCGAAGAAACTGTAAGTTCGAAGCCCTGCTTTTCTACGTTCTTGCTGTAGGTGGCGATGAAGTCGTCAAGAACAGCCTTGGGGCGTTCGCGACGCAACTGTACATTCCAGCGGTTGCCATCTAGCTTGGAAAGGTTCAGCACGTTCTGGATCAAGCGAGAAAGTCTATCGGCCTCGCTGGCGATCTGGTTGTAATATTTTTGCTTCTTTTCCTCTGTAGCACCCTTCGATAGCTGCAACAGTTCCGCGTACATCTTGATGGCGGTCAAGGGCGTTTTAAGTTCGTGAGTGATAGCGGAGACGAAATCCTGACGCTTAACAGCCAGGGCTACCTTGCTTTGCATGAATCGGTAAATCGTAATCATGCAGATTGCAATCACCAAAAGTAAAACGATACCAGCCAACATTACGGTAAGTCCAGAGGAACTTTCCGCACTGTCTGAATACATCTTGAAAGTGAAACGTTCATACGGAGCCATCATGGGCTTCGAGGCTTGGAGCTTGTAGCGGTTGCTCTTGAAGCCTAGATTTAGCACAGGGCTTCCGCCTTCCCAAAGTTCGATGGCGTAGGGCAAGCGAACGTAAACGTCGTGAAGTGCCTGGGTCATATAGTTCAGGTACACAACCTTGTCTACAACGAAACCCTGGATCACGGCAAGCTTACCGATAAAGATCTGACGGAAGAACACAAGATAAACGTCGGTTGCCTTCACCTGCATGTTTTCCACGGTCACAGGAATCATGGTTCCGCCGGTGAGCATCTGCTGTTGCAAGGTGCGTTCCATGGAGGTCGCGTCTGCTTTTTCGGTGTCTATTTCGTAACCGTTGTCGTCATAGGGATAGACGTCGTTATCGATGCGAGCGTTTTCCGCCCAGTAGGTAAAAGCCTCTTCCTCGGAAGTCTGTTCGATTCGGGAAGGAATCTTGATCTCGTTGATCTTGCTGGAATCCTTTACAAGGCTTTCGGTAAACTGGTCGATGGTTTCCGTAGAGTCGGAAAGCAACGGGATGTTGTCTTTGGCAGCTTTGTTCTTGATGTTCAGCTGGTTCAGAAGATTCTGGATCAGGTCATGGGTGGCCTTACGTTCCCTAGGCTGGTCCTGCGAAATGATTTCCCAGAAACTACGGCCTACGTCGGTATCGGAGTCTGGGTAAAAAGGCGTCAGCAGTTTTCCGTTATGGGAAATCTGGAAATGACCTACCAGTCCTTTCTGACAGTAGTTGAGCTGCGGATTGTAAGCGCAGAAGGGGCCACTGGTGTCGGGGAATGCGACGAATTCGGAAACCAGGTGGCTGTTTCCACCGATCACAGAGATTGACTTCAGAATACCATAGTCCTTGTAGGGGCGGCTATTTTCTCTGTTGATGTCGTTCCCGAAGATTTCGTTCAGGTTGCTGTATGCATTACTGATGGTTTCTTTAAGTTTCTTTTCTTCGAGAGTCGCAGACTGCTCGTAGCTTCGAACCATGAAGATAATCATGGGTATTGCAATTGCAAGGAATATGCAAATAAACACCAGACGTTCCTTGATGGTGGTCTGGTGCTTAATCAAGTAAGCTTTAATTTCTTTTAGCTTTACCTTGCGCATTCAGGTGCAGAGCGCATCTGGTAGCCTTCGCCACGGAAGGTCACCAAGAGCTTCGGGTGTGCGGGGTCGTCTTCAATCTTCTTGCGAAGCTTGGTAATGTGGATGTCCACGGTACGGGTATCCACGGATTCTGCATTTTCGTAACCCCAGACCTTGCGGAGGAGTTCGGCACGAGGAACGGCGTGGTCGCGGTTATTCCACAGGTATTCGAGGATTTCGATTTCCTTGCGGGTGAATGCAAGTTCTTCTTCGCCACGGAAACCGGTGTATTCGCGGAAGTTCACCTTCAGGTTGCCGGCAACAAGCTTGCCTTCGTTTTCCAGAGACTGGCGGCTGCGGCGCAGCACTGCTTCGATACGGGCAAGAAGCATGGGAACGGAGAAGGGCTTCGGAATGTAGTCGTCGGCGCCGTACTTGAGGCCGTTGATGATGTCTTCGTCAGCATTCTTTGCAGAGAGAATGATGATGGGAAGGCTCTTGTCCTGTTCGCGAATCTTATCGCAGACGGTGAAACCATCCATGCCAGGGAGCATCAAGTCCAGAAGGACAAGACCATACTGGCCGGTCAGGGCTTCGGCAAGGCCGTCTTCGCCGTTGATTACGTGCTTGACGCGGTAACCATTGAGTTCGCAAAGATCAACCAGGCCTTCGGCGATGGCGATTTCATCTTCGATGATGAGGATGTTAGTGCTGCAAGTATTCTGAGTCATATTTTTACCTTATTTGGTTCGCACTTGAAAATTGTTAGAAAGAAAGACCTATACCACCTTCAGCGGCAAAGTAACCATAACTGTCGGTGCTGATTTCTTCAGGGAAGATTCCTCCGAAGTAGTACTTGCCGTTAATGTAGATTGCAAGCGGAAGAACGGGCAGCTTGATGGTTGCTCCTAGAAGAACATGTCCACCAACACTGATATTAAGTGCCTTTTCCTTGGCCTGGTCTTGAACCAGCTGCTTTACCTTTTCAGCCTTTCGGGTTGCAATTTCCTCGGGAGTCAATCCTGCGGCAAGGTCACCTGCCAGGGAACTTGCGTCTCCAGTTAGGAGTCCCTTGAATTCTTCATCTTCCAAAAGGGTGCTGATGAAGTCATTGTCCATGATGAAGGTGTTCATGAAAAGGGTTGCGCCGATGCCGATATGGGGGCGGATAAAAGTAACGATATTTGTGAGGAAAGGGTAGGTGATAGACAGGTCTGCGGTCATGGCGACATATTTCGGGGTTGCCTTGCCGAAGGGGGTTCCTGCCAATTCAATTTCAAGGGGAGTAATGTTTTCGTGGACCTTACCGGGTTCCAGAGGATCTTGGGTCTTTGAATAAAGCCTAGCGTCGTAGGATCCATACTGGAGGTTCACTGTTGCTTCGAAATCCACGATGGCGATACTGTCGAGCCACAGTTTGACGCCAAGGCCATGCATGATGTTGTCCTTGAGGCCGTCATGCTGGTAGTAAATTTCTGTCAGGGCTTCTGCGGGAGACACCTTGGACCAGTCAGAAGCGTTCATTCTTGTGTTAAAAGCCGGGGCGTAGTGCACACCAAGGCCAATGAAAGCAAATGCCTGAGATACAAGCATCGCTGCCATGAGTGTGAAAACTTTGATTTTCATCTGAAGACCCTCTGAGATTATTGAACTTGAAATTAATTAAAAATACGACAAAGTGTTTGTATGTATTCTCAAAAGAAGGGCTATTTGGGGTAATCAGCGTAAAAAAAAGCCTTCGGTATTAACCGAAGGCCTTACTGTCACAAACAGTAGAGAGAAAAAACTTAAAAATTACTTCTTTTTCTTCTTACCGGTGGTAGCGTCGAGGGTAACTTCAACGGTTTCTTCGCCCTTGACTGTTACGAGGGCTTCAGCAGACTTGCGGTTGGAGCATTCTGCACGAACCATGTGGTCACCGGCATCCAGGTTGTGAACGGTCAACGGAGCACCGTCGGTCTTGTCAGCCTGATCGCCATCGATGAAGATAATGCACTTGCCCGGGTTGGTGGTCACCTTAACATGACCCTTAGGGATCTTAGTGCCGAAGTCAAAAGTATTACGCTTGTCGTTGCCCGGCCAAACGTTCACGCGCTGGTTAACCAGTTCGTAGCCCTGGTCGATAACCACGAGGGTCTGGCGACCAGAAGTAACGTTGAGGTTTTCAATGGGGCTCTTGCCCAGCATTTCACCACCCAGGTAAACATCGCTGTTAGGCGGATTGGTGATAATGGTTACGGTTGCCGGCTTGCCACGAGGAGGTGGATCGTCGTCAGCTACAGCTGCAGTAAACATGAATGCAACCATCAGGGCAAAAACAAAAATTTTCTTCATGGGGATTTAACTCCTAATTATAGTTTGCGTCTAAAATATAAACGTTTTTATAGAATTTAGACTAATTTTTTTGGAAAAAGTTCTTGAACATGCCTAAAACAGGATGGATTTTCGCTAAACTTTGGAAAAAATTTAATTTTGGTGTGTAAAAGTTTAACGCAAACCGGGTAAAAACAGAAACTTATGAAGGCTTTATATCAAAAAATTCGCACTTTGGCTGGTAAGAATTACGGTTTGTACAAGTCTCTCGCAGATAAGCCTTGGGATTTTGGTGACTTTACCTTGGAATTTTTGCATGTGCAGGGTGACCCCTTTGCCCCGGCCTCCAGAGTGCTGATTAAGGCAAACCTACAGATGTTGGGGTATCCTTCTGAATGGGGAGGCTCATTCGAGCGCCGTCTGGCATTATCGGATTACCTGTTGCGCCGTATGAGCGCTGTGGTAAAGGAAAAGTACCCGGATAAAGATGCTGCTGTGGTTTTTGATGTGGCTGGACCTGAAATGCTGGTACGAAATTCCCTCTGGATTGATAACGGTGAACTTCGTGCGGTTTTGCAGGTGCGCCTGCCTGGCGAAGGTCGCAAGATCCAGTCCGAGGCTGCCGCCGAAATTTTGACCATGGTGCTGCCGGACTTGGTTTCTGCTAGCTTATTTAATGACGGTAGCCGCTGCGAAGGCGGGGTAAAGCCGGAGTTGGCGGCCCATTACCAGGTGCTAGCCGATCGTGCCGTGATTTTGAAGGAACTGGACGCCCGCGGTCTTTGCGCCTTTGTGCCCGATGGAGCTGTATTGCCCCGTGCCTCCGGAATTTCCCAGGAACCTATGGAAGGGGCTGTACCCTTTAGTGCTCCCGAAGGTCTTGCGGTGGAATTGGATGTGAACGGCCGCAAGGTCCGCGGTATGGGGATCCCCAAGGGCATTACAGTTATTACCGGTGGCGCCTTCCACGGAAAGTCCACCCTCTTGCAGGCCTTGACTCGCGCTGTGTATCCCCACGTTCCTGGGGATGGCCGCGAAGGAATCGTTATTGACGAGACTGCTCTGCGGGTTGGTGTGGAAGACGGCCGCAGTGTCCGCGGTACGGACCTGAGCCAGTTCGTGAGAGACTTGCCCGGCGGTGTAAGCACTCGTGATTTTACTACAGCAAGCGCCTCCGGTTCTACCAGTGAAGCTGCTAACCTGCTGGAAGCCATGGAAGCCGGTTCCAACACTTATCTTATTGATGAAGATTCCTCCGCAGTGAATTTCTTGATTCGCGATGCTCGTGTCCGTAAACTGTTGGGCGATGACCGCGAGCCGTTGATTCCATTGACGGACCGTATCCGCGACATCGCTTCCCAAGGCCGCAGCTTTATTCTTGTGGCTGGCGCCTGTGGCGACTATCTGGAACTTGCAGACAACATAATTGTAATGGCAAACTACAAGGCGGAATGCGCTAAGTTCGGTGTTGATGCGGCCGCGACTGTGGAATCGGGAGCTAAGAACCTTCCGGCTTTTGTGGCGCCTGCCTGCCGCATTTTTGCAGACTACATCAAGCCCATCCAGAATAGCATCCGCCCTACTTCTGCTGTGGAACGTCAGGTGAAGGTGAAACTCTCCGGCGATACTTTGTTGCAAATTGGATTCCTGGTTTCCGACACCAGCCGTCTTGTTACGTTGTCTGATAAACAGCAGCGTTTGGGCGCAGGCTTTATGCTTTTGAATCTTTGCCAGAACGCAATTAGCAATGGCGATGCGGGTGCATCCCAGGCGGGTTCCGCTTCTGGCACAGGTCAAACCATCGTAGATGCAATTCAAAATCTTACGGAAAAAATCAAGAACGTAGGCTTCCGCAATCTGCCCCAGGGCATGAGCCGCGAAATGAGCCTGCCTCGCCCCGTGGATATTGCCTGTGTGCTGTTCCGCCTCCGCGACCAGGGACGAAAGTAACCAAGGCGTCTGCGCTGCGAAAGCCGCCCCTGCGTGGGCTCCAAAATATTGGCATATTTTTTGCAAAAAAAACTTACCATAAAAGTGAAGTCCGGCGTATAAAAGCGCTGGATTTTTGTTTATATTCAAAGGCGGGAGTGTTAGAAGAATGAATGCCATTACGAAAATTATATTCGCCCTTTGTATTACCGTTGCACCACTGTTACTTTGTTCGTGCTATAATGCTCCGGGAGGTGGTGGCCTGATGAAAGTCCGCAACTTCGATTCACCGGCACCAGACGTTAAGGGCGCAGGCAATTATGTCGAAAGATCTCAGTGGAATTTTAGCGGAAATGTGACCGCCGGTAAGGAATCGAAGGGTCGCGCGGTTCTAACCCATGATGATTACAACTTGGTTAGGTACGATACTATGCCTGACTACAATAGAGAGATTGAAGTTCTCTCTACAATGCGAAAATTCAATTTCAGCTTGATGGGTCAATACATGCAAAAGGTTTCCAGTTCAGGCATATTTGTTGAAGCTGGTGCTGAACTGGATTATTTTCCTTCAGAGACTTTCGGCGGCTCAGGCTGGATTTCCTTTGGCGTGAATCGAAAAAATTTTGAATTGGGCTTTTATACACTATGGCATTTCGCCACGGACGAAAATGTGTATAGCGGATACGAAGTTGATGAAGGAGGCTATGATCTTCCAAGTGATTATGAGTCTCCGATGTCTTCAGCTGATTCAATTTTGTATTCCCGATCACCTGAATACAATAGTCAGAATGAATACAAACGCTATCAGGGCTACGGTGTTTTTGCATCGGTCTTTTTTCGACAAGTTTAGTATAAACTATTCAAACCTTATTGCATTCAACGGTATTGGGATTTTTCAATTTGCCCATGGAGTGGGCGCCGCTGCATTTACAGAAAAGGGTTCCTGCAAGAGTATCTACGATGCGTGGACTTTCACCCAGCATGTTTCCGTGGGCTATAGTTTATCCGAAAGGTTGGTTTTGAGGTTGGGCGTACTGAATGTTTCGAGTGTGTTTAACGAGATGAGTTGGGCCGCTACAGGTGCTGTGGAATTCAAGATGGGCGCAAAAAATAGGCCTCAGAAAAGGTTTGAGCCCATGAATCAGACGCCAATACCACAAACGGTGTACACTCGATAGGCGCTGAAAATGAAATTTTTGATATATGCTTTAAAGATTTCCGTGAATAGAATGTTGATAATTTGGAGATTATGCGGAATAAAACCCGTTATTTCTGAAAAAATCGAAAAAAAGTGAAATTTTTTGAGAAAAACCCTTGACATCGCCACGGAAAATTCTATAATTGGCCTCACCCTCGAACGGGACGCCCGAAAGGCTGAACGAACGAGACGGCAG
>JAZLKF010000007.1:0-2911 GCA_045597525.1 Fibrobacter sp. | reverse complement strand
ATTCCGTAAGTAGCGGCGAGCGAAAGCGGAGATAGCCCAAACCGGGGGACCCGTCCCCCGCGGTTGCGGGACCGGGACACGGTCGAAGCACGGCGAGCGCAAGCGCCTGCAAAGGCGCGCCGCAGCGGCTGACAGCCCCCTGCGCGAAGCCCTGCGAGACCCACCGGCATCCCAAGTAGGGCGGGACACGTGAAACCCCGCCTGAATCCGGAGGGCCCACCCTCCAAGGCTGAATACTAGCCACCGACCGATAGCGAACCAGTACCGTGAGGGAAAGGTGAAAAGAACCCCGCGAGGGGAGTGAAACAGAACCTGAACCCATGCGCCTTCAAACTGCAGGAGCCCTTATGGGTGACTGCCTGCCTTTTGCATAATGAGTCTGCGAGTTGTCCTCGCCGGCAAGGCCAAGGCCATGCCGGAGCCGAAGCGAAAGCGAGTGCGAACAGCGCGTTGAGTCGGCGGGGACAGACCCGAAGCTGGGTGATCTATCCACGGCCAGGCCGAACCCCCGGTGACACGGGGCGGAGGGCCGAACCAGTAGGTGTTGAAAAACCTTTGGATGAGCTGCGGATGGGAGCGAAAGACCAATCAAACCCAGTGATAGCTGGTTCTCTCCGAAATAGCTTTAGGGCTAGCCCCGGATGGACCATGGCGGGGGTAGAGCGACCGTTTGGCCGAGGGTCCCCACCGGGATGCCGACGCCGGCCGAACTCCGAATACCGCCATGCATTTTCCGGGAGTCAGACGTCGGGGGATAAGCTCCGTCGTCGAGAGGGGAACAGCCCGGACCGCCAGCCAAGGCCCCCAATCGTCCTCTTAGTGGATTGTAAGGATGTGGCGTCGCATTGACATCCAGGATGTTGGCTCAGAGGCAGCCATCATTTGAAGAATGCGTAACAGCTCACTGGACGAGTGATGCCGCGCCGAAAATGATCGGGACTCAAGAGGGCAGCCGAAGCTGCGGAAGCGCTTTTGCGCTTGGTAGGAGAGCGTTCCATGGGGGGCGAAGCCGGGATGGGAATCCCGGTGGACCGCATGGAAGCGACCATGCAGACATGAGTAACGGAAAGGGCGGTGTGAATCCGCCCCGCCGAAAGTCCGAGGCTTCCTGGGCCAGGTTCGTCCTCCCAGGGTCAGTCGGGTCCTAAGGCCAGGCCGAAAGGCGTAGCCGACGGATGTCGGGTCAACATTCCCGAACCCGAGACGGAGAGCGATGGCGTGACGCGGAAGGGAGGATGCGCCGGCTGCTGGAACAGCCGGTCCAAGCGGGCAGGGGAGGCGCGAGTCAAATGCCGCGCCGCATTCCCCGAGCCGTGACGGGGTCCCCCGGGTTCGCCCGGGGGGAAGGCGTCCGGACCATGCCGCCGAGAAAAGCGCCTAAGCGTTGGATTCCGTCTTGGCCCGTACCGCAAACCGACACAGGTGGACAGGCCGAACAGACCAAGGCGCGCGGGAGAAACCACGTTAAGGAACTCGGCAAACCAGCCCCGTAACTTCGGAATAAGGGGCGCTCGCGGGGGTCCGGGGGACAAGCTCCCCCTGGCGCCTGCGAGCCGCAGTGAAGAGGTCCAGGCGACTGTTTAACAAAAACACAGCACTCTGCCAAGCCGCAAGGCGACGTATAGGGTGTGACACGTGACCAATGCCGCAAGGTCAATCGGAAGGGTCAGCAGCGATGCGAAGCCCGGATGTGAAGCCCCGGTGAATGTCGGCCGTAACTATAACGGTCCTAAGGTAGCGAAATTCCTTGTCGGGCAAGTTCCGACCTGCACGAATCGTGTAACGCTGTGGGCGCTGTCTCAACGAGGATCTCGGTGAAGTTGTAATGCCGGTGAAAATGCCGGATACCCGCAGAAGGACGGAAAGACCCCATGAACCTTTACTGTATCCTGGTACTGGATTCTGGTCAGTTGTATGTAGAATAGCCGGGAGGCTTGGAAGGGAGCTCGTCAGGGCTTCTGGAGCCAAAAAGTGAAATACCGGTTTCAGCTGGGCGGAGTTCTAACCCCTAACCCTAATCGGGTGGGGGAACAATGCCAGGGGGTCAGTTTGACTGGGGCGGTTTCCTCCCAAACAGTAACGGAGGAGTTCGAAGGTCCACTCAGCACGGTCGGCAATCGTGCCAGAGAGCGCAAGGGTAGAAGTGGGCCTCACTGCGAGACGGACACGTCGAGCAGACGCGAAAGCGGGACCTAGTGATCCGGCGGTCGCTTGTGGAAGCGCCGTCGCTCAACGGATAAAAGGTACTCTGGGGATAACAGGCTGATCGCGGCCGAGAGTTCACATCGACGCCGCGGTTTGGCACCTCGATGTCGGCTCTTCGCATCCTGGGGCTGGAGAAGGTCCCAAGGGTTTGGCTGTTCGCCAATTAAAGTGGTACGTGAGCTGGGTTCAAAACGTCGTGAGACAGTTTGGTCCCTATCTGTCGTGGGCGTAGGAAAATTGAAAGGATCTGTCCTTAGTACGAGAGGACCGGGATGGACATACCTCTGGTGTACCAGTTGTTCTGCCAAGAGCATGGCTGGGTAGCTACGTATGGAATGGATAAACGCTGAAAGCATCTAAGCGCGAAACCAACCTTAAGATGAGTTTTCCCTCTGGACTTGTCCAGATAAGATCCCTTGAAGGTTACAAGGTTGATAGGTTACAGATGTACGCATAGTGATATGTTTAGTCGAGTAATACTAATAGATCGAAAGACTTAGCTTATGATTTTACATCAAAATAAACGCTCATAAAAACTTTTAATACAACAACTAACTTAAGACATATGTTTACTTTTCTAGTTTTCAAAGATCAATCTATTGAATAAAAAAAGATCTGGTGGCGCGAGGAAGGTGGTCACACCTGTTCCCATTCCGAACACAGAAGTTAAGCACCTGGGCTGCCGGGTCTCTTTTTATATTTTAAA
>JAZLKF010000006.1:0-1097 GCA_045597525.1 Fibrobacter sp. | reverse complement strand
AGGCCCATGGAGGTCAATACTTCGTTAAGTTCAACCAAGGACTTACGACCGAAGTTCTTGTATTTGAGCATATCGTTTTCCTTGTTGCGCACAAGTTCGCCAACGGTATGGATGTTTGCCATACGCAGGCAGTTGCTGGAGCGAACGGAAAGTTCCAAATCGTCCACGCGGGTGCGCAGGAGCTGAGCGATACGCTGACGTTCTTCGTCCATTTCCAATTCTTCGGGAGATTCGAGATCGCCTTCGAAGTTGATGAAGATTTCCAAGTGGTCCATGAGGAGCTTTGCAGCGTATGCAAGAGCGTCTTCAGGATCAATGGAACCGTCAGTCGTAATTTCCAGTTCCAGACGGTTGTAGTCCGTCTTCTGGCCAACGCGGGTATCGCTGATGTGCATAGCGACTTTCTGCACCGGGTTGAAGTTGGCGTCCATGGCGATTACACCGATGGGAGCGTCCTTGTCCTTCAATTCGTCAGCAGTGACATAGCCACGGCCGCTGGAGATCTTAACTTCCAGGGACAGAGATGCATTACCGTTCAGTGTTGCGATATGAACGTCCGGTGTCAGGATAGCGACATTCGGATTTTCCATAAAGTCCTTGGCAGTGACTTCACCATCACCGGACATGTCCAGGCGAAGGGTTTCGTCATGGTCGGACAGGAGCTTTACGCGGATGCTCTTAAGATTCAGGATGATATCGGTGACATCTTCCTTGACACCCGGAATGGTAGAAAATTCCTTGTCAACGCCTTCAATTTTCACGGAGACAATAGCTGCGCCCTGCAGAGAGGAGAGGAGCGAGCGACGGAGTGCGTTACCGAGGGTGATACCCCAGCCACGTTCCAAGGCTTCTACGACAAACTTTGCGTAGCGGCCATCTTCGCCGGTCTCAACTTTCTGGAAGCTGCGCGGCATCTGAAGTGATTTCCACATCATTGGCGATACCTCTTTTAATTAGACTCTTCTCTTCTTTTTAGGACGGCAACCATTGTGCGGAACGCCCGTCACGTCTCGAATAGAGAGAACTTCGAGGCCCGCATTCTTGATAGCACGGACAGCGGATTCACGACCACCACCTGCGCCCTTGACGCGGACATC
>JAZLKF010000005.1:0-1153 GCA_045597525.1 Fibrobacter sp. | reverse complement strand
TTTGTTCGTCCAGCACGAACGTATTCTAACGGGTGAAAGTCCCCAAACCGCCCTGATAGTGGGAAGGTTACAGCCAAGGGCAAGGGTGATCGTCGCGAGACGGAATCTGAAGGAAGCCGGCGGCAAACATCTGGTCTGACGGACAGAAACCCGATACAAGGCCTACGGATGAGGACAAGACTGCAAAAGAAGTCAAAGTCCGATAACTATCCGAATCATCCGAGGTAAATCGGGCAGACATAAGATGGAAAGAGTACGTCCATAACTGGAGAGGCCTCGCAGACGAGGCGAAAAAAAAAATCGCCTTGCAGTAACAACGAACTGCGAGGAGTCAGCAGAGGTCATAGTACCTGCCTAATATCGACACGCAGGGAAGGACCGAACTTTATTGGACAAGTTTGTAGAAAGGAACTTTATGAAAGAACGAGAGCAGAAAACGGCGACACAAGTCGCGGACTGCCTGCAAGGGGATAGGCTGGAAACCGAAAGCCTTGCAGGAGTGCAGACTTTTATGGAGATAACAGAAAACGAACTTGTCGAAGTGCAGATAGATGAGACGCACTTGATGGAACTCATCGTATCTCCCTATAATATGAACCGAGCATATAGGAAGGTCATATCGAACGGCGGGAGCGGAGGTGTCGACTCGATGGAAGCGAAAGAGTTGCTTCCATACTTGAAACTCCACAAGGATGAGCTCAAGGCATCCATCTTGAACGGGAAATACAGGCCGCAACCCGTGCGGCGCGTGGAAATCCCGAAAGACAACGGAAAGACGCGCAAGCTGGGCATCCCCACCTTGGTAGACCGCGTAATCCAGCAGAGCATAGCGCAGGTGCTGTCTCCGATGTATGAACCGCAGTTCAGCGAAGGGAGCTTCGGCTTCCGTCCCGGACGCAGCGCACACGATGCACTGAAGAAGGCCCAACAAATCCTCAATGACGGCTACGAGTACGCAGTCGGCATCGACCTCGAACGCTTCTTCGACACCGTGAACCAGAGTTATTTGATAGAACTTCTCTCCCATACCATCAAGGATGGCAGGGTGATAAGCCTTATCCTCAAGTATCTCTATGCTGGGGTGATGATAGTCGGAGTGTACCACCCGACTCCCGATGGGACACCGCAAGGCGGCCCGCTCAGTCCGCTTTTG
>JAZLKF010000004.1:0-85617 GCA_045597525.1 Fibrobacter sp. | reverse complement strand
ACGGAAACGTTTACAGGGATAAGGCTTCGAGGCGAGTGCTGCGAACAAGCTTGCATGTTCATTGCCGAGCCGATGGGCCTTGGCGCGAAGCGCAAAGAACGCGACGACGAGACCGAACTGAACTACTTCGGCGCAAGATATTTGGACCCGATGCTGGGAATGTGGATTTCTGTAGACCCCAAGAGACAACACTTCTCTCCGTATACATATGGAAGCAATAATCCCGTAATGAGAATTGATCCTGATGGAAATGCTGATTTGAGATTTGCAGTGGTTTATAATAAGAATCAAGATGGCGAAGCTTTGCCTCCTACATTAAGATCAGAAATAGAAGATCGTCTTAATCAAGGATTAGACCCCAAATATGATACATATCAGGTAAAATATTTTGAATCAGGTGCGGAAGCCGCAGATGTTAATAATTTTATAAATGGTGGAACTTATGGTGCGTTGGCTATACATGGAGAATATGATGGAGACTATTATTATCTTCATGATGGAGCCGGAACTGAATTTGATCCAGATAATTTAAAATTCAATGTCAAAACACTTTTTGGTTCTTGTTATTCGGAACAATATCTTAATGATCGTTCTGACAAGAATTTAGTAGCTCCAAATTATCTTCCAACAGGGCAAACTCGGTCTTTTGTTGAATCCATTAATTTTTTAATTAATAATTCGGATACGAACAGAATGAATGAATCTAGATATGACATTAATTTTACAGGTCAGTGATGATGAAAGTTTTCCTATTTGTATGTATCTGTATTACTGATGTGATTGCGCAAACGTACGTTTACAATGCTTATGAAAGAAGTTATGTAGATGATAGAGACGGAACAACGTACAATACTGTTGATACAGATTCTTCTAAGTGGTTTGTTGAAGATCTTCGCTATATACCGGAATCTACTTTTGGGGCATATATGCTCAATGGAGAGCTATATTGTGAATCTACTTTTAAGTCTAAACAAACTGCGGTTGATGTTTTTTCAAAAAAATTAAATGAAAAATGTCGTAAGGTTTATTACAAATGGGATTTGGCAATGAAATCATGTCCTCAAGGTTGGCATCTGGCGAAGACTCAGGAATGGATGGAACTGTCTGTCTTTCTAAAAAAGAATCCCTTCTTGCATAAAGTATTTTTTCAAGACAAGCCTAATTATTTCGTTACTTACAATTATGGAAAAGGAGAATATGTAATTTACGACCATATGTCAATGTGGTGGAATGCTGATTTGGATAAAAATTGGAAAAAAAATACAAGAGCTAATGTAACTCATTTTCAAAAGAATGAAATTGTAATAAAGGAAAATACGCAATTTGGGGGAAGATTTTGGACTCGTAATTCTACCAAATCATGGACTCTTTTGCCCGTTCGATGTGTTGAAAATAAAATGGGGATAGATTATTCTACCGCTATTCCCAAAATTGATACATCTTCATCAATTAAATATGGACATGGCTTGAAAACAAAAACAAATGAGGAACCAAAATTAAGATTAGATCAACTGATGTAGCTGTTGTGGTTGTTTTTGATGCTTATAACCCATTTTATCGCTCCACAATTCAGCTTCCGAGATTGTTGTACACTACAACACGTCCTCTTTTCAGTTGATAACGTATTTTGTCTTTCGCAAATTCCTCTAAGAGAGGTAAAAAATAGTGTAATCCCTCCGAAAAATAAAGGGAAACAAACGTAGAAACATAAATCAGGGTCGCGCCTCATTTGTGCGACCCTTTTAAAATTACAAGAATGTCCCTGGGGTTACAGCGCCTTGATTTCCTCGGGGGTGAGACCCGTGCGCTTGGCGATGATTTCAAGCGGAATTCCGTCGTCACGGAAACCCTTGGCCAGATTTTTTCTCTCTTCAGCGCGGGCTTTCTTTTCGCGGATGTTGAGTTCTTGTTCCAGTGTCATATAAGCCTTCTTTGCAATCGGGTCAAGCCGGTACTTCTCCACAAGTTCGTGGATGCGCCTTATTTTCTCGGATTCGTGCTTCTGCGTGGCGAAATACTCCATGTATTCGCGGGTTGTCTCGTCCTTGATGTTGGCGTACTTGTTAAATATATAGAAATTTTTATAGCAGAGATCGCCTAGCAAAATTTTCGGGTCGTTTTCTTCGCGGTTTTGGAACCTATAAATCGGCAATCCTTGACCGAAGATGTCATCTGGGCAGATGAAAAGGATGAACTGTTCGCGGAGCTCGTCGTAGTTTGCGCCCTTTGCCAAAGCGTCCAGGTCGCACATGCTCTGGTAATAGCGGGCGCGCCTGGGCATTTCATTGGTGTCACGCATCTGCATTTCGATGTCATAATATCGGCCGGTGGGATACTTCGTGTCGTTGCCGTTTCTTACTGTGTCTTCAGAGAGTTCCTCACGCACGAGTACGTCAAAGCGAATGCTCTTGTGGAATGGATCTTCCTGCAAAGTAGCCTCCGTAACGACGGAAACCTTATCGATGGAAATCTTCAAAATGTCTTGCAAAAAGTCCTTTGCTACATTTACGTTGCTGAACACCTTACTGAACATAAAGTTACTCGTGATGGTAAGCTGTTCGTATGGCATGATTTCGTATTCTGGCATTTTTCCTCCGTATTTCAAGCGTTTAGCACGCACCTCTTATTAACACGCAGGAAACTGACGAATGAACTCACTTTTTGTGGAAAAATTTTCTTTACAAGAATCAATGGGGAAGCTTACAGAACCTTCTCTTAAAATCTAGGTACGACAAATAATGGTGCTGCATCGTACATGTAGGATCTAGGTTTTCAAAAGTTTGTGCAGCATCGTACATGTAGGATTTTGTTTCTACAAAAGTTTGTGCAGGATTGTTCATCTAGGATTTTGGTTCTACAAATTTTTTTGTATCAAGCACCACAAGAAATGGTGGTGCTACAAATGAAAATGCGCTTTTTTCCCTAGAATTTGTTTCTTGTGCAACTGATTTGTAGTTTATTGTAGGAATTTGAGCTAAAACCTCAAAAAGGAGTTTCCGGAGCCATTGATGCCTATGGAAAAATCTTGAAGCAACTGGAAACAGTGGTTATGATGCCTGCGTCAAGGTATTTTTCCGAATGGAATGTGGAACGTGCCCGAGCCTATAGGATTTGCAAGACTGCAGTAAGGTCTCTTGCGGAATTTAATTCGAATCAGGATCGCGAAACCGTGACGGAACTATCGAGGGCTTTCTCCCGCTATATTTCGGGGGCTTCATCTCCGAAGATAACTACGGCGATTGAATATGCGCTGACTGTGTCAAGAAAAATCCCGGTGGAGCAGCTGGAGAAACTTGCTATCAAGGAGCGTATCGATTATATGGAGCAGGTCCATCACAACTACCTTCGTAGCACCGATGCGATTAAGAATAATATTGCCGCCGCCAAGAATGACGAAGTAAAAATCTACCGTCACTGCTGTGATGTGGCCTTCAGGAATTCCCTGGAATTAACTAAGAAAATGAATAGCCTGGGTGACGAATCCTGCCAGGAATTCCTCCGCTGGATGAGTGCTGCATGACGTTCTAAAAATTAGGGCCGCGCCTTCAATGGTGCGGTCCTTTTAAAATTACAGAGCTTTAATTTCTTCAGGGGAGAGACCCGTGGAATCAACGATTACGTCAATGGCAACTCCGCGATCACGAAACGCCTTGGCCAGAATCTTTCTTTCTTCAGCGCGTGTTTTCTTTTCGCGGATGTTGAGTTCCTGTTCCAGAGTCATATAAGCCTTCCTTGCGATGGGATCCTTGCGGTACTTTTCAACCAGTTCGTGAATGCGCTCCATCTTCTTGGATTCGCATTTCTTGGTAGCGAAATACTGCATGTATTCGCGGGTCACCTCGTCCTTGATGTTAGCGTACTTGTTAAATATATAGAAATTTTTGTAACAAAGGTCATTCAACAGTATTTCGTGGTCGCTTTCGTCGCGGTTCTGGAACCTGTAAATGGACTTTCCCTTATGGAAGATGTCGTCCGGGCAGATGAACAGGATGTATTGTTCCTGGAGCTCCTCGTAGTCACCACCCTTTGCCAAAGCATCCAAGTCGCACATGCCCTGGTAATAACGAACCCGCTTCGGAAGTTCTCCCGCGCAAGCACGTCAAAACGAACGCTCTTGTGGAATGGATCCTCCTGCGTTGTAGCTTCGGTGACAACCGTGATTTTCTCGATGGAAATCTTAAGGACATCCTGCAGAAAATCCTTGGCCACATCCTCGTTACTGAATACTTTCACGAACATAAAGTTGTCTGTGATGTCCATTCCCGACGAACCCGCTTTGAACGGAAAAATTTTCTTTACGCAAGTCCAGGTGTAAGCTTCCCCATAATTAGGACTGTTCATAACAACTGCGACAATGAAATTTGATGTGAACCCCAAAAGTTGGACAACCTCGTTCACACTTTCTTCAATATTAGCAGTAAATAGCCATACCTTTGACCTTGAATTCGTTCTGGTTGCCGGGTAAATTTTCTAGCTTTCCGTCGTTCAAAATTTAATCCCTTAACAATTATAAGGTAGATAACATGATTAACGTCAATATGCCCGATATGAATGACCAGGTGAAGGCCCGCCTTGATAAGCTTGAAAAGTTCAAGGAAATGGGTGTCGAAGCCTATCCGCACAAGTTCAACCGCACTCACGATTCCAAGGTCCTTAAGGAAAACAAGGACGCCCTGATCGCTAGCGGTGAAGATGTTGCTTTTGCTGGCCGTGTGGTTCGTTTCAATCGTAAGGGCAAGATGTGCTTTATGCACCTGAAGGACCGTTACGGCCGCCTGCAGGTGGTTTGCGCCCGCGACGAAGTTGGCGAAGAAAACTACGAAATCGTGAAGATGACCGACCTTGGCGACTTCATTGGCGTAAACGGAACCATGTTCGAAACCCAGAGCGGCGAATATTCCGTACGCGTGAAGAAGGTGACCATGCTTTCCAAGGCTGTGCGCCCGCTGCCCGTTGCCAAGGAAAAGATTGACGAAAACGGCAACAAGGTGGTGTTCAACGAATTTGCCGACGTGGATACCCGCTACCGCCAGCGCTATGTGGACATGGCCCTGAACGACGACGTGAAGGAAGTGTTCATCAAGCGTTCCAAGATCATGCAGTCCATCCGTGAATATCTCATCGAAAAGGGCTTCATCGAAGTGGAAACCCCGACTCTCCAGCCTATTTATGGCGGTGCAAACGCTCGTCCGTTCACCACTCACCATAACGCTGCCGACATGACACTCTACATGCGCGTGGCTCCGGAACTTTACCTGAAGCGCTGCATTGTGGGCGGTATGGAAAAGGTTTTCGAATTCTCCAAGAACTTCCGTAACGAAGGCATGGACCGTACCCATAGCCCGGAATTCACCGGTCTGGAATTCTACGAAGCCTACGCCGACTACAACGACATGATGGTTCACTTCGAAAACATCTACGAACGCGCTTGTATCGCCGCAAATGGCACCACCAAGATCATGACACAGGGCAAGGAAATCGACTTCAAGGCTCCGTGGCCCCGCTACACCATGAAGGGTGCTATCGAAAAGTTCGGCGGCATCAAGGTGGACGATTTGTCCGACGACCAGATTAAGGCCAAGATTGACGAACTGGGTGGCCATCTGGATGGAGAATTCAGCCGTGGCCGTGGCATTCTGGAACTGTTTGAACTGACTGTCGAAGAACAGCTGATCCAGCCCACCTTCATCATGGACATGCCTACCGAATCTACTCCGCTTTGCAAGAAGCACCGTACCCAGGAAGGCCTCATCGAACAGTTCGAACCCTACGCCAACGGCTGGGAACTGGGTAACGCCTATACCGAACTTAACGATCCTCTGCGTCAGCGCGAACTTCTGGAAGACCAGGTCCGCCGTGGCCGCGGTGGTGAAGGCGAAACTCACCCCATGGACGAAAACTTCCTGCACGCAATCGAATCCGGCCTGCCTCCTACCGGCGGTGTAGGTTTCGGTATCGACCGTATGGTGATGCTCCTGACCAACCAGGAAACCATCCGCGACGTGCAGCTTTTCCCGCTGATGAAGCCGGAAGTTTAATCCAAAGGGTCTATGAACAAACTTGAATGGCTTATTGCATGGCGTTACCTAGGGGCTCAGCGTAAGAGTCTCTTTGTATCGCTGATTGGTATCTTCAGTATGCTTGGGGTAAGTATCGGCGTTTTTGCGCTGGTGGTTGCCTTGGCTGCTGTGAACGGTTTTGAAGAAGAAGTTACCGCTCAGATGATCGGTAAGGACGCTCATTTTGAAATCATGGCTTACAATGGAGAACCTATTGCTCCCTACGACAGCTTGATTACAGAGGTCAAGTCCCGTGAAAGTCGTGTGACCAATGCTTCTCCTTTCATCGTTTATAAGGTGGGTATCAGTTCCAAGAAGGTGAACGATGGTATCGTGATTTACGGTATCGATGGTGAGACCTCCAAGGGCGTAACAGACATCCATAAGTATATCAAGTTTGGAAATTACTCTGTAGACAGTCTTGAAGACCTCAGTGGAAAGATGCGTCCGGGCATTATGCTTGGATCTGGTTTGGCCAACCGTCTTCGTGTGGTGGTTGGTGACAAGCTGGTGCTCCAGACCTTCCAGAGTCCTGATGCTGCTGTTTCTAACGGTGGCCCCAAGATGATGATGTGCGTGGTCAGCGGTATCTTTGAAACAGGTACTTATGAGTACGATGGTCAGCTGGCTTATGTGGGTCTTCATGAACTTCAGAAACTTCTTGGAATGGGTGATGCTGTAACCGGTGTTCAGTTCCGTATGAACGACCATTGGGCTGCGGGGGAGGCTGTGGACAGTCTCGCCAACTGGCTTACCTATCCGTACTACGCCATGGACTGGAAGACCAAGAATATCACTTTGCTCAAGTGGATGAATTACGAAAAGTTCATTGTGGCTGCAGTGATTTGCTTGATTATTCTGGTGGCTGCCTTCAATATCATCAGTTCCTTGATCATGGTGGTCATCGACAAGACCAAGGAAATCGGTATCCTTCGTAGCATGGGCTTTAGCAAGGCTGCAGTGATGCGCGTATTCATGCTCATGGGCAGTTTCATTGGCGTGGGTGGAACCATCGTGGGTGGAACCATTGGCCTCGTACTTTGCAAATTGCAAGAGGCTTACCACTTTATCACCTTGCCTGGGGATGTTTATGTGATTCCATATTTCCCCATTTCCGTGCACATGATTGATGTGTTGTTGATCTTTGTCATAGGCATTAGTTTGTGTGTCTTGGCTACACTTCTTCCGGCTTGGAAGGCTAGCCGCCTTGATCCTGTGGGAGCGATTCGTCATGAGTAGTGAAATTTTATTGGAAACTCGTGATTTGCGCCGTGTGTTCAGCGAGACTGGCGAAAAGCTTGAGATCCTGAAGGGCGTAAACTTCTCCATGAATGCAGGCGAACTTGTGGCTCTTACAGGTTCTTCTGGTTCTGGCAAGTCCACCTTCTTGAATCTGGTGGGAATGTTGGATACTCCGACTTCCGGTGAAATTCTTTTCAATGGAAAGGCCCTGTCCAAGTTTAACAGTGATGAACGTGATGCCTACCATAGGTCCCATGTTGGTTTCGTTTTCCAGTTCCATCACTTGCTCAGTGAATTTACTGCTCTTGAAAACGTCTGTGTTCCGGGACGAATTCTTGGAACCGGTGAAAAGGAATGTCGCGAACGTGCAGAAATGCTTTTGGAGACGGTTGGTCTCAAGGAACGTCTGAAGCATTTGCCCCGCGAACTTTCTGGTGGTGAACGCCAGCGTATCGCCATTGCCCGTGCTTTGATGAACAGTCCGGAACTGGTCCTGGCTGATGAACCTAGCGGCAACCTGGACGAAGCCAATTCCGAAAAGCTTAATGAACTGATTGGTGAATTGAATCAGAAGTTCAATCAGGCATTCTTGATTGTGACTCACGATGAGAAACTAGCCAGCTTTGCCAAGCGTCGCGTTGTGATGCACGGCGGCGTTATTGAATAGCCTAATCAAAGTTATACAAACAAATTATAAGGGAATTGACCGAAAAAAATGAGATTTTTTTTGGGTGTAACCCTTTTCTTTGTGTGTAATATTTCTTACATTTGGGTCGCTGGATTTGAACGATGTTTGTCCAGCGGGGTAAAATAGGAGGGACAGCCAATAACTTAGGGCTGTATTGCTTGTCTTGGGAGACAGCAAAATATTTTACCAGACATTTTTTGATTTTTATTTGTCACGCATAGTGCGTGATGAGTGTTGAGCCTACATACTCCCTGAGAAAAAGAGGGGTGCATCCGAAAGGGTGCATCCCTTTTTGCTATCTTATATCTCGTATGAGTGACATTAATGGTATTTTTTCGAAAAAGGCTAAGGCCGTTTTACAGGCTGCTCGTATGGCGGCACGCAACCTTGGTAGTGATAGCATTAGCACAGAACATTTGCTTTTGGGATTGGTTCGAGAGGATTCCGGCTTTGCAGCCGACACCCTGAAGGCTTTGAATGTTAATTTGAACGACCTCGGCGAAAATGTTCAGCGCGCCTTGACTTCAAATGGCGGCATTATGACGGTGGGTGATGCCCATGGGGCGTTGCTTTCTTTTACGGTGCGTTGCAAGGCTGCTCTTTTTAATGCAGCCAAGATCGCCAAGGAAGAAGGCGACCAGTATATCGGTCCTGAACATTTGATGCTTGCCATTTTGCAGCAGAGTGAATCTCCCGCTGCAGGAACATTGTCTACGTTTGGTGTTACCTACGAGAACTTCCAGGCGGCATTGCAGCAGCTGAAACGCGAATCTATGGATGAATCTTTGCCTGGTGATGAACGTGGTGAAGATGGTGAACGCGGCAGTGATATTCCCCGTGGTCCAGGTGAGACCCGTCAGCAGGTCCGTTCTCAGTCTCGCTCCAAGACTCCCATTCTGGAACACTTTGGACGCGATCTTACTGCAATGGCTCGCCAGGGTAAGTTGGACCCCATTATCGGTCGTGAAGCGGAAATTGAACGGTTGATTCAGATTCTTTGCCGCCGCAAGAAAAATAATCCCGCCCTCATTGGTGAACCTGGCGTGGGTAAGACTGCCATTATTGAAGGCTTGGCCTTGAAGATCGCCCAGAAGAAGATTCCAGAACTTTTGGCCAACAAGCGTGTAGTTAGCTTGGATGTTGCAGCCATGGTTGCTGGTACCAAGTATCGTGGCCAGTTCGAGGAACGTGTGAAGGGCCTTATCATGGAACTTCAGCGCGTAGATAATTCCGTCATCTTGTTTATCGATGAATTGCACACCATCGTAGGCGCTGGTGGCTCCGAAGGCAGCTTGGATGCTTCCAATATCTTTAAGCCGGCTCTTGCCCGCGGCGAACTTCAGTGCATTGGTGCTACGACCATTGACGAGTACCGCAAGTACATTGAAAAAGATGCTGCGCTGGAACGTCGATTCCAGACCATCGTTGTGAATCCGCCGTCTTCTGAGGATTCTATCCAAATTCTTGAAGGCCTTCGTGCCAAGTATGAGCAGCACCACAAGGTCCGTTACACTCCCGAGGCAATTCGCGCTTCTGTGACTTTGGCAGAACGCTATATCAGCGACCGTTTCTTGCCGGATAAGGCAATTGACGTTCTGGATGAAGCTGGTGCTCGAGTTCGCTTGAATTCCATCCGTACTCCTCAGGACCTGAAGGAAATGGAAGACCAGTTGGCTGAAGCCAACCAGAAGAAGGAAGACGCCATTGCAGAACAGCAGTACGAAGCTGCAGCATCTTTACGAGACAAGATTGAAGAATTGACCAACCGCATTGCCGAACGTCGCGAAGCTATCAACAAGGAAGATTCCAAGGAAACTCCTGTGGTGGATGAAAACGAAATCCGTGATTGCATCAGCAAGATGACTGGTATTCCTGTAAGTCGCCTTGCTGGTGAAGAAGCCCAAAAACTTTTGAAGTTGGGTGATGAAATCAAGGAACGTGTCATTGGTCAGAATCAGGCTGTAGATGCTGTAGTGAAGGCAATTCGCCGTACCCGCGCTGGTATCCGCGATACAAAGCGCCCCATGGGCAGTTTCCTGTTCCTGGGTCCCACGGGTGTAGGTAAGACTGAACTTGCCAAGGTTTTGAGCCTAAGCTTGTTTGGTAGTGAAGATTCCATGATTCGCATTGATATGAGCGAATACATGGAAAAGCACAGTATTAGCCGCTTGATCGGGGCTCCTCCGGGATATGTCGGCTTTGAGGAAAGCGGTGGACAGTTAAGTGAAAAGGTTCGCAAGCGCCCCTATTCCGTGGTGCTTCTGGATGAAATCGAGAAGGCTCATCCTGACGTGTACAATTTGCTTTTGCAGATTCTGGATGACGGTATCCTCACCGATAGCTACGGCCGCAAGATTAACTTCAAGAACACCATCATTATCATGACCAGTAACGCAGGTGCTCGCGAAGTTCGCCACAGTTCTGGCATGGGCTTTACCAAGATGGGGGAGACCGACGATTACGAACGTATGGAAACCGCCATCCGCGAAGAAGTAAAGCGCGTATTCTCTCCGGAATTCTTGAACCGTATCGACGAACAGATAGTATTCCGTCCGCTTTCTAAGCAGGACCTTACTTCTGTGGTGGATATCCAGCTTACCTTCTTGCAAAAGAACTTGTCTGAACGCGGCATTCTGCTGGAAGTGTCCAAGGAAGCCAAGGAATTCGTGGTGAACCATAATTACGATTCTGCACTTGGCGCACGTCCCATCCGTCGTTCCATCCAGCAGCTTATCGAAGATGAAATCGCCGAGGGCTTGTTGCTTGGACTTTATTCCGACTTCTCCACCATTTCGCTGGATGTGGTGGATGGCAAGCTTAAGTTTAAGTGCGAGAAATTGCCCAGCACCTAACTTTTACTATATTTGACACAAACAATCAAACTAACCACGAGGTTATAACAATGGCTAAGATTTCCGCAGTTCTCATCTTTGGCGCACCGGGTTCCGGCAAGGGTACCGTTGGCGCAAAGCTCGCTGCTACCACTTCTCTCAAGCACCTTTCTACCGGTGACATCTTCCGCGGTATCGCTCCTTCCAGCGAATCCGGCAAGCTGCTTGCTTCCTACTCCAGCAAGGGCCTTCTGGTTCCTAACGAAGCAACCGTTGAAATCTTCGGCCGCTATGTTGAAGGCTTGGTGAACACCAACAAGCTGAATCCGGAAAAGGACACTCTCCTTCTGGACGGCATTCCTCGTACTGTTGAACAGGTCAAGCTCATCGAATCCATCGTCGACGTTAAGCACATTTTCGTTCTCGACATCAAGGACGAAGCTACCATCGTTGCTCGCCTCCTGAACCGCGCCAAGATCGAAGGCCGTAAGGACGACGCTGATGAAAACGTCATCAAGAACCGTCTCAAGGTTTACAAGGAATCCACTGCTAAGGTTCTTTCCAAGTACAACAAGAAGATCATCTCCCACATCGTTGGCGACAACACTCCGGACGAAGTGTTCTGCGACGTGCTGAAGGCTTACGTTGACTTCTGCAAGGCTTCCGCTCCCAAGGCAAAGAAGGCTCCTGCTAAGAAGACCGCTGCCAAGGCTAAGAAGAAGTAATTAAGGCGAAAGTCAATAGCCCAAAATGCTTTTAAAGGCGTTCCGTTTATACGGAGCGCTTTTTTTATACACTTGAACTGGAGCCCTGTTTTCATTTGTTACAAAATTGCTATAATTTTTGTCGAATCTTAAATTTGAGTATGTATGGATCAAAATAATCAGAAAATGAACCAGTCCAATGCTATGTTGCAGCCTGTTGCACAAAATCCGGCAGATGATGAAATCGACTTGCTCGAGGTTTTGGGTGTTTTGTGCAAGCACAAGGTTTTCCTTGGTATTTGCATTGTTCTAGGTTGTGTTGCAGGTTTTCTCGCTTCAAACTGGGCTCGTCCGCAGTTTACCAGTAACGCTCTTTTACAGGTGAATGTCAAGGGTAACAAGGCCAGCCGCGCCATGGGTGAAATGGGTGCCCTTCTTGATGTGGCCAGCCCTGCAGAAGCCGAAATTGAATTGCTCAAGAGCCGTATGGTCCTTAGCTATGTGGTAGACAAGGAACATCTTTGCTTCAAGGCTTCTCCGGTGGGAACCTTGAATCGTCTGACCCACAAGGAAGGCCGTATGGATCTGGAAAATCTCCAGATTCCAAAGATTGCCATTCGTGAAAAATGGATGGCCAAGGTTCTTAGCGAAAATGAATTTGCTGTCATTGGTCCTGAAGAACAGGAAGTTCTTCGTGGTCCGGTAGGGGAGACCCTTACTGCGGAATACTTCGGCGACACCTTGGAAATTCGCGTGCTGAAAATGCGTGCTGAACCGGGCCAGCTATTTGTCCTTTCCCAGATCGATCCTCTGGATGCCTATCGCAGCCTTCTGGGCCGCATGAATGTTGCCGAAAAGGGTAAGCAGACTGGTATCATCGGTGTGTCCTTTACCCACCAGTATCCTGATCGTGCCGCATCCATCTTGAATTCCGTGGCAAACATCTACCTCCGCCAGAATGTTGAAATGCGTAGTGCCGAAGCCGAAAAGACCTTGGAATTCCTGGAGAAGCAGCTGCCCGGTATTAAGGCTAAGCTGGATTCTTCCGAAAAGAACTTGGCAGACTACCGCCATAGCATCGGTTCTGTGGATATGGGTGGTGAAACCCGCGTTCATCTCGAGAAGTCTACCTCCCTGGAAAAACAGATTCTTGAACTGGAACAGCAGCGCCAGCAGGCAACCCGCCTGTTCAAGGAAGAGCATCCCTCTGTTCAGACTATCATCAAACAGCAGAACCGCATTCGCGCTGAACTCGCCAAGTTGAAGTCCTCTGCTGAAAAGATGCCGCTTACCCAGCAGGAAGTCTTACGTTTACAAGAAGAAGTGGCTGTGAACAATGCCCAGTACACATCCATGCTGAACAACATCCAACAGCTTCGTGTGGTTCGTGCAGGTGAAGTGGGTAACGTTCGTATTGTGGACTATGCTCAAATTGAACGTCGCCCCAGTAAGCCGAATAAGAAAATGATTTTCGGTGGATGCGTTGCCGGTGCCTTTTTGCTTGGAGCTCTCCTGATTTACTTGCTCCAGCTGACTCGCCGTGGCGTTCGCAGTTCCCTTGATATTGAACGCGAAACCGGTATCAGTGTCTATGCGAAGATTCCAGAATCCGACAATTCTATCTTGAATCATCGCAAGAAGGGCAAGAATACCAAGCCTTTGGTGGAAGCGTCGCCGGAAGATCCCGCCAGCGAAGCGTTCCGTTCCCTTTATACGGCCATTGATTTCTCTGTTGCAAATGAACGGGTGATCATGGTTACAGGTATGGTGCCTGGTGTGGGTAAGTCTTTTGTGGCAAAGAACCTTGCGGCACTTTATGCTTCCAATAACAAGAAGGTTCTGCTTATTGATGCGGATATGCGTCGTGGTGTTGTCTATAGCAAGCACAAGGTTGGCCTTGGGGACGTGCTATCTGGAAAATGTACCTTGGATAATGCCATTGCAGAATCCTTGACCGCGAACATGTTTGTTTTGGGTGCCGGCAATAGTGGTGTGGCTCCTAGCGAATTGCTTCGTGGCGAAAAGTTTAAGACATTGCTGGATGAAGCTCGTGCTAAGTTTGATATGGTTGTGGTGGATACTCCTCCTCTGAATTTGGTGACGGATTCAGAATTGATTTTCCCCGTAGTAGACTTCGCCTTGTTCATTTTGCACTATGGCCGTCATTCCATGGATCAGATCAAGGAAGCTATGCTCAAGGTTGAACGTTGCTGCGACAAGCCCAAGGCTTTCGTTATGAACCACTGCGAACATGAAGGCCGAAGCTATGGCTATGGTTACTATGGTGGCTATGGCTACTACGGCTACGGTAGGAAAGGTTATTACAGCAAGAAGAAGTAATCTATGAAAGTCCTTGTTACAGGTGCTGCAGGCTTTATCGGCTCCAAGATTGTACAAATGCTTTCTGAACGTGGAGACAATGTTGTCGGTCTTGATAACATTAACGATTACTATGATCAGCGCTTGAAGTATGGTCGTCTTCGTGAGTGTGGCTTTGTTCAGCCTGGCGATAACTTCGAATTCGGCAAGATGCTTACAAGTTCCAAGTGGTGTAATTGCCGCTTTGTCCGCATGGATATTTCGGACAAGGAATCTCTGGACGCTTTGTTTGCCGCAGAAAAGTTCGACAAGGTCTTGAATCTTGCGGCCCAGGCTGGTGTCCGTTACTCCATTACTAATCCCTACGCCTACATGCAGAGCAATATGGTGGGCTTCCTGAATGTTCTTGAAGCTTGCCGTAATACAAAGGTTCCGTACCTGGTGTTTGCTTCTAGCAGTTCCGTTTATGGCCTTAACAGCAAGGTGCCCTACAGCGAAGACGACAAGGTGGATTCGCCTGTTAGTTTGTATGCGGCAAGTAAGAAGAGCAATGAACTGATGGCCCATGCCTACGCTAAGTTGTACGGAATCAAGGTGACAGGTCTTCGTTACTTTACGGTTTATGGTCCCTGGGGCCGCCCCGATATGTCTCCCATGCTTTTTGCCAAGGCAATTAGTAAGGGCGAACCTATCAAGGTCTTTAACAACGGCGACATGATCCGCGACTTTACCTACATTGACGATATTGCCGAAGGTACCATCCATGTGCTGGATCGCGAACCTGATGCAGCCAAGTGCGAAAACGGCGTGCCTTACCGCATCTTTAACATCGGTTGCAGCAATCCTGTAAAGCTGATGGACTTTATCAGCGAAATTGAAAAAGCTTACGGTGAACCTGCTAAGAAGGATTTCTTGCCCATGCAGCCTGGCGACGTTTACCAGACCAACGCCGATACCACCAAGCTGGAACAGCAGTGCGACTACAAGCCCCACTGGAGCCTGCACGATGGCATTGCCAAGTTTATGGAATGGTATAAGAGTGACGCCAATCCGCTGAAGTGAGTCAAGCGAAAGTATGCTCGCATACTTTGATTTGACGAACGAAATGGATGCGCTCGAAGAGTGCCATCCGCTGAATTAATAAAGGAAAGACAATCTAAAAGGTTGTCTTTTTTCAGTACTTGTTTTGCTGTAATGTTCTCAATTGCTTGCACGTGGCCGGGCGGAAGAGGGGTGCAGGGGAGAGGGCTGACGGCCTTCGTAACTATGAGTGCGGGCCCTCTCCCCGCAATGACGTTCTGATTGTGCATCTAACGAAATAAATTTTCAAAATTTTCTAAATTTGCGCTCATGAAGAAAGTTTGCATTTATGACACCACGCTGCGCGACGGCAATCAAGATCGCAAGATTAGTCTCTCTCTGGCCGACAAACTCCAGATTACTCGAATTCTTGACTCTTTCGGTATTGATTACATTGAAGGCGGCTGGCCTAACCCGAGCAATCCCACTGACGAAGAATACTTCCGCGAAGTCAAGAAGCTTAAGCTGAAGCACGCCAAGATCGCTGCTTTCGGCAGCACCCGTCGTCCGAAGATTCTTCCCGAGAAGGATCCGCTGCTCCAGGCTCTGGTAAAGTCCGAAGCTCCCGTAAAGACTATTTTCGGTAAGAGCTGGGATCTCCACGTTACGGATGTCATTCATACCACATTGGAAGAAAACCTGGACATGATCCAGTCTTCCATCGAATTTTTGAAGGAACATTCCAAGGAAGTCATTTACGACGCCGAACATTTCTTCGACGGCTATAAGGCTAATCCGGAATACGCTCTTGAAACCCTGAAGGCAGCCGCCCTCGGTGGTGCAGACTTCATCGTGCTTTGCGATACCAACGGCGGAACCATGCCGTGGGAACTGGAAGAAATTTTTGACGCCGTTAAGGAACACGTGGACGTACCTCTGGGCATCCATGTCCATAACGACTCTGGCCTTGCTGTGGCCAACAGCATCTACGCCGTAAAGTCCGGTGCAGAAATGATCCAGGGTGTCATCAACGGTTATGGTGAACGTTGCGGTAACGCAAACCTCACCACCATCATGGCTGACCTCAACTTCAAGATGGGCGTGAAGTTCTTTGCCGCCAAGAAGATGGCTGGACTTCGCAAGCTGTTCCTCAGTGTCGACCAGATTGTGAATCTGGCTAGCGATGTCCGCGCACCGTATGTGGGCGAGGCTGCATTTGCCCATAAGGGCGGAGCACACATCGACGGCGTCATGAAGGTGTCCCGCAGTTTTGAACATGTGGACCCCCACTCCATCGGTAACGACCGTGTATTCGTCACCAGTGATCAGGCTGGCGGTTCTCTGGTTGTAGAAAAGCTGAAGGCCATCAAGCCGGGCATCGACAAGAAGGATCCCATGGTGGCAAAGCTCCTGTTGGCCATCAAGGAAAAGGAAAACGCAGGCTGGCACTTCGACTCTGCCGAAGCCAGCTTCAAGATGCTGGTGTATCGCCAGCTGGGCATGTTCACCGCACCCTTTGAATTCATGAACTACCGCGTCACCGAAGACAAGACCCCGCAAGGTGTGTCTGTTTCTCAGGCTAGCGTCAAGCTGAAGATTGGCGACAAGATCAGCCATCAGGTGAGCGAAGGCGACGGTCCTGTGAACGCTCTGGATGCAGCGCTCCGTAAGGCTTTGCTCCCGTTCTTCCCGTATATGGCCAAGGTTCGCCTGGACGACTTTAAGGTCCGCGTTCTGGGTTCTTCCGTAGGTTCCGACGCTCTCGTGCGCGTGTGGACAACCTTCGGCGACGACAAGGAACACTGGAATGTGGCAGGTGTCAGCACCAACATCATCGAAGCCAGCTGGCTTGCCTTGATGGACGGTCTGTGCTACAAGATTTTGAAGGAAACTAAGAAATGCAAATAGTTAAGGCTACTCCTAATTCTAAGGAAATTGAACGCATTTGCGGTCGCGAAGTTGCTCCCAGCCGCGAAATTTATAACAAGGTTGTAGACATCCTGGCTGACATCAAGAAGGGTGGTTACGCCAAGGCTGTAGAATACGCCCAGAAGTTCGATGGCCTCAAGGGCAAGAACATCCGCGTCTCTGAAAAGGAAATTGCAAAGTCTGCCGCCAAGTGCCCCGCCGATTTGCAGAAGGCTCTCAAGCAGGCCATCAAGAACGTCCGCGATTTCCACCAGAACCAGATGGAAGAATCCTGGCTCATGGAAGGGAAGGATGGCGTTGTTCTTGGTCAGCGCATCCGTCCCATGAAGCGCGTGGGCCTCTATGTTCCCGGTGGCGCTGGCATTTACCCCAGCACCGTGATCATGAACGCAGTGCCCGCTCTCGTTGCAGGTGTTCAGGACATCGTTGTGGTGACTCCCATCAAGGGCGAAATCAACCGCGCCGTGGCATTCGTGCTGCAGCAGCTGGGCATTACCGAAGTCTACCACATCGGTGGCGCTCAGGCAATCGGCCTGTTGGCTTACGGTGCCAAGGATTCCAAGGGCAAGACTATCGTTGAACGCGTCGACAAGATTGTGGGCCCGGGTAACGTTTTCGCCGCCGTCGCCAAGAAGGAAGTCTTCGGTGTCGTAGACATCGACATGGTGGCTGGTCCCTCCGAAGTTCTCGTCATGGCCGACAAGACTGCCGATCCTGACTTCGTTGCTGCAGACTTGCTTTCCCAGGCGGAACACGGTTCCGGTTTCGAAGCCGCCATCTGCATTACCGATGACATGGAAACCGCCCAAATGATTTCTGCCTGCGTAGATGTCCAGGTTGAAAACAGCCCCAAGAAGGAACTGCTCCAGAAGGTGCTGGACAACTTCGGCCGCATCCTGGTGGTGAAGGATTGGTTCGATGGCGTTGCCATTGCAAACAAGATCGCTCCGGAACATCTCGAAGTCATGACCGACGAAGCTGAATCCATGGCTGCCCAGATCGAAAACGCTGGCGCCGTGTTTATCGGTCACTGGTCTTCTGAACCGGTGGGCGACTACTTCGCAGGCCCCAACCATGTGCTGCCTACCAATGGCACTGGTCGCTTCTTCAGCCCTCTCGGCGTATACGACTTCCTGAAGCGTATGTCCATCATCCGCTACAGCGAAAAGGCCATCAAGAAGAACGCCAAGGCTATCGCCGCTGTTGCAATGGAAGAAGGTTTCTACCACCACGCGCAGGCTGTGCTGAAGCGTTTGTAATTAAGTGTTGTCCTGGAGGCCTTTGGCCGAAAGAATTCAAACAAGAAAATTCCCAGTACTAACTGGGAATTTTTTGCTTTTTAAAAAGAGCCGTTATAAAAACTAGAACAAGAACATGTCATCTTGTCCAAGGTTTAGGCATACGCGGTTTCTTCCGTTTTCTTTGGCGTGATACAGGGCCTGGTCGGCGCGTTCGATGATTGATTGAACAGTATCGTTTTCCATTCGTTCGGTAAAACCGATGCTGATGGTCACTTTAATGATGAGACCACCTGGTGTTTTGATTTCCATTTTTTCAACATTTTTGCGGAGTCGTTCTGCGATGATCTTTGCATTATCTGTTGAGGTGCCTGGCAAAAATACCGAGAATTCTTCTCCGCCGTAACGAACGGGCATGTCGGATGGACGCAGGCTTTGTTGGATTGCCTGTGCCACTGACATAAGCACATGGTCTCCGGCAAGATGTCCATAGGTGTCGTTCACGTGCTTGAAGTGGTCAATGTCCAGCATAAAGGCAGAAAGCCTAAAGTTGCCATTATTGCTGCGCGTCATTTCGCGGGAGTACATTTCCTCGAGCCAACGTCGGTTGTGTAATCCGGTTAGTGCATCAACCTTTGCGTTCTCTTCGATACAGCGAATGTGGTATTCCTCTTCGCAAACAACGCGATTGTTGTTGCGAATTCGCTGGCTCAGCATGTGCAAAAAATTCAAGCAAAGATTATGGGATGCGTGGATCATTGCCAATGCAGAATCCGGATCAATAATCAGCAGGTGGCTTGGCTCTTTGGCGTAAACGCTGGCGCTAGGCTTGATGTTGTCGAAGATGGACATTTCTCCTGCGCAGTGCCCTGCACAAATTGTATCGCTGAAATTTCCGCCCTGGGATTGAAGCTTGACTTCCAGCATGCCGTCGAGAACAACGATAAGGCGACGGATTGGATGTTCTGGGTCAATGAGCAATTCTCCAGGTTCAACAAAAATCTTTTTACAGCCAAGTAAATATCCTGCAAGGCTTTCAAATGGCACGTTCTTGAAAATTTCCAAGGTGGAAAATTCGCTGCGTGTAATTGGAATTGTTTCTGGTTGTTCTTCAATCATACCCTTACAATATACATACATCTGAAAAAATTGTATCAAAACACTTGGAATAAGAGTTATTTTTGTGAAAAATAAAGGAATTGCAAGGAACCTATATGTCTAAGATTGTTTTGAAATCCGTAATGTTCCAAGGTGAAATAAGGGATATCTTGATTTCCGGAAAGAAATTTTCCAAGGTAAATAGACCCTTGACCCAAAAGGATTACGACAAAGCTGAAATTGTCGACTGCACGGGACTTGCTATTCTACCTCCTTTTTACAACGGACACTGCCATGCTGCCATGACTCTTTTGCGTGGTTTTGCCGACGACATGCCTTTGCAGGAATGGTTACAAAATCACATCTGGCCCTTTGAAGGCAAGATGACTCCCAAGGATATTGAAATCGGTTCCCGCTTGGCGGTACTTGAAATGATCAAGTCTGGCACCGTATTCTTTGCAGACATGTACTGGCACCGCGAGCAGACCATGAAAGTGGTGAAGGAAATGGGAATCCGTGCAACCGTCGGTGTTACCTTCGCCCAGGGCCTTATGAGTAACGATGCCATTGAGGCTAACTTTAAGTTTATCAAGGATCATAAGTTTGAATCTGACCGTGTGGCCCTTGCGGTGATGCCCCATTCTCCTTACATGGTGGGGTCTGATTTATTCAAGCGTTGCGTCAAGATTGCCCACGACGAAGAAATGATTCTGCATACTCATTTGTCAGAAACCAAGAAGGAAGTTGCTGACTGTAAAAAACAGTATGGCTGCACTCCTGTGGAACTGATGGACCGCTATGGTGCTTTGGGCGGAAACTTTGTGGCCGCGCACTGCGTGCACATGAATGATGATGATATTTCGCTTATGGCCGAGTCCGAATCTGCAGCAATTCTCAACCCTTGCTCCAACTTGAAGCTTTGCAGCGGAATCCCTAAGATTCCCAAGATGCTGGAAAGCGGAATGCTGGTGGGTATCGGTACAGATGGTGCATCATCCAATAACAACCTGGATATGCACGAAGAAATGAAGTTGACTTCGCTTTTGACCAAGGTTTCTAGCGGGGCAGAAAAGCTTCCTGCAGAAGATGCTCTTAAGATGGCATCTTCCAATGTCGCTATTGCCTATGGAATTCCTGCTGGCGTTATTGCCGAAGGATTTTTTGCAGATGCACTTTTAATGGATTTGAAAAATGAGCGCTTGAATCCCTGCCACAACCTGATCAGCAACTGGGTCTATTCTGCAGACTCAAACTCTATTCACTCTGTTATTTGCAATGGAAACTTTGTAATGAAGAATCGCCACATTGATGGCGAGGAAGATATCGTTCGAGAAGCGGAGCTTTGCGCCAAGGACATTGCTAGTCGTTGCTAGCAGTTTGTTCTTGCGCCTTTTCGCTGGAAATCTTTTTTGACGCCTGACCCACTGCAGTCTTTGCTGCTTCCTTAGCTTCGTCTGCGGCTTTGCTTACGGCTTCCTTGGCTGCTTCTGTAGCTTTGTCTGCTGCTTCTTTAGCTACTTCAGATGCCTTTTCTGCGGCCTTGTCTGTCATAGTCTTGGTGATTTCGGTTGCCTTCTTTTCAGCTACATCCACAAGGTCAATGGGGTCAGAGGAATATCCTAAGGTTTCTAGGGTTCCCTTGTAAAGGCTGTAGGCTACGGCCGTGTCTCTGGTTTCTTTAATGACTCCGCCAAAGGGCAGTACGTGCATTACGGTGAGCACGACAAAAATAATCATTACAGCCTTGATGGCTCCAAAGATTGCACCAAGAATTCGGTCCACCTTGCTGACAATGGTGTCGCTGATGAATTTGTTTCCCACGTGGCCTGCAAAGAGCAAGGCCAGGAAGGGAATTAGAAAACCTACACAAAGGCAAATCAGGCTAGCGGAAAATCCACTGCAACTAAGGCTGTCGGCGACGGAGACTGCAAATAGTTTGTTTGCAAAGTAGGCTCCGGCAATTGCAGCGGCCCAGGCTAAGAGACGGAATATTCCGCGGAATAGTCCGTGCCACACACCGATCAAGATCATCAGCGTAATGAATGCTAGGCAGACAATATCAATAGTATTCATAAAAATCTAAAGAATAAAATGGACGAGGGATGCGACAGCGGCTGCAAAGATTGCGCCTGTCAACATTCCTATGAAAAATGTACTCTTCTTAGATGCTTTATAAACCGGAGGGTTGCTGAAATGGTCTTCTTTTGGAAGATTTTCTTCGGTTTTTAGGGCGGTGGTCCACATTCCCATATAAGGAGTGAGATCTCGTGGCAAATCTTTCATCAAAATAGAAAGCTGGTCTGCGGCGTCGTATGCGGTCAAGGGGCGGTTCTTGGGTTTCTTGGCCAAGAGCTTGATGACAAACTTGCGCAAGGGCTTGGGAACGTTTTTATCGAAAGCCTTTTCTGTTATGCGAAGTTTCTGGACGCGTTTGATGGTGTCCGCAAAATTCTCACCGCGGAAGATGTTTTCGCCAAGGAGCATTTCGCTGGCGATGACACCTACGGCAAACAAGTCGGAAGCAGGGGAGGCTTCTTCGCCAAGAGTTTGTTCCGGACTCATGTAGGTGACTGTTCCAAGAATTGCGCCAGAGACTGTAAGGCTGCTTTCGGAATCGTTCAGGGGATTGTCTGTGTGGGCGATACCAAAGTCCAGAAGCCGGATGCGGCCGTCGTTATCGATCATGATGTTTGCTGGCTTTAGATCGCGATGTACCACGCCGTTTCGATGGGCATGACCTAGGGCTCCAAGAACATCGTACAGAATCATCATGACAACCCACAGGGGCGGCTGCGGGCATTTGTCTAAAAGCTGTCGCAAGGTGATACCATGGACGAACTCCATGGACAAGGACAGTTTGCCGTCACATTCCTTCCAGAGGGCGTGGGGCTGGATGATGGCTGGGTGGTTCAGATGGGCGAGGATGTTGCCTTCGCGCATAAAGCGCTTGACTGCATCGCTATTTTCCTCTAGCGTTTCTCGCATCTGCTTGACCACCACCATGCGATCAAGGGATGGATCATGACAAAGCCACAGGTTTCCCATGGCTCCAGAACTCAGTTCCTGAGTCGGTTTGTATCCGCCAATCTTTGTCGGCTTATCGCTCTTGCTTACTGCCACCCTATACCCTTTATCCTTTAGGCCTTGTCCTGTAAATAGATGCTCTGGTGCTTGGTCTTGGGATCGGGATTGGGGTAATCCAAAATGTAGTGCAGTCCGCGGGATTCCTTACGGCGAAGTGCGGCAAGCAAAATCATCTTGGAGACCTGCAGGGCGTTCTGGAATTCGATGAAGTAGAAGTTCTCGGTTTCCTTGTTCTTGACTGCAGTTGCAATGTCTGCTTCAAGACCTTCGATTACCTTGAGACCCTGGTTAAGGCCGGCTACAGTGCGGACGATACCGCAGTGAGCCCACATCATATCCTGCAAGATCTTGCGGCGCTTGCGCCAGTAGGCGGACTTGTTGTATGAAACCTTTTCTTTCTTGGTAGTCTTCTTTGCAGAAATCTTGTCTTTCAGAAGGCCGCAGGTAGCAATGTCATCTACGGCGCGAAGAGCGAATACAACGCTTTCGAGCAAAGAGTTGGAGGCCAGACGGTTTGCTCCGTGAACACCGGTTGCTGCAACTTCACCACAGGCGTAAAGGCCGTTGATTTCAGTACGTGACTTGGTATCTACCAGAACGCCGCCGCACATGTAGTGCGCTGCAGGAACTACAGGAATCCATTCCTTGGTCATGTCGACACCAACTTCCATGCACTTGGCGTAGATGTTGGGGAAGTGGCTCTTGATATCCTTAGGAGTGTGGCCGGTAAGGTCGATAAACATGTTGGGCTTGCCAAGGCGCTGCATTTCTGCATGAATGGCGCGGGCCACGATGTCGCGGGGTGCAAGAGAATGCAGGGGATGAACCTGGTTCATGAATTCTTCACCCTTGTCATTTTTCAAGATGCCGCCAAAGCCGCGCACTGCCTCGGAAATCAAGAAGGGTTTCTTGAGGCTGGGTGCGTACAAACTAGTGGGGTGGAACTGCATGAATTCAATATCTTGCAGGGCTGCACCTGCGCGAGCTGCAATGGCCATGCCGTCGCCACAGCTGTCCGGCGGGCAAACGGTGTACTGCCAAATGCGTCCGGCACCGCCAGTAGAAAGGATGGTGGCCTTGGCGTAGATGTTTTCGACTTCACCAGACTTCTGGTGAATGATCTTTGCGCCGATGCAACGCTTGTCCTTGCCTTCGCCAATGCAAATCAAATCCTTGATGTAGCAGTTTTCGAGGTAGTCAATGTTCTTTTGCTTGTGGAGTTCACAAAGCAGAGCGCGCATGATTTCCTTACCGGTAAGGTCTGCGGCATGAAGAATGCGGTGATGACTATGGCCGCCTTCCAGGTGAAGGTCGAACTCTTCGCGGTTGGTGGGATTCGGTGTGAATTGAACGCCCCATTTGACCAACTGCTTGATGGTGTCGGGACCGCTCTTGGTGAGAATGTTTACCGGTTCCTTTTTGCAAAGGCCTGCGCCTGCTTCCAAGGTATCATCGATATGGAATTTGAACTTGTCTGTTTTTTTGGTAACGGTAGCGATGCCGCCCTGTGCGTAGTTAGATGATCCATCCGGTTTTGCACCCTTGGTGAGGATAACTACGGAAAGACCTCTTTCTGCGGCATGGAGAGCTGCACTCAAGCCAGAGATGCCTGCACCTAGTACCAAAATATCGTACATGATAAAACTCCGTTTTAAACCTTGATTTTGGATACCCAATATTTAGAAAAAAAGGTCTATTTCGGCATTAAATAAAAGGAAAATAAAACAAAATGAAAAAAAATGACTAAATTTGCTGCCATTAAATTCTAATGGAGTCTACTCATGTTAACGTGGATTAATGAAAAAGCCAAGTGGATTATTGTGATTTTCGCTGCAGGTATTGCAGTTGGCCTTTTGGCCATGGACCGTGTTCCCAACCAGGGACACAGCTATCCGGTTGGTGTGGTGAACGATAAGAAGATCTCTTATGCAGAATTCGACTCCCGCATTAAGCAGATCGTGCAGAACCAGTACCAGGGTCAGCATCTCGAAGATGAACAGTACACCCAACTGCGCTCCGAAGTCTTCCGTTCCTTCGTAATGCAGATTCTTGCAAACGAACAGTTTGAAAAGGCCGAACTTCAGGCCTCGGTTGCCGAAATCGCAGGCGAATTCAGCAACAATCCCGACGCTGTTCGCGGCCGTCTGGTACAGGAAGCTCAGGGTCGTCTGTACGCCATTCAGCAGCAGGCAACCTCTCAGGACGACCTGATGCAGCGTTCTCAGGCTTACATTGCAAGCCTTCCCAAGTTCCTCACCGATTCTACCTTCAACAAGGAAGAATACGACGCTTGGCTCAAGACTCCTGAAGCCTTCAAGTGGGGTACAATGCTCCAGTTGGAAGAAGAACTCAAGACCAACTCTATTCCTACCCGCCAACTGCAGGCTCTGGTCGGCGCTTCCGTTCATCCCACTGCTCTCGAAGCTACCTGGGCTGCTGAACGCCGCATGACCGAATACGACCTGAAGGTTGCTACCGTTTCTAATGCAGACTTCGTTGTCGATCAAAATTCTGTAGACAGCGTCATGGTTGCTGGCTACTACAATGCTCACAAGGACAGCTTCTTTGTTGCTAAGGACATGGCTAAGTTCGCTTACGCTTATCTCCCTGTTGAAGCAACTGCTGGTGATGATGCTCGCATCCGCGAATATGCTATGACTCTCTACTACCAGCTCACAGACTCTTCTGCTGCAACAACCTTCGAAGACATGGCTCGCATTTCTTCCGAAGATCCGGGTTCTGCTGAAAACGGTGGTGTTCTCAATGGCGAAGCAGGCAAGGGCCTTTATGTTCCTGAATTTGAAAAGGCTGCTCTCGCTCTTGATTCCGGTGCTATTTCTGAACCGGTTCGCTCTCAGTATGGCTACCACCTGATCAAGTCCTACGGTAAGTCCAAGGATTCCACCGGTGCTGAACTTGCTAAGGTTGGTCACATTCTCTTGGTTGTTAACGCTTCCTCTGAAACTGTTGATAGCCTTGAAGGTGTCTTGACTTCCATTAAGACTGCTGTTGACGCAGGCAAGTCTTTCGAAGATGCTGCTAAGGAACAGAATGTTCCTTCCAAGGTTTCCAACTGGCTTGGCCGCAACGAAGAAATCGAAGGCATGGGTTACCTCAAGGGGCTCTCTGCATACGCTTGGCCCAACGAAAACCTTCCGCCGGAAGCAAGCAAGGTTTCTCCGGTCATGAAGAGCAACAAGTGGGTTGCAATCGCTCTTAAGGTCGGTGACCTCAAGGCTGGCGAACGTAGCTTGGATTTGAACTTCGATCGCATCAAGGCTTCTTTGCTTAATGCTAAGTCCTCCGCTGCTGCTGAAATGTACCTGAACTCTGTTGCCGAAAAGGTTAAGGCCGCTGATTCCACTACCGAAATCGAAAAGGTCAAGATGGAATCCAAGACCTCTTCTGTTGAAGGCTATGTTCCTGGCTTCGGTTACGGCAACGTAAATCTGGCAAAGGCTATCAAGAGCGCAAAGGTTGGTGAATGGACCGCCGCTATGGCAACCGACAATGGTGCTGTCATGTTCAAGATCGAAAGCAAGAAAGCTCCTGAAGAAGAAGCTCTCAAGGCTGCAGTTAAGAACGACATTTCCAATGCAAGCAGCTATGTTGGTGCCGCTATGTTCCGCGAATTCCTGAGCTCTCTTGAAAATTCTACTCCTGTAGAAAATAACATGGACCTCTTCTACAGAGACTAATGACAACTTAGACCTAGTTTGTTATATTTGGCCATCGTTGGTGTTGCAGAATATAGCAGACTGATTTTTGGTGCCATCGTCTAGTGGTCTAGGACACTGGCCTCTCACGTCGGCAACGAGGGTTCGAGTCCCTCTGGCACTACTTCTAACCCCCATAATTGCCCCGAGTTTCGAAAGAGATTCGGGGCATTTTGTATCTAAAATGTGTAATAAGCGTGTAATTTTTAACTTTTTTTTACAAAATGCAAATGATTAGGCTCTTTTAGGAAAATAAAACGATATATTAGGGTTAGGGATTGGTTTATAGTTAATGCGCTTATTTGATGAAAAGAGGTTATTGAGGTTCCTGCTGATTTTTGCAGGGGTTTTCTTTGCTGCATTTATTCCAGAGATTTTAGAAAGCACCCATAACGTTGCTTTCGTTATTCCCTATGTTTTTGCAGATGTTTTTTTGATCATTGTTGCCATAACTTATCGCTTTCCTTTAATCGGTAGCCGTCGTAAGATGCGCGATGATGTGGACATTGTGCCTCCACCTCCTACAAGTGCGATGCCTGCTCGAGACTTCCAGAAGGACCTGGTAGAAAAAGATGAACTTTTCCAGATGATGGTGGATGTTTCTTCCAGCGGTTTCTGGACCTTTGATGTGGCTACGGGAAAGGTTTACTGGTCTCAGAAGGCTGCCAAGTTCCTGAAGGCGGATCCAGCCAAGATTGATGATTCCTTCGATTTACTGAAATCCCATATTCTTGAAAGCGATTGGCTGCATTTTAGAGATGCTTTGAATTCTGCCATGGAAAACGGTACGAATTTCTCGGCGAAGGTTACCTTGCTTCAGAAATCTTCCCATGAACATCATTTGCAGATTTCCGGCAATATTCAGAAGAGTGATGACGGTCGGCCAATCCGCATTATTGGGGCCATTAACGAGATTTCTGATAGCACCGCATCTGAAAAGCAAGATTATTACGCTTATCGCGATGCTTTGACTGGCGTTTACAACCGAAAGTTCTTCCTAGAAAAGCTTAAGGTCGATGTGGATGTGTCTCTGCAGCGTCCGGATTACGTTTTCGCCGTAGCTCTCCTGGATATTGATAGCTTTGGCGCTATTAATACATCATATTCTATAAATGTTGGTGATTCTGTCCTTCGTATTGTAGCAGATCGCATCAAGTCTCAGTGCCGCCCGACAGATACTATTGCTCGTATTGGACCTGACGTCTTTGCCGTTATTCTTCACAATATTCAAAGTGGTGATTCCGACTCCGAAGTGTTGCCTTTGGTTCGTCGAATTCATAACACCGTAAAGATGCCTGTGCAGATTGAGGGCCGCGATATTTACATTAGTGTTTCTATGGCTGTTGCCTTGAATAACGATGTGGACTGCGTTGAAGATGTTATGGCTAATGCAACTTCCAGCCTCCGCGAAATGAAAAAGAGCGTGAACCATGGCGGCATTCAGTTCTTTAGCGGTGGTATTCGTGAAAAGGCCATGAAGCTTTACAAGCTAGAATTTGAAATTCGACGTGCTATCCAGGCTCAAGAATTTGTGCTGATGTATCAGCCTATTGTTGATATTACAAGGGGTAACCGAATTGCGGGATTCGAAGCCTTGGTTCGCTGGAAACAGTCCGAACAGGGATATATCTCTCCTGCGGAATTTATTCCCATTGCCGAAGAAACAGGCTTGATTATTCCTATGGGCGCTTTAATTTTGCGTATGGCTTGTGTTCAGGCTAAGAAGTGGGTGGATATGGGCTTTGAGGATATTCAGGTGGCTGTGAACTTCTCTGCCAAGCAATTTGCTATGGATAGCATGCTTGACGATATTAAGAAGGTCCTGCTTGAAACCAAGTTGAATCCAAAGAATCTTAAGCTTGAAATTACGGAATACACAGCCGTTTGCGAAGCTGAAAAGACCATTGAAATTATGAAGGCTCTGTCTAGCATGGGTCTCCAAATTTCCATTGATGACTTTGGCACTGGTTATAGCTCTCTATCTTACTTGAAACGTTTCCCAATCCATACGTTAAAGATGGACAAGTCCTTTGTGGATCATGTGGCTGAAGATGAAGAAGATGCCGCCTTCGCCCGTATGGTGATTGGCATTGCAAAGTCCTTGAACCTGGATTTGATCGCTGAAGGTGTGGAACTGGAGGAACAGTTGGATTTCCTTCGTGCCGAAGGCTGTCGTCTAATTCAAGGTTTTTACTTTAGTAAACCCTTAACTCCTGATTTGGCTTTGGGGTATCTGAAGGACCATTATATGCCGGCGTCTCTTGCCGTCCATTAGATGCCGTAGCAACGCCTGGTGTTTTCCCGACAGTGCCTGTAGAGATCCTCTACGGGCATATTCTTTATATGGGCCAACATTCGTGCGGTGTAGGGGATGAATCCTGGGTGACAGGTTTTTCCGCGGTGGGGTACGGGAGCCATATAGGGCGTGTCCGTTTCCAGCAGTAACTGCTCCAAGGGGACAATGGCTGCTGCATCGCGTACGTTTTGTGCGGTCTTGAAAGTGATAATGCCCGTAAAACCAACGAATATGTGGCTGTCTAACTGCAGCAGGCGCTCCACAAAGGGTGCATCGCCGGTAAAACAATGTACGTGGACTTTAGTATTTCGAAGATCTGCGTTTTTGAGGATCGCGATGGCGTCGTCATCAGCTTCTCGCAGGTGCAGAACCAGGGGCTTTTCGGAATCAATACCTGCCTGGAGGAGGCGCTCGAAAAGCTTCTTTTGCGCTTCCTTGGTTTCGCTGCCGTAATGGTAATCTAGGCCGATTTCACCGCAGCCAACACACTTGGGATGCTTTAGGAGTTGTACCAAACGTTCTTCATCTTGTTGGGTTTCGCGCTCGACACATTCCGGATGGATTCCAAAGGCTGTGTAGACAAATGGGTATTTTTCTGCAAGCTTAATACCGTCATCAAAGTTTTCGGGACTGCAAGCCACGTGTACAAAGGCTTCGGGCATGCGAATCAAGCTGTCTTCTGCCTTCTTAGGGCTACTCCACATGGCGTCGCCTTGGGGCAGGGGAGGCAATGCATCCGGATTGCCGGTGGCTTCTGCAGCGGAAGTGGCGGCATGGAGACGTTCAAACAAGGCATCCAGGCTTTCACCGGAATGTTCTTCGTATGCATCTAAATGACAGTGAGAATCGATAAACATAAATAACAATTAATAACTTAGTTATTCTTGATAATGCGTCTCGGTCATAAAAATAAACATGTTTATTTTTGCGACGCTCGACTTAGTTATCAATTAACAGTGAACAATTAACAGTGAACAGTGAAGTGCTGTGACGAAATTCACTATTCACTATTAACTATTCACTAGTAACTAACTTCCACGATTTCGTAGGTGATGAGTCCTTTGGGTGCCTGTACCTGTACAGTTTCGCCCTGCTTTTTTCCCATCAAGGCTTCGCCTACAGGGGACTTCATGCTGATTTTGCCCTGCAGCGGGTCAATTTCCTTATCTCCAACGATCTGGTACACCTTTTCGCGCTTGGTCTTTGCGTCCTTCATCTTGACGGTGGCGCCAAATCGGATGGATCCATCTTCGGAGGCTGCATTTTCGACAATCTTAGCTCCGTCTAGAATGCGGTCCAATTCTCGCAGACGACGGTCGATTTCGCGAACACGCATACGGCCGTAGGTGTAAGCCGCATTTTCACTGCGATCGCCTTCTGCAGCTGCAGCCTGTACCTGGTTGATCATGGCTGGGCGCTCAACGTATTTGAGTTGCTCCCACTCTGCCTTGAACTTCTCAAAACCTTCTTTAGAAATCAAATGTTTCATGTCACAAAATGTAGAAATTCTTTTGTCTTGTTATGAAAAGTTTACTATCTTTGTTCCTCGTATGAGCGTGTTGGATAAATTGCCCAAAAGACGTCAGGAACCAAAGATTAAGAGGTTGAGTAGAATCTACTACAACCGCATGTTCCCCAAGAACCAGGATGCTCTTCGTGTAGCATTTTCGGTGTTTGCTGGCGTATTTATTGGAATTTGGCCCACAATTGGTGTGGCGATCCTTTTGACGGTTGCTTTTTGCGCTGCTTTTAAGTTGCCTAAAGTTCCTGGTGTAGTATCTTCTTTCGTGGCCAACCCATTTACCCAGTTTGGTTTCTTCTATCCTGCTGGGTATTTCATCGGCTGCAAGATCATCAATCCCGATAAGATCAACTTTGACTTCCTGTCCGAGATGGAAGGGCTTTCTTTCAAGAACTGCGTTACAGTGATTAAGAATCTGGCCCATAACGCACCGGACCACCTGATCGCCTTCTTAATTGGCATCACTATTGTGGCTGCCATCGGCGGTATCATCTTTTTTATTCTAGCTTATGTCATCGTAAGTCATCGCCGTAAGAAGTGGATGGCAAAAAAGACTGGATTTATTCACAACCTGATTAGTGAAGACGAAGTTTTAATCAAAGAAGCTCACAAAGGAAAGAAACCTATGATGCACATCTATCCGTTCAAGGCACTTCGCCCGGTTGACCCTGCCGAAGCCAAGAACATCTCCGCCCTGCCGTACGACGTGATGAACCGCGCTGAAGCCAAGGAAATGGCTCAGGGCCTTCCTCACTCCTACCTCCGTGTTACCCGTTCCGAATTGGAATTGGATGACTCCTTGGACGCATACGATCCTAAGGTTTATGCACACGCTCGTGCAAACCTGGACAAGATGATTGCCGATGGCGTCATTGCCCACGACAAGAAGGATTGCCTCTACATCTACCGTCAGACCATGAATGGTCGTGAACAGTACGGTCTGGTTTGCTGCGTTCCTGCTGAAGACTATTTCAACGGTACAATCAAGAAACACGAACTTACCCGTGCCGACAAGGAAGAAGACCGTCTGCGCCACGTTCTTGGCACCAACGCCAATACTGGTCCGGTGTTCCTGACCTATCGCGACGAAGGTCAGTTCGAACTGCTGGCAGACGTGATCAAGACCGCTCCTACCTATGACTTCGTTACCGAAGCAGATGGCTTTGGCCACACTGTATGGGTTATTGAAGACGACGCCAAGATCGCTGCTATCCGCAAGGCTTTCGAAGCTGTTCCCGTTAGCTACATCGCTGACGGTCACCACCGTAGTGCTGCTGGCGCTCGCGCTGCCAGCTACCGTGCCGAAGAAGCCAAGAAGGCTGGCACCTACACTGGTGAAGAAGAATTCAACCGTTACCTCGCAATCCTGTTCCCCAGCACCCAGCTGAAGATTCTGGACTACAACCGCGTTCTCAAGTCTTTGAACGGCCGTACTCCGGAACAGCTCATGGAAGAAATGGCCAAGGTATTTGACATTGCTCCTCTCGCCGAAATGCAGAGCCCCGCAAAGCAGAACCAGGTGAACTTCTACATGGGCGGCAAGTGGTATGCTTGCACCTTTAAGGCTGAATACCTGAAGAACCTGGGCCCCGTAGATAGCCTCGACGTGGCTCTCCTCCAGAAGCTGATTCTCAAGCCTCTCTTCGACGTAGACGATCCTCGTACCTCCAAGAACATCGACTTCGTTGGTGGCATCCGCGGTCTCGGCGAACTGGTAAAGCGCGTGGACAGCGGCGAATGCGCATGCGCATTTGCAATGTATCCCACCACCCTGGACCAGCTCATGAACATCGCCGACGCTGGCGAAATCATGCCGCCTAAGAGCACCTGGTTCGAACCCAAGCTCCGTGACGGTCTCCTGGTTCACACTCTGGACTAGGTCTTACAGACTGCGTTCGGGTTTCGAACAAACATCTTAAATCTAAAAAAGACCGCGGCTACGGCTGCGGTCTTTTTCTGTAAACAAATGGTTTGATGTTTTTTGCAGTAGGTTGCTGCAATCAGGTTAATCGTCTTGAGAGTCTATAGGCTTTCGGACCGGTTTCCTCTTCATGGATCTGTCTTGTATGACGTTTTCTTTACCCAGTTGTTCTGCGTTTTTACGTTCTCTTTTTTTGACTGTAGACTTGCTGTTTTCTTTTTCCAAATCCTGTTCTTTATTTTCATCTTTAGCCGGATTGTTATACCATTGCTTTACTGCGTTGATTTTTTCACTGACAAACGTAATCATCTTGGACCAGGTGCTTGAAACGAGGCTTTGGACAAAACGAGCATATTTCACAATGGGGGAGATGATGGCGTCCCTAAATCTGTCGGGCCATTCCACATGTCGTCCAATAATTTTGTTTCTCGTAAAGAAGCCCATTTCACGGGAGTCAGGACAGCTGTAGGACTTGTTACAGACAAGATAGAAGCAGTCATCTGTGATGACGATTTCTGTGATTTCGCTGTCGAAAATCTTTATGTTGTGAGGCTTAATAGTACTTCCGATTTTTGTTGTGTCTACAGAGGCTGAATCTTTCCTTGCAGCTTCTGCTTTCAGAGTGTCGCTCTTTGCTGAGTCGTTCTTTAGGGTGTCATTTATTGTTGTGTCTTGGGGAACAATCTGTAGGATTTTTCCGCGGAACAGTTGACGCTTTAGCTTGATAGGAGCATTGCCCGGTTCGCTATGTCGGATTTGTTCTTCAATCAGGTAGCGGTCTTGCCAGGGAAGGTAGTCGATTTCGTTCAAACTTACTTGGCGGTTTGCGATTTTTGTGGAACCAACGCGTTCAAGATTGATTTCTCGATTGCCCTGCCACAGTGTTGTTTTAATAAGTATATTTTCACCTTTTTCGCGAAGGTAAGCGATGATGTAGTCCTGTTCTACGTCATTTAATTCAGCAAAGCGTAAAGTGTCGCCTGTCTTAGGTATGTAGATTTTTCGACTCTGGATAAAAGCGTCTTCTCCACCCCACAGGTAGGATTTGTGGGGTGTCGTTACTTCGCCTTTATCAGAAATTTCAATGGAATCACCGGGCATTGCAAGGATGTTTCTCACTAGGGTCTCGTTGGAGTTCAACTTGGCCCACACAACATCTTGGTCGTTGATTCTTGCAAGGCATTGGGGAATCTTGCACATCCAAGTAATGGATCGCTCCTTGAATTTAGGAGCCATGGATGTGTCCATGAGCTTCACCGGTTCAAAGATATACAGCCTGATAAATACAGCGATTCCAACAAATATCAATAACACAATTGCCAAAAAGAAAGCGTGGCTTTGGGAATTCCGCCGCTGTAATCGCCTTACTTTTCGGTCTAGTGCTGACATTGTTTGTTTTTTCCCGGAATTGAAAACCTAATTCGTTGCTGAATTAGTCACCGCTGCTGCTAGAATCATCGGACAGGGAGAGCACGGCAAGGAATGCCTTCTGGGGCACTTCCACGGAACCGATGCTCTTCATGCGCTTCTTACCTTCCTTCTGCTTTTCGAGAAGCTTACGCTTACGGGTAATGTCACCGCCATAGCACTTGGCAAGCACGTCCTTACGCACAGCCTTCACAGTGCTTCGGCTAATGATCTTACCGCCGATGGCACCCTGGATGGCCACGTCGAACTGCTGACGGGGAATGAGATCCTTCAGCTTGACGCAGATGGCGTTGGCGTAAGTGTGGGCCTTGTCGCGATGGATAATCACGGAGAAGGCGTCCACCGGGTCGCCATTCAAAAGAATGTCCAGCTTCACCAGGTTGTTCTGGCGGTAGCCCATGGGAGCATAGTCCAGACCGGCGTAGCCGCGGCTTACGGACTTCAGGCGGTCGTAGAAGTCGAACATGATCTCTGCCAGGGGCAGGTTGTACTTTAGAATGCACTTGGTCTCGTCCAGGTATTCCATGGTCTCGAACTCGCCGCGCTTTTCGTCGCAAAGAGTCATGAGGGCGCCCACGAATTCCTTAGGCGTAAAGATCTGAGCCTTCACATAAGGTTCCTCGATGTGGTCGTAGCGGCTGGCGTCGGGGAGCTTAGACGGGCTTTCGATCTTGATCATTTCGCCATCGCTCATGTACACGTGGTATTCCACGTTGGGAACGGTGGTGATGATGTCTACGTTGAATTCGCGGTCCAAACGTTCCTGCACGATTTCCATGTGCAGAAGTCCAAGGAAGCCAGTACGGAAACCAAAGCCCAGGGCTTCGGAAGTTTCCGGTTCCCAGGTGAGGGCGGAGTCGTTGAGGCGCAACTTCTCAAGTGCTTCGCGGAGGTCCTTGTAATCTTCCGGATTGATGGGGTAGATACCGGAGTAGATCATGGGCAGAATGTCTTTGTAGCCGGGCAGCGGTTCTTCTGCAGGGTTGGCGGCGTCGGTCAAGGTGTCGCCGATCTTCACGTCGCTAATAGTCTTCACGTTGGCAAGCACATAGCCTACCATGCCTGCGGTCAGTTCCGGCTTGGGGTCGCGACGCATGCTGAAGGTACCTACTTCGGTGACCATGTATTCACCGCCGGTCTTCATCATGCGGATCTTCATGCCTGCCTTCAGGGTGCCTTCAACAATACGGATGTAGTTGATGACGCCGCGGTAGGAATCGTAGACGGAGTCAAAAATCAGGGCCTTCAGCGGCTTTTCGCTTTCGCCTGTGGGGGCGGGAATTTCGTCTACGATTTTGTCTAAAACCTGCTCCACGTTCAGGCCAGTCTTTGCAGAAATGCGGGGAATCTTATCCGGATCGTAACCTAGCAAGTCGCCGATCATCTGGGCGAAATGATCGGGCTGTGCACCCGGCAAGTCCACCTTGTTCAAAACAGGGATGACTTCCAGGTTGTTTTCAATCGCCAGATACAGGTTGGAAAGGGTCTGGGCTTCAATGCCCTGGCTTGCGTCAACCACGAGAATGGCTCCTTCGCAAGCGGCCAGGGAACGGCTCACTTCGTAAGTAAAGTCCACATGCCCCGGAGTGTCGATCATGTTCAGGATGTATTCCTTGCCGTCACGTTCGTACACCATGCGGATGGCGTGGGCCTTGATGGTAATGCCGCGTTCGCGTTCCAAGTCCATGTCGTCCAGGAGCTGGTTCATCATTTCATTCTTGGCAACAGTCTTGGTCAGTTCAATCATACGGTCGGCCAGGGTGGATTTACCGTGGTCGATGTGGGCGATGATACTGAAATTTCTGATATTGTCGTTTTGAGCCATAAAGGTTCCAGATTGATAATTTTTTGGAGGTAAAGATAGTAAAAATGGGATGACTGGATGTTTCTGAATGGTGCGCCGAAGGAAGTTGAGCAGAGAAGGGAAAATGGGTGTTAATTTGTTTGTAATATCTTTTTAAAAGAATAATGGTAAAAATAGGGTAGAAAAACGGGGTGTTCCAGAGGTATCAAGAGAACTTCGCTTGAATATTTTGATATATTTGGAACAATAATTGGTAAATTATTTTGATTTATACAATGGAAACTATGAAAATTGTGAAAAGACTCTTTGTTGCAATGCTGTTGAGTGGACTTTTCGCTTTGGGTTGTGCCGAAGGAAAGGTTTTCAATAAGGATTATACCGGGATTCAGTCCATTGAAGCTACGATTACAACTCACGAAGGTGAAATTGTTTTGGATTTGAATTTCAAGGAAGCTCCCAACACTGTGGCAAACTTTGTGGATCTGGCCAATAAGGGATTTTACAATGGTCTTGTTTTTCATCGTGTGATTCGTGGATTCATGATTCAGGGCGGAGATCCCAATGGCGATGGCACGGGTGGCCCTGGTTATACCATTGATAACGAAATTAACTCTTTGAAGCACGAAGTTGGTGTTATCTCCATGGCAAATCGTGGCCCTAATACCAACGGCTCCCAGTTCTTTATTACGCACAATGCACAGCCTCATCTCGACGGTATGCATACTGTTTTCGGAAAGGTCATCTCTGGACACGATGTAGTCTGTCGCATTGAAGCTAATGACCCCATTATCAACATCAAAATTGTGGAAAAGAAGTAACCTATGAGTTCTAAGAAAGTATCTGCCAAGCCTGCAGCTAAAAAAGCTCCCGCTAAAAAAGCTGCTGAAAAGGCTCCTGCAAAGAAAGCTGCAAGCGCTCCTGCAAAGAAGACTGCCGCTGCCAGTGCAGCCAAGAAGCCGGCTAAGGCTCCTGCCAAGGATGTAAAGGCTGCCGCAAAGGTTGCCGCAAAGCCCGCTGCAAAGAAGGCTGAACCCAAGAAGGTTGCTGCAAAACCTGCGCCTAAGGTTGCACCCAAGGCCGCCGCAAAGGCTGCTGCCAAACCGGCATCCAAGGCTGTACCTAAGCCTGCTCCTAAGGCCACTGCAAAGCCCATCGCTAAACCTGCCAAGAAGGTTGAAACCGCTAAGAAGGCTGTTGCTGCAAAGCCTGCGCCTAAGGCTGCGGCTAAGGTTGAAACTAAAGCTGCTGCAAAGCCTGCAAAGAAAGCTGAACCCGCTAAGGCTGTAAAGGAAACTCCTAAGGTCGCTCCCAAGAAGCCGGCAAAGGTCAAGGCTAAGGCTGAAGAAATTGTCGAGGAAGTTAAGGAAGTCGTAGCTCCGGTCGAAGAAAAAAACACCAAGAAGGGCGGCAAGGGTAAGTCCGGAAAGGTCGAAGCTACAGTAGAAACTCCAGCTGTCGAGCACGAAGTTGAAGAAAAGAGTGGTAAGGGTTCCAAGAAGGAATACGACTACGCCGTTCTCCTCGAAGGCGTTAGAAAACTTTCCAAGACCGTGATGTTCATTGAAATCGATGAACAGGAAGACCGTTCCAACAAGAAGAAGATGTCTTCTGAAATGAAAAATCTCGAAATGAAGCCGACTTCTTCCATCCGTCACAAGATTTCTCTAGCCGAAGAAACTCAGGAAGAACTTACGGAACGAATCCTCAAGGAACTTGAAGAACAGAATCTTGCATTTGAACGAGAAGCTGCATCTCAGATGTGTACCCGTTGCAATCGCAACTTGGTCTCTCCGGAATTCTGGGTAGATAAGCATCTTGGTTACTGTGAAGAATGTGCAATGATCCTTAAGCTTGGTCAGTCCAAGGAAGCCCGTAAGGTGGAATACCAGTTGGGCGCTATGGGCGGCGACTCCCTTGATGAAGAAGATGATGAAATCATGGGACCGGATGCCGATGACTTGAAGGAAGCCGAAGAAGATCTTGCAGATATGGAAGATTAATTGCCGTAGATTTATTCCGAGCAAAAAATAGTTTCCATATTGTGAACAAATTAAAAAAAACGCGGGCCGAAAGGTCTGCGTTTTTGCTTATGAAGTTTTTTGTCGTTAAGATAAGTTTGGCTTAAATAAGATTCAGCCTAGTTCACCTTGCGCATTACGCCAATTACACGGCCGGCAATGGAAAATTCCTTGTCATTCTTCACAATGATGGGGCGGTAGTTGGGGTTTGCGGGACGAAGCTCAATACGGTCATCTGCCGGATGATAGTACTTGACTGTTGCTTCGTTATCTACCTGGGCAACGATGATTTCACCGCGGTCAGCAGTCTTTTGCTGGCGGGCGAAAATGAGGTCACCGTCGAAGATGCCTGCGTTGATCATGGAGTCGCCCTTAACGCGAAGTGCGAACACATCGGTGCGGCATGCCAAGAAATCGCGGTCGATGGTGACGGTTCCTTCGAGGTTCTGTACTGCAAGAATCGGGGTGCCTGCGGCAACGCGGCCGACAATGGGAATTTCAATAGTGTTGCTTACAGCTTCAGCCTTGCCATTGTCTAGAATTTCGATGCCGCGACTCAGACGAGGGGAACGATTGATGTAACCCTTCTTGATGAGGGCCGCAAGAATAGAGCGAACTCCATTGGTGGAAGAAATCTCGAAATGATTGCCGATTTCGCGAACAGTAGGCGGCATGCGATTTTCCTTGGAATATTTTTTGATGTATTCCAAGATTTCTTCTTGGCGAGCAGTCAAGCCTTTACGCTTGCTGCCGGATTCCTGGTCCATTTCATCCATGGATTCGGGTTCTTTGTAGTTGTTAAAAGTTTCCATTTTATACCTCATAAGCTGTCTGGAAATTATTCAACTACAAATATAGTGTACAAAAAGGCAAATGTCAATAGGTTCACTGCACAAAAAGTAACTTTTTAAAATCCGCGGTGTCCCAAGGCGTTTTTAAGTGCCTTGTTTGAATTTCATTTCTTTCGTAGTCGGTAGATGACGTTTTACATGGGAATATTCTTTTTTTACATTTTGCCTCATTGGTGGAGTTATATATTTAAACAAAGAGTCTCAAGATGAGTTTATATATGAATAAAATTGCACAATCTGCGATTGCTTTTGCTGTTTTGATGCTGTTGGGGGCATGCTCTGGTGGTTCCAGTGAAGCATCTGAACATGAATCTGGCAACAAGACTTCTTTTAATTGTTCTACAGAATCCCTTGCCGATAGTACTGGTATCAAAATTATTTGCGGGGGCGATTCTATCGGTGTGGTCTATAACGGCAAAGACGGCGCCAACGGTAAAGATGGTAAGAACGGCAAGAATGGCGCTGCTGGCGCAGACGGTAAACCCGGTGCCGATGGCGTAGATGGCGAAGATGGAGCTTCCTGTACCATTAAGCCTTTGGCTGACATTGATGGTCATAAGGTTATTTGCGGTGGCGACTCTTTGGGCGTTCTTTTGAACGGAACCAATGGCCTTAAGGGTAAAGATGGTAAGGACGGCATTGCCTGTACTGCGAAAGAAGCTAAGATGGACGGTCGAACTGGTTTTGTAATCCAGTGTGGTGATGAAGCTCCTCAGTACGTTTGGAATGGCATCGATGGTAAAGACGGTTTGCCCGGTGTAGACGGCGATGGCTGTGTTGCTACTCCGCAAACGGCTCGTGGTAGAGAGGGCTTTTCCATTCAGTGCGGAGCAGAAAAACCTGTTTATGTTTGGAATGGAACTAGTTGCTCTGTAAATTCTGTTGAAGATGTCGCTACCGGTAGAACTGGCTACGCAATTTCTTGTGTTGATACTCCTGTTCCGGACACCTTGTGGAATGGTATAGACGGTAAGGATGGTAAGGACGGTATTGACGGTGTAGATGGTACTTCTTGTACTGTAAACCTCAGTCCAGAAGACGGTTTTGACGTCTATTGCGACGATGAATATATAGGTCATTTGAATAATGGCGAAAAGGGTGAAAAAGGCGATAAGGGTGATAAGGGCGATAAAGGTGATGCCGGAATCAGCTGCGCTGCAACCCGATTTGAAAATGACGAAAACGGTAAGTCCGGAGTGTCCATTGTTTGTGGTTCCAGTGATCTTGTGACACTTTACGATGGTGCGAAGGGTGAACAAGGTGATAAAGGTGATCAGGGTGAACAAGGTGAACAGGGCATTCAAGGCGTTCAAGGTATCCAAGGTATTGCTGGAACAAGTTGCACTGCCACTTCTTACACCGATGAAGATAGTGAAAGAACTGGCGTTGCCATTACCTGTGGTGAAGGATCCACTCCTGTGATCGTTTGGAATGGCCTCGATGGCGAAAAGGGCGAACAAGGCGACAAGGGTGACAAGGGTGATAAGGGTGACAAGGGCGAAGCCGGCATCAGTTGTTCTGCAACCCGATTTGAAAATGATGAAGATGGTAAGTCCGGAGTATCCATAACTTGTGGCTCTAGCGATCCTGTTGTCCTTTATGATGGGGCGAAGGGTGAACAAGGTGATAAAGGTGATCAGGGAGAACAAGGTGAACAGGGCATTCAAGGCATTCAAGGCGTTCAAGGTATCCAAGGTATTGCTGGAACAAGTTGCACTGCCGCTTCTTACACCGATGAAGATAGCGGAAGAACGGGCGTTGCCATTACTTGTGGTGAAGGATCCACTCCTGTGATCGTTTGGAATGGCCTAGATGGCGAAAAGGGCGATCAAGGTGACAAGGGCGAACAAGGCGATAAGGGTGACAAGGGCGATCAAGGTGATGATGGCGCCGGCTGCCTTGCTTCTCGATTTGAAAATGACGAAGAAGGAACATCTGGTGTAACGATTACTTGCGGTTCCGACGACCCAGTTTCTCTTTACGATGGTGCAACGGGTAATTAGGGACTCTGGCCAATTACTCGGGCTGCATTCGTTGATACACGCCCTCCTTTGTTCATAGGGCTACTAACGGGGATGCAAATGTAGCTAGCTTGCTAGAAGCGTTTGTAAATTGTTGTTGAAACTGTAAAACAAAAAGAAAGGGCAGGCTAACGCCTGCCCTTATTGCATAAGGAAGAATTGTTTGATTAGTAGTAGATGTACGGAACCTTGAGCTTGCACTTGACGCCAATGTTACCGTAGTCATCGCCACTACCGTCGATACGTACGAATACGCGTTCAGAGTCGGTGTCGATGAACTGACATCCCTGTTTACGGATAGAGTCGGTAATGTCAATGTAGTCGTGGCAAGATCCAACAACAGATCCAGAGGCATCATCGGCAATGTGATTTACATTATTGATTGTAGGAATGTCGGCTGCCTGGTAGATGTAGTTACGCTTTACAGGAACCTGCTTACGGAGCTGGATAATGCTTCTACCTGCACCTTGGCCGCCTTCGTATACAGTCAGGGTCAGTGCGAAAATGAAGGATCCATCTTCGAAGTTTACGGGCTGAACGCGAATTTTCCAGTCAGTTCTCTTTCCCTTTTGGGTGCTGATTTCGCCATCGTTCTTGCCGCCGTTTGCCTTGTCGTAGTTAATGCAATCGTCCTTGCCTCTATATTCGCAGAACGGAACGGTCATGAGTCCATGCTTAGGATCGGCAAAGGTTACGCCATGCTTCTTGTAGTAATCCTTAATGGCGTTCTTTACGGATTCTGCATTCAGTTTGTAACCTGCAGGAATGATTTCGTAGAGCGGAACGATTGTTCCGGGGACAAAGTCGGAGAAGATGGGATCATTCTTCATATCGAGAGTGTCTGCCCAGCTATCGAAAGCTGCTTCGCTAGAGGGGTCCTTTTGCAAAGCCTTAGCCTTTCTTGTATCGCCACCAACTACGGTGAGTTCGAATCTAGTGTTTTCGGTTTCGATGGTAGAAGAGGAGTTGCGAGTTTCTTCTGTCAATACGGAAACAGAACCGCCGGTTCCCTTGGGAGCATCACCAGTGCCATCTTTTTTTTCTTCTGTTTTTTGAGAGCCGTTTTTCTGACTATCAGCAAGTGCCAATCTGAACTGTTCAATTGTCTTGGCGTCACTACTGTTGAGTATTTTCTGCTTCAGTTCGTCTTCGTAGCTCTTTCCTTTTTCCTTCGGAGCCTGAGTCGGAATTCCTTTTGCGCTCCAGGAGAAGCTTGTGGAAGAGGAAATGCTAGAAGAATTTGTTTCCTTGGAAGCGGAACGGTCGTACATGTAGTTGTAGTCGACGCGGCCGCCCATAAATACACCCATCAAAACATGGGTGCCGTACTGTTCAACAAGTTTTTCAGCAGAAACTCGATTCAGGTCGTTCAAGAAATTCTTGCTGAGGAAGGAGGCCATGGTGTTGAAATCAGCTGCACCTTCAATCTGGTATTTCTTTCCGCGGAGGGAATCACGGACGGTCTTGAACGCACAAGTTCTTGTCTTGCTAGTTTCAGACTTGGAAGTGATTGTGGTCTGATGATTCAAGGTTGCGCCAAATGCGCTTGCGGATGCCTTGATTTCAAGCTTCTTTGTGATGTCGGAGGAATATTCTTCGAAGGTCTTACCTTCGTTGGAAATGAACTCACTCTTGACATTTTTGCTTTCGTTAATTCGCTTGTAGGCGTTCAATGCGTCCAAATCCATGACGGGGTCCTTGCAGTCGTCACCGCTAGCGTATGAACCCAGGCACATGTCGTAGCCATGTCCCAAAGCGTCGTAAACATTGTCGGAAATATTGGAGAGAACGGGGCAAGTACCATAGGACTTGTTTGTTGTAACGACGGAATTAACCTGGTCGTCAACAGTAGTGACGATGGTGTCTGTGGATTTGATAATCAGAGGAATGTACAAGGCACCCTTAATACCAATATTGCCCACACTGGTAAGTTCACTGCCGCTACCATCAATTTTCACCAATAATTGGCCTGCGTTGGATGTTAACGGAAGCCAAGATTGAGCTCTGTTGCTGGGGGCTACTGCAGTGCCGTACCAGCTGGCGTCCAGTTTGGATTTGGGGTCAATGGGATACCAACCGTGTCTGGAATCCTTGGTGTTGTAGTAATCGGTGTAGAAGGCTTCGGCGCATGCACCGAGCTGCACAGACGTTACGGTTGTAATTTTGTCGTTGCCCTTATAGGTGACTGTGGTGGTGCAGAAACGGGATACGTTAATGTCCTTTGTTGCGGTGAAGAGCAAACAGTCTGTATTGCGGCCTCTCTTGGAGAAGTAACTCGATTCCCATACGCGATATGTGAGGGTCAAACGAATGATTGTGGAGCTGACCTGGCTAAGGTTGGCGAGTGCGCTGACGATAACCTTTCCGCCGTCACCAGTATGGATGTCGCCATCACCATAAATGGAATTGTATTTCTTTACGATGGCGTTGCCCTTATTGCCGAGGAATTCAAATGTTTCCACGAGGTTCGTTTTTGTTGTTACGCCCGCTTTTGTTACGGGAGGGAGTACTCTTGGCATAATTTTTTTCTCAGGACCTTTTGTGTGAGTTTGTCTGTAATTACAGCAAAAATGCAACAGGTCCGTGATTTGCTTTTTTGAAGTAACTACGGCAATTTTTAGTTAATTACAATAATATCGTAATCTTTAAATAAGAAATTGTCGATAGGGAGTTATAACTTTCAAAACAGAAAGTCAATGAGTCTGCTGGTTAAAATAATTTTACTACAAATGAATAATTTTTGAACAAATTAACAAAGAATTACTTTGTTCTTGATTTATGAATAAATGTTATACATAGTAATACATTTTGTTATGAAACGATAAAAAATGTAACACACGCGTTTTTTACGATTTGAATAATCAAAAAAAAATTACAGAAAAATTTTACTTTGTCGTAAATTTTTTACTATACAAAAATCCCTAGACGTTTGCCTAGGGATAAAAGAACGAATGTTTGAACTTTTGAAAGGTGTTAAATAGCCCTGTATTCGCCGTTGATTTCGCAGAGCGGGCCTGCGCTCATGCGGCGTGCGAGCTCGATCAAAGTCTGTACGCCAAAGCCGGTAGCGCCATATTCGGTGTACTTCCACTTCTTGGAAACGAAGGCGGTGCCAGCGATATCCCAGTGGCTCCATGCGGTGTTTGCGGGAACGAATTCCTGGAGGAACAGGGCGGCAGAAATTGCGCCTGCGTCGGAGCCTGTGTTCTTGAGATCGGCGAAGCGATCCTTGAGGGCGTCGGCGTATTCTTCTTCCAGAGGCATGCTCCAGAACTTTTCACAACATTCTTCGCCACAGTTGATCACAGCGCGGGCCAGGTCGTCATCATTGCTGAAGAAACCTGTAACAGCATAACCCAAAGCGCGAACCATGGCACCTGTGAGAGTAGCGAGGTCAATGATGTGGGTTGCTCCGATGAGGCCTGCTTCGGCGAGGCCGTCGCTCAGAACCAAACGGCCTTCGGCGTCGGTGTTGTCCACCATGACAGTCTTGCCATTCTTTGCGGTAAAGATATCGCCGGGAAGAACGGAGGTGTTGCCGATGGCGTTTTCTGCAAGGCAAAGCACTGCACTGACGCGGAGGGGAAGCTTCAAGGTGGCGATGGCCTGGATTGCTGCCAAGGTGGTGGCTGCACCAGACATGTCGCTGATCATTTCCGGCATGGATTTGGGCGGCTTAAGGCAGAGTCCGCCGGTATCAAAGCAAAGACCCTTTCCCACAATGACCAGGTGGTCTGCAGAGGTTCTATCTGCGCGAGAACCGCGTGCGGCTTTGGTTCCGTCGTAACTCAAGGTCACCATAAATGGTGGGCGAGAGCTGCCCTTGCCAACGGTGACGTGACCCATGAAACCTTCCTTTTCAAGCTGCTTTATGTCGCGAATCTTGATGGATATGCCGTCTGTGTATTTGGCGATAGTCTTGGCACGATCAACGAAATCTGCAGGAGTAAGATCGGACGCACATGTGTTAATCAGATTCTTTGCAAGGACGATTGCCTTTTGTTCTACGGCTACGTCTTCGGCGATTTTCTTGAACTCTGCGGTATGTTCGCCTGCTACGATTTCAAAGGTAACCGGGAAGGAATCTTTCTTTACGCTCTTGTAGGCGTTGAATTTATAGTCGGCATAATGAAGTCCATGGGCGATAGCCTTGAACTGTTCTGGAGCGGCATCGGCAAGCATGATGCTCACTATAGGAATTTGTTTTTTTGATGCTCGCGTAGCTAGGCGGTAAGCGGCCATTCTCAAATGGTCCAAGCTAGAAATGCCGCGCTCTTTTGCGGCATCCACAAATATGGTTGCTTTACCATCGATTTCGAGAAATTCAAGATCTTCGAAAACTCCATCGCTTATTCCGTTCAAAACGGATTCTACCTGTTTTTCGCCTTCTTCGGTGAGGATGGCGGAAAATTGAACGGATTTCTTGACGAAAAAGAGGGCATTGGCGTTTGCCTTGCCTGTTTCTTTGGCGATAATATTCATTTTCATGAAAAAAAATTTAGAAAAAATCCTTTTTTTTTCACTAAAAAAAGGAGTTTTGAAAAAAAAAGTTGATTTTACGCAACTTCAACTCGTTATTGACTATCAAAACATTGTATATTTTTCGTAAACTTTGAAAAAGGAGGACTATAAATGAATATCCGTTTTTCTAGCATGTTGGCAGTCTTTGCCACTGCTGCTACTGTTTTTGCTGCTGAACCAGCTCCTGTTGCTACAGAAGCGGCCGCACCTGCTACTGTTGAAGCTCCCGTTACTGAAACCGCTGCTCCTGCTGTTGAAGAAGTTGCCACTCCTGCTGCTGAAGTTGCAGCTCCTGTTGAAGAAGCAGCTCCTGCTGTAGAAACTGTTGCCGTATCTGAAAGCGCAGCTCCTGCTCCTACGGCAGTCCGTGGCGCAGATGGCTCTAAGCGTACCGTTAAGACCTACACAGTTGAATCTCGTCCGGCTTCTCGCACCGTTGTTGTTCAACAGGCAGCACAGCCTGCAGTTGCTCCGGCAGAACAAAATCCGGGTTATGAAGCCCAGAAGATGTCTGTAGGTTTTCAGGCTTTCGTCGGTTCCTTTGCTTTGATGGACGATGTCTTTGACATCTTTGATTCTGAAGCATCCGGTATGACCTGGCGCGTTGGTTTCCATACCACGTTGCCTTTGAATAAGTATACTTCTGCAATGAAGATTGGCGTTCTTTACGAACAGAGCGATGCTTCCACCAGCGATGATAACAGCTATAGCTCTTCTCGCAAGGTTGAACAAAGAAAGTTGTACATCCCGATTCTCTTTGACTTCAAGGGTCCCCGTTCCATTGTTTCTTTCGGTGTTGGTACTAGCGTTGCTATTCCGTTGTCTGACAAGTTCTCTTTCACCGAAGACAATGCTTCTAAGACCAAGCATACTTTCGACATGATGAAGGCTGATCAGCGTGTGACCTTGGACTGGAACTTCCTTATGGGTCTTTCCATCCGTCCCCACAAGATGGTTAGCTTCGATATCCGCTACGAATTGGGCTTCAACAAGCTCTATGAGGACGAATACGACTACCATCTGGACAAGAGCTCCAACGCATTCATGATGGGTCTCTCCATCTATCCGTTTAGCTTCTAATAGCTAGTATGATTATTCCGGCAATTGCAATTATTGTTGGCTTGATTGTACTCGTTTGGAGTGCAGACAAATTTGTGGACGGCGCCGTTGGCGTCGCCCGTTTTTGTGGTATGAGCACCTTGCTTATTGGTATGGTAATCGTTGGGTTTGGTACCAGTGCTCCCGAAATGGTAGTCTCTGCTATTTCGGCCGTCCAAGGAAATCCTGAGCTAGCCTTAGGCAATGCTTATGGTAGCAATATTGCAAATATCGCCTTGATTCTTGGTGTTACCGCTTTGATTTCTCCTATTCTTGTGCAAAGGTCTGTTCTCAAGAAGGATTTGCCTTTGTTGATTGGTGTGACCGTACTTTCCATTGTGCTTTTGCTTGATGGATCTGTGTCTCGCATTGATGGTGTTGTTTTCCTTGGTGTATTCTTTGCTGTCATGGGTTACAATATCTGGGCTGAAAAAAAGAAGACTTCTATGGAGAACGTATCGGAGCCTTTAGATTCTGGAGCCTCTGAAGCCACTTCGGCTGATATGAGTCTTGGCAAGTCTGTTGGCCTTTTGGTTCTTGGTATGGCTCTTTTGGTGGCTAGTTCCCGAGCTTTGGTTTGGGGGGCTGTTGAAATTGCCCGTGGCCTTGGTGTAAGCGACCTGATTATTGGCCTTACCATTGTTGCGATTGGTACTTCCTTGCCTGAGTTGGCTAGTTCTATTGCTGCTGCCCGCAAGGGTGAGGATGATCTAGCTGTTGGTAACATCATTGGATCCAATCTTTTTAACACTTTGATGGTGGTTGGTATTGCAGCCTCTATCGCTCCTATGAATCAAATTGAACCTGCCGTAATTCATCGTGATATGCCTTTGATGGCCTTGCTGACATTATCTATCCTAGCTTTGGGATTCCGTCGCAAGGGAGATGGTCGTATCAATCGAATCGCTGGCGTGGTATTCCTGACTGTTTATGTGGGCTATATCGGCTTACTAATTGTGCAGTCCGCTAGCTCTGCAGGATAGAGGCTTTAGGTGCTTTTCCACTCCTGGTATTTTGTTCTTTTTGCCATTGCGGTTGTAGGGCTGTATTATGCTGTGCCCGTGGGCAAGGAAAAATCCTGGGGCGGAACATTCCGTCGCTGGTTGATTTTAATCGCCAGCTTTTATTTTTATGCAGTTTGGCGTCCTGAATATTTGGTTTTGATTATCGCCACAATTGTGGTAGATTATTCTGTAGCTCGATTTATTGACAAGGATAGCTACGTTGATTTTGAACTAGATGGAACCCGCAAGAAATCTACTCTGATCCGTCGTCGTTTGGCTTTGGCAGTGTCCCTCTGCTTTGACCTGGGGCTGCTTTTGGCATTCAAGTATCTGGGATTTTTCGAAGAAACCTGGAATACCATTGTGGCTCCCTGGATGGGGAAGCCTCTGAATTTGCCCAAGCTTCTTTTGCCCATGGGGATTTCTTTCTATACCTTCCAGAGTTTAAGCTATGTCATTGATGTGTATCGCGGAAAGTTGCCTGCCTGCAAGGGGATTTTCCAGTATGCACTTTATGTGACTTTTTTCCCTCAACTGGTGGCGGGACCCATTGAACGAGCCCCTCATCTGATGCCTCAACTTTCCCTGGAAAATCGATTCAGTCTTGATGATCTTCATATGGGCCTGTTTCGTATTACCCAGGGCTTTTTCAAGAAGGCTGTGCTTGCAGATTCGTTGGGCCTTTACGTGGATGGCGCCTTTAAGGGTGTTGTTGCTGGTGAAGCTGTGGAAATGTCTGCAGTTCAGTTGATTCTTGCTGGGGTATTCTTTACCTTCCAGATTTATTTTGACTTCTCAGGATATTCTGACATTGCCATCGGTATTGCAAGAATCTTCGGCGTTCGTTTGATGGAAAACTTCAAGGCTCCGCTGATGGCTGTCAGTATTTACGACTTCTGGAAGCGTTGGCATATTTCCTTGACATCCTGGTTTCGCGAATACGTTTATTTCAGCTTAGGTGGATCACGCTGCAGTCGCGGTCGTGCCATTGTCAATGTTTTAATAGTATTCTTTTTAAGCGGCTTGTGGCATGGCGCTGCCTGGACCTTTGTTGCCTGGGGTGTTTGCCATGGGGTAGCTTACGCTTTGGAACGCCCTTGGCTGAAGCGTCCTATAAAACATCCTTGGCTGGGTCGTATTAAGACATTCTTCTTGGTAGTTTTATTCTTTACCATTTTCCGTGCGCCAGATTTTACTACATGGTTTGCCTACATTGCAGGCATCTTTGGTGTAGACACGTTGCATTTGGCTACCAATTTGTTAGATCATCATCATTTGAACTTGACAATGGCAAATACTGCCGCCATTTTCTTTGGTCTTTTGATTTGGTTTGTTCGTTCTGCCATCACCAAGGGCGGAACCCGTGGCTGCGTGATTGGGGACGAACCTCGTGCTCACCGCCTGATCTGGATGTTTGTTTACCTAGTGTCTATCGTCCTGCTGGGTCGTTTTAGTGGTCAAGGTTTTATTTACTTCCAATTCTAAGGGTTGCGCAGAAAGTTTTATAGGAATTGATGATGAAGCTTAGAACTGACAGATTGCAAAAGCTCATGTCCGGCAGAAAGTCCGAGCGTGTGGCTTTGTGGTGCGTGCGCGTTTTTGGCGTGCTTGCCTTGGCTCTGTTGGTATTGTTCTTCAGCGGAACGTTTCCACAGCTCTATATTGGAAGGGGGGACCTATTCCGCCTTAGCTCCATAAAGCAATATGAAGAAGAGGTGAATGCCCCTTACCATGTGGATGAATCTGTGCATACAGCGCCTTTGGATTCAGCCATTGTCTGGTGGCTGGGAGATAGCTTTAGCCGTGTGCAATTTGGTCATAAGCCTTTGCCCGAAGAAGTCAGCGATGTGTTGTCTGCTGAAAATTTTGGGAAGGTTTCTGCGGTGGATTATGTTGATTTACAAGGCTCGCCTAAGTCTCTGTTTGCTTTGGCCGCAGCTCGCGCTGCTGCCGGTTTGTCTGTGCCTAAGGTAATCGTCATTGAATGTGTAGAACGAAATGTTGCTGCTAATTTTGGTGCAGAAACGACCTTCAATTACGGTGATGTGGCCCCCTGGAATCAGGGACGAGGTCTTGCTTCGAAGGTTAAAAAAATACGTCGCAGCTGGTTTATGGAAGCTCCCGGCATGATTGACTTTAAGCTTCGCCGTTTCCCGTTGACAGCTGCAGTTCGCAAGGTTACTGACACTTGGCGCCACGATCTTTTGGGAGATGAACATATTAATGCTTCTGTATTTCACGGTTCATTGCTCTTTGGGGAGGATGAAAACTTTGGAGGCTTTGGACGCAATGCTACTGAATTCGATATTCTTCCAGAACAACAAAGCCAGAAAGTTGTAGAAACCTTAGCCTCTTTGGATGCCTTAGCTCAAACTTTCGGATCGAAGATTCTATTTGTGATGCCGCCCAACAGATCCTTCTTTTTCTATTATGCAGATCGATATACCTATGGCATAGATGACTTGAATAGGGATTCTGTGAAGTATAATCTGTATGATGCTTTGGATTCTGCTCATGTCCATAACGTGAATCTCTACAAACCTTTTGTAAAGGCCATGACCGAAGATTCCACTTTGAATCTATACTGGAAAACAGACAGTCATTGGAATGGTTTTGCACACAAGATTGCAACCAAGGCCATCAGTGAAAAGCTGAAGGAAATGCTGAAATAAACAATTTAAATCAGAAACAAAAATGGCCCGCTTGAAGCGGGCTTTTGTTTTAGAGTCGTTGAAAATTACATGGGCGGGAAGAAGATGTAGGCAATGACGATGGCTGCGACGACGCCCACTGCATCGGCAATCAAGGCGCAGGTCACGGCATGACGAGTTTTTTTGACGCCTACAGATCCGAAGTAGACTGCGATAATGTAGAACGTCGTGTCGGCTGCACCTTGGAACATACAGCTCAAACGACCTGCAAAGCTATCGGGACCTAAGGTCTTCATGGCGTCAATCATCATGCCGCGGGCACCGCTGCCGCTCAAGGGTTTCATAATGGCGGTGGGGAGTGCGGGAACCACGTCGCTTCCAACGCCAAATACTCCTAGCAGCCAAGAGACACCGTTCAATAAAAGATCCATGGCCCCACTGGCTCTGAAAACGGCAACGCCAACCAGGATGGCTACCAAGTTGGGTATAATCATTACTGCCGTATGAAATCCGTCCTTGGCTCCTTCCACAAAGGCTTCGTAGGCTTGAATCTTGCGATAGCAGGCCAGCCCCAGGAATGCGACAATGACAGTAAACAGAACGAGACCGCTAATTAAAAGGCTTGTGGTTCCAATGGCTTCTGCAGTCAAGCGGCTGAAATAGAACATGATGGCGATAACGCATGCGCTAAGACCGCCAAGCCATGCAACAGTTATGGGATCCTTCAGTTTGACCTTCTGGAAGAAACTGAGGGCAAAAATGCCAGCCATGGTGCTGAAGAAGGTAGAAAGCAAAAGGGGCAAGAAAACGTCGCTGGGGTTGGCCGCACCCATCTGGGCGCGGTAAGTCATAATGCTGACTGGAATCAGGGTAAGACCGCTGGCATTGAGCACTAAGAACATAATCTGGGAATCACTGGCTACAGTCTTATCTTCGTTGGGATTCAGTTCCTGCAGTTCCTTCATAGCCTTCAGACCCATGGGGGTGGCTGCATTATCCAAGCCAAGCATGTTGGCGCTGATATTCATCAGCATGGTTCCCACGACAGGATGGCCCTTGGGGATTTGAGGGAAGAGCCTACTGAACAGAGGTTCCACAATGCGGGCGAGTATCTGGACGGCGCCGGCCTTTTCGCCGATTTTTAGAATACCGAGCCAAAGGCTTAAAATACCTGTGAGACCTAATGCAATTTCGAAGGCCGTCTTGGACATATCAAATGCTCCAAGGATTGCCTTGTTGAAGATTCCGCTATCGCCAAAGGCCAACCATTGCACCATACAGGCAATGAATGCGCCAAAGAAGAATATTAACCAGATTACGTTTAAAACCATATACGGAGAGGCCTTCTTTATTCGTCGTCTGCAGAAGAACTGCTAGACTTTGCAGAAGAACTGCTGGACTTCTTCTGAGTCGTAGGAGTTGCTGCGCCCTTGTCATTCTTAATGATGCCTGTGGGACCTAAAGATTCTGTGGATTGTACGTTGGCAATTGTATCTGCGCTACATGCGATGAATACGGAAAGAACGATGCCAGAAAATGCTGCAAGAATAATTTTTTTCATTTTAAACCAACCTTAGAAATTGATGAAACCACCAAGGTTTGCGATGAATGCACCGTTGTTGGTGAAGCCCACTGTGGGATTGTTGAAGAAATTGTCGCTGATAGCTGTTTCTAAAGCGAAATTCTTGTATTGGAATCGAACACCGGCATTTACTGTGGTAGTACTGTTTTTCATGGCGAAGGCGGTTATGTCAGTGTTGTTTTCATAAAGGTACTCAGTGGAGAAAACGTTCCATTCGTAGGTGGCTCCACCAAAAATCAACCAGTTGTCGCTTAGTGCGAGTTCTGCCAAAAGATTGGGGGAGGTGAAAATACCCATAGCGAGATGGTTTTCTCTTACAGAAGTGGATGCATTTTCGATTTGATCGTAAATCTGGACGGGTATTCTAGTGTTCAAACCCAGTAATACACGTGCATTGTTCGTGTTGAGTACGGATACACCTGCGTTAAAGAACGGCTCCACCTGCCAGCGAGAATCCAAGGTTGCTTTTTCGGTTTTGTCCTTGTTGGAAACTTCGGATTCGGTAAGGTTATGACGAAGAACTGTGGCACCGGTTGACCAGGAGAATTTCTTTTCGTTGGCGGGAGTATTGCTTACGGCACCACGAATGTTAATGTCCCAGTAATCGCGTTCAGTCTGGGTGTCGTTTTTGTTGCTTGAGGTATTGGATTCTTCAGCGGATATTGTTTTCCAATTTCCTTCAATGGATAGGTCTAGATTTGAACCTAGGGGCATGGAATAGACTGCGCCGATCACGTCTCCAATGGAAACATTGTTCTGGGTGGTTTCACGATTGGGACCGTCCTTAAGAAGCCATGATTTTCCTAATGCTGCGAAAAGTTGCAAACCAAAGGATTTTGTGGCGTAGCCTGCTCTTAAAAGACCCAAATTATTACTGTTGTGGAATCCAAGGAAGTATGTACTGGAGGAGTCACCAAAAGCAACCGCAGCGAATTCCATGGTGGGCTCCAAATACACAAGTTTATTGCCTGCCATTTCATGGGGCTTGCTCATCTTGTCTGCAATGGTACTTGCTGCTGCCTGGTTTCCTACTGTATTGTAGGCGCGTCCACGTAATACGTCGAAGTTTGCCATTGGCGCATCAGTTTCGCTATTGGAGGCGGGTTCAGATGAACTTTCTACTGCGGGAATTTCTGCAATAGGTGCGGGTTGATTCGCGGCCATTGTTGTATCTGCAATTGTGGCTGGTTCTGCGGTAGAGGCAGATTCTATTGCTTGTTCTGCCGGTGTAGAAACTGCGTTGGATACATCTTGCGCAGCGCTGGCAGAAAGAGCAAGGCCGACCGCAACAGACATCAGTTTAAAGTTCATGAATCCTCCTTTTCGCAATATAACTTCAAGTTAGTAAAAAAAAGGTGGACTTTCGTCCACCCTTTTTATCTTTATGCAAGATTCCTATTAGAAGGTCAGGAACAAGCCGAGCTGACCGACAAGACCTGCCCATGTAGCAGAACCCAACTGGTCGGCAACGGTTGCTTCCACGATGAGGTTCTTGTAGTTAAAGCGAACGCCTGCATTTGCAGAAGTACGGGCTGTGAACATGTAGTTGTCAGAGATGTCGGAGTTGCCGACTTCTTCGCCACCATGACCGAACACGCACCAATCATAGGTTGCACCAGCGGAGAGAATCCAGTTTTCGTTGAGAACGATTTCAGCGAGAATGTTGGGGCTGGTGTAGAGTTCCATTTCAAAGCGGTCGTTTACGTCAAAGAAGCGCAAGGGAAGACGAGTATTCAAGCCTGCGAGAACCTGGGAATTTTCAGTGGAGAAAATCGGGAGGGCTACGTTGAAGTTGGGCTGAATCAAGAAGTGGTCTTCTTCGCGGGTGACTTCGTTGTTCTGGTTAGCAGTTTCAGTTTCTGTAGTGCTTACCCTCTTCATGATGCCCAAGCCTGCGGACCAGAAGATGTTCTTTGCGATAGGAGAGTTGGATACGTTAACAGTGAGGCCGAGATCCCATCTGTCGTTGGTAACTTCCTGTACTGCGGTTTCAGAGTCTTCTTCGTCAGCGAAGTTGATCCAGAAAGCGTTTGCAGTCAAGTCGAATGCGCCAAAGTTCATACCGAACTTCAGAGCGAGAATGTCGCCTGCGCCATAGGTGGAAGAGCCTGTTTCAACATTGTTGGCTTCCTGGGAATGCCAAGCCTTGTCGATACCGAGGTCGAAACCGAAGCCCATGATGCCAAGAGATGCACCGACGGTAAGGATACCTACGTTGGAATCTTCTACATTGCTATTGCTAAGGCCACCAAAGAAGGTGATGCCACCCATGGTCAATGCCAATACACCCTGTTCGCCAGACGGTTCGATGTAGATAAGGTTGCTGCCAGCCATCTTGTAAAGAGAAGCCATGTTGCTACCGATGGTAGCTGCACCACCTTCGTTACCAACCAGGTTGTAAGCGTTGCCGTGAAGAACGTTAAGACCCTTTGCTTCGGCCTTGGGAGCTTCCTTCATTTCGGGAGCAACTGCGGCGGGGGAAGATTCCTTTTTTGCCGGGGCAACGACTTCAGTGGTTTCTTCTTCTTCGTCTTCGTATTCGTCTTCGTCGTCCTGAGCGACTGCTGCAGTAAATGCCAAAGCAGATACGAGGGTAATAATTTTGAAGTTCATGTTTTCTCCTTTTAGAGAGGTGGTTAGGATTTTCGATATTAAATATAGAAAGGAGTCATAATTTTCATAGTTTTTATTTAGTAAAAAAAAAGTAAGTGAAAACATTTGTTTATAAAACAGAAAACACCCGGCTTATTCGGCCGAGTGTGTCCAATTTTAAAGGCACTTTAAGGAAGTAAATTTTACTTCTTAGGCTCAATCTTTTCCATACCGCCCATGTACGGACGCAGCACTTCAGGAATCAACAGGGAGCCGTCCTTCTGCTGGTAGTTGTCGCAAATGCCAACCATCACGCGAGGAGTGGCAAGGCCAGAACCGTTCAAAGTGTGGATGAAGGTGTTCTTGCCGTTGATCTTAGTCTTGATGTTGGCGCGGCGGGCCTGGTAGTCTTCGAAGTTGGAGCAGCTAGAAACTTCCAGCCACTTCTTTTCTACAGGAGCGTAGACTTCGAGGTCGTAGCACTTTGCAGCGCCGAAACCAAGGTCGCCCTTGCAGAGAGCCAGACGGTGGTAGGGGAGGCCCAGCTTTTCGAGAAGCATTTCGCCGAAGCGGGTCAGTTCTTCGTGATCTTCGTAGGAACGTTCCGGATGGGCGAAGTACACCATTTCAACCTTGTTGAACTGGTGCAGGCGCAGAAGACCGCGGGTGTCCTTGCCGTAGGAGCCGGCTTCGCGACGGAAGCAAGCGGAGTAGGCGCAAATGCGCTTGGGCAGTTCGGATTCGGGAATCACTTCGCCGGAGTAGAGGTTGGTCAGAGGCACTTCTGCAGTGGGGATGAGGAACAGGTCGTCATCCTTGTCGCAGCGGTACATGTCTTCTTCGAACTTGGGGAGCTGACCGGTGCCGCGCATGGTGTTGCGGGTAACCAGGTACGGAGGAGTGAATTCTTCGAAGCCAGCCTTCTGGTGTTCGTCCAGGAAGAACTGGATGAGGGCGCGTTCCAGGCGAGAGCCCAGACCACGGTAGACCGGGAAGCCGGAACCGGAAATCTTTGCGCCGCGTTCGAAGTCGAAAATGCCAAGGCGTTCGCCGAGAGTCTTGTGGTCTACGCGGGCAAAGTCATCGTTCTTGGTGTAGTAGTCAAAGGGAATGGGGCCGTCCTTTTCCACGACGTTGTCGGAGGAGTCCTTACCTTCGTGAGACTTGGGAGCGATGTTGGGGACGTGCATGAGCATTTCGGTCTGCTTGAATTCCAGATCCTTCAGCTTCTTGTCCATTTCGTCGATTTTGTTGCCCAGTTCGCGGGTAGCGGCCTGAGCTTCGTCAGCGTTTTCACCCTTCTTCTTCAGTTCACCGATGAGCTTGGATTGAGCGTTACGTTCGCTCTTGAGGCGTTCCACTTCGGTGAGGAGCGGGCGGCGTTCTTCGTCGATTGCGAGAACATCGCGCAGGCTTACGGTAGTATACTTCTTTTCGGTTTCAGCAATATAATATTCCGGATTTTCGCGGATCTTCTTAATGTCAAGCATTTTATGCCTCTGTTGAAATAAACTTTTCGAATAAAAAGATAGTAAAAAAGGTTCCCACGCGGGGGAGGTGGTTCTCCACAAAGTGGACAATTCTCACTATGGCTCAGAGTGCCAAGTGTTCATTAGTCACAGCTCCGGTTGTTTTTCCTAGCTAGATATTTATTCTGTTTTTTGAACAGGAATGTTTGTAATCACGTGTTTACAATGACGCCGCTGTTGTATTGCCTTACAACGTTTATTGGTGTATATAAGATTCGAATCCATAATTTGCAAATAAATTTAAATGGACGGTGCTAAGGAGTGTTGCTCCGTAAACCAAAGGCCGTAAAAGGGTCGGCCTAAAGGAAGGTTGGGTAAATGAGAACAATTGTGTTGCTGCTTCTTGCGGCATCGCTTTCTTTTGCACAGTGGGGCGGCTTTGGCGGCGGCGGAAAAACCCTGAGCGATTACAAACAAATGTCTGTTTCGGGCAGAACAATTTATGTGTATGCCCCTAGTGGGCTCTCTCCCAAGAGCCCCTTGCTCCTTTCTCTGCATGGTATGGACCAAGATCCCAAATACCAGCAGGAAAACACTCATTGGGAAGCAGTGGCTGATACCGCAGGCTTCGTTGTAGTTTATCCTAGAGGTGGTACAGGATTTTCAACCTGGGATATTAGCGGCGATCAGGATACCAAGTGGGTATTGGCCATTATTGACCAGATGGTCAAGGATTATGATATCGACACCAAGCGTGTCTATCTATCCGGCTTCTCCATGGGTGGCATGTTTACCTACCATTCTATGGGCAAGATTGCCGATAGAATCGCCGCGTTCGCCCCTTGTTCCGGTTACCTGATGGGTGGTGCAGGCACCGCAATGCGTCCTGTTCCTATTTTCCATTCTCATGGAACAGACGACAGCGTTGTGGGCTACAGCGGTCTTGAAAACAACTTGGGCAGTTATCGCAGGCAGTTTAATTGCCCTGCCCAGGCTGAAGTTCAGCAGAATTATCCCCACGAAGGTGGCAAGGCAGACCTTTATACTTGGGGCCCTTGCGACGGCGGCGTCTACGTTAAGCACCTTAAACTCTACAGCCGTGACCATAACCCGGCCAAAACCGAAGTCTCCGATATCTGGAACTTTGTGAAGAACTACTCTTTGGACGGTGTTGCTGAACCTATCGTTGTCCCAACCAATAGGGATACCGTGTTTAACGGAACGTTCTCTGATTCTTTGAAGACTGCTGGATGGGGCCTGACAGTCCATAGTGGTGAAGGAACCTTTAAGTTTAATGAAGGTAAGGGCGAGATCGCTGTTTCTAAGACCGGTACCAACGCCTACGACGTTCAGGTTATCCAGAAGGGTATGCATTACGAAAAGGGCCAGAGTTACAAACTGACTTTTGATGCCTATGGTTCTGTTGCAAGACCCCTGGAAGTAAACTTGGAAAAGGATACTGACCCATGGACTAGCTATTTGGGTGAAGCAAAAACCTTTGAGCTTGGAATAACTTCCAAGTCTTATGAAATCAAGTTCACCATGAATGAGCCTACCGACGAAAATGGCCGTATTTCCTTTAATGCAGGCCTTGCCACAGGTTCCGTTTTCATTGATAATGTGAAAATTGAAAAGATTTCTGCTGAAGAAGCAAAGGGCGAAGTTGGTGGTGAAAACAATGAGGATCCCAAGACTGAGGCGATTAAGCAGCGCTTCACCTTGACTACAGAAAAAACTTTCAATATCTATAACACGAAGGGTGCTTTTGTCTGTGAACTAAAGGCCTCTCGCATTGCCGATATTCAGGTTCAAATGAAATCCATGAATCTGGAAAAGGGCTTGTATGTCGTAAAGAGCGGTAGCGTGAATAAACTGGTTACAGTAAAGTAAGCGCCCTCTTGTAATTCGACATGTGTTAGGAGTGGTCCATGGCGGTTTGTTATCGTCATGGACCTTTTTCATGTTTAATAAAATTGCTAATTTGGGTTATATGAAGAAGATTTATTTGTCCATTGCCGTTTTCGTAATGCTTTTGTTGGTTGGCTGCTATAGTTTTACTGCCAGTACATTGCCTAGCCATATCCGTACGGTGAATATTCACGAAGTAGAAGACAAGACCATGGATCCGGTGTTGGCTAACGATATCAGAACCGGAGTCTTGGATATGTTCAAAAAGAACGCCGGCGGTGTTCGCGTTATTAATGGTGATGCGGATTCTGATTTTGAGATTGTTTTGCTGAGCTATACTAATAAGCCAGAAAACTATAACAGCAATAGCGATGTGGAAACATACCGCGTCACTATTCGTGTTTCTGTGAAGTTCTATGATAACGTGAAGGAACGTATTATTTACGAATCCAAGTCTCTTTCTGCAGAAGGCGTTTACGACGTTCAGGCCAATGAAACTGAAGACCGCCACGGTCAGGCCCGTGCCATCGAAAAACTTCAAGACCTCATCATCACCAACGCTTTGGCCAAGTGGTAGCAAGCCGAGCGTCGCAGAAACAAGCTTGCTTGTTTCTATGACCGAGGCGCAGCTAACAAAATCGCGAAGCGATTTTCAGTGGATCTTTATATGCTCTATAAAAGGGAACGGCCAGGCAAAGGATAGAGTAAACGAGACCTTTGCCTGACCTTGATGTTGGTTTGGAATGCTTATAAGTTACATTTTCATGAATGTAAAAAGAATCCTTTTGCAGCTTCAAAAGGATTCTTTTTTATGGATTAAATGGGTGCTTTTATCAATTTGGAACTTTTTGACCCAATTTTTTGAAAAGCAGCAAGCCTTAGATGAATTGCTGTAGGGTTACAGGTTCTTCATTTAGTAAAGCTTCTGTCAAAGTACTACCCTTGTAGGTTAATTTCAGGCTAAAGAAGGGCTCTCCGCGTTCCAACAACGCAAGAAATATCAAATCTCCGTCCCAATGGGGTAGTTTTGCCACGTCTGCCTTTGAAATCCATTCCAAATTACCTTCGTCGCACTCCTTGATTTCTCCTGTCCACTGGGTTGCGGTAAAAAGGTGCATGAATTCAGTCTGGTCCATGCCATCGCTAATGAAAGTGACGATGCCGCGGTACTTGGGGCGGATCAGGGTGAGTCCAGTTTCTTCTAGAGCTTCGCGTTTAATGCAGTCTTCCGGAGATTCCCATTCCTCGAATTTTCCGCCGATACCGATCCACTTGTCTTTATTAATGTCATTCTTCTTTTTGACTCGGTGGAGGAGCAGGTACTTGTCGTCTTGTTCTATATAGCAGAGGGTGGTGTTAATCATTGTCAGTTTCTTCGGACTTGGATTCCTCGGAGTTTTTTTGCGCCTTGGTTTCAGCAGTTTCTATAGGAGTGTCGGAGCAACGGTATTGGGAGAACCATTCCACAAGTTCGTCCTTGGTATGGGCTACCGCACATAGATTCTTTTTCACCCAGGGGCTTTCCAATTTGTTTGCACTCATTGCACCCCAGAAAGCTGCCGTGGTAGATGTTCCTGCAATAAGACCTACCGTTCCATTCCAGGTCATGAGACCTACAAGAGAGCCCACGATGGCTCCGCTTAAAATGGGATAGGCCCACGGATTCTTCATTTCTACGGTATCGCAGTAGTCTATAACTTCTAGAGGTATGTCAATATAAGAGGAGTCGTCAACTTGTACCAAACGAACCGATTCGGAAGCTGCATTGTAACAAATATTGTTTGAATAGATGGTGCTTAGGCTATCCTTGGTCATATAAATTTTAGATGTTACTTTGTTTGTGTCTAGAATTTTGAACCACCTGTTGCCGATGTCGTGCATTTTAGAACTGTCGATTGCTTCCTTGCTTGTAAAGAGAGTGTTTGCGTAACGCATGGAATCCCTATGGGCTACGTATTTCATGTGGTCGTTTCCACCAATGCCCGTGGGCTTTGTGTATCCCCAAACGTTCAAGGTAAAGGCGATTCGGTTGTCATTTTCGGTAATGTCGCGTCCATAGCGGAATTCTAGGGATATGTTGGCTACGTCTTTGTGCTTGTAGGAAACATAAAATCCTACGCCCATTTCTGTATAGAACTTGGGGCGGGGCTTGGGGTAATCTGCGCAAACCAGACAGTCCTCGTCACTTACGTAGAAGTATTCGCGACCATTGCGAGCTATATGCTCTGTAATGCCGATGGTCCAATTCTTGAAAATAGGAGCCTGTTCGATGGCCATGGCACCGCCGGCAAAATTGTCAAAGATGGTGCCCTTATTGTCTGGATCGTTCAAGGGGTTGCGAACTAAAATATTCCAGTTGCTCCAGCCAGTTAGGCCGAAGATGGGGGAGACAAAACCAGTTTGGAAGAAGGGTGTTAAGGACTGAATACCCCATCCCAAAGTAAAGTATCCACCACTAACATAACTGGCCACTGTCGCGTCGCCCCACCATTCCGCATGGGACTCGTGATGGTCTTCGTATTTGTCGTGAACACTGTTGTCCAAATCACCAGAATAGAAGGATATTGATGCTCCTCGAATTACGTCGTTCTTGCCGTAGCTATCCATGTAGGCAGCTGCCGGAGGCGGACGCATCACCGAACTACAGCCCGATAGGATTATCGCGGCAAAGGCAAGAAATGTTAACAGGAACCTTCTCATAGTAATAAGCTCGCTGTTAAGGACCAGAAGTTAACAGGATGTTCTTTAAGATAGAACCCTGATTCTAGAGAGAACACGTAACCGGAGTGACCTCTTTTCTTGTTTTCCTTTAGGAGAGGAAGATTTGTGTATCCTGTGAGATCAATGCCGTAGTAGAAAGCCCAACCCTTGTCGTATAAACCTTCTTGGCGTACAGGAGCGTTTTCGAGACCGTGCTTGTCGTGCCCGGTGTATTCCTCGTAGTCGGCTCGAACCAGGTGCAAACGACGCAATCCACAGTGCATGCCATATCCAAGGCCATGGTTATTCATGAAAAGCATTGCTCCACCACCAAGATTCAGGGTGGAAACTGCCTCGTAGGTTCCCAAGTCAAGGTCAAAACCGTTGTCCGCATCTTTGCCGAAATATTCCCCGGCGTTGATTCCGTAGGTTGCCCCTAGATAGACTGGTCCGAACCACTGGATTGCTGTAAGTTCAGCACCGATTTCAAGTAAAAAACTGTAGTGGATGCTGAAAAATACACCGCCACCGAACAGGTTCCCCTTGTGGTTATCTGACCCGTTAACGTCGCCCTTGAGGGGCCAGGTCAAACTAAGCAAGCTGGCACTGGCCTTAAATCCGTTTCCGTAAATTAAATCGTTTACGTGAACGTCGTTACCATCGATATTTTTCGTATGGCCTGAAATATTGCATGAATCGCAAGATGCATTAAAGAAACTTGCTGAATAGACGCTAGAGGTTCCCGGTGCGATTTGTTTTGCCACTACAGCGTAGGGTGCAAAACTTGATGCCATAATCATATCATCTGACCATGTGAACATAGTCAGTGACAGTAGCACCAAACAACATAGCTCTAGTTTTCTCACGAAGATAAAGATAAAATTTTTTTACGGGATAGCTCATCGTAAATGGACTTTTTCCCAATAAAAACATGTTTATTCGGAGAACTTTTTGCGAAGGTGGTTGATGAGGGCGTAGGCGATTGGGGTTGCGCAGATTGCTTCGATGGCAAGCTTGCCTGGGAACTGAACCACAATCATACTGATCAAGTCCTTGCCAGGAACGGTACCTGCGAAGGCTATCAGCACAAAGATGCTGGTGTCTACGATGTAACCGAATACGGAACTGCCGATGGTACGAACCCACAGGAGTTTTCGGCCAGTCTTTTCGCGGATCTTCACCATGGTCCATGCGTTTGTCAATTCACCGAGAAGAAACGCTACTAGGGATGCAATCGTGATGCGAGGAACAAAACCGAAGATCGTGGCGTAAGCGTTGGCTGTTTCCTCGGTAAAGTCTGGGTAGGGGAGCAGAGTGCCGATGTAGGTGAAGGTTGCCATGAACACCTGGCAGAAGAAAGTTAGCCAAATGACTTTGCGGGCTGTCTTGAAACCCCAAATTTCGGTGAGCACATCCCCAAGCATGTATGCCAAGGGGAAAGTGATGGTGCCTGCGTCAAAGATGGTGATGCCGCCCACAGAAAGCAACTTTACCGCCATAATATTGGAGGTAAGGTAACAGGCCACCATAAGGCCCGCAATAACGACTAGAGGGGTGAATGCTTCGGTTTTTTCAAGGTTTTCCGTAACTTGCTTCATGGAAGGCAAAGATAGCTTATTTGTATTGGAATTTAAAGGCTAGGCAATAATCTGGTTCTTGCCGTTTTCCTTTGCAATGTAAAGTTTGCGGTCAGCTTCAATAACCCAGTCGTCAATACACTGCCCTGGAATGTAGTGGGCGACACCGGCGGATATGGAGAACTGAATGACTTCATGACGTTTCTTGATGATTAGTCGTTCCACGTTTTCTCTAAGGCACTGCATTATCTCTAATGCTTTGCTTCTGTCTTTACCGCATATCAGGAATTCTTCGCCTCCCCAGCGGGCAGTGGTGCAGTCATAGCACATGTTCTTCATCAGGTTACTTAAGGCGATAAGAACGCGGTCACCGGAGATGTGGCCATACTTGTCGTTGATTTTCTTGAAATTGTCGATGTCAAGCATGGCTATCCAGAGCTGGTCAGCATTGGCACTAAGAGTCGCGTGCTCTAGATAGGTTGTCATGTAGTATCTATTGGCAAGGCCTGTAAGGGCGTCGTGGTCTGCCTGGTGAGTTAGCTTACCCTCGGTCTTGATTACTGTGAAAATCATGTTTTGCGAAAAGATAATCAAGAAAAGACATACAGCCAAAGTATTGATGGCAAGAAACAGAGATGGTGCAATTCCTTCGATGGTGTAGATGGGACCGTTTTGCACAGAGTAAAGGGACGATGTTATGCAAGAAATGACAATTAGAATAGACCACAATAGAGGCTTCGGATCCTTGGCGTTAATCTGGATTCCGATGTACTTCATGTAGTAGATAAGGGGGATGGTTGACATGGAGTAAAGCTGGAAACCATAATTGTAACCAAGGCATATTGTACAAATGAACATGTACAAAGTAAGCATGGCGTAGGTTGTCCAGGTGGTGATGCGGAACTGGTTCTTGCTAATCAGGAAGAAGTTCAAAAGGTAAACCGCTCCAACAAAAATAGAGTAGTAGAAAAGAATGTCGGCACCAATGACGTAATAGAGTATCATCATGGCGTACACTAGGAACGTCAGTGCTCCGTTGACTTTGTACGATGATTTTCTCGTTTCTTTTGCATTACTAAACATACAGTAATAATTATATAATCTTTTAGGGGGTTTGTATAAGAAATGTTACGAAAATACTACGGATTAGACTATTCTATCAGGTTGAAGTGCAAAAAAAGCGACCGGTATTAACCGGTCGCGTTTGCGTGAACTAGAATTTACGAGACTGTTTAGTTTGGACTCTGGCCCAAGTCAAACTATGATTAATGCACTCCGTTGCCTTCTGGAACGTCGCAGGTCACAGCCTTGCCACCGATTTCCAGAGCGACAGGTGCGGCACCTTCGCCAGCAGTGCAGAACACTTCGCCGTTCTTCACGGAGAGTGCAATCTTGTCGAAGTCCTTCAACTTCAGTTCGCGAGGTTCTGAAGGTTCGATGCCCTTGAACAGAGCGCGGTCACCGGGCTTTGCTCCTTCGGGTACTGCCACCAGGCGGCACTTGTGAGTTTCGGCTTCCAGGTCGCCTGCGAAGAGCATGCCTGCGCTCATGATACCGCGAAGGGGTGCTGGCTTCAGGTTTGCGAACAAAAGAATCATGCGGTCCTGAAGTTCAGAAGCTTCGTAGCTAGCCTTAAGGCCAGAGCAAACGGTGCGGAGTTCGCCTTCGCCTGCATCTACCTTAAGCACATAGAGGGAAGTTGCATCCGGATGGTCTGCCACTTCAACGATCTTTGCGGCACGGAGGTCCATGGCGGCAGGAACGTCTGCTGCGGTCAGGGGCTTGTTCTGCTTGGGCTTGGCCTGCTGTTGCTGCTGCTGAGGCTTGACTTCTTCTTCGATGCGGGGGAACAGGGGCTTGCCTTCGCCGAATGCTTCGCCACCCTTCAAAAGACCCCAGGTCAGGTCTTCTGCGCTGGTGAACTTGGTGCCCAGCATGGTCAAGCCTTCTTCAGCCTTGGTGGGGATCACCGGCCACAGCATGCAGAGGCTGAGGCGTACGGCTTCGGCAGCCACATAGAGAACCGTTGCCAGTTCGTCCTTGAGGGCGGGGTCCTTGGCCAGCTTCCAGGGAGCCTTGATTTCGAAGTAGCGGTTGATGCTGCGGACCAGGCTCATAATGTTTTCGATGGACTGGGACAGGCGTGCCTGGGGCAGGTCCTGTTTGATGTCTTCGATAACCTTCTTGGCCAGGTTCATTACGTCGTTGGCGGCATCGTCCATGTTAGTTGCTGTGGGGAGCTTGCCTTCGAAGTTGGTGAGCACTAGCTTGTGAACGCGGTTCAGAACGTTGCCCAAATCGTTTGCCAAGTCGGCGTTAATGCGGCGGACAAAAGAATCGTGGGTAAAGTTGGCGTCCTGGCCGACCACCATTTCGCGGGCCAGGTAGTAGCGGAAGGCGTCGTTGCCGTACTTTTCCATGTAGTCCATGGGCTTTACCACGTTACCGGCAGACTTACTCATCTTTTCGCCGCCGTTCACCAGCCACCAGCCGTGAGCCAGGATATGTTCAGGCAGAGGAATGTCCAGGGCCATGAGCATGGTGGGCCAGTACACGCTGTGGGTGGTAAGGATGTCCTTACCGATCAGGTGGTAGGTGGCAGGCCAGATGGGGGTGCCATCGGCAAAGGTCTTGTGGAAGGAGGTGGAGGCACTGACGTAGTTCAAGAGAGCGTCGAACCACACGTAAGTCACGTAGTCGGTATCGAAGGGCAGGGGAATGCCCCAGCTGAGGCGTGCCTTCGGGCGGCTAATGCAAAGGTCGTTGAGGGGCTGGCGCAAGAAGCCCAGGATTTCGTTACGACGGTAGTCGGGAACGATCCAGTCCGGGTGTTCGTTCAAGTGGTCGATGAGCTTCTGCTGGTACTTGCTCATCTTGAAGAAGTAGTTCTTTTCCTTCAGCCATTCCACCGGGCGGTGGCTAATGGGGTCGCACTTGTTTTCGTCCAGTTCGTCTTCGCCAAAGAAACGTTCTTCGCCAACGGAATACCAGCCTTCGTATTCCTTGGAGTAGATTTCGCCCTTGTCCCAGAGCTTCTGGAGGCATTCCTGCACATAGCTCTTGTGTTCGGGATAGGTGGTGCGGATAAAGAAGTCGTTGCAGATGCCCATCTTCTTCCAAAGGTCTTCGAAGTGATGGTAGTATTCGTCCACATGCTGCTGCGGGTCCACTTCACGCTTGGCGGCGGCGCGCTGCACCTTCTGGCCGTGTTCGTCGGTACCGGTCAAAAAGAAGGTCTGGTAGCCCAGAATCTTGTGGAAGCGAGTCAAAATGTCTGCAAGGACGGTGGTGTAGGAATGGCCGATATGAGGGGCGTCATTCACATAGTAAATCGGGGTAGTAACGTAAAAGTTCTTCATATGCCGCCAAAGATAGTAAATGCAATCTTTATTGGCCATTTTTACTCCAAGTTGAACCAAAAAATGCTTTTTTATCCCTACATTTTCGAATAAACGATGTATATTTTTTTTAAGAAACAACAGGGTCCCACTATAGAATAAGTGGGCTAGGTGTAGCATTATGAAGAAAAAAGTATTCTCTTTTGTCAGTGTTGACAGTTTTACTAAGGATCTGTCTAGTTTTAAGACGTGGTATAATGAAAATAAGACGGGTTCCCTGTTCTTTCAGATTCATTCTGCGATTATCGACGAAACTTTGCTAAAGAGTGTTTGGACCTGCATCGAAAATGTTTTCCCTGGCGTACCGTGGCTTGGCAATTCTACCAGCGGTAATATTCACAACTGCGATTTGGCTCCTGAAATTTCTGTGACGGCAACTATTTTTGAAAAGCCTTCTACAAAGTTCAAAATTTACCAGTACGATTTTAAATCTACATCAGTGGATAGAATCACCCAAAGCATTGTGGCCGATGCCGAAAGCAATCCTTGGGTCAAGGCCATTGAAATGCATCACACTATTACGGAATTTTCCACGTCCATGTTCTGTGACGGTATGGTGGGCCTTCGCCCTGAAATTCAGATGTTTGGCGGCATAGTTTGCTCTACGGATATTACTAGCCCCGATTCTTGCGTGTTTTCCTCTGTAGGAGGCTTTAATCCCAACGGCCTTCTGGTAATGTTCTATGGTGGCGAAGATTTTTACGTAGAGTCCACGAAGATCAGCGGATGGAAACCGATTGGTAGAAACTTCCATGTGACCAAGTCCGCGGGCAATATCCTTTATGAACTGGGCGGTCTGCCGGCCTATGATGTTTACCACAAATACTTGAACATCAATAACGACGAAAACTTCTTTTACAACGCACTGGATTTCCCTCTGCTCTATGAGCACAACGGAACTACCATCGTTCGTGCTCCTGCTTCAAGTAATCCTGATGGTTCCATTACCATGTCCTCTGATATCGACGTGGAATCTATTGTGCGCTTGTCTTATGGCGAGCCCCAGACCATTGTGGAATCAATCCGTCAGGAAAGTGAAAAAATCAAGGCCTTTAAACCCGACGTGATGCATATTTTCTCCTGTGCTGCCCGTAAGGCATTCTGGTCTTCTTACCAACCTACGTATGAATTACATCCTTTGAAGGGCATTGCGGAATGTTCCGGCTTCTTCTCCCATGGTGAATTTATCCGTGAAAATGGGCACTTGAACCAGCATAACATTACCTTGGTGATTGCTTGCATGCGTGAAGGGGAAGGGAAGGCTGAAACAAGGTCTCCCATGTCTATGTTCATGGGAAAAAAACAGTCCAAATTGCCTTTGGCAGCTCGAATGGCAACTTTCATTCGTGAGACTTCCTACGAATTGGAAGAAATCAATAGTAAACTCCAAATCTATAATCGTCAGCTTCAGGATCTGGCCACAACAGATACACTGACTGGACTTGAAAACCGTTTGGCATTTGACGAACACTTGAGACGCATCAATAGGCTTGAAGATGGTAATTCTGACTGGGTCATGGTCATGATCGACGTGAACGGCTTGAAGTATACCAATGATACCTTTGGTCACCTGGCCGGCGATGCTCTGATTATCGCTGCTGCCAATGCTATTTCAACATCCTATGGTGAAGTGGGAAACTGTTACCGTATTGGCGGTGACGAATTTGTGGTTCTTGCCAAGGTCAATCGCGATGCTATCTACAAGCTCCGTAGTAAGCTAGATAAAGTTGTTGCTGAATACAACAAGGATTCCTTGTACAGACTTTCCATGGCTATTGGTGAAAGTTTCCTGAAAAACGAATCCGGTCTTCGCAAGTCTATAAGCGACTGGAAGCTGGAAGCGGACCTGAACATGTATCGCGACAAGGTTTCTTCGCACAGTAGCCGTGAGACCAGCGATAACAAGAATCTTCGTGAATTAGTCTCTTGCTTGATTTCTATTGAAGAAGCTAAGGACGCTTACACCGCCCACCATTCCGACCGTGTGCAGGAACTTTCCAATATGCTGGCTCAGAAGCTTGGTCTTTCTGAAGGTACACAGCATTTGATTTCTGATGCAGCCTTGTTGCACGATATCGGCAAGGTGGGTGTTAGCGATGCTATTCTTGGAAAGCCTTCCAAACTTACCGACGAGGAATTTGCAGTCATTAAGCAGCACCCTGTTATTGGTGCCCGCATCCTGATGCAGTCCAACTACACCCAGGAACTGGTGCAGATTGTGCTTCACCATCACGAACGTTACGATGGTCGCGGCTATCCCGAAGGCGTAGCCGGTGATGACATTCCTATCGGAGCCCGTATTATTGCTATTGCAGACTCCATCGATGCCATGACCAGCAAGCGCTGCTATCGTGATGCCCTGTCCTTGGATTTCTGCCGTCAGGAAATCGAAAAGAATATTGGAGTCATGTACGATCCTGCCATTGCTAAGGTTGCCTTGGACAACTGGGGTGAGATTGCAGACAAGCTTCTGCTGATGATGAGTGGGCATTCCAGACGTTAAATAGCATAGATTACTGGAAAAAAACACCCTCCGACGAACATCGGAGGGTGTTTTCATACCCGGATCGCGATTCGAACGCGAGTCTGATCCTTAGGAGGGACCCGTTCTATCCAACTGAACTATCCAGGCAACAACTACGCGAAAACTTCGTTTTTTGCGTAAGCGGGCATAAATATAGTATAATTTGTCCAGTTGTTTTGTTGTTTTTTCTATTTTTCACATTGTGAAAAAAGCATATACCGTCGTAATTATTGTATTCTCCTTGTTGCTCTTGCTGCCCTTTAGTGTGCAGACAGTGGTGGATTTGCAAGGTGAAAAGCGATTCCGCAGTCTGGATATTTTTAAAGATGTAGTTTACACGCCGTTTAAGCGTCAAAGTGATTTGGCTGCGGCATCGGATTCCTTGAAGGCCCGATGGATGGCTGCCCGTGAGGCTATTGCCGGCGGTGTAGAAACTTCCGATGCCTTGGAACCGGTGATTGGCGCTCTCTCCGATTTGGAATCTAAGGCTTTGACTGTGAATGCCTATGCCCAGCTGGATAGCTCCGAAGCTTCTTATAAGCTTTTGAAGAAGGCTGATACTTTGCTTTCTGCTCTTGAGGATGAACCTGAAACTTTTACAGCGGTAGATTCAGCCTTGAAGTCTGTCATTGCTGAATTCAGCGGTGTATCGATTGCCCGGGCTCTCTACGACATTAAGCACTATGGCGTTTGGACCAGTTCCTATCTTCGTGCTTTTGAAAATAAGGTGGAAGATGAAAATGCCCTTGTTTTGGCTGTACGCCCTAGGTACCAGCTTACAGTATGGAAATTGTTCAGTGACCCTGGTGAAAAGGTTGTCCTTGGGAACCGTGGTTCTAAGGATGGGGATGACCCCTGGCTCTATTACCGTCAGGATGTGGAATTCCTGGTGCAGCCGTCTCCCATGGATGTCCGCTCGGCAAAGCTGGATGACCCGATTCAGGCTATTTCAAAATTCCGTGATCAGTTGAAGGCTAAGAATGTGGAATTGCTTGTGGCGGTGGTTCCTGGAAAGCCCAGTATCTATCCGGAGTACTTGGCCGGTATGAATTCTAGCGCCATGGTAGATAAGGGGGGTGCTCCGGCATTTGGCCACGGCAAGACTGTTTTGGATTCTCTTTCCAAGCTTGGTTTTAATACGGTGAATTTGTATTCTCCTCTTTGGGAGGCTAAGTCTGAAGATAACACTAAGGGTGCCCTGTATTTGAATGACGATACTCACTGGACACCTCGTGGTGCAGAACTTGCAGCCGAAGTGATTTCCGAAAAGGTTCACCGCATGATGGCAGATGGCGTAGTGGATCTTGGTGAAGAATCCATGGAGTATGTTTCCACGGATAGCTTGGCTGATCGCATGGGTGACATTGGCGAAATGAGTGGTTTGAACAAGTTCAATACCTTCAAGATTCAGCAGGTGACTGGCCATGTGGTTTCTCCTTTTAAGGATGATTTCCGCAAGTCCAAGATTTTGATTCTCGGGGATAGCTTTAGCCGTATTTACCAGACTGACGCTCCGGTGAACGCCGGCTGGATCGCTCACTTTGCAAAGAATATGAAGCGCCCTGTGGCAAGTATTGTAAGCGACGGTGGTGCAAGCACTTTGGTTCGTGAAAAGATGGCTCGTAAGGCCGGAGTTCTCAAGGGCAAGAAACTCTTGATTTGGGAATTTGTGGAACGCGACTTGCGTTTCGGCGCCGAGGGCTGGAAGGAAGTGGATTTTTAATTAACGATTAACAATGAAAAATGAACAATTGAAAAAAGGCGGCGATGCCGCATTTATGAGGCGGCGCGAAGCGCCATTAATTAAATTGTTCATTGTTAATTATTCATTGTTCATTGAGGTAAGTTATGGCAAGACATGGAACTCCCACTCCGGGACAGGCAATTTTGGAAGGTATTGAATGGCTCAAGATGGACAAGGCTGAATTTGGCCGTCGTCTTGGTGTGACTCCTGAAGTTCTGGAAGGTCTTATTGCAGGAACTCAGTCTATTACCACAGAAATTGCATCTGCCTTGGAATCGGTGACCGGAAGCCCCGCCGCCTACTGGAAGATGTTGGAACGTAAGTCGAAGAGTGTTTAAGATGAATATTATTGATGCAGTTTCTTATATGTGCGAACAGGCCAAGGGTCAGGCCGAGCAGTTCGATGTGATTGCTTCCACTTCCCATTCCGAAGGCTTGTCTGTTTTTCAGGGACAGGTTCAGAATACCGAAATTTCTGATTCCGTTGGTCTCGGTATTCGTGTAATCAAGGATGGCCATCCGGGCTATGCCTATACGGAACGCTTAACTAAGGATGCAATTTCTCAGACCTTGAAAGACGCCCTTTGCCATACCCAGTGGACTGAGTCTGTTGATATTACCTTGCCTAGTCCTGTGGATATGCCGGAAGTTTATCCCAACTACAATCCTGAACTGGAATCCTTGAACCTGCAACAGCTGAAGGATTTCTGTATTGAATTGGAAAAGCAGACTTTCGCAAAGTCCAATGAAATTGAAAATATTCCTTACTTGGGTGCTGATTTGAATTCGGCTTCCTCCGTAATTGCCAACAATACGGGGCTTATGTACAAGGGCAAGTCCAATTACGTTGCTGCAGGCGTTGGAGCCGTTGCCTCTCGCGATGGCGTAAAGAAGTTGGGCAACTACGTTAAGTCTGGCCGTAACTGGAATGAATTTAGCGTAGACGAATTGGCTTCCAAGGCTGCAGAATATGCTACGGAACTTTTCGGCGCAAAGAAAATTGAAGGTGGCAAGATTCCGGTTGTTTTCTCGGAGCGAATTTCCGCAAGAATCCTTGGAATGTATACTTCACCTTTCATTGCTGAATCTATGCAGAAAGGGCAGTCCCGCCTGGCTGGCAAGGAGGGCGAAAAGATTGCTGGCGAAAAGTTCTCCGTCATCAACGATCCTCAGGGTGAAATGTTCGTCCACAAGATTCGCTATGACTCCGAGGGTTGTGTTGCCAAACGCGTGGATGTGGTGAAGGATGGCGTATTTAAAAGCGCTCTCTACAATCTTGAAACAGCTGCTAAGGCTGGTTGCGAAACTACGGGTAACGGCGCCCGCGATTTTGGCAGCAAGATGGTGACAGGCTTTAACAACTTGCTGGTTCCGCCGGGAACTATGACCACGGCTGAACTTCTGAAGCTGTTCCCCAAGTGCCTTCTGGTGGTGCGCTTGGAAGGCGGCTCCGGCTGTAGTGCTATCAGCGGCGAACTGAGTATGGGCGCCCACGGCTTTTGGTGCGAAAACGGTGTTATCCAGCATCCGGTGGATGGGGTTACCTTGAGTGGAAACTTCTTCGATATTATCCAGAATATTGTGGAAGTGGGCAACGAGTATAAGGATGCCTTTAGCAGTTATCAGGTACCGGCCCTCGCTGTGAGCGAACTTAGCGTCAGCGTATAAAAAAAGCCCCAACGGGGCTTTTTTTAATTACGAATTACGAATTACGAGATTCGTCTCTCGTCTTTAACCTTTAACCTTTTCGCTTTTCCCTTTTCTTTCGCGGTAGATTAGCACAACCATCCAGATGATGCCGGCAAGGATCATGAGGCTGCAGAGGGTCTGGCCGCGGCTCATACCAAAGAGGTCATTGCGGCCTAGGTGGGCATCGGACTTTCTGAAGAATTCGATGAAAAATCTGAACAAGCCGTATCCCATTAGGTAGAGGCAGGGCATCTTGTCGCGAAGCTTGGGGATGCGGCGTGCGTTGTACAGAATTGCGAAAAGGACCACACCCTCGAAAACCATTTCGTAAAGCTGGCTTGGGTGGTGGAGAATCGGATTGCTCAGGGGACTGTCGTGCGCCATAGGGAACCACATGCCGATTGCGCTGGTGGTGACTTCGCCGAAAAGTTCACCATTGATAAAGTTGCCCCAACGTCCCCAGGTGTATGCCAAGGGAACCACCAGGAAGCAGAGATTCAACCCCTTCCACACATCGATCTTGTTCTTCTTCATGCCGATAATGCCAAAGATTGTTCCAAGAATCAAGCCTCCGTGATAGGACATGCCTGCGATTCCAGTGAAATGGTATCCTAGGGCGTCGTGAGTTAGTGGCAGAATGATCTCGGTGGGGTTGGCCAGATAGTAGCCTGGCTTGTAGAAGAATACATAACCTAGTCGTGCGCCGATAATAATACCCGCGATGATCCAGGTGAACATGCTGTCGAACTGGTCCTTGGAATATCCCATGTTTTCTTTTTTGTTGATTCGCCACATGGTCAGGTAAGCGGTGACGAAGGCAAAGATGTACATGATACCATACCAGCGTACTTCAAAACTACCGATTGAAATCGCAGTTCCATCCATATAAGTGGGAATCAAATTCCACCAAGATAAATCCATTTCTAACTCCTTAATTGGTGTCGATTTCAGCCAATCAACATATATTCTATAATAGTCGCTTTAATTTATTTATTAATATACTCTCTTGCCCAGTGGTTGATGAGAATTGCTGCTACGTCTGCAGAAGACTGGGTTCGCATTTCTCCATAAACCTGCATAATCACAATGACGATGGCCTTGTTTGGGTCTTCCTTGGATTCGGCGAAACCAGCGAACCATTCGTAACGACCTGCGGGATCGGTGCCGTCTTTATTGCCGGTCTTGCCTCCGATGGTCAGGTTTTCTAATGTTTTGCGGGCCATGTTGCGGCTTGAAATTCTCTTACGTGCAGAGCCTATGGTGACCGTTGCAATCATGGCTTTCTTGATTTCGTTGCTGGTTTCGTTGCTGAACTTTGGCAAGTTCAATGCATAGGGCTTATCGGGGGCGTAACCCTTAAGATTTTTTGCCCAGGGAATTTCCAAAGGCTTCTTGTAAACTAAGGCACGAACCTGTGCTGCTGCAACGATGGGGGAGAGGGTTACATCGTCGGTAAAACCGCTGGCCACTTCGTAGAGGCCATAGCCTGTGTCGGGTGGTGCATACTTTAAGGGCTGGTTGTTAAAGCCAGGATGTCTTGCTCCGTAACCCAGCATTTTGGCGGCTTCTTTCAATTTCTTGGCGCCCAGGTTATAGCCTACAATTGCCATGGAGGGGTTGGCGGAGTGGGCGTAGACTTCTTTCAGGGTGAGGGTGGGCCCGGTGTAGGGCTCCTTTACTTTCAATTGATTTTTATAAAGGTGGGTGCTCTTACCTTGGGCGGGAATAGGACTGTTCAAGTTGTAGCGGCGGCTCTCAAGAGCGGCTGCCATGGTAACGGTCTTTGCCACGGAGGCTGCGGGGAAGGTATTGCGGGTGAGGTAGTCCGGCTGGTTCATGACCTTGCCTTCCTTCATTTCACCCCAGGCCATGATTTCGTTGCTCTTGACGTCTACCATAAGGTACATGGCGTGGTTCGGTCTGAATCGGCGGAGGTACTTGTCTATCTGTTTTGCCATGAACACATCTTTTTGATTCAAGATGTGCACACTGTCGATGATTTCAACTTCCGGCGGGTTTTCCGGGGCGACGGCTGCTGCTACGGTGCTTTGTGTATTCTGGATGTCGTCGGAAGTTGCCTTCGGCAAAAGCTCTGGTGCGACATTTTTTTGCCCGCTAGATTCTTTCTTTGTTTCAGCGCTTGGATTCTTGACTTGTTCTGAACTATGCTGGGTTTCTACAGCATTTTCGGTAGGGACTTCCTTGGGCTCGAAGACCTGGCCGAATTCGCGTTCCACCTTGGCGTATCCGTTATTTTCCCCACAACGGGAAAGACCTGTTCCGATCAAGAAACAAAGCCCTAACAATACGACAATGGCGATACAGCGATTGCGCATTCTGGCAGCACGGGAAATCTTCTTTTTAGGTTCTTGATAAGGTTTTAAAGCCATTTTTACTTAAAAATCGTTTTTCTGTAGTATTCGAGTTCGGCAATGCTTTCGCGTATATCGTCTAGTGCCTTGTGGTTTTCCATCTTCTTGAATTCCGGGAGATTGGGATACCACCTAAAGGAAAGTTCCTTCACGGAGCTGACGTCGATGTTTCGGTAGTTCAGCCATTCTGACAGCTTGGGCATATACTTATATATAAAGCGTCTATCCTGGGTTATGGAATTTCCGCAGAGCAGGTTGCCGCCTTTTTCTGTATAAGGCTTGATAAAGTCCAGAACCATCTTTTCGCAATCTTCAATGGTGAGCTTGGATTTTCTGCAACGGTCTACGAGGCCACTTTGATTGTGGTGGCGGGTATTCCAGTCGTCCATGCTTTCAAAGACGTTCTCGGTTTGATGGACTGCCAAGACGGGGCCTTCGGCGAGAATCTTTAGATTCTGGTCGGTCACTATGGTGGCGATTTCCAAAATGACATTTTTATCCGGATCCAAACCGGACATTTCCAGGTCCATCCAGACCAGATTCGGTGAACTTTTCCATCTAACCATGGGGGCAAATTTAGTTATTTGCAATAAATCTTTTGGATTGGAGGGCAAATTTTGCTATAATTGGCCCTGCTTTTTAAGAATATTGTAAAAGCTTGATCAACTTATTCCTTTTTTTCGACGTTTTATCGAAAAATTGAGACTGGTAGTAAAAAAATCATTTTTATGTAAGTTTTTAATTGCTATATTGGGGCACAAAATTAGAAGGAATCTATTTATGGAAGAAGTAGTAATCACCGGTATGGGCTGCGTATCTTGCCTTGGTAACACTCCCGATACTCTTTGGGAAAATCTTTTGGCAGGTAAGTCCGGCGTCTCTATGATTGACCGTTTCAACACCGAAGCTTTTACGACTAAGTTCGCCGCTTCTGTCAACGAATTCGACAGCTCTGAATATTTCAGCGCTCGTGACCAGTCCCGTTTCTCCAAGGCTATTCAGTATGCCGTTTACTCTGCATACAAGGCATTGGCTGATGCTGGTATCGACCCCGCTGCTGAAGATCCGAGCCGTTCTGGTGTAATCATCGGTTCCGGTATCGGTGGCATGAAGATTTACAACGACTCCTGCGTTGCTCTTGCAACTCGCGGTCCGAGCCGTGTATCTCCCTTCTTCATTCCTATGTCTATTACCAACATGCCGGCTGGTGAAGTTTCTAACCGCACCGGTTGGATGGGCCCCTGCTTTGCAGTGACCTCTGCTTGCGCAACTTCCAACCACTCCATCGCTGCTGCCGTCGACGCCATCCGCCTTGGCCGTGCCGACATCATGCTGGCTGGTGGTGCTGATGAAACTGTGAACGAAGTTGCTGTTGCTGGCTTCTGCTCCATGAAGGCTCTCTCCAAGCGCAATGATGATCCGACCCATGCATCTCGCCCCTTCGACGTAGGTCGTGACGGTTTCGTGATTGGTGAAGGTGCTGGCGTTCTCGTTCTCGAAAGCCTTTCTCATGCTCAGAAGCGCGGCGCAAAGATTCTCGCTCGCGTTGCCGGTGTTGGCATGAGCGCCGATGCTCACCATATGTCTGCTCCTCGTGAAGATGGTGAAGGCGTTCGCCTGGCTATCGAAATGGCTCTCCGCGAAGCTAAGATCTCTGCTTCCGAAGTGGGCTACGTCAATACCCACGGTACCTCTACTCCGCTGGGCGACGTTGCTGAATGCTCTGCTCTCGAAAAGGTCTTCGGCCTCCGTGATACCCTCAAGATCAACTCCTCCAAGTGCATGATCGGTCATGCTCTCGGTGCTGCAGGTGCTCTCGAAGCCATCATCACCATCAAGAGCCTTCAGAACCAGATGATCCATGCTACCACCAACATCGAACAGCAGGATGAACGCATCCACTTCGACGTTTGCGCCAACAAGAACACCGCTCATAGCTTCAAGTATGCTATGTCCGATGGCTTTGGCTTCGGTGGCCACAACAGCGTTGTGCTCCTGGCTCGCGACTAAGGATTTCAAAATCTTTAAAAGAGGACTGGTTTAATACCAGTCCTTTTTTTTCTATCTTTGGACCAGTGAGAAAGGTCTTTCGAAATATTTTGATTGGTGCGTTAGCTTGTGCAGGTGTTGCACAGGCTGACAGTTTCCTTGGTCCTTTGACCTGGCGTGATTCCACCTGGGATTACCGCACCGAAGATCCTCAATATATTCATTCCGAGATTTCCATCCCTAAGGCTGTAGGTGTGGCTTCAACTACGCTTTTGGCCTATGGTGCCGCCTATTGGTTTGTCTTTGACAAAGGCTGGTGGGATGAACAGGGCCACGATTTCCATTTTGAAAACGATTTTGACTATGCCTTGAACTTGGACAAGCTGGGGCATTTTGCCTCGGGCGTTGTTATGGGAGAGCTCTTCTACGAAGGGTATCGCTGGGCCGGAGTGTCGGAATTCTACTCCTACTTGTTTGCAGGACTTTCTGCCATGTCCACTCACATTGCCATTGATGTTAAGGATGGCTTTGCCGAGAAGTGGGGTTTTAGCATATTTGACGTTCTTTCTGGTTCCCTGGGTGGGTTTTTGCCGATGGCGGAGCGATATGTTCCCGCGTTCAAGTATGTAGACCTGAAGTGGAGCTATTGGATCAATACCAAGGTTTACTACGACCGTAACCGTAACGGCAAGAATCATGCTTCCGATGGAATCTTTACCGATGACTACGTGAACCAGACTTTTTGGGCATCCTTCAAACCGTACCGTTTGTTGCCTGCTGCTGCCCAGAAGTATTATCCTAGCTGGCTTGCCTTTGCTGCGGGCATAAGTATTGATGAGGGTGTTTTCATTAAGCATTACGAAGGAACGCCTCATCGTGAAGTTTACATTGCCTTGGACTATGACTTTGAGGCGTTGCGACCTCACAGTCGATGGGCGAGGACCTTGGTTCGGTTTTTGAACTACTTTAAACTGCCGGCACCTACACTGCAAATTTATCCGGAAGTCCATTGGTTCTGGCTGTACCCGATTAAATTTTAAAGTGGCTGGTATTAGGCTTTGGGCTTTGTCTCCTCGCTCGGCTCCGCTTCGCTACACCCGGCTTCGCCGGACTCGTTCGTATCCAAACTCAAAGCCTATAAATACAGTTTAAAATTGAATCTCTTGTTTCCTGGTTTGCGGGACGATTTAAGGTTTAGCTTTGAGCTTTGTCTCCTCGCTCGGCTCCGCTTCGCTACACCCGGCTTCGCCGGATTTCATAATTTCATTTGCATATAAAAAAAGGCCCTGGTCGTTAAACCAGGGTCTTTTAATTTGTTCAAGACGATGCAGGACTAGGCCTGCAGGATCTTAGAAGCTGTAAACAGCTTCAGCACCGAAGCGGAGAGCGAAGCCGTCAGCATCGTCACCGATGCCGATATCGATCATACCGAAGGTGATGAAGTCGAGGTTTTCAACCGGGTTGATGTAGACGCGAGCGCCTACGTCGAAGGTAGAAAGTTCGGCGTCAGAGTTGAGGCTGTTGGTGTGGAATTCCACAGGAATGCCCAGCTTCATGAAACCAGCGAGCTTGAGTGCCGGTTCTGCGTAGATGAACAACCATTCAGGAATTTCTGCACCATAGGAATCGAGACCCATGCCTTCTTCAATGTTGTTTTCTTCACCTTCGAATACGAGGGCGAGGAATGCAGCAGTCTTGATTTCGAACATGCTAACTTCGAAGCTAGGTTCGATCAAGAAGGTGTGAGCCATGGAAGTCAGGTCGTTGGTCTTCGGACGGTTCTTCTTGTCGAGCTTGCCGTTGGGGAGACCCGGGGTGTTGTATTCATCGTCATCAATCAGGTAGTCCATGTGGAGGCCGTAGACAGCACGGAAGCTGAAGCCACCGAGGGTCAAACCTGCGTCAACACCTGCATGCAGGGTGTTGTAGCAGTTGTCCTGATGAGACAGGTAGTTGAAGTACGGACGGAGGTGCTGACCAGCGTAGTTGAATTCATAAGCAACATGCAGGTCGTATGCGTCCAATTCACCGTTCATGAAACCGAGGCCCAGTTCCAGGCCAGCGAGATCAATTTCGAAACCGCGGATGCTTACTTCCTTCATGCCGGCAGCGTTGTCAGCCGGATCATCGTAACCGTAGTAGGACTTGAATGCGCCTTCGCTGAAGGTCAGGTCACCGACCTTAACTGCGAACGCTTCTGACGGCTTGTACTGGATGTAAGCGCCATCATAACCATTGCCACCGTTACCGAAAGCGAGATCCAAGCTTGCGGACCACTTATCGTTGAACTGAACTGCAACATTGAAGTCTGCGTCAGTAGTGGTGTTGTAGTGTTCCAGGTCGCCGTCTGCAGTAACATCGTTGGTCTGGACTTCCAAGTCAACAGTACCAGAAATCTTTACCTGCATGTTAGCAGCGGAAGTACCTTCGCTCATGCTTGCAGCGATTGTGGAGAATGCAGAGGATGCAGCAGCGGAAACTTCACCGGGGTTGGTGTTTTCTGCAGCAGGAGCGGCTTCTGCAGACTTGGCTTCTTCAGCCTTCTTGGCTTCAGCAGCAGCCTTTTCTTCTTCAGCCTTCTTAGCTTCAGCAGCGGCCTTTTCTTCTTCGGCCTTCTTGGCTTCAGCAGCAGCCTTTTCTTCTTCGGCCTTCTTAGCTTCGGCAGCCTTCTTTTCTTCTTCAGCCTTCTTGGCTTCTTCGGCCTTCTTGGCTTCGATTGCCTTGGCTTCTTCAGCAGCCTTGACAGAGTCAGCGTTTACAACCGGAGCGTCGGCCTTGGGGGCTTCAGCAGCAGCTGCGGGGGCGTTCTGAGCAAATGCGCCAGCGGCAGCGATGCCGAGGACGATTGCAGAAAGCTTCATCTTGTTCATCTCTTACTCCTTGAGTATGTTTAAAATAAGTGACCCAAATTTAGTTAGTTTCACGTTTTTTGGGAATACCCAAACGGTAAAAAAGTTCCTGATACTGCTCTAATTTTCATTTTTTGTATAATTGTCGGCATGAAAATCAATAAAAAGAAAATTTTTTCTGGATATTCCCGCACGTTTGCAGTATCTGTACTTGTGCTAGCAATTTGCGTGCCTAGTTTCGCTCTTCCCCAGACAGGGTTCTTTAAAGATGGCCGGGATGGCCGCGAGTATCGCACTGTGATCATTGGATCCAAGACTTGGATGGCGGAGAACCTGAACTTCAAGTCCAAGAGTAGCGCCTGTTACAACAATGACGATGCAAATTGCCAAAAGTTCGGACGTTTGTACACTTTTGCGGCTGCCCAAAAGGCTTGCCCCGCAGGCTGGCACCTTCCTGATGACCAGGAATGGACCATGTTCAAGACCTTCATTGAGGATAGCGACGGCAAGGAGGCCGCCTGGGTAAGCCTGAAGTCTCGTGACAAGTGGGATGGCTCCGACCGCTACGGCTTCGATGTGGTTCCTGCCGGAAAAGCTTCTGATGGATTCTATGATCTAGGAGTCTCGGCCCACTTCTGGAGCGCCACCGAAGAGGATGGTGACGCCTTTGGCTGGCATATTGCCCCTCCAGGGGACTTTAGCCGCGACTTCGACGTCAGCACCAACATGTATTCCGTAAGGTGCCTGAAAAACTAGAAAGCCCAAGGAATCCGGAGCTGGCGATTTCTGCCAGCTTAGTGAAATAAATTTTTTCAAAGCCAGAGAAAGGGGTTTGTATATTATTGTAAAATGGTAAAAAGCCACCTTAAATTTTTTAGACATTTTTGCTAACTTGAACAACAAGGTGTATGGACAAGGAGGGGCAATGCTGAAAAAGGCATATTCTTGTTCAAAATTCATTATTTCCGTAGTTGCATCTGCTTTTGCTGCTACTTCTGCCCTTGGGGCAAATTCTTTAACCTTCACTTCCTACAGTGGCGATACAACAAAGTATCCAAGCGAGTATGAGCCAGGCACCGAAATTGTTTTGCCTGTTCCCGACCGTTATGGCTACTTGTTTGAAGGTTGGTACAACGGCGATGGCAATCGCGTGGCCAGAGTTGGTGCAACCGACGAAGGTGATTTGGCATTTACAGCGAAATGGACAAAAATCAATAGCCTTACTCAGGGAGCCGACGGCTGCATTGAAATTAGCGACATGTATGAACTTTACGGCTTGTCCTATACGACTTTGTCAACCTCTAAGCCGCCCTGTGTTCGTCTGACTAAAGATATTGTAGTAAACAAGAATGTCTTGAACGACGATGGAAGTCTCAACACCCAAGACGCTCCTTTGTTCTACCGTTGGAATCCCATTACGAACTTCCAAGGTACTTTTGATGGTCAAGGCCATACGATTTCGGGCCTGTACTTGGAAAAAACCGGAAATCCGGGAGAAGCAGGCCTGTTTGTGAAGTTGGGTAGCAGCACAGATGAGGCTACAACTACCAAAATCACCAACCTTGGCTTGGAAGATTCCTACTTTAAGGGCTCTGGTCACACCGGTGGCTTCGTTTCTTCTTCGAATCAAAGCGTAACCTTAGAACTTTCCAACAGCTACAATAAGGCAACTGTTGTTTCCACCGGAGGTTATGCCAGCGGGTTTATAGGGCATTTCCATTATCTCGGAAATTTGACCTTTGTAAATAATTTCAATATGGGTCGTGTAGAAGGTCAATGGTCTCCTGCGGGATTTGTTGCTCATTACGGATCCATGGTAGAAGCTCATTTTTACAATTCCTATAACGCCGCTCCCATTAATTACCTAGGGGCAGGAACTTCCTCCGCAAAAGCTTTGTCTGGCGCCATGGCTGCGACCATGACTATCGACAATTGCTATTACCTGACTTCTACGGGTAATAAGGAATACGGTGGCCAGGCTGCAACAGCGGAACAGTTTGCCAATGGTGCCGTGGCCATGGCTTTGTATGATGGTTTTGAAAATTATGGTGGCAAGGTCTGGGGCCAAAATGTCGGAAGCGATCCGCTGCCTGTTTTAAATAAAGAGATTTCTGGAGCGACTGCCAAGATTCATTCTGTTACATTCCACACCTTTGATGGCGATACTCATCCATATTTCAATCGCTATGTAGAAGGCTTTGCAAAGCCCCTCCCTGTATCAGTTCGTGAAGGTTACACTTTTGAGGGCTGGTTCGACAATAAGGATTTTACCGGCTCTGCTCAAACAACTATTGCAGCCAGTGCAACTTCTGATAGGGAATATTGGGCAAAGTACTCCAAGACCTACGCAGTGACTTTTGTTCTTAATGGCGGTGTGATTCCCAAGGAATCATTCTCTTTCTACACTTCTGGTACAGGCGCTGTTTTACCCGATAGCGTTGTTCGATCTGATAGTGCTGTATTTGTAGCCTGGTATACCGATGCCGAATTTGAAAGTAAACCTGTGAAGGAAATTCTTCCTACAGATAAAGGTGACATGACTTTCTACGCAAAGTGGTTTGTGCCAACTGCACCTACCAAGGACACTGACGGATGCTACATGATTGGTTCTGCTGCGGAACTTTACGGTTATGCGGCCGTGCTTAAGAAAAATTCCACCTCTTGTGGTAAGTTGACTGCTGATATTGTTATCAATGAAGACGTTCTTAAGGACGGAGAGTTGAATGCCGAAAAGTCTGCCGGATTCATTCCTTGGATTCCCATTAAGGAACTTGCCGCGTCCTTTGATGGTCAAGGCCACTTCATTTCAGGTCTCTACTGCGCCTTGCCGAAGACGAACAATGTTTCTTTTATATCGATGGCGGGAACTACAAAGCCGATTACCATTGAAAACCTTTCTATCAAGGATTCTTATATCAACGGATATTACACTTCTGGTTCCGTCATCGGTAATCAAAAGAACAATACAACCATCACAATAAAGAATGTTTCCAGTAGCGCATACATTAATTCCATTAACGGAAGTGCCGGGGGAATTGTCGGTTTTTCGATGGGAACCTTGACAGTTGAAGATAGCCATTTTAGCGGAAAAATTGTTGCAAATCAAAAATACGGAAATAGCATTGGAGGCTTGATTGGCTATACCTCGAGTAACAATGTTGTGACTATTTCTAATTGTTATAACGAAGGTGATATTGTAGGTATCGGTTCTGTAGGTGGATTGATTGGTAGCAGTTCTGCTGCACTTGTCATCAAGAATAGTTTCAATACCGGTGTAATTTCAGGTGCAGGAAATTTTGTAGGTGGTCTCGTGGGGTCCGCTTCTGGTAAAAGCAGCTTGCTGCTTCAGAACTACAATGTTGGATCTGTGAGCTCGACAAAAAGCTATGTGGGTGGCCTTGTAGGCTCCTTCGAAAATACGACCATTATTGCAAACAATTTTAGCCTTGGAAATGTGAACGGAAATTCCTATGCTGGAGGATTTATTGGTGGTCAATACTCTAACCAGGAAACTTCTTATGTTCTCAATAACTACTCCATGGGAACTGTATCCTATAGCAAATACAACGGGCCTTTTATCGGTAACGTTTATGCAGCAAAATTTGTTGCAGAAAATAATTACTATCTGAATTTCGAGAATGCCAATAATTGCCTATACAGCACCGGTCTTGACTCCGCAGCATTCAAGGATGGATCCTTGGCCGCTTTGCTCCATGACTATAAGGATTCTGTGACTAGCAACAAGATTGATGGTCTTCTGTGGATCCAGGATTCTATTCCCATGTTGCTGACAAGAACTGTATTCACCTTGTCTTTCAATGCCAATGGCGGAACTGTCGCTGAACCGTTGACAACATACAACTATGGCGAAGCTGTTGAACTGCCTGTTGCGACTCGAGAAGGTTATACTTTTGACGGTTGGTTTACTTCCAATGACTTTAGCACGCCTGCTGAAGCTGTATCCAAGTTGGATGAAACTACGTTTGGCGATAAGGTTTTCTATGCGAAGTGGACAATCAAGACCTTTACTGTAACCTTGAAGATTAACGATTCCGACATGGGTAAAGTGACTGGCCTTAACAAGTCTGGAGTTTATGACTACAATTCCCTGGTGTACTTGACCGCAGAGCCTAGCGAAGGTTATGAGTTTAGTAATTGGCAAGATGATGCCCGATACAACGAAAAGCAATTCTCCTTCCATGTAACAAAGGATACTGTGGTTGTTGCGAACTTTGCCGAAATTCCAAGTTCCAGCAGCACTCTGGAATCCAGTAGCTCTGTATCTAGCAGCTCCAGCAGCGAAGAAAAGGAAGGCTTTGTTGTTGCAGTCAAGCCTATGTTCAGCCTTCAGGTTCTTGACCGCAGTCTCCAGATTTCTGGTGCTGTGGCTGGATCCATGTTTGCTGTGATGGACTTGCAGGGACGTGTGTTGAATAAGGGTCGCCTTAGCGGAAGAGATGCTTCTGTTTCGATGCCTGGCGCAGGTACGTATCTTGTGCGTATTGGATCGCAGACGCAAAAAGTTCGCATTAAGTAGTAATCCTAAATAAATTAAAAATGGCCCGGAGGTTCAATCCGGGCTTTTTTTTAATTAGAGTCTCTTAATTTCTTTAGAAACTTGACATGAAATTAAAAATAGGTTACATTTGTGCAGTATGACGGATTTTGATAAAGAACTTGCAAAACTTGATGCGGAACAGCGCCTTGCGGTAGAGACTACGGAGGGTTATGTCCGCGTTATTGCCGGCGCAGGTTCTGGCAAAACCCGTACGCTTACTCACCGTTACCTGTACTTGGCCAAGGAGATGGGCATTTCCCCGTCCAATATTCTTTGCGTCACCTTCACCAACAAGGCTGCCGGCGAAATGAAACGCCGCGTCCGTTCCATGCTGGGTGGCGATGACTCCGGCTACATTTCCACTTTCCACGGTTTTTGCGTCCAGTTTTTGCGAGAGGACATACATGTTCTGAATTATCCCAAGGAATTCATGATCATGGATGAGGACGACCAAAAGTCCTTGCTTAAAAAGTGCTATGCAGAGCTTGGCTTGCACCTGAACGACATGAAGATCAGCAGCGTCATGGATTTTATTGGCGGGCGCAAGGCCAACGAAATGGACTACGTTTCCATGTTTGCCGAAAAAGATGCCGAAAGCCTGCTGCAATTGATCGATGCGGCACCCGACAAGTGGCACAAGGTTTATTACCGCTACATTTACGAGCAGCGCAAGAACTTCGCCCTGGATTTTGACGACCTGATTCTGGTGACGCTCTACATTCTGGAACGCTTCCCCGAAAAACTGGACAAGTGGCGCAAGCGCATGATGTATGTGATGGTGGATGAGTTCCAGGATATCGACGGCCAGCAGTACCGCCTGGCGGATTTGCTCAGCAGCTACCACAAGAACCTTTTTGTGGTAGGTGACCCGGACCAGACCATTTATACTTGGCGCGGCGCCGACGTGAACCGCATTCTGGACTTTGACCGTCATCATGAGGGCTGCCAGACCATTCTGCTGCAGAACAACTACCGTTCTACCCCCAGCATCCTCAAGGTTCCCGATTCCGTTATCAAGAACAACCAGTTCCGAATCGAAAAGGTTTTGAAGCCTGTTCGCGAAGGTGGCAAGACCCCGGTTTTCTACCACGCAAAGAATACCCGCGACGAGGCCAAATGGATTGTGGAACGGATCAAGGGCGCTATGGATAGGGGAATTTCTTGCAAGGATATTGCGGTCTTGTACCGTATGCATTCCCAGTCCCGCTCTGTAGAAGAAGCCCTGATGAGCGAAAATATTCCCTACAAGGTCTACAGCGGTATCGGCTTTTACCAGCGTCAAGAAGTGAAGGACGTGCTTTGCTATTTGCGTATGCTTGTCTATGGCGACGACTTGAGCTTTATGCGTGTGGTGAATACACCTAAGCGCATGTTCGGCCCCAAGAAGCAGGCTGCGTTGGCGGCTTATGCGGGGCGTCGCGGGCTCACCCTGTACGATGCCCTGCTTGAAATTTATGTGGCTGCCGAGGCGGAAAATGCCGCGGTAGAAAACGTGGCGGCTGACGAAAACAAACCGGAACTGGATTGCGCCGCCTTTATGGCCCGCACCAAGGTGGGGGAGTTTGTCAAGCTTATCGAAAAGTACCGCGCCCTGGTGAACGAGATGGCGGTGAGCGATGTGCTTACCAAGATGCTCCGTGAATCTGGCTACGAAGAAATGCTGCGCCTGGATGGTGACGACGACCGCCTCAGCAACCTTGCGGAACTGAAGCAGGGCGTTATGGAATTCGAGAAGACCTTCGAAGAAGACGCCACTTTAGGCGAATACCTGCAGAATATCGTGCTGTTCACCAATGCCGATACAGACTGCTCTGACAGTAGCTCCGGCGACAATTCCGGCGATAACTCCGCGGAAGCCGAAAAGCGCAAGGATAAGATTCAGCTTATGACCATCCACAACGCCAAGGGGCTGGAATTCCCCTATGTATTCGTGTGCGGCTTGAACGAGGGATGTTTCCCGGTGAAGCGCGTGAAGAACAAGGTCCAGCTGGAGGAAGAACGCCGCCTGGCCTATGTGGCCTTTACCCGCGCCGAAAACGTCCTTTGCATGAGCGATGCCGAGGATAGCGCCGGTGATGTGCAATGCCGTTATCCTTCGCGTTTCTTGCTGGAAATGAACATGGACGAGCTGGATGTTGCCCGAGGCTTCAGCGACGAATGGTTCCAGGAGGCCCGCAAGCACATTGCCCAGGTAGATAGCGAGCGTGAATTCGGCGAAGACCTGGATGGCATCCTAAAGGGTGGCATCGCTCCCACGGCAGCCTTCTCCGAAGGGGACCGCGTGGTCCATAAAATCATGGGGCCTGGCACAGTCCTCGGGGTGGATTCCGAAAATTTCTGCTACGAAATCAAGTTCGACAAGATTGCCACACCAAGAACAATCCAGTTTGATTATCCCTTAGAGAAAATTGAATAAAAAAAGCAGGTTTTTTGACCTGCCCTTTTTAGATTCCAGTCACAGCTGCCAGGGCGAACATCAGTAGCCCTGCGTAAACACCGCCTAGCAAGTCATCGGCCATCACGCCCCAGGCGCCGGGGAAGGCTTCGAACTTATGGATACCTAGGGGCTTCAGAATGTCAAAGAAACGGAAGAGCCCGAAGCCTACTGCCAGTAGCCAAGGATTGGCAAGCAGACATGCAGAACCGACAAATGCGAATGTCATGAAAATACCGCAGACTTCGTCAATGACAATCCAGCCCGGATCTTCTGTCTGGGTGTCCTTCATGGCTTTCTTCACGAAAGGGATGGCGGCAAAGAATACGATGAGGGCGGCGGCAAAAAAGGCGATGTTCAAGCCAGCGCTGTGTCCCGCGAAGGTCAAGTCCGGGCATCCGATCTTTGCAAACAGCAAAGCCATAGGGTAGGCTACGATAGCGGACGCCAAACTTCCCATGGTGCCGGGAGCCTTGGGACTCATTCCAGAACCGAAGAAAGTACAAATCTGTGCGGAAACAAAGTCCGTACCGCGCCACTGGTGAGGCACACGCTTCTTGCCGTATTTTTCCTTAAGCTCTTCCTTGTTCATGTCGGCAAATATAGTCAAAATTCCATAAGGATAAAAATCCAAAAAACAAAGACTATTGCGAATACGAAAAGAGTGTATATTTAAACCGTATTTAGTAAGTTTGAAGAGGATGTTAAATGAGATTTTTACTAGTGACCCTCATTTATGCAATTATCCTGATTTACAATTAACAAAGTGATAAATATGATTAGAAGTATTTTTTTTGTTCTTGTCTGTTCCAATATGTTGTTTGCTCAATTATTGGAAAATCAGCATAGAGTTAAATCAAAATATGCGGATTTTCCGAATTTCATGCAATATAACGAAATTGTAAAAAAGGAAAAGAATAAGAACCTGTATCAAATAGCTCATGAGTCTTTTTTTGCTATGGATAGTGCCGTATCCTATACATTATCAGGAAGAGAACTTCGTGCCATCAATATGGCTGTTGCCGATGTGTCCCGCCCAAGTTGAACTTGGACATTTTTGGTAAAGCTAATAAGGGAGTCCATCATGTCTGTTGGGATTTCCAGTAGGCTTGACGGACCTTGGTTGCATTATACATTTTTTGTCTCCGCTCGGCAAGTCGCGCTTCCAT
>JAZLKF010000003.1:0-57145 GCA_045597525.1 Fibrobacter sp. | reverse complement strand
CGTGGAACGGCCGTTGCTCAATGGATAAAAGGTACTCTGGGGATAACAGGCTGATCTCCCCCAAGCGTTCATAGCGACGGGGAGGTTTGGCACCTCGATGTCGGCTCGTCGCATCCTGGGGCTGGAGAAGGTCCCAAGGGTTTGGCTGTTCGCCAATTAAAGCGGCACGCGAGCTGGGTTCAGAACGTCGTGAGACAGTTCGGTCCCTATCCGGTGTGGGCGTACGAGACTTGAGGGAAGCTGACCTTAGTACGAGAGGACCGGGTCGGACGTACCTCCGGTGTACCGGCTGTCGCGCCAGCGGCATTGCCGGGTAGCCGTGTACGGATCGGAGAAACGCTGAAGGCATCTAAGCGTGAAGCCGTTCCCAAGATCAGGTCTCGCGGGGGCAACCCCCTGAAGGGCCGTCGTAGACTACGACGTCGATAGGCGACAGGTGTAAGCGTGGCGACACGTTGAGCCGAGTCGTACTAATAGCCCGTGCGAGCTTTTCCTTTCTTTCAACGATGACGTTCGATCGGACGTCGCGTGAGCAGCTAGGATTCACCAGGCTTCAGCCTCTGGCTGGTCGCTTATCCGAGGTTTCATGTAGCATTTCTTTCAGACATTTAGGATGTTTCAGCGGTGATCGAGGGAGGGTCACACCCGTTCCCATTCCGAACACGGAAGTTAAGCCTCCTATCGCCGATGGTACCTGGCCTCCGGGCCCGGGAGAGTAGGTCGCTGCTGGATTCACGCCCCCCTTGAGGTAAACCTCGAGGGGGGCTTTTTCGTTTTCCACCCTGCGGCTGGCGTTTTTTATTCTTTAATATTTCCCCTTGTTGTTTTCTCAACACAACTTTTTTTTAAACGCATATTTTTCACCCCTTTTAGAAAACAGAATTTAGTTTGAACTATGGAGTGTTTTCGAATTAGGTTACCTGATATACTTAGGTTAGTATTTGTGGGTTTACGCTGAAAGGAGTTGTGCCATGTTGCACAAAATATGGGTGTTTCTTTTTTTGTTATTTGCTGCAGCTGTGCAGGCCGCACTTACTGTACATATTCAATCGCCATGGCGTGATGATGCTGCTACCAAGGGATACGAAATGTTTCTTACTGGTGGCGCTACCGGTTATGGCTATTTTGATAGTAACAAGATGACTGCCGAAGATGACGGCTGGTATTCTTTTACCTGGAACAAAGATGTCGGTGCCTTTTCGTGGGAAGATTTTTCCATGAGTCTTTGTCCTGTGAATGCAAACAACTGCACTGGTGGTTATAACTGGAAAAATGCCAGTGGTGAAGTCAAGTTTAAAATGACCGAGTTGTTTGCCGAGGAATCTGAATTGTGGATTTACACTGGAAGCAACTCCTACAACGTGAGTTCGACGGCTCCGGGTTCCAAGGTTGTCTGGTTTAAGAGCCCCTGGGGCAACAGGGCTGTACCCCAGATGATCTTCGGTACGGACTCTATTGTTATGCATCCTTCCACTGACAAGAATTTCTGTGGCTGGTTTTCTGCATCCATTGCTCCTGCCATGATGAAGGCCAATCCTGTGAAGTCGGCGTATTTTACTCGCTACATGACTCCCTATATGAGTGTGCCCAGCGGAGAGAAGGTCATCGATCTCAGCGCAGTTCTTTCTGCCGCGGATACGGTTTTTGTCGATGGTACGCAAGCTGACCCTGAAATTGATTTTTCCTTGGGGACGCCGGGTGAATGTTTTGACTACACTAGGACATTGCACATTTATCATCCGTGGCGAAGCAACACGACCTACCGCGATAGTGCCGTATACATTACCGTGGGCTCAAACATCGCTAACAATCCCGTGGCTATGACCGCCGATGAAGATTTCAATTATTGGTGGCACTACGATTTCTCCGAGGATATTAAGTCTCAAGATTGGAATAGCTGCAATGAATGGGGCGCAAAGACGAATTTCTACAACAAGGGCAATGGTGGAAATAAATTCTGGGTTAAGGATTCCGATCGCCCCTGCATTTCTGAATTTTTCCCAAAGAATGTTTACGAAGTCTGGGTTTATACCAAGGGTAATGGCAAGTACGAAGTCTTGTATTCTCCCCTTGAAAAGAAGATTGTTAGAATTTTGAGTCCCTGGGACAACATGTCGCCTATGATGATTGTAGACGGCGATACGGTCAAGATGGGCCCTGTCTCCAAGGACACTTGCGGCTGGTATCAAGGCTATGTGTTCAAACACGTGGACTCTTGGGACGTCATCTTTAGACAAGCTTTTGGCTATGAGTATTATACTTCCAATGGTCTTAGCGATGGTGATCCGATTCAGTTGGATTCCATGATGGCTTTGCATGACATGGTCTGGGTGTATCCCTATCCGCTTTCTTCTAGCGGCCCAAGGTTCAGCGAAAAGTATCCCGAACGTTTAGGCATTTGCCCCACTATGAAGATTTCTGCCATGGTGGTGGACTGGGCTGGTGAAGGCTTCCACGACAGTATTGACGTGGACTTTGGAAACATCTATTACGGCAACGAATACACTGCGGTTACCTATATGGATTCCACGGGTAAGTTGGCGGTTAATGAAACTTGTCAGTCTGCATGGCATCCGGATGGAGGATATACTGTTGGCATGGTTCAGGATACCTTGGTCAACGGAAATCCTGCACGTGCGGATTCCTCTGTCTATCCTTGGTATGAATGTTCTGCAGCGCGTGAAATTGAGAAGTGGTTTATTCCCGTGGAAGTGGCCAAGGATGCTTCTGGCAAGTCCTATACAAACGGTGTGTGTCGCGATATCGACTTGACTTTGGATGAAGAAGGTTTCTGGCTTGCCGACATTTCCGAAAGTCACGAAGACGGCGGTTTTTTCCCCATTGACGATCTTGAATTCCTGGATTCTGCAAAGACGGTAAGGAACCCGAAGTTTGACTGGAACAACCAATTGGGAACCAGTTCCAACGGTGTGTTCAAGCAGCACAACTATAGTTTCGCTATGAAGATTTCTGCTCAGTTCCAGTACGTGAAGGGTCAGTATTTTGAGTTCCGTGGCGATGACGATGTGTGGGTCTACATCAATAACCGTCTGGTGGTGGATATTGGTGGTTGCCATAATCCTGCAGAAAAAGGCGTGGACTTGGACACGATCGGTCAGAACGATCCTACGGGAAGGCTGAAGCTGAAGGAAGGCGAAACCTACAATTTCCATATTTTCTTCTCGGAACGTAACGCCTCTGGTTCCAACTTCAAGATGCGTACTTCGATCAACTTGCAGACTCAAAAGACTTACTTCCCGGTGGCAAAGAAAACTTCCGATGGCACCATTGAGTACGACTTGCTGCAGTTGCTGATAGATGAATCCTTGAGTTGTGATGTTTCCAGTGTATCCAAGATAGATACCAGCTACGCTCAATCTGTCTTTATGCTTGCTGGTGGCAATTTGCCTTCTGAGGGAATTACTTTGGAGCCGGGTTTGAATTATGGCGGTATAACCATTAGCGAAAACATGGCCGGATTCATTATCGATACCAGCGCCATTGTCCGTTCTAGAACGTTGCCTTCGGGTAACTACGCTCTGATTTGCTATTTGGCTGCAGATCTTTCTCAGTATCAGATTGTTCCCTTTACGGTTCCTGAATATCCGTTGCCCGATATTGCCTTTGTCAACGTCTTTGAGGCCAGCGATTCTCTGGTGGTGTTCGATCCTACTGGATACAACCTGCGTGGCCAGCGTCTTGGAGAAGATGGTGGCAAGAACGATACCATGCTTGCCCATGTCACGTATCCCGAAGTGACGCCTTTAAAAATTGCAGTTCTTTATGTGGGAACGCTTTGCAACGATTGTATTATTCCCCTGAACTTCACCACTAGCGATTCTCTCAGCTTCTTGGATGCAAAGGGACAGCCTGTAACCTCCGTAACTACGGATTCTACTGGCTTCGCGTATTTCTATGTCGTAGGTGAAACGTCTATTACCAACGCATCTTTTGATGTGGTTAGCAACTTTGCCGCAAATACATTGCACTGGGATAACCTTCATTTTAAGGAACCTCCTGTTCCCTTCGTGGTTCACGCCCAGATGCATGACATGAATGGCGATGGCATTCCCGACAGTTTGGCAATTCCCTTCAGCAAGCCCTTCAAGGGGGTTATTCCTGACACATTATCATGGAGCTTTGGTGAATCTGCTTTCCATACCATTACCGGAATGGAGAATATGGAATCTCTGGTCTTCAACGATTCCATGATTATTATCAAGGAATCTAAGGGCCTGATCAAGAACGTATTTACCGGTGCCAGCGATGAAGTTTATACTGGAGCTATCAAGTATCACTACACCTATATGGATGAAGAAACTGGCGATTGGGTGAAGCTGGGTATGAGCGCTTCTATTGAGGATCATGTGGGCCCAGTGATTCTCAGCGCATCTATTGATCCGGCTTCCGAGGATATCAGTATTATTACGGTGAATCTGAGTGAAGGTTCTGTCACGAAGTTAATCGATGGTCTGTCTGCGTTTGAAATTTACAGGGATTCCGAGAATATATCCGATTCCTTGATTTGCTCCTTTGTGGATCGAAGTGGCAAGGGAAACGTTCTTCGATTGACATTTAAACGAGTTGACGGTGGAACACTTCCTGCTCTTGGGGATTCCATCAGGTTGGTTCCTGGGGTGATTGAAGATTTGAGCGGAAATAAGGCTCATTTTGAAAATCCAAAGGTTCGTATTGCCGGTAAGCAGCGTTTGTATGTTGAAGTTCCTTCCATGGTACATCTAGGTGAAACTCAGGAGCCATGGCTGCGTAAGGGTCATGTGGCTCCCATAGTTGTTCCTTTGAATAGAACCGCTCAGGAAATTTCCGATAGCTTAGGCCGTTCCGGCGTTTTGCTGAAATTTAACCTAGGGGAAATCGCTACCGAAAAGATCATGAATTTGTCAGCCGGCGGTAACAGGGACTCAGCCTTGGCGCAGGTACGAATTGATTGGGAAAATCATTACTACACCCATCTCGGTAACTATGTTGCCAGTAGAAAAGGCTCAATTTACTGTAATGATGCTACGGTATTTAGTGTTCCCGACAATCCGGAACGTTCCAACTGCTTCGATAACCAGGGAAACATTTTCTTCATGTGGGATGGCCTAAGTGCAGAAAACCGCATGGTTGGAACAGGCGTCTACATTACAAAAATGCGTTTGAAAATCCGTTCCGGCAAGGAAACGGTGGGTTCCAAAAACGACACCTATAATTTCGGTATTAAACGAGTAAGGTAGATTTTAGTCCAAGGGGTATTTATCCTTGGCTGCATCAAGTTCGGCGCTCTTGAGCTCGTATTGAGTGTAGAAATCGTCGATCTTTTTCTTGATGTCGTCCATATCCTTGGCGATTGCTGTAATGGCGGTGCCGTCTCCGGATTCGGAGGCGGTCACAAGTTTTGCTTCCAGTTCTCCGGAAAGCTCCTCGGCCTTGGCGATGTCCTCTTCGATTTTGGCGATGGCCTTTTCTAGAGGCTTGATAACCTTGGAGCGTTCGGCAATGTAGTCGGCGCGGGCCTTGCGGTCCATCTTTGCGGAGGGAGCCTGGGAGGCGACGGGTGCGGCGTCCTTGGTTACGTCAATGTTTGAGAGTTTTGCGTTTTCGCTGTCCATTCCGCCGGGCTTCTTTTCTGCAGCCCAGCCCACCTTTTCAAGGAAGTCTGCGTAGGAACCTTCGAAGATGCGGACCTGGCCTCCATCAAAAACAACCAAGCGGTTGGCGAAGGCGTGGAGCAGTTCTTCGTCATGGGTGACCACCATGGCGGAGCCTTCGTAATCTTCAAGAGCGTCAATGAGGCTTTCGATGGATTCCATGTCCAGATGGTTGGTGGGTTCGTCAAGCAAAAGGAGGTTGCATTCTTCGGCGAGGATCTTGCCCAGCAAAACGCGGCTACGTTCACCACCGGAAAGCACCTTGATTTTTTTCAAGGCGTTGTCGCCACTGAACATCATAAGGCCGGCAAGTCCGCGGGCGCGGCTCTTTTGGGAAACTTCCTTGATGGCGGTAGCGATTTCTTCTTCGACGGTGTTGTCCAGATTCAAACGGTTGATGTTTGTCTGGCCGAAGTAGTTTATCTCAAGATTGGGATTGTGGCAAATTTCACCGGCTGTAGGCTGCAGTTCTTTTGCAATGAGGTTCAGCAATGTGGTTTTGCCACGACCGTTGGGACCGATGATTGCGATTCGGTCGCCCTTGAAAACTTCAAATTCCAAATCCGTAATCAGCTCAGGACCGTCACCATACTTGAAACTGAGATTGTGAACCTGCAACATTCGCTTTCCGGGGAAGGGTGCTTCGGTAAAGCTGAAATCAAGATTACGTTCGTGGGTGAGACGTTCGCCGGTGGCAAGCTTTGCTGCGGCCTTGATCTTGGACTGCACCATGGCAGCCTTGGCGGCCTTGTAACGGAAGCGCTCGATGAGCTGGTCCAGCTGAGCCTTTTTCTTGGCTTCATTTTCCTGAGTACGCATTGCCACTTCTTCTTCTTCGGCAATGGTTTCGCGAAGCTTTTCGACGGTGCCTTTCACCTTGCGGATCTTATGGCGGTGAATACCTACGGTATGGGTGCAGACCTCATCCATGAAATGATGGTCATGGGTGATGAGCAGAACTTCGCCCTTCCAGTTTCTAAGGAAGCGGCTGAGCCAGCGCATAGACACAATGTCCAGGTAGTTGGTAGGTTCGTCAAGCAACAGCATGTCCGGTTCTGAGGCCAATACCTTTGCTAGGTTCAGACGAATCTGGAAACCGCCGGAAAGGAGCATGGGGTCCTTCTGCATGGATTCTTCATCGAAACCAAGACCGAAAAGGATTGCCTCCACCTTGTGCTCTTCAAGCCAGCCGTCTTCATTGGGCTTTAACACGCTGCAGGCTTCTTCGTGGACCGTGGCGTGGGTGAAGTTGATGTGCTGCTGCAGATAACCGATGGTGTATTTCTTTGGGATGTCTATGGAACCGCCGTCAAGACATTCCTGACCAAGAATCATCTTGAATAAAGTAGACTTACCGCAACCATTGCGGCCCACAAGGCCCACGCGTTCATGGGCTCCCACCAAAAAGCTTGCCTGGTCCAGAAGGACCTGCATGCCAAAAGACTTCGAAACATTTTGTACTTGAATCACGAAATCAAAGATAGAAAAAGCCGAGAGACGTGAAATTAAATTTATTTAATATCATGACCGAGGTGCACTATCTGCACTCGCAGAGTGCAATATGAAAAAAAACGAGCGTCAGGTGCGCCAATTAAAAAAAAGGTTGTACAAAATGCAACCTTTTTTCTTATTCCTTGTAATTAATGTACAATCCGTTTTCGCGGTAATAGGTGACATCGGCCAGTACCTGGTCTACCCAGTTCTTTGCCAAGGGGGAATGCTTCCAGTTTTCGGGTTTGTCGCCGATGCCGTAATCCGGATAGAAGGTGGCGATGGCGTTTTCGCGACTGATGCCTACTTCCATTTGCTTTTGAAGTCTTTGTGCCGCCAAGGTGACTTGTTCGATACCCTCGCCTTCTTTTAGCAGTAAAAGCCCGCGCCTATCCTTGGCACCCTTGTAGTCAAAATCAAAGTTGGAAATGTGTTTGATCAGGGCCATGAGCAGTGCCGGATCCACCTTGTTGGTTTTGGCAATTTCCAGAATTGGCAGGGCGCAAAGTTGCTCAATATCCCAAGGTTCCCCGGTGTATGCCACACGTAGGGTATGAACAGAATTTTCACCAACATCGATATAGATGCTATAGCGATTTCCTAGCTTCTTTTTCAATAGTTTTGTAAGTAGAATGGCTCGGTTCTTGAACTGCTTGTAGCCGCGCATTTCAATAACCAAGGTATCGTCCATTCGCGTGAGCACGGGCATGGTCGCCTTGTTGACAATCTCGTTATAGGCATTGATAATCATGGGCAACACATAGACTATCTCAGGCTTGGGCGTAACCAGGTTGCAAGTTGAGTCCACTCGGATTTTTTGGATAGAGTCCAGCTTCAAAATGGCGCTGGCGGAGTACTTATGGAATATATCCTGAGTGTCGGTTATCGTTTCTTCTGCTGCGGGTTGGCGGATATAGGCAACGGTAATTGCGATAACTATGACAAGGAAGGCAACAAGCCAGCGCTTCCAGCGACGGGCTTTCCACAGCACCTTGAGCCAACTCTTAATCTTGGGGCTGCGTCCAAGATAGATGGCCAGGAATGCCAATATTGCTATCCATAGTACAATGAAAATCATATGGACAATATATAGAATTCTATCTTTGGCTTCATGCTGAATCCCTTGAAGAATATCGTGGTCATTGGAGACCGAATCCTGATAAAGCCTTTGGAAGCTGCCAACAAAACCAGCAGCGGCCTTTACTTGCCCCCTAGCGTTAAGGAACATGACTCCGTTCACACGGGCTTAGTAGTGAAGGTCGGGCCCGGCTATCCGATTCCTGCAAATCAGGACCCCGATGCTGTATTCCGCGGTGAAAATGCGGAAGCGGTGAACTACGTACCCCTACAGGTGAAAGAAGGTGACGAGGCCTTGTATCTGCATGCCAGCGGAACAGAACTTGAGGTGAACGGCGAACGCTATGTTATCATTTCCCAGAATGCAGTTCTTTTGGTGGTGCGCCCCGAAGTGCCCGACGATGTTTCCGGACTTACGGGTATGTAACCGTGCACTCACAACTCTGCGAAATCACACCGCTCAATGGTGAAAATGAAAACCGAGGTTCAAATGAATCTCGGTCTTTGTTTTATAAACAGTGGATTTTATAAACGGACTGATTACTTTGCAGTTTCGTTAAACAGTTCGTGGGTCTCCTTGATCTTTGTGGCCACTGCTGTAATGGAGTCAAAGATGTTGCGGAGGTTTGTTTGAAGCTTGTCGAAGATTTCGGTGTTGCAGAACAAGTCGTCGCGGTAAGCCTTGTTATTGCGGTATAGGTCGCGAAGAGCGATAAGGAGCTTAGTCTGATGATCCATTTGTTCTGCGATTTCTTTCTTCAGTTCATCCAATCGGGCCTTCTTTTGTGCTGCCACTTCGGGGTCGTTTTCGCGAAGGATGTAGCTGGGTAGCGTTGCGAAGTCTTCGAACTTGCCTGGATTTGCACTGTTGCGTTGCATGGAACTGCGAAGGCCTACGCCCTTGACGCTGGAGTCAATAGAAATAGTGCAGCTAGAAGTGCCGTGGTAGTTGCAACGTACGCGGGTTTCGACCTGCTTCAATTCGTTGAAGGGGTTGAAATCTTCGTCGGTTTCCATATAGCGCAAGGGAACATACAGGGGGGCGGGTTCGCCTGCGATGGTAATGCGGTAAGAAAGGCAAGGTTCGTTATTGAACATCTTGGTTTCGTACAGGTTGTTGCTGCTGTGCAACAAGGTCTTTACCTTGGAGTAGGTGGCGGCAGCGTTGTAGGGCTGTTTCAGAACTTCAGGGAGGTCCTTGAGCAATACAGATTCCACCATGCTGCAGAAGTTTTCTGCAATAGCAGTGTTGGCACTGTTCTTTCCCCAAATCGGAGCGCCCAGGAAGAAGGCATCGGTAAAGCGAGTTTCTGTTCTGCCGTTAAAGAATGCGATAGCCTTGATAATGTTGGTGAAGGCAATCCACTTACGGATAGGAACGTAGACATCATTCTGATCACAGAGTTCTGCGAGCTTGCCGATGATTTCCAATGTATCGGAAGACAAGGTGATGTTCTGGATTTCAGAATTCCACTGCTTCAATTCCTCTTGAGAAAGAGCTAGGCCCATAGGAACATGGATTTCCTTGTTCTTGGTCTGGTCCTGAAGAATTGCGCACAGAGCCTTGGAAGAAAGCCTTTCTGGCAGGGAAATGGTCAAGACGATGTGGTCCGTAATTTCCAATCTGCTTAGGGTAGATTCCGGACGCTGGTCTCCAATCAGAATCATAGAGGCATTTTCGCGTCCGTGAATTGCAGAATGGACATTTTCCTTCAGTTCGTCATCTTGAATATTGATGTTCTTGAAAACGATGACGTCGAAGCCGTTCAACTTGGTGGGAAAATCTTCTTGGCGTCGGCCAATCTTTAAAACACGTGCGTTCTTATAAGATGCTGCCAATCTGTCTGCAATCAGGGATTTTCCAGAGCCGGAACGCCCGTAAAGGTAAATGGGAGCTCCTGTGACTGTGGCTAAGAAACCAAGCTGAATGCAAGATTCTCTTTCAGGTACCCCTGTACAAAGTGCAGCCACCAATTCGGAAATTCTTTTTGTCAGTGTCATATTCCCATTCCTTCTTTGTAAAAAAATATAGTAACAAAGGAATTGAATGATTGTATTGTTGTAGTATTACACCCAAAATAACGTTGTCAAGATTACCATGGGTATATTGCGGCTACCCTAGAATTGAATTTGTCGGGTTATTTGGATACTTTGGCGGGTGACAAATAGATTAGGATTCTGTAAAGTATTCTGGGAAAGTCTAAAGGAATCTTTTTCGGAAATGATGATGTTGGCCTGGCTGTATTTTTTGAGAATCTGCTGTAGCCTCTTCTCGAAGGTTTTGCAGTGATCGGGAAGTGCGATTGTTTTTTGGGGCTGGTATTCAGCTTTCTTTATGTCGTTGAAAAAACGCTGGGGATCGCCTAAGCCACAGATAGCGATAGTTTGTTTGTAATGCGGGTAAAAACCTGAGGTATTTGCAATATTTTGAATTCTAAAGACAATGTCAGGATTTGTGCCGTAGCAACGAAGAGGTATAGTGCGATCTACATCTTTTTGATGATCCTGCAGGAGGCTGCGGAACTTACCGGCGGGAATGAGTTGGCTGATTTCTGTAGGTGGCTTCTCCCAGTCCATTCTGAAGATGATGTGAGGTCGAAGGCGGCTGTCCTCAAAACCGTCATCGCAGAGGATGTAGTCAGGCGAGTTCTTTCGATTGTCTAGCAGGATCGCCGACTTGTAGCGGCTGTCCGTGGCGTGGATTTCAGCTTTCCCTTGCCGAACGAATTCGTCCAGAGTGTTTCGGTACATTCGAACTTCGTCAAAAGCTTTTTTGTGGCAAAGAATTGCGATCTTTTTTCCCTGCCCAAGAAGTTCCTTTGCAAGCCATAGGGTGAACGGCGTTTTTCCTGCGCCGCCTGCTCGGAAGCTGCCTACAACAATTAGGCGGGAACGCTTCAAGGCTTTGCCTGGTCTAAGGCAAAGGGCGTGATGTAGCAAATAAGCCGCCCAATAGTAGGCTGCGAGTATTCGGTAAATTTTATTGCGAAGAAAGTTCATTTTAGCAATAGTGAATAGAGGACAGTGAATAGTTAGAATCGCCCTTCACTGTTAATATTTCACTATTCACTTTGTTTTACAGGCAATGACGCTTTTGCTGCAGGAACAAGTCTGCAAGAACCAAGGCGGCCATGCTTTCTGCTATCACGGGAGCACGGACTGCCACGCAGGGGTCGTGACGTCCCTTTGCTGCCAGGGTTCCGTTTTCGCCGCCGCGACCTGCGGTATTCTGCTCCTGGGAAATGGTGGCGGTAGGCTTGAATGCCATCTTGCAGTAGATGGGCTCTCCATTGCTGATGCCACCCAGGGAACCACCTGCATTGTTGGTTCGGGTGCGATAACGGTTGCCGTCAAAGTAAAGTTCATCGTTGTGTTCGCTGCCATGCATACGGGCGGCGGCGAAACCGCTGCCGATTTCGAAGCCCTTGCAGGCAGGAATAGAAAGCATTGCTTGGGCGAGAAGTGCATCCAGACGGTCGAAGACCGGTTCACCCAGAGCTACGGGTGGATTCTTCACCAAAAGACAAACGGTTCCGCCGATGCTATCGCCATTGTTCTTGGCGTTCATTACGGCTTCTTCCATTTTTGCACTGGCGTCTGCATCGGGGCAACGAACTGCAGAGGCTTCGATCTGGTCTAAGGTAAGGGTGTTCAAGTCCAAGGGGCCACAGTCAACGTTGCCGATGGAGTTGACCCAGGCCATGATTTCGGTGCCTGCAACCTGCTTCAGGAGCTTCTTGGCGACTGCGCCCGCTGCCACGCGACCGATGGTTTCGCGTGCAGAACTACGACCACCGCCGCGGTAGTCTCTAAAACCATACTTCAGGTCGTAGCACAGGTCGGCATGACCCGGACGGTACCACTTCTGGATTTCGGCATAGTCATGACTACGCTGGTCTTCGTTGAAAACGGCAAAAGAGATGGGGGTACCTGTGGTTTTTCCCTCAAAAACGCCTGAAAGGATCTTTACCTGATCCTTTTCGTTGCGGGCAGTGGTCATTTTGCCCTGCCCAGGGCGTCTGCGGTCCAGTTCTGCCTGGACATCTGCTTCGCTGATTTCGAGGCCTGCGGGACATCCGTCGAGGGTGGAGCCGACAGCCGGACCATGGGATTCTCCCCAGGTCGTTACAGAAAAAATCTTACCAAAAGTGCTAGCCATGGCCAAAATATAGATAAAAACGTGTTTTTTTACGATAAAATATCATTTAAGGACTTACCATATAAGAAAAGTTTACTATCTTTTACATTGGAACTAGGAGATTATTGTGCAAAGACTTAGCTTTATTGTAACTGTTCTAACGCTGCTTCTATCGCTAGAAGTATGTGCTCAGCGTTACAATGATTTTGCCGGAATCCCCTTTGGCGCCTCCCGCGAAACCGTCATCGAAGAAGTAATGAAACTGGGTTACGAACCCTACGGTCAGCGTGGTGAAGGCGAACGCGTAGTCATTCCTGTTTTCATGTTTGGCGAACTGCCGGTCCAGGTGGACTTCATGTTCAACAAGAATGATAAGTTCTATTCCTTTGAAATCCGTACTGGCCGAGTGGAACGAGCTCGTTTGTCCAAGTCTTTTGAGGCTGTAGACTATATGTCTGAACAGTTCACCCTCAAGTATGGCAAGGCTTCTGGTGTTCCCGCCATTAACGAAGGTTCTCCCCTTAAGGAGAGCATCTTGAACATCTATCAGCAGTGGTACGCCGTTAAGGTCCTCAATGTTTATACAGCATTGGTTCAGAAGGGTGGCCGTTACTTTGCTGTAGGTTCCGTTACCCACCGCACTCTGGCTACTGAAAAGTTGGCAAAGGGAGCCAAGTCCAAGGAAAAGGCTTCTGCAAGCCGCCCTGTATTCTAATCCCGGTTTATTTAGTTCGCGAAAAAGAAAGCACTGTCATAAAGCCTAAAGACAAGGCTGCTTAAATGAAAAAGCTCGGTTTGAAACCGAGCTCTTTTTTTAACCCTTGAACTTGTCCAGCGCGTCGTTGGGACCGATCACGAACAGCACGTCGTTCTCCTTGAGGGGGTAGTCTGCGATGTTACCGATCTTGGGGGTGGGTTCCAGCGGGTCGCGGATTGCGATAACCTGGATGCCGTACTTGTGGGTAAGGTTCAAGTCCTTCAAGGTCTTGTCCCAGAAGCTTTCGGGGCAGGCCAGTTCCACGATGGAGAAACCTTCCATAAAAGGCAGGTAGTCCAGCATGTTGGGACGGTTCAAGCGTTCAGCCAGGGAAATGGCCATGTCGCGTTCCGGATGGAAGATGTCTGCTACACCCAGCTTTTCCAAAATGGTGGTGTGGGCGGGGCTGCTGGACTTGGCGATAATGTGTTTGACGCCTAGTTCCTTAAGGTTCAACACGGTAAGGAGGGAGGCCTGCAGGTCTTCGCCGATACAGCAGATGACGCTGTCCACCTTGGCCAGGGGCAGTGACTGGAGCTGCTTTTTTCGGGTGCCGTCAGCAACCACAGCCTGGGCGACCTGGTTGGAAATGTCCTGGATCTTCTCGGGGCTAGGATCCACAACCATGACGTCGTGACCAAGTGCGGTCAGGTGACGAGCCAGGAAGTAGCCTGTATTACCGAGGCCGATAACTACAAATTGTTTAGAAGCCATATTGAAAAAATAGAAAAAGCGGGTCCGCTTTTTCCATTTTTAATTATGAATTACAAATTATAAAGTATGAAATGCGTGGTTTTACGAAATTACTCGTTTTTTCTTGTAATTTGTAATTCATACTTGGTAATTGTAGGCTAAGCTTTGCTTAGCCTACCATGATGTCTTCTTCGGCGTACCACATGCCCATTTCCTGCTTTTTGGCCACAGCAGAAATCAAGAACAAGGGGCCCATACGGCCGACAAACATCACCAGGAAGATGACAATCTTGCCTGGAATGGACAATTCTGGGGTAAGCCCCATGGAAAGCCCGCAAGTACTGTAGGCGCTGACCACCTCAAAGAACACCTTGAGGAAGGATCCCTGGGCGTTGGAAGTTCCGGCGGCTTCGGTCTGCAAAAGGATCAAGGTGGCCACCACGATCATGGCGATTGCCACCACAAAGATTCGAATGGCCTTGTCCACAGTGTCTTCGGGAATGGTGCGACCCATGACCTGGGTCTTGTCTCGGCCCAGCAGTCGGTTGAATCCCAGGAGGAAGATCACTGCAGTGGTAGTGGTCTTAATGCCGCCACCGCAGCTACCAGGGTTGGCGCCGATGAGCATGATAATCACAAAGAAGAACAGAGAGCCGACACTGAGCATGGAGGTATCCACGTTGTTCAGGCCCGCGGTACGGCTAGTGAACGCCATGAAGGTACTGGATTCCAGTTTTTCACCAAGGTTTAGGTTGGCAAAGGTGTTGTTCCATTCGCTAAAGGTGAAGAACAGGATGCTGGTAAGAACGATAATCAGGGTAAAGCTGATGGCAATGCGGGTATGCAGGGATATCTTGCGGATGGAACGGCTCTTGAAGTCGAACATGTAGCGGACTTCGGTAATGGCTAAAAAGCCGAAGCCTCCGGCCAGGGCTAATACGCAAGTAGTCAAGTTCACAACGGGGTTCAGCTGGAACTGCACCAGGGAATCGGGGAACAGGGTGAATCCCACGTTACAGAAGGAGCTGATGGCCTGGAAAATGCTGCAGAAAATGCGGTCGTAGAGTCCCATTCCAGAAAACTGGGTGAAATAGGCCACGGCGCCGATAGCTTCTAGAATAAAGGTAAAGGGAAGGACTGCCTTTAGGATTCGAGTGGCGTCCACGTTACCTTCCTGGGTGTAGTTTGCCAGAAGGGCGGACTGGTGGTTGAATCCCGGGTGCATGCCGGCAAGTAGGATAATGACCGTAGAAATGGTCATGATTCCAAGACCGCCGCTTTGCATGAGGAACACCAGGACCCAGTTGCCAAAGCTTGTGAAGCTGCTGCTGATGTCGATAGTGCTAAGACCGGTGACGCATACGGCAGAGCCTGCGGTAAAGAATGCATCCAAGACGCCCACAGGCTGACGCTGGGCGAAGGGCAGAGAAAGGAGGATTGCTCCAAGGGTAATCAGAGCCAGGTAACCGGCCACGATCATCAAGATGGGGTTGCCCTGTTTCTTCTTTTTTTCGTCGGCGTTTTCTACGTAGGAAAACGCATCATATCTCGAATGTAGCATGGGGTAAAAGATAGAAATTTTGGGCTAGCCCCGTAGGGGCGCGCTGGTCCCTGTTTTGTTGCTCTTGCCGAGATTGTCGACGGGGCTTGCCGTTGCACCTGCCTTTAGCTATTTTTGGCGCCGTTATGAAGAATTTGCGCGCTATTTTGATGCCGATTGCCATTATTTTGGGCATTTTGCTGCCTCAGGCCAGCGTTCTTTCGCCGACTTTACCCTTCCAAATTGGAGCCATGATGCTCCTGACCTTTATCGGGAAGGTGCCGCCCCAGGAACACGGTGTGACTTTCAAGATCGAGGTCCGCGCCTTTATCGCCAGCATGCTCTTGCTTGCCCTTTTGTGGGGTGCTGTGGAAATTTTCGGACTGCCTCGCGATGTTCTTCTGGGTGGCGCCATCATCTGCCTTTGCCCGCCGGCAAATGCGGCTCCTGCCATGGCCAAGATGCTGGGTGGAAACCCGGTGCTTGCCCTGAAGATCTTTTTGTGTGGGCACCTGGTGGCCTGCTTCAGCATTCCTATTATATATGGCTACCTGACGGGCTCCGAGGCGGGCTTTGCTGAAATCGCCCTGCGTATTTTCAATTCCATCCAGCCGATTATTTCTATCCCGCTGGCCATCGCCTTGGGCGTTCGCAGTTTCTACCCTGAAGTGGCTGACAAGGTGGCGAAATTCTCCAAGTACACTATCTTTATTTGGACCTTCAGCGTTTTCGTGATCTTGGCAAAGGCCAGCCACGACGTTCGCGAAATGGGTTTTGCCGACCTGTGGAACAGCGGTACCTTGCCCCTGCTTGCTGTGGTCGCATTGGTCATTTGCATTCTGCAGTTTGTGTTGGGTTGGTTCTGCGATAAGCAGCACCCCATCGAAAGTTCCCAGAGCATGGGCCAGAAGAACACCACTCTGGTGATTTGGATTGCAAGCCTTTATGCAGGCCCTGTGGCAGCCATCGCTCCCACCTGCTATGTGGTGTGGCAGAATCTAGTTCTCAGCTACATGAGCGCAAGAGTCAAACCCAAGAAATAACACGCGGGAACCCCGTGCGGGAATCCCCAAAATTCGTCAATTTAAGTGTCGCCTTTGGGGCGACCTTTTTTGTTTTGCAACAAGGTATCTTTACAATCGTAAAAAACAATACGACATAGTTTTGAAATCGAATTGAAGGAGTCGTTATGACAGAACTCGAAAAGAAAAATTGCGGTACATTGCTTGGGGCCATTGCAGGCGACACCATCGGGGCGCCTTACGAATTCAATGACAATAACTACAAGGCGAAGGACTTCCCGTTGTTCTCAGCCGCTTCGGGATTCACAGATGATAGCGTGATGACAATCGCTGTGGCCGCCGCCTTGATGGCTGGCTTTGGGGACGAGGCTAAGACTGAAAAACTTCTGGTGGAATCTATGCGGAACTTTGGCTTGCAGCATCCTTACGCAGGTTACGGCGGCCGCTTCTGCCTTTGGCTTGTATCCAAGAATCCACAGCCCTACAATAGCTGGGGCAACGGTTCTGCCATGCGTGTCTCTGCAGTGGGTTGGATTTACGATACCTTGGAGGATGTGGAAAAGTACGCAGAAATTTCTGCCCGTGTGACTCACAATCATCCCGAGGGCATCAAGGGTGCCCAAGCTACGGCTGCTGCCATTTTCCTTGCGTGTATCGGCAAGGGTAAGCAGGAAATTTGCGATTACGTGGAACAGAAATATGGTTATCCCTTAAGCCAGATGACCTGTGACGAAATTCGTCCGATGTATCACATGAATGAATCCTGCCAGGGGACGGTGCCTCAGGCGTTCTGCGCCTTCCGTGAGGGCGTTGACTTTGAGGATGTGGCCCGCACTGCAGTTTCATTGGGTGGCGATAGCGATACCTTGGCTGCCATTGCCTGCAGCATCGCAGAAGCCTTCTACGGCATTCCCGAGAACATTGCCCAAGAAACAGTGAATCGCCTGGACGAAGACTTGCTGGAAGTGGTGGTAAAATTCCAGAAGTTTATGGAAAGCAAGTCGTAAAGCTTTTTTATATTCTGGACATGACTCACGCAGAACTTGTCAAGAAACTTTTCGAAAATCAGGACTTGAAATACAAGGCTTTTCACGGTCCTCTGGTGCCTGGACTGAATCTGGATTCCCTCATTGGTGTGAGAGTTCCGCTGCTGCGAAAGATGGCCAAGGAGTTCTTTGCCTCGGGAAGTCCGCGGGCTGGCTCTGCGAAGACTTCTGGTAGTGGCGTCGCGCCGGCCAAAGGTTCTGTCGCGCCCGATGTTGCCAAGTTCATGGATGCGCTACCCCACAAGTACTTCGAGGAAAATCATATCCACTCCATGATGCTGGAGCATATCAAGGATTTTGATGAGAGCCTTTATCGCACGGAACAGTTTTTGCCTTACATCGACAACTGGGCCATTTGCGACGGCAAGAAACCCCGCGCCCTCCTGAAGGATGTGCCTAGATTCTTGAAGTGCATTCAGGCCTGGGTCAAGTCCGACCATCCCTATGTGGTGCGATTCGGCATCAACATGCTGATGGATTTGTTTTTGGATGATCGCTACGACCCGAAGTTCTTGAAGTGGGTGGCCGCTGTTGATACCGCCAAGTTCAAGTCCCTGCCAAGTGGCTCACCTAATGGGGATGCCGCGGTGATGGTGCCCAACCCGAGGGTAGCTGCGGTGACTCCCGCGGGTGTGACCCTTGCGAATCCCGAATACTACGTACAGATGGAAGTGGCCTGGTATTTCGCTACCGCTCTTGCAAAACAGTGGGATGACGCGGTACCTTATATTGAAAAGAGAAAATTGGATCCCTGGACCCACAACAAGACCATCCAGAAATCCATTGAAAGCTTCCGCGTGACCGACGAGCATAAGGCCTATTTGCGGACGCTGAAGGTGTAGATTGCGGCGGTTTGATGCCAATTTTTGATTTTTGTGTCACTGAATTGAGAAAAAAGCTTGTTTAGTGACAAAAAATTTGAATAAAGTAACTGAATTTGCGGATTTGCAGGAAAGATTGATGTCACTAAAAGAACGGTGTGGCCGATTTGGTGACTATTTGAGTTGGCGGAAACACTTAAAATTGTTAGTGTAGTTTTATACAACGTAACATTTTTGTCACTAACTTTGTAAAAAGAGTCTTTTGGTGACAAAAAATCTCCAAAAAGCTTGCTGCGCATTCTGAATAGCTACATTTGAGAATCATGTCTGGTAATTTGCAATCAAGAATCCTTCATCTGCCGGCGTCAATGCCTAGCGAAACAAACCCGCTGAGTGCCGATGTATACGCCATCCGTGGCGAGACCGTCTGGTGGATTTTTGATGTGGGTGCCAGTGATGAGGCGGCGGATTTCATCAACAACTTACCTTGCGATGGCGTAGTGCCGGGTACCGCCCCTCTCAAGAAAAATATCGTCATTTCCCATTTCCATCGGGATCATTTCTTCAACTTGCCCCGGGTTCATTTCGACAACCTTTATGTGGGGCGTGAAACTTTTCGCCACTGCGACGAAACCATTCGCGCTCTTGGCACCCGCGGACGTTCGCAGTCGTCCAGCAGTTCCGTGACGGTGGTGGAATCGCCCCTGCAATTTGAAGACGGCATCCGCGTCAAGATAATGCCCATTCCCAACAGCCACGCCAAAGGTTCCTTGATTTTTATCGTCGGCGACGCACCCGCCCAAGATGCCGCCGACGCAACCTCCCGAGGCGCCAGAGATTCCATCGCTTTCCTCGGAGACTCCACTTATCCTACAGTAGGTCACAACGGTCCCGACAGTTATAATGCCCAGCTTCTTCTGGAGCAAATCAGGTTCCTGAAATCCCTAGACGCGAAATCCTTCATCATGAGTCACCGCCGGTTTCTACCCCGAGAAAAAGATACTGTCATCCAATTCTTGGAAGGAATTTACGAACATCGAAAGTTGGGTGAAAACCTTATTTTTGAATTTTAATCTTGCACCTTTAAAAACATCTTTTGTATATAGCCTGTGTAATGGTTTGTTGAGGCTGACCTTTGGACAGGGGTAAATTATGGAAAATGTTTTGAATATGCAGATGGCCGATTCTTTACTGAAACAGAATTGCGTTGAAATAGAAAAATCCATTTTATGGAGGGTGCTGATGCAGAAAGAATGTTGCGATTGTTTGTGACTTGATATCCCTGAGAAAAACAAAAACCTCGCGGCCGTATGGTCACGAGGTCTTTTTTTTCGATGGAAAATACTAGAATTGCTTCTGGATTTTGAAAATGTAGTTGCCCTTGGGAAGGTTCGTAATTTCAGCGTGGTCTGCGTTGACGAATTGGCGCGCTACGATTTGGCCCATGGAATTCAGAACGTAAAGATTGTAGCTTCCGGCCTTGTCAAAACTGATATTGTAGCCGTGGGCAGTCTTGCTAACGGAATAGCCTAGCTTTGCGCCCTTTGCGGAAATCAGAGCTTCTGTAATCTGAGAAGAGCTGGATTCTGCGACTTCGGATTCGCTGGAGGAACTCTCAACTGTGGAACTTTCAGATGAAGAGGATTCAACAACGGAGCTGCTGGACAGCGCCGGAGCCTCGGCCTTTTCCATCTTAAACTTCTGATTGTCTGCACCGGTGCGGACCCAGGTAATCACAGGCATGCCTGCGTCCTTGGAAACGTTCAGTACGTCGCTCACGAAGTCGCTTTCGTAATCGCCGTAAACGTAGTAGCCCTTGGCCACGGAGGAATTTTCGATGCGGACTTCACAAGGAGTCTTGCTGGTTCTTACAGTGTCAAGCAGGGTGGCGGAGGGGCAGTAGTAATTGCCGGTTTCCACGTTCTGCAAGGTGTAATGACGACGGTTCTTTTCGCTGCGGGTCAGCTTCCAGTATTGATTGCGAGCATCCTCGTTCTTTACCTGTTGAACAACCATTCCCTTTTCGTCCTGCAGCACCAAGTTGCTGTGAGAAACTGTCATGCGGAAGGTTCCGTTTTCGATCAGTGCGTTGTTCACCTTGTCCACGCCTGTGGTGGTGCGCTTGATCTTCTGAATTTTTGCGTCCTGGTCGTAATACAGATAGTCGATATTCACGGATCTGCGGTAAGTCCAGCCGCCGGGAGCTGTGGCACCGTGATACATAAAGTACCAGTGGCCCAGATAGCGGAAGATGGCCTGATGGTTGGTCTCGGAATTTTCCAGCTTGTCGTTGATGGTTCCCATTTGAGTCCAGGGGCCGTTCATGCTCTTGGCCATGGAATAGTTGATGGTGGAGGGATAGCCGGAAGCGTAGCTGAAGTAGTAATTGTCACGATACTTATGAACCCAGGGTGCCTCGAAGAAATCCTTGATCTTGATGTCTTCGGGGGTGCCTGCCAATTCGATCATGTTCTCTTTCAGCTTGACGCGACGGCCTGCATTCCATGAACCCCAATACATCCAGATGTCGTTTCCATCGTAGAAGATGGCAGGGTCGATGTTCAATGCAACGTCATTGGGAGTGTTGTCGGTAACAAGAGCGTGACCGATGGCGTCCTTCCACGGGCCCGACGGATGGTCGGCAACGGCAACGCCGATGGCAAAGCCTTCGTCCTGCTTGATGGTGGCATGGTGCACCGCGACATACCAATAGAACTTCCCGTTACGATATTCGCAGTGGCCGGCAAAAGCATTGCCCGAAGCCCACTTGAATGTGCGCCATGAGAGAACAGCGCCGTAGTCGTGATAGTTCTGCATGTCGTCGGTCACCAGAACGTGCCAGTTGTTCATCAAAAAGAACTTATTGTTGTTCCCCTGAGGACCCTGTTCGTCGTGGCCTGCAAAGATGAACAGACTGTCGTTATGGACAAGCGCCGCTGCGTCCGCGGAATAGAACGCCGTTGTCAGCGGATTTGCAGCCATGGCCACAGAAGCGATTCCTGTGCCAAGGATTGCAGCAAGACATGCGCGAAGATTTTTGATTGTTTTTCCCAAACCCATTTTTTATCCTTTTTTTGTTAATGCTTCACCACCCTAAAGATGAAGTTTCCTTGAGACAGATTGTCAATCTGCACTTCAGACTGCATGCTTACAGCCTGGCGCTTGACTATCTGACCCATAGGGTTTATGACGAAGAGGTTGTAGTTGCCAACCTTGTCAAAACTTACGGTGTAACTGTTGCCGCGGCGTGCCACGGAGTAGCCCAGCTTTGCTGCAACCTTGGAAACGATTGCTGCAGTTTCAACGCTGCTGCTGGATTTTACAGCCGGTTCGTCGTTGCCAGAAGAAACTGCCGGATTTTCCACGGAGCTGCTGGATTCAACCGGAGCAATGCTGGAAGAGGATACCTTTTCGCTGGAGCTGGAAACTGCAGGAGCGCCATTGCCGAATTTGATGTTGCCCACCAGGACTTCGCCGCTGTTGCCAGAAGCTGTCAGGTAGAAGTCCTTCACGCCCTTCAACTTTGCGGTTGCGGAGCAGGAAACTTCAGTCCATGTGCCGTTTCCGCAAGAAGCAGGAATGGTGCACTTGGAGAGTTCTGTACCGGTCTTGGAACCGTCGCGGATACTCAAGGTGCCGCCACTGCACTGCTGGAGCTGAACCTTGACGTCGGTACTCTTGATGGAATCGGTCACCACATTTTCAAAAATTGCATAGCCGCCGTTCTTGATGGCGAACTGATCTTTATTAGTTAGGCGAACCTTGATGCCGTTATCGAAACCGTTTGCCGGAATGGTGTCGCGAATGACGCGAAGGAAGTCGATGCGGTCCAGTTCCGCGAAGTTCTGATCCGGTTCCACTTCGATGAAGTTGCCGCCACGCTTCAGGGTCGTGGGAATCATGGCTACTGAACTTTCCGGGAACTTGCCCCAGGCTCCGGTTTTCGGGAGCTTCACAATCTGGGACTTTCCATTGACGGTTACCTTATGGGTGGCGTCAGCGTCGCCACCGTTGGCATAGCGATAGCGCATGATGTATTCGCCAGCCTGCATAATGTTCATAGGCAGACGGATCTTGGAACCCTTGGTATTGATGTAGCCCACGTATTCGCCGTTGGAAGCGTCACTGGTGTAATTGAAAGTCAAGTCGCCGCTGACGCTGCGGGTCATGGCACCGTGTTCTGCTTCGGCGCTCAGGTAGCGGCCCAGGAAGGGCTGGCCCATTTCCGGCCAGTTGTCATCGGTGAACACCACGTCGCGAATGTGGATGTGATTGTACTTGTCTCCGGTCAGGTCGTAGTAGTGATGAACGAAGCGGATACGGTTCAAGTCTTTGAAAGGTTCGCCACCACCGGGACCAACGTAACGGCTATAACGTTCCATTAGAATGGTGCCGCCACCATCATTCAACTTTTTGCCGCTGCGATCGTAGTATGTGCCGTTCACCTTGTCGGCGCGGCCAACAGCGGTCTTGTAAGTGGTCTGTTCGATTTCGTTGCCCTGCTTGCAGCAGGTGTCCCATGCGGTGAACAAGAAGTATTGGCCGTTATGTTCAATGAGGGCTGGGCCCTCGATACCCTTGCCGCCTCGAGATGCGATCTTGTAGACCGTCTTGTCGCTTGCGCTTTGAAGCATGGTGTTAGGGTCCAACTTGATCAGGCGAATGCCATCCCAGAAAGAGCCAAAGGCCATCCAGTATTCTCCTTCGGTGGTCTTGACCACGTCGGCGTCAATGGCGTTGTAGTTGTTCTTATCGGTGCTGCGGACAATTTCACCGACATCGGTCCAGCCACTGCCAGACATTGTAGAGTTTTTGGCTACGCCAATGGCAGAAAAGTTCTTTCCGAAAACGGAGGAGCCGGTATAGAAAACGCCGTACTTGCCGTTGATTTCGAAAATGTCCGGTGCCCACAAGTTGCCGACTTTCTGCATTACGCCATTATTGTCCTTTGCACTAATGCCGTCCATCCACTGGGGTACGGACTTAAGTACTTGTCCGTAGTTTTTCCAGTTTACCATGTTCTCGGAATTCCACATCAAAAGCATGTTGTTTGTGGACATAAGAACATAACCGTCTTCGGTGCGAATCATAGAGGGATCGTGTCCACCCTGACGAACGTCTTTTGCGTACCAGTCTGCAGCTGAGGTGCTGCTAGTTAACACGGCGAGAGCCGTGAGATATTTACCCAATCCAAATCCCATATACACTCCTTATTTGAAATGTTTATAATTTAAACAAAAATGAATAAAAAGTCAACATTTTGCTTAAAAATACGTCTACAAAATCAAAAATATTAACGTTTTTACAAATAAAAAGTCTACATTTTGGTAAAAAAGGTATATTTAATATGTGTAGTTCGGAATCGCAAAGGTCCACATTTGACGTTCGCCAAATAAAGGGATATATTTTATCTGTGCCTGGGATGGGTTTGGGTCTCTGGCATAAAAGGAGTAGACATGCCGAGATTTTTCAAGGCAAATATGGGGGCTTGCAAAAAGCTATTGCTTGGCGTTGCAGCCCTTGCGGCTTTTTCTGCCAATAGTCAGGCTGCTACTACTGTGGTGGTGGATCCTGCAAAAAAATATCAGGTTTTTGAAGGATGGGGCACCAGTCTTTGCTGGTGGGCCGTTAAGGTAGGCGCCTGGAGCGAGGCCAATCGCGACAAGCTTCTGAATGAAATTGCAGATACGGCCAATGGCTTGGGTTACAACATTTTTCGCTATAACATTGGCGGTGGTGATCAGCCGGGGCATAACCATTTGACAAAGGGCGACGGCGCTGCCGCTGTTCCTGGCTATAAGCCTACAGAAAATGGCGACTACAATTGGAACGCAGACCCGGGCCAGCGTGCTGTGGCCTTGACTCTTGCCAAGCTTGTGGATGATCCTATCTTTGAAGCTTTCAGCAATTCCCCGCCTTGGTGGATGACCAACAGCGGCTGCGTTGCCGGTGGCAAGGATGGTGCAGATAACTTGAAGTCCGACTACTTCGACGACTTTGCGGACTACCTTTCCGAAGTGGCGAAGCATTTCAAGGAAGAGTGGGGGATCACCTTCCGTACGGTTGAACCCTTCAACGAACCCAGCGCAGGCTGGTGGGCCTCGGGCAAGGATCAGGAAGGTTGCGGCTTTAAAAACAACCAGTCCAAGATGATTATTGAACTGGGCAAGGCTCTGACAAGAAAAGGTCTGTTCCCGGAAACTTCTGTTAGCGCCGCCGACGAATCCAATATCGGTGACGCCCTTAAGCAGTGGAATGGCTACAGCGATGAGGCTCGTTCCTACATGTTCCAGGTGAATACCCATAGCTACTCAGGTTATGATTCCCGTGCTGCCTTGTACAAGTCCGTCTTCGGTGCCAACAAGAAAATCTGGCAGTCTGAAACAGGTCCGCTCCATCGTGGTAACAGCTCGACGGATATTACCTTCTGGATGGCCGATGTGATCATGGGCGACCTTCGCGATATGAAGGCCAACGCCTGGGTGGACTGGCAAATTGGCGACCCTGCGGAGAACTGGCGCACCTTTGCTCTGGATCATTCCAGACAAGCTTATTCCCGCGGCCCTCGTTTCTACATGCATGCTGCCTTCAGCCGATTCATTCGTCCGGGCTCCCGCATTATCGATAGTAACAACAAGAATACACTGGCCGCCATCCGTCCCGACGGCTCTCTGGTTCTTATTGTAATGAACAGCGGTTCTTCCGCCGTGGACTACAGCTTTGACCTGAGCGGATTTGCCGCAGTAGGTGCAAAGGCCGAAACCCATCGTTTCTCCCTTCCTGCAAACTTAAAGCAGATTTCTGATATTTCTCTCAGCGGAAAGACCCTGGCACTATCCGCCCCGGCATACACCATCACTACTATGGTGATTCCTGGAATTAAGGACAACAGCGTGTGCGCTCCCTCCGACATTGTGCCATACGTAAAGGTTCACGATGGTGGCTGGAATGAAACTACTGAAGTTGCTCCTCAAAAGGGCGATTCCATCGTCATTGGTCCTCACCCTTACGATGGTGGCCGCTGGATTTGGAATGGCCCCAAGGATTTCTATCAGGTAGGCCGCGAAATCCGCTTCAAGAATCTTGACGGTACATACAGTGGCGTCTACACAGGAACTTACACCAACGCCGTCGGCTGCGAAAGCACGGTGCAGGTAAAAATGATTGTAGACGATCCGGAACATCCTTATGTTGAACCTGTAATTCCTCCGAAAGATACCGTTCCTGCGGATTCCAGCCAGTCTATCTACGCGGCTCCCGTTCTTGGGATCTCTGTGGTAAAGTCCGGCCATAACCTGAACATTTCTGCACCTCGTCAGCAGATGAACGTGGTCGTATACGATATGCAGGGCGTGCCTGTGATGAATCATAGAATCAACGGTGGCCAGGCATCGGTTTCTATTTCTGCCTTGCCACAAGGCAGGTATGTGGTTCAGGTGACCAACAATTCCAAAAAGTCTCTTATTCAAAGGTTATTTACTGTCCAGTAATTGCTGAGTTGGTAAACAAACTTTTATATAGACACGGGTAAAAAATCTTTTATATAAATTTGCTTCGTATGTAGGGGGCTTTTTGCTAAATTGCACCCCACTATGAAGGAAGGAATAACAAAGAAACTCGTACTCTTTATCGCATTTTTAACCCTGGCCTGCTTTGTTAAGGACTGGGTTGATTTTGCTCGTTGTGGCGCTGTTGACCAATGTCTTCAGGACATGGGGGGCTTTCAGAATTACGCCAAGTTCACCATTTCATTTTTGCTGACGGCTCTTGCCTTTGTGGTGAGCAGCTCTTCTGCAAATGCCCAGGATAGATGCTGGCTTCGATGCGCCTTTATCTTCTCCTTGATGGCGGATTTCTGTTTCAGGCTGATTCCTATGCTGCCCCTGGAACTTCCTGTGGGCAATTCCATTTTGGGCATAGCCTTCTTTATGTTCTTCCAGTCGGCATTGATTGTTAGGCATTCCCGCGTTAGCGATAAGGACTCCCATTTCCCCAAGGTCATGATTATTCCTATTGTAATCTTGGTGGTTGCTGCCGTTCTTTATGCCATGGGCCTTGTTCCTCAGTTGGTCTTTGTGGTTGGAGCTTACGCCGCTTTCCTGATTACATCTCTGTGTGTCGCTTGCAAGATAACCTCCAATTCCTATTTCTCTCAGGCTAAGGCCAAGCTTATTAAGAATGGCATGATTGTGTTCTTTATAGGCGATGCTTTGGTAGGCCTTGCCCTTGCTACCGGCGAAGATCATTCTTTGATGGAAACCATTGCGGCCATTGCAAATAATCTGATCTGGATTGTTTATGTTCCGGCTCAGTTGATGCTGATTCGAAGCTGCAAGGAAAGCTAAGACTCAGTATTGCGTTAATTTTGCGAATTTGAGCGAAAAAAGGTAGCGTTTTAAATCGCTACCTTTTTTTGATAGACTATGTGACGAAAAATCCTGAAAAAATATTCTTGTATCACAAAATTTTTTCTATATAATACAAAAAAATGTTATATTAAGGGTGGAAACGAATTTTAAGGAGGATTCTTATGAAAAAATTGTCTTTTGCGGCAGTAACTGCAGCTACCCTTGTCGCCCTGTACGGCTGTGGTGATTCCAATTCTACAAGCGCGGATCCTACACCGCAGTCTTCTGCCGCGGTGGAATCCAGTTCCGCTGTAATTCCGGAGGAACCAGCTGTTCCTTCCAGTTCCTCTGTGACGGATACGCCTACAAATCCGGAGGTTAGTAGCAGTTCTGCTACAAAGAATCCTTCCGTTGGTGAAGTGGCCTGTGGGGACCTGTGGTGCGGAAAGACCGATAAGGTAGGTCGTTTGATTACAGGCTATGAGGATGAAACCTCTGGCTGGTGGTATTTGTATAATGACAATTATGCACCCGATAATGGAAACTCTAAGATTGTGTTTCCCGGTAAGTTAAACGATTGGGGTTGGAATGATGGAGATTTCTTTGGTTACCTCGCTGAGGAATTTGGTGGCATTAAGGCTTCCGTAGTTATCGGAAACGATTACAAGTATCCCTACGCAGGTTTCGGCTTCAACATCGTGAATGAAGATCAGGTGGGTGGTGACATCACTGACTGGGGTGGTCTCTGCCTTGTCTATTCTTCAACAGCCCCCTTTGAAATTTTTATAGAAGAGGAAAATTGGTTGGAAAAGGGTGGCATAACTTATAGCGCTTCAGTTCCTGTCTCAGAAACACTGACTGTCGTGAACCTGCCCTGGAAAAAGTTTAGTCTGCCCTGGGGTTATCCGGGGGGCCCCGAAGATATTCTTAAGAAAGCCGCTGCAGTCAAGTTGCGCTTTGAACAGTCTGGCGATTTCTTCTTGAAGTCCATAGGCCGCGAAGGTACTTGTCCTGCAGTCGTTGTGCCTGAGTCCAGCAGTTCTTCTATAAGCTCAAGCTCTTCTTCAAGTTCCTCTGTAAAACCTAGTTCCTCCGCGGAATCTACCGGGGAACTTAAAGCATCTTTCCTCTGGAAGGGTGATGATACTGAAGGTCGTGTGATTACGGGTTCTCCAGATGAATCTTCTGGCTACTGGTATAGCTATGATGACAGCTATCCACCCAATAATGGAAACTCCAAGATTGTGTTCCCGTCAGATGTGGTAGAAGATGAAGAAGGTAATTTCTTCGGGCCTCTAAATGTCAAGTATGGTGGTGTCAAGGCGGAAGTCAAGATTGGCACCGCTGCCTCTGAAAACGCCTTTGCAGGTTTTGGCTTCAATATCTGGAGTGAAAATCAGGAAGGTGTTGATATTTCGAAGTGGGAAGGCATCTGCCTGACTTATTCCTCTACAGGTCCGTTCTACATCGAGTTGGGCCCGGAGGATGAGGCCTCCTACGAGTACATTAACTATAAGGCAACGGTCCCTGCATCAGAAACCGTTACCACCGTAAATGTTCCGTGGAAAATGTACCGTATACCATGGGGTTGCCCTGGCGATTGCTCTGTGGAAGACGTTCTCGATAAGATTGCTCAAATCAAGTTAAGATTTGAAAATTCCAGTGATTTCTTGCTGAAGGAAATCGGAAGCCTTGACGCCTGCGGCAAGTAGTTGAAAAAAGAGAGCCCCCACTCATGCGAGTGGGGTTCTTTTAAAAAATCAGGCATCCACGACACGGCAAAATACTCGAAGCTACTTTTTTATAAAAAGATAGCAGTGCCTTCGGATTTCGTTTTTCCCACCTTTTTAAGCTTTGAAGCACGGTCAAGCCGTGTCAGGGAACCGTGGGCCTAAACTGTACCATAAGAGCGACGAGCTTTAATAATACTGTTAGATCGGGTATTGATCCGTGGGGATGCCTAGGCATAATATACCTAACTACAAGAACAAAAACAAGAAGTTCCGGTAATATTTTTTTATCCATAGTGGATTATGGATTTTCGAAAAAAATTGGTTTTTTGTTAAAAAAGTGCTACAGGGATTCTTCATCCCTGAAGGGGGTGATGAACTCTTCGCAGTAGGCGGCCACCTGTTCTCGTAGTTTATTGCCGCGTGCCTTGCCCAAAAGGATTTCAATATCTTCCAGGGGGGCTGCCATGAAGGCTTCCGCACTCTTGTACTTGCTTAGCACCTTGATGCGAGTCTCGTGGCCTACGCCAGGCTGTTTCAGCCATTCCACTTCCAGGTCCTTCTTGCGTTTGCTGCGCTGGTAGGTAATGGCAAAGCGGTGGGCTTCGTCACGGGCGTTCTGCAGAAGCTTTAGTGCAGGGTTGGTACGGTGCAGCACAATGCTCTTGCGGTCGTCAGGAAAAACGATTTCTTCCAGCCGTTTTGCAAGGCCAATGAGGGGTAGGTCCGTATCGTGGCCCAATTCCTTCAGGATTTGCATGGTGGCGTCTACCTGGCCCTTACCGCCGTCGCATACCCACAGGTCGGGCATGGGCGTGCCTTCGTCTTCCAAGCGGCGGATGCGGCGAGTCATGACTTCGCGCATGCTGGCGAAATCGTCCACACCCTCTACGGTCTTGATAATGAACTTTCGGTAGTTGGCCTTGTCCGGCTTTCCGTTCTTGAAGGCTACAAGACTTGCTACGGTGTTGGTTCCTGACAAGTGAGAAATATCTACGCACTCGATCCTGAAGGGAGTCTTTTTTAGCCCCAGCACTTTCTGCAATTCAAATACACTCTGGTCGATTTCGCTGTACTTCTGGACTTCCGCCCGCATTTCCACCAGGATCATGTCGGCGTTAGCCCCTGCCAATTTCAGGAATCCCAATTTTTCACCACGCTGGGGGACGTTGAAGAAAACCTTCCGTCCGGCTTTTTCGCTAAGGGCGTCGCTAAGCAGAGTGGCATCGTCAGGCAGTGAAATGTCGGTTGCGATTTCTTTGGGAATAAAATCCTGGTCCATATACCAGTTTAAAATCATCTGTCTAAAGATTTCGGTTTCGTTATCTTCCAATTCGCATTCTAGACGGTAATGTCTGCGGCCAGTCAAAACGCCTTCGCGGTATTCGAGAATTACGGCGGCGGCTAGGGTGCCGTTTCTGCGCAAGGTGACAATATCTAGGGATAGATTAGGATCGCTGGTATCTGTCTTTGCGTGGACACCTGTGGATTGTAGGGCCTGAATTGCGTCGCGTTTTTTTGCTGCTGCTTCAAAATCCAGGTTGGCGGCTGCTTCCTCCATTTCCCTTTGCCAAATGCCAATCAAGTCATCCCGCTTTCCTTCCAGAAGAAGTCTTGCCTGCATTACATCCTTGTAGTAATCTTCTTGTGAAATAAGCCCTGCACAGGGAGCTTTGCAACGCCCGATATGATAGTTTAGACAGGGACGTTGGGGACTACGCGGAGGCAGCTCCATGGAGCATTCGCGAATTCCAAAAAGTCGTGCGGCCAAGTCGATTAACTTGTCTGTAACGTGTTTCCCCATGTAGGGCCCGTAGTACTGGCAACTGTCCTTTTTTACAGAGCGGGTCATGAACAATCGGGGAAAGGGCTCTCGAACTGAAAAGGCGAGATAGGGAAAGTGCTTGTCGTCTTTTAGCAACACGTTGTATTTAGGCGTGTGCTTGCGAATCAGGTTTGCTTCCAGAATCAAGGCCTCTGCCTCGGTCTCTGTAATGATCCATTCGATGTCTCGGATGTAGGGAAGCATCAAAGTTGCGGCGCGATGACCGTTGTGGTCGCTTCCGTCAAAGTAGCTACGAACGCGGTTCTTCAGAACCTTTGCCTTGCCAATGTAAATGATTTTCCCGGAGGCGTTTTTCATGATATAGACGCCGGGATGATCTGGCAATTCTGAGAGCCTTCGTTGGATGTGCTCGTTAACGGAAATCATAAGTGGAAATATAGAATGATGAAATTTTTTTCTAAAAAATTATTTATTTTATTAGGGTAAATATCATTTTGTGTGATTCCCAAAATTATGGAGCTATGATGAATTTTGAAAAAGTGAATGTTCTTTCCCAGAAGATCGAAGGGATCCTGGGAACAGTGCGCCTTCTGAAGGATGACAACGCCAAGTTGAAGCAGCAGTTGGCTGCCTCCCAGGCGTCCTTCCAGGACAAGGCCATGCTTCTTGAAAAGGCCAATGCAAATCTTGCTGATTGCAAGGCCGCCCTTAATGCCCGCGAAAATCAGGCTAATGCCCAGACCCAGTCCTTGAATATTAAGGAAATTGAAATCGCAGGTCTCAACGATAAGGTTGCCGAAAAGAATAAGGCCGTCGAAGATCTCAAGGCTCAGCTGGAACTTTTGAACTGCAAGCTTCAGGAAAAGGACAACAAAATCCAGCAGAGCATCGCATTGCTCCAGGAGAGTGCAGCCCGCATCAAGGAATACGAAGCCCGTATCCAAGACGACGATGTCCGCCTTCAGGACGCTCAGGCAAAGATTCAGGAAACCGAAGCCAAGGCCCAGGCTGCCGCCCAGGAAAGCGAAAAGACACTTCAGGGTGCACAAGCTCAGATTGAAAGCCTCAATGGTCAGGTAGCCACCCTCACTAACCAGAACAACGACAAGCTGGTGACTATTGCAAATCTCACCGAGCAGCTGAAGGACAAGGACTCCTCCATCGAAGACCTTAATGCTCAGCTTCAGGCACAGGCCGATGAAATCGCTGACGCCCAGGAAAAGTTCCAGCAGTTGGTTGCCACCATTGAAAACGAACTTGGTACTGACCTTCCTATTGAACAGGATATTCCTCAGGACGAAGTGGAAGAAGACGTCCCCGTCGAAGAAGAAATTCCTACTATCGAAGTCCATGGAGCTTCTGAAAAGGAAGAAAAAGTTCAGGACAACGATTTATTCTCTGCGAGCAATGGAGGCTCGCAAACAAATTTTTTTATGTAAGTCGCCTGATGGACGATGATCCATTTGGCGTAGGAATGAAGTAATGGCTGAAAACGAAAATCTCAGATCGGTAAGCGTTGTTGTCGCTCAGGAAAGTATTCAGATCCGTACGGACTTACCCGATGCGGAACTGAACGAAATCGGTGAATTTATCAACCAGCATTTCGACCGCTCGGCAAAGTTCCAGATGGAAAACCGAAAGCGCCTTGCCTTGTTGGCGGTGGAACTTACCTCCGAGATTTTCGAACTGCGTAAGCAGCTGAAACGCGCCAAGATTTACTACGAAACCATGGAGAAGGATCTCAAGGATCTGAGCCTTCTTTTGGACGAAGGCATGGATCGAGTGAAGCTGGATATCTAGTTGCACGCACCAGTTTGCAAAAAAAAGCCTCGGCACTTGCCGAGGCTTTTCAATGTCACCGTGAGTAGTTGACGTTATTACTGAGCGTTGTCCTGGACGCAGCGTACGTTGTAGGCTCGGTTTGTTGCAGCGCTCATAGCTTGCATCTCGTGTTCTTTAGTATCCGGCTGGACTCGCCAGGAGGAGTGTTCGGAGCTGGATATCCAGATATAGCCTTGTTCCTTATTTAGACCGTAGGTAATGTTGTCGCTGTCAAGATCCTTGAAGCGTCCGCCGAGGGTCCACCATTCTTCCTCAACAATGTTGTCCGCTGCCAGCACTTCGTCCTCAGTGGGTAGTCTCCAGCCTGCAGGGCAGACTTTTTTAGCTGTCGCGAGAATATAGAAGCGTCCATAATCCTTGCAGGCATCGAAATTTTCGTCATTCTTCTTACCGACGCAATAGCTGCCGGTCTCAGTTTCAAAGTTCAAGTTTTCTGCCATCCACAGCGTGCTACCGACTTTTTCCAGCTTGTAGGTTTTTCCGTCGCGCTGGTCGGTCATGGAAGTGTTGCCTGTAATTATAGGAGGTACTTGGACCTCGGAGGACATGGTCACTTCGATGGAAATGGCGGAGGAACTAGATGCGGGAACGTAGGCTGCTGCGTTATCCTTACATTCCTTGGACCAGCAGAATGGACCGCTACTGGAGTAGGGCTGAGGATAGCTGGATGACAGCTTGACCGTTTCATGGACGACAGTTGTGTCCTTGGAGTTGGAACTCTGGCTAGGAACGTTGCCAGGGTCTCCGTTTTCGGAGCCTTGGCCGTCATTGCCCGAGACGTTTCCACTGGAGCTTGCTGCGGCCTGCTCACCATAGCTCGGTGAAAGGACAGTTTCCGCAGAACAAGCCCAAAACATGCTTACTACACCCACAAATCCCAATAATGCAGTAATTTTTCTCATGTACCCAAATATAGTTTACAAATCTTCACATAACCAGAAAAAAGTTTTTTACTATCTTTTGCATCACTATGACAAACGTTGAAATTTTCGACACTACTTTTGCTATGACCATTTTGGTCATTTTGGCCCTCTGCATCCCCACCATTTTGCTCCTGGCTAACTGGATCCTCCACCCGGGCAAGATTAAGGACACTGCTATTAAGGGAACCTCCTACGAATGCGGTATTGCCCATGTTTCCGGTACTTCCAACGAACGCTATCCGGTGAAGTACTACATGGTCGCTATGCTGTTCCTGGTATTTGACCTGGAAGTCGCCTTCCTCTACCCTTGGACCATTCAATTCTTGGCCGGCGGTTGGGAACTCCTGTTCGTTCTTCTTGCTTTCCTCGTTATTCTCGAAGCAGGTTACTGCTACCTGATGAAGAAGGGCGTTTTGAACTGGACTAGAATTCAGGACTAATTCCAAAAAGAAATTCTATCTCAAATGGTAAGCGTGGGTCTCAGGACCCGCGCTTATTTTTATGCTCTATGAATTTTTAGGTGCTTTTAGAAGGCCTCTCTGACATAAACGGTCAGGCCAAGTTTCTTGAAGTCGATGAGGGAAAATTCCCCGCGGGCGTACAACCGTTCCTTGAGGTTCAGTGCCAGCTGTCCCCCGAACCCGATGGCCTGGTGCCATTTGTTTCGCCAGAGTTCGCTGAAGTGGTCGCCCACTTTTCCGCCTTCGTAGAAGATGTCGCCAGCCAGACGCCAGCCAAGAAACTTGCGGAACTCCGCCTGGATAATGAGTGCCTGTTTGTCGTTGAAGCAGAGACTTTCAACACCACGGAAGCGCTTGATTCCGTCGGGTCCGGAACGCATATCGAAGGGAACGTCGCCGTTAGCCTGTTCCCACAAGACTGCAGTTGCCATGGAGATGTTCCAGAAGGGCAGTTCTGTGAAGCCGCGAATATCCAGTAGCTTTGTGTTGAAGGAGTAGTCCCCGATGACATCGCTGAAGAACATCTGCTGCCACAGCACTAGAAAGCCATGCTTGCTCCAGTTGACGTTATCTCGAGAATCGTAAGAGACTAGGTATCCCGCACCGTTACGCCATCCAGAATGGGTGTCCGGCTGTTCAATGTCGCTGTTCTTGCGAAACTGGATGTCGGAATGCTCGATATGGATTTCTGCGCCGTACTTGAATTCCTTGGGTAGTCCCACGCTAGATTCCATACGGGATCCCAACTGGAACTTTTCGCGATCAAAAATTACGAACTTGTCGAAGTCGGGGTTGTTGCCTGCCCCGAAGTAGCTAGCCACCCAGTTCTGGTAACGGAAATCCACCTTGCCAGTGATGCGGTCGTTGAACAAGTAGAAATAGGGTTCAAGGATAAACTGGAATTGCTTTCGTGTGGAGCCGTAGGCAGTGATGTCGATTTCGTTGACCTTGCCGTTTTTGTGACTTGGCTTGAAGAATACCATACCCATGGCACCAAACTGTAACTTGGTTTCTTCGGAATAACCGAGGACCGGCAGTGCTGTGAATCGTTGGAAATGTTCCTTTTGATTTGGTTCTTCTACAGAGGCTGGCTCCCCAGCTGCCAGCAGGGGAGTTGCGACTATGAGGGTTGTTGCCAGGAACTTAACCAGTTTCATTGTTCTTCAAAATCTAATAATCCCAATTTACAAAAAAACTATTTTTGGTGCATGCCTATTCTTTCTGCACAAAATATTCTTTTGCGTCTGGGCGGCTCTGCCCCGTTGTTGGATGGTGTTTCCTTTGATATTGAAGCGGGAGACCGTATTTGCCTGGTGGGCCGTAATGGCGAAGGCAAGTCTACGCTGTTGAAGGTTTTGACAGGAGAGATGGAGTACAACTCTGGCGACGTGATTAAGAAGACGGGGTTACGCGTAAGCCGCATGATTCAGGAAATTCCCGCCCACATTGAGGGGTCGGTTCGTGATATCGTTATGGGGCGCGTTGCCGCAGGTAGTTCTGCAGGAAGGACTGGAGCGCTAGACGGATCCGGCGACGACGGACACCACGATGCGTCGGCAGAGGCAATTCTTGGCAAGACAGGGATTGATCCTGAGGCTCAGTACGATAGCCTTAGCGGTGGTCAGAAACGCCGAGTGCTTTTTGCTCGTGCTGTAGCTGAAGACCCGGACTTGCTTTTGCTGGATGAACCCACCAACCACTTGGATATTCCAGCCATCCAGTGGCTTGAAGGTATTGTTACCCGCTTGAATTGTGCTGTAATGTTTGTCAGCCATGACCGCACCTTTGTACGCCGAACTGCCACAAGAATTTTTGAGCTGGACCGAGGTCGTGTTCGCAGTTGGGATTTTCCCTATGATAAGTTCGTCCAGTTCCGTGACCAGGCCTTGGCCGAAGAGGAAAAGGCCAATGCCTTGTTCGACAAGCGCCTTGCCGAAGAGGAAGTGTGGATTCGTAAGGGCATCCAGGCTCGCCGTACCCGTAACGAAGGCCGCGTTCGCGCCCTTATCAAGATGCGTCAGGAGCGAGCAGAACGCCGCACTCGTACAGGTAACGTAAGCATGCAGATTACGGAGGCGGAACGTTCCGGCCGTATGGTGGCTCGCCTTACTAATGTCTCTTACGCTTACGAAGGGGCACCTCTCATTAAGGACTTTTCCACAGAGGTCAGTCGCGGCGACCGCATTGGTATTGTAGGCCCCAATGGTTCTGGAAAGACGACTCTTCTAAAACTTATCCTAGGTGAATTGCAACCCGATGTCGGTGAAATCAAGCTGGGTAGCAATCTTGAAATTGCATACTTCGACCAGATGAGAACTCGCCTCCGTGAGGACAAGTCCCTGGTGGAAAATATTGGTGATGGTCAAGCCTATGTTACTTTAAACGGTGTTAAACGTCATGTGTTAAGTTATCTGCAAGACTTTCTTTTTTCTGCAGATCGAGCCCGTGGCCCCATTAGCGCTCTTTCGGGTGGAGAACGTAATCGCCTGCTTCTTGCTTGCCTCTTTAGCCACCCTAGCAACGTGCTGGTTCTGGATGAACCGACTAATGACTTGGATATGGAAACCTTGGACTTGCTGGCTGAACTTTTGGCCGAGTACAAGGGAACGGTTCTCACCGTGAGCCATGACCGTGCCTTCCTGGATTCTGTGGCCACAAACATCCTTGCCATTGAGGAGAATGGGAACATCTTTGAAGCCGTAGGCGGATTCACCGATTACGAAACCAATAAAAAAATGCGCGACAAGGAAGCTGCCAACGCCGCTCGCGTTGCCGCTGAAAAGGAAACTGCTCGTGGATCTAATGGTGGTTCCAGTGCGGCCTCCGTAGCCAGCGCAGTTCCGGTCAGAAAGAAAAAGCGTAGTTATAATGAAGAGCGGGAATACGCAGCCCTTCCTGAAAAAATCGAGAAACTAGAATCTGAAATTGCAGAACGACAGGCTGAACTTGGCAAGCCCGAGGTCTTCTCCAATGCCGCCCGCATTGTGGAACTGCAAAAGGAGATTTCCGATCGTGAGGCTGAGTTGGAAAAAGCCTACGAACGTTTTGAGGAACTGGACTCCCTCGGCTAACCTGGAAAATAGGGGATTTTAACCCAAATTTATCAGCCCCCCTTTTCTCGGGGGGGGTTGATTTTCATCACACTTTTACATAGATTATGATGGGTTAGGATTATTAAGGAGTTTAGCATGATCAAGAAATTACTTTTTTTGGCTACAGGTGCCTTGGCCAGCTATGCCGCCGCTGCAGCAAGCGCTGTAATCTGGAATACCGACGGTAATGGGAGTTTTCCTCCATATGGAGCGTGGTATAGTTATGCAAACCTTACGACCGATAAGGGAAATTTGTCCGTTGGAACAGACAAATCTAAGGTTTTCAGTGCTACAGTAAGTACCACTAATGATCAGAGTGCCGCAGGTTTTGGATTTAACTGGGCGGCTAAGGATGCTGCAGTATCTCTTGCGGATTATAGCGGTTTGTGCTTGACCTACAAGTCTACACGTCCCATGAGAATGGACTTGAAACAGAATACCATCAAGGATTATAACTACAATGGTTATATTCTGCCAGCTCATAGCGCCATGGATACTCTTTTTGTTCCTTTCTCTAAATTGGAACAGGAAGACTGGGGTGATGATACAAAGATTGTGGCTTTCGACCCGGATGCACAGACTGGTGTACAGTTTAGCTACAAGAAGGCTTTGGCTGCAGAAGCAAAGTCTGGTTCGAATAATTTTACAATTTCTTCTATTACCCTGGGCTCTTCCTGCACTACGCACGCACCCAGCGTGACTAAGGGCTTTGCCGGCTATAATGGTGGTACTATAACCTTGAATGAAGGTGCCGAACATGTCATGGATATGACCGAAGTCTTTGAAGATGCCGATGGTGATGATTTTACCGTTACTGTGAAGATTGTAAGTGCAGACACGTCCGTGATTTTGGTGGACTCCACTGCTTATGATCAAAATAGCATCATTAAGTTTACCACCACCCCTAATCCTAAGGGCTCGGCTAAAGTAACCCTTACTGCTACTGATGCTAGCAAGAAGAGCGGTACCTTCCAGTTTACCATTGAAACGATTGATACTGATAATCTCCCTGTTGCAAAGAACTGTGAAATTCCTGCTTTCGAGGATTCCGTCTTGAAGGTTGGTTTGACTAGCCCTCTGCAACTTTCAAAGATGGGCTCCGATGCTGATGGTGACGCTGTCAAGTTGATTATTGTTTCCGAACCAAAGCATGGTACCTTTAAATTGGACAACGAATCTCGTGGTACATTTACCTATACCCCTGATCCGGATTTCTATGGTCTCGATTCCATTGCTTATAAGTTTGTTGAAGCGGAAAATGAGGATCGTGAAAGTAATGTTGGCTATGCTGTAATCAAGGTTGCCAATGTGAACGACAAGCCTGTTATTACCTTGGGAAACAAGGTGTTTGTTGATGCCAACGACGAAGAACATTCATTTGGCGATACATTGACTGTTGATGAGGACTTTGAGAAGTTCCAGATTGTAATTGCTGAAGAAGATTTTGTCGTTACAGATGTTGACGGCGACGACGACTTTACCATCTCTGCTACTGCCAATGTTGTCAACGCAACTTATGCTGCGGAAGCGGGCTTGCATGTGATTACCATTGCCGCCAAGAAGGATTCCAACGGCGTTGCAAAGTTGAATCTTACTGTTAAGGATCCTGGTTCTACCACTAATACGCTTGTTGCTGTTATCAAGGTAAATCCGGTTGCAGATCCTCCCACTGCAGTAGATGACATGTATGATGTTCTCCAGGATTCCCTGAATACAATTGCTGTTAAGAAGGGGGTTCTTGCAAACGATTTGAACCCGGATAAGGATCCTAAGTTGACGGTAGTTCTGACAGAAGGCCCCGAACATGGTAAGCTTGTTCTCAATAAGGATGGCTCCTTTACCTATGAAGTGGGTAATTACGAAGGACCTGACGCCTTTGCCTATAAGATCATCGGTACGGATGATGTTGAATCTAACGAAGCTGTAGTGGAGTTGAATGTAAAGCGTAGAAACCACGCTCCGGTAATTGTTGAAGGAGTCTTGGATACTGTAAGTAATCGTCTCGCTGCCCTCAAGGAAGATTTCACATCGACAGTTTCTTACAAGAAGGCTGAAATGCAGAGCTGGTTCGTTGACGACAGTACTGTTGCTACCAAGCTCGTGTTTAGCGCACGTAGTGCGGACAGTTTGTTGAATGTGTCTGTCAATGCAACCTCAGGTATCCTGTACATTAAGTCTGTCAAGGATGCTTGCGGTGATGCTGTGGTTTATGTAACAGCAAAGGATGAGAGAGGTGCTACTACCGATTTACCTCTCCAGGCTTCTATTGCATGCGTAAATGACAAGCCTGTCGCAACCTATGATACCGTTTATATGGCTGCAACTGCAAAGACCTTCGAATATGATGTTACTAAGTTGGCCTATGATGTTGACGGCGATGAATTGAACTTCGACTTGGTCGTTAGTGCTGCAAATACAGGCTACTTTAACATTACGCTTGAAGGCAATACTCTTAGTCTCGAGGTTAAAGATGGTGCTTCCCTTTTAGATGGTTCTACTTATGAAATTGGTTTCAAGGTAAGCGATCCTACTATTGCTAGTGCGGCTTCTCCCGTTTATGTGACGACTAAGCTGCGCGTGGTTATCGGTGAAGATCCAAGACTGTCAATCAAGCCTGTGATTGCTGCTCCCAAGGCCAGCTGGCAGAATGCAATTCTTGCAAACCGTGGCGTGGCTGCAATGTTTGACATGCAGGGCCGTGTCATGTGGAAGCAGAAGCTGCCGGTGAGCGAGGCTGATGTCCAAGCTGCCGCTGCTACTGTTCAGGGTCGCAAGATCTTGATGGTGAATAAGCAAGCTTTCACCATTAAATAACACTTGCTTCTAAGTGGAAAATTGATAAAGAAAAAGGCTCCGCATTGCGGAGCCTTTTTCTTTTAAAGCGGGGTAGTTCTATTACTTAGCCATTGCTTCGGTATCGAGAGCGATAAGCAGTTCTTCGTTGGTGGCAACAACCATTGCCTTGGGAGTACCGTCCTTGGAAATAATATGGCCGGATTCCTTGCCGCTCTTCACGTTGCGATCGTCATCGATTTCGTAACCCAAAAGCTTCAGGTTTTCCATGACGGTCTTACGGACCAGGAAGCTGTTTTCGCCGATACCGCCGGTGAATACCAGGGCGTCGATGCGGGGCAGGGCCATGGCGATACCGCCGATTTCGCGGGCCAGCTTGTAGCAGAAGGTTTCAATAGCGATCTGTGCGCCAACGTGGCCTTCGCTTGCAGCCTGGCTCAGGGTGCGCATGTCGTTAGAGAGACCGGAAAGGCCCAGCAGGCCGGATTCCTTGTTCACCATCTTGTCCAAGCGGTCAATGTCATAGCCGTACTTCTTGCTGATGAAGAAGAGGATTGCCGGGTCGATGGAACCGGAGCGGGTGCCCATGATGAGACCATCCAGCGGAGTAAAGCCCATGGTGGTGTCGGCGCACTTGCCGTTCAAAATAGCGGAGCAGCTGGAACCGTTACCCAAGTGGGCGGTAATGAAGCAGCATTCTTCGGGCTTCTTGCCGAGAATGGCGGCAGCTTCGGCAGTTACGAAGCGATGGCTGGTGCCGTGGAAACCGTAGCGGCGGATGGCGTCGTCTTCGTAGAACTTGTAGGGAATGCCATAGAGGAATGCCTTACGGGGCATAGTCTGATGGAAGGCGGTGTCGAAAACTGCAACCTGGGGCAGGGTGGGGAAGAACTTCATGGCGCATTCCATACCAGTTGCGTGTGCCGGTTCGTGGAGAGGAGCGAACAAGGTGATGCTACGGATGTAGTCAATGACTTCCTGGGTGACCTTTTCGCTCTTGATGTACTTGCCGCCATGCACCACGCGGTGGCCGATGGCTTCGATACCGTCGATGAGCTTTTGTTCGCCCAGATACTTCTGGACGGCAGCAACTGCTTCGGCGTGAGTGGGGCAATCGAAATTGTAGTCCTGCTTGTCGATGGGGCCCTTTCCCTTGAAGTGGCCGTCAACGCCAATGTTTTCTACGAGACCGCTAGAAAGAGCTTCCTTGGTAACGGTGTCGATGACAGCGAACTTTACAGAAGAGCTGCCGCAGTTAAGAACGAGTACGCGCATTTTATCCTCTTTATTTTCAAAGTGCTATATACATAAAGAAATTTAGGAAAAACTCCCTGGAAATTTCTAGATTCTTTTTTGATGTTAAAGAGAATTCAGAATTTTGACGAAAAGGTTTCACTGTACTGGACTAGCCGACACTTTTCAAAAGGTGTAAACCGCTTTCTTAAGTTTTATGTGCGCCTGGGCGATGGTTACCTTTGGGCCGTTTTTATTGCTGTATTAGTGTTCAATATTGGTTGGAATGCCTTTTGGCCGATTCTTGGTCGAGCCTTATGCGCCTTGGTGGCGGCTCTTGCGATTTATGAAATCGTGAAACTTAGTACCAAGCGTCTGCGTCCTTGCGAGAAGCTTTCTCAGATTAAGGCGGAGGTTCCTCCCCTGGATAAGTACAGTTTTCCTTCGGGACACACCATGAATAATCTGGCTGTGGCCTCAGCGGTGTTCTACGCTGTTCCTGCCTACGGATGGATTATGCTTTTGCTCCCTTTGACTTGGGGTCTTCTGCGTGTCTATTACGGAGTTCATTGGCTTTCTGACATTATTTGCGGATTCTTGCTGGGTATCGTGAGCTTTATTCTGGGCTCCTTTATCTGGATTCCAGTGGCATCTCTCCTTACTGGATTTTTCCCGCAGATTCCTTTTGCATAGCAGAGCCTGCTATATTAAAAAAGCTAGTTTTCCAGCATAATGCTGGAGCGAATACAGAAAATAGATGAGCGAATTTCTCGTTACTGGACCGCAGCTTTCAGGCACCGTTCTGAAAGAACGAAGAAAATCTTTCGCATCTACGTCCGTTTGGGAGACGGATATTTCTGGATTATTGTTGCGTTGCTACTTTTGATTCACCGTGGCTGGCAGGTAACCGTTCCCATTATGCTGAATGCAGGCTTTGCCTTTGCTATTGTGGTGACTCTTTATGAACTGATCAAATTGAATGTGAAGCGGCCTCGTCCCTTCTCGGTTTTGCCTTCTGTTAAACAGGAACTTCCCTTGATGGACCAGTTCAGTTTTCCTTCGGGCCACACCATGAATAACCTTGCGGTGGCGACTACGGTGATGATGGCGCTGCCTTGTTACTACTGGTTTCTTTTCTTGTTGCCTCTTTCTTGGGGATTCCTTCGCGTAGTTTTTGGATTGCATTGGCTCTCCGATGTTATCTTTGGAATCATCTTCGGTGTAGCTTGCTTTACTGTAGCCCATTTTGCCTGGATTCCCATTTCGGGCATTCTTGCGGATTGGTTTCCGATGCTCGTTTTCTAGCCGCTATTTGTTTTGGCAAGTCTTATGAATCAGTACGTTTCCGCGAAAGATTTTTTTACGAGCCTCTCGCCTGAGGATCGTGTTTATCTTTTAGTCCGCCACGGAGAACGCCGCCATATTACACCGCAGGACTCTGACGGTGGTGCCCATGTGAGTCTTACAGACAATGGGAGAGGACAGGCCTTTGCTTTAGGTTCGCTGTTCCCGGTCAATGGGGATGCCCTTTATTTTTCAAGTCCTGTAGGCCGTTGTATTGAAACCGCTCAGCGCATTGGAGAGGGTCGAGCCTCTGTGGGTGGTCCCACCGCCGCTCCGGTCCAGGTCCTGCAACCTCTGGGCGATTTCTTTGTGAAGGACTTCGGTCAGTACCACGCTGTACTCAATGAAAAGTTCTATCCCAGTATTTGCGATTGGATCCGCGACGGGGAGCATCCTGCTTATCACAACCTTCATGAGCGAGCCGAAGATATGCGAATCATGATGCTTGAGAAGGGTTCAGCTCGCTTCAATATCTTCGCCTCCCACGATGCCTGGATTGTTCCCTGCCTTGCCCATTTCTGCAAGTTCAGTTTCACCCCGGGGGTATGGATGAATTTCTTGACGGGCCTAGCCTTTGTGGTAGGTCCAGATGGCTGCGAGAGAATTGTGCCGGTTACGGGGCTAAACGACGGTAATTTGTGTTTCAGGTAGTTTTTAGATACTTGCGTAAATCTTACTCGGTGTGTAGCCAAGGATACTTTTAACTATTATATTTATCACAAACAAATCCTTACAGGAGGAATACAAATGAAGAAATCTATTCTTAAGCTCATTGCAGCTTTGTCTCTGGTTCTGACTTTCACTGCTTGTACCATTACAGTTGTGGAATCTGACGGATACTCTCTCGATTACAGCTACAGGTACAGTTCTTGGTGCGAAGATGCTGTAAACTGCAAGGATGACGGCGGCTCTTCTTATGTTCGCGTAACTGGCGACTTGACAAAGGATAACGTCGTTTCCATCGAAATCAAGCTCCCGGGTGCAGAAAATCCGTACTACAAAGAAGACTTCCGCTACAAGGGTATCCGTAGAGACGAATCTTCTGATGAACTTGGCCCCTTCTACTACTTCGAAGGTGTCGGTACTGACGACGCTCTCTATGTCTACTACGAAGTTGGCTACGCCTACTTGGAAGGATTCTGGGATGACGAAACTGACGACATGTGGGCATACGGCTTCTCCAACGACAAGGCCATGTTCAAGAAGGCTGCAAACAAGGTTGTTAAGAAGGCTCGCAGAAAGTAATCTGAGCTTTCTAGAAATTTGCTAAAAAGTCCCCTGCAGTTTATTCCTGCAGGGGCTTTTTTATATACATTCAAAATATGAGTGATATGGAAAAAGTGGAATCTTCAAAGGCGGCCTCGAAAAACGAGTATCGTCGTATTTTCGTTTTGGGTTCAGGCTTCAGCAAGTCTTTTCTTCCCCAGATGCCAACCCTTCGCGATCTGAATGAATTGATTCCTTTCGGTATACCCGATGAGTTTCCCCATTTTCGTGACTATTGCAAGCGCTTCTTGAGTCTTTGCAATGGCCAGAGCGAATACCTGAGTATTGAGTCCTTGGCTACATCTATTTTGTCTGCCAGGATTTTTCCGGGGGAACGGGAACGCCTTTACCACGCTAGTTTACGCTTTGAACTTCTGCGATTTATTGCTAGCGTCATCCGTCACGACGAAGGGCTTTCCGGAGAAGCTGCCGATGTGATGCGCAGGTTCTTGAAGTCCTGTGTCAACTGCGCTGACGAAGGATGCCGCGATACTCTTTTGCTCAGTTTCAATTATGATACCTTGATTGAGTCTGCCATCGCCAACGATCCGGAACTTCGGGATTTGGTGTCTGTGGATTATGGCGTGCGGATCGACCGTGCGGACCGTTCAGCCCGCTGCGAGGCTAAACCTCGTACCATTGATTTACTGAAGATTCATGGTTCCTTGAACTGGTTCCCTATTAAAGGCGTTACCGACGAGTTGGACCTTAAGAATATTTGCCAGGTGGAACCGGAGGATCGCAGTTTCCCCATCTATTGCGAAGATACTCCCATCTATATTCCCATGGCCCATGCCAAGGAAAGTTTCCTTCGCGGTAGCTTGTTCAATGTGCTTTGGAGCAAGGCGGATTACTATCTGAAAAATGCCGAGGAGATTTACTTCATTGGCTACGGATTCCCGAAATCCGATGTGAACAACCTGGAATTTTTGCTTTCTCATCGTGAGCGTTTCAAGAAGGTTGTTGTTTGCGAGCGAGAGGGGCATCCGGACCTGATTCGACTGGAAAACTTGCTTGGCAAGGACTTGGTCCTGTCCATGGACGCCAAGACTTTCTTTACATAAGCTAGGCCTATTGACTTTTTGTCAATGGATTGCTGTTGAAATTTGATCTGTTGTCTCAAAAAAAATGTACTTATAGCATGAGGTGTATGTATGAAACAAGTTTGTTCTAAAAAGTTTGCTTCTATGTTTGCTGCGATTGCAGCTTGCTCTCTGTCAGCCTGGGCCGGCCCTATTTCCACTGTTCCTTGGAATGGCCACGATGGCGCTGTTTCCTTTACTTTTGACGATGGCTATAATCAGTTGGGTGCAATTGGGGGTTACCTCAATTCCAATCCGGATGTGAAGGTAACCTTCTTTATTACTGGCGCCATGGGTGCTGGTGCCGGCAATATGAGCGATTATTTGGGCTACGCCAAGAACGGACATGAAATTGGCAACCACTCCAAGAGCCATAAGGATATGACTAGTGTCGCTGATCTTACCGCCGAAACCAGCGGATGGAAATCCAGCTTGCTCTCCAAGGGTGCTTCCGAAGTTTACACCTTTGCAACTCCGTATTGCGCTAGTAACAATAACGTTGCCAATGCCATCAGTAAGGACCATATTGCAAACAGAAACTGTGCCGGCGCCAAGTACTATGGCTGGGGCACAGAACCTAACTGGATGGATATCAGTTCCAACTGCTATACGCAGGGTGGTTCCAGTACGGGTAATGCCAAGAACAACATGAGCTCTGCCAAGAGTCAGAAGGCCTGGACCGTGCAGCTGAACCATGGTGTGGGTGTCAGCGATACTTATGGTATTGCAACCAACGATATGACTGCCATTATGGACGAAGCCAAAAGGCAGGGCCTGTGGATCGCTCCCTTTGGCGTTGTGGCCGCTTACTACCGTGCCCACTTTGCTATTGACCAGGCGGCTGCAACCACAACCTCCGACGGTTTCAAGGTAACCTGGACATCTCCTCATTCCGCCATGCCAAAGTCCGTGCCTCTCAAAGTTAAAATTCAGAATGTTGCGGGCAGGACTGTTTCCCAGAAGGGCAAGGTCGTTGCCCCCAATTCCGATGGCACTTACACCATCGAGTTCATGGCTTTGGAATTGAGTGTTACTGGTGAACCTCCTGAAGTTAAGCCCTTCAAGGGCGCTATTGAAATTCCCGGTACCATCGAAGGTGAAAACTACGATACTTATGCCTATGAACACGCCAAGGACGGAAACGATACTACTAGCTATCGTACGGACGACGCAGGCATTGTGAAGGCTGGCGCGGGGCTCGCTCTTGGCTATACCACCACCGGCGACTACTTCGAGTATACTCTGGATGTGAAGACTGCTGGCAAATACAAGGTTTCAGTGAATGGTGCTACTGGAAATAACGCCGACGGTACCGTCACGGTTTCTGTGGGATCTCAGAAGGTCGACGTGGCTGTTGCCGCCAAGGGTGACTGGAATACATATTCTGAGGCCGAAGGTAGTACGGAACTGGACTTGGCTGTAGGCAAGCAAACCCTCCGCCTTACCATCAATAACGACAATTTGAACGTGGACTGGATGAAACTTGCCAGTGCCGATGTGGCGCCTGTTCCAGAATCTTCAAGTTCCTCGGAAACGGTTGTTCCGACTTCCTCCAGCTCTGAGGTTTCCGCAGCTATTGCAAACACCCTTCGTTTGGAATATGGAACGGGTATGGTCAAGTGCCAAATTTTCGACATGAACGGCAATCTCGTTAAGTCAGCCAATGTACCTGCCAGTTCCTCCAAGGATGTCTGGAACCAGGTAAACGGCAGCCTCTCCGCAGGCGTGTACATGATGCGTTTTGGTTCAAGTATGTCCATGCAAACCATTCCTGTGCGAAAATAAAGTTTCTTCTCTCTCTACGAAAATGTTCCCCGGGACTTCCCTTGGGGAACTTTTCTTTTATAAGGCTGTTGTAATTTTTAATGTAAAGAAAAATTGAGAAAATGTCGAAATTGCGCAAAATTCGCCTTTTGTTGTAATGTTGTACAACGGATTGTCTCTTGGATTGTATTCCAGGTTGGACTAAAAAACCTATTTCCTAGTCTAAGGAGAACTCTGCCCGAGGAAAAAGGGCCGGGTGTGTGATTATGAATAGGAAATATATTATTGGTGCAGCCGTAATTGCTTTGGGTGCAACTGCTGCTTCTTCTCAGGAAATTGCCACTTGGGCAGGCTTCCGCTCTGCTGCCGCAAACTTCACTTTCGACGATGGCGCTCCTAGCCATGTGTCCGATGCGGGTCCCTTGTTCGACAAGTACGGATACAAGGCTACCTTTAACGTGGTGGTGAACTGGAATCCCAACTGGAGCGGTTTCCAGAACATGGCCAAGAACGGTCACGAAATCGCAAGCCATAGTAACACTCATGGCCAGAATATGTCCGGCGAAGAAGCTTCTTCCAAGCAGTCTATCCAGAGCAAGATTACCCAGGATTACGGTTGCCTCGTTGTGGCTTACCCCAACTGCAACGTCCCCAATGCTAATGCCGTAAGACAGAACTATATTGCAGGCCGTATCTGTAACGGCTCCTGGCAGGGTGGCTCCGATATTATGGGCAAGGACGGTCCCAGCGACTGGACTAAGGTTTCTGCAATCATGACTGGTTCCGAAGGCTCCATCAAGAGCACCAATGACTTTACTGGTCAGATGCAGAGGGCAATCCAGCAGGGCGGCTGGGTGGCATTCCTGACCCACGGTTTCTCCGGCAAGAACAACGGTAACGCAACTTATTCTCCCACCGACATTGGCGCTATCGAAGGCGCTCTCCAGTGGGCAAAGCAGAACGATTCCAAGATCTGGGTTACAACCATGCGTAGCACGGTCATGTACATCAAGGAACGTAACGCTTCCAAGATTACAGAAAAGTCTTCTTCTGGATCCAGCATCACCTATACCTTGACTCACAACATTGCCGATAACGTTTCCAAGTACGATTATCCTCTGTCTATCCGTGTCAAGAGCAGCTGGTCCAAGGTTTCCGCTACTCAGGGCGGCAAGGCAATTGATGCTTCCATCAAGGATGGCTACATCTACTTTGACGCTGTTCCCAATGGCGGTGACATTGTGCTCTCTTCTGATGGTGCTGCAGTTACTCCTGGTAGCTCCAACTCTCAGAATCCCTCTTCCAGCGCATCAGCATCTACTCCCTTCAAGGGCGCCATCGCAGTTCCTGGCACTGTGGAAGCTGAAAACTATGACGTAGACGCCTTCTATCATTCCAACCCCGAAAACGAAGCTCCGGACTATCGTTCCGATAATGCTGGCGTTGTCAAGGCTGGCACGGGCTATGCCGTTGGTTATACCACCGCCAGCGATTACTTCGAATACACTCTGGATGTAAAGGCTGCTGGCAAGTACAAGGTGACGGTCAACGGTGCTACTGGTAACGCTGCCGACGGTTCTGTCACTCTGGCTGTAGGCTCCAGCTCTCTGGAAGCTGCCATCAAGTCCAAGGGTGACTGGGATACCTATACCGCAGTTGAAGCTGGTGAAATGACCTTGGCTGCAGGTAAGCAGACTCTCCGTCTTACCATCGGTAGCGACAACTTGAACGTGGACTGGATTAAGTTTGAAAGCACTGGCGCAGTTGCTCCTGCATCCTCCTCTTCCGCAAACAATCCGGGTATTAGCTCTAGCTCTGGCACTCTTGCCATTGAACATGTCATCCACCTGAACGCATTCTCCGGTGTAGTAAAGTGCTCTGTGTTTGATCTGAATGGTAACTTGATCAAATCCATGCACACTACCGCAGGTTCTATTAGAGATTTGTGGAACCACGTGAATGCAGACCTTAACGCAGGTATGTACATTATGCGCTACGGCGAAGCAGGCAAGTCCATGACTTCTGTTCGCGTTCGCAAATAACAAGATCTTTCATCTCTCTCTTTCTCTTTGAAACCGCCCCCTAGTAGTCTTGTGCTACCGGGGGCATTTTTTTATATTTGACACGTTTTAAGGTAAAAGGATAGTTTGGATGCTTAAGGTTTTGACAACTCTATTTTTTTTACTGGTGGGTATAAGCTTCGCTCAGTTGGTTCAAAAGAAAACTTCATCTGCAGACACTTTGAAACTGAAGGAAACACAGCCCTTGGTGCTTGTAGGTGACTCTACACAACGAATTCAGGCTTTGGATGATACCGTCAGCTTGGTAAATGCAGAACCTACCTTGCAGGAAACCGCCAAAACCATGGCCATTAAAAAGGGATTTGAAATTCTTGGTGAAACCTTGAAGAACTCCTTGTCGCCTAACTCTCCGGAAGCGGATGCGGCAATGAGAGAACTGGAATACAGGTAAGTTCTGTTTGCAGTGACTATAAAAAAACTCGACGCTTTGGGGCGCCGAGTTTTTCTCTACTGTCATCCCGGCGGATGCCGGGATCTCCTTTAGATGAATTAACCGAGAATGTACTTCGGCGCTTTCAGCGCGAAGTATGTCGCCTCGGTAATGCCCGAACGTAAACGTTCTGGCGCTACACTCGGCTCAGATACTTCTCGCCAGATTCAACACTCTGGTAAATGAGGGTGTTGATGGTCATGGGGCCAACGCCGCCCGGAACCGGGGTGTATGCGCTGGAAACTTCTTCCATGCCCTTTTCGCAGTCGCCAACGCCACCCGGATGGTAACCGGCGTCAACAACTACAGCGCCCTGCTTGATCCATTCCTTCTTGATGAATTCCGGCTTGCCTACAGCGCCAACGACGATGTCGGCCTGCTTCACCAGTTCCGGAACGTTGGGGGTCTTGGAGTGGCAAATGGTAACGGTGCAGTTGGCGTTCAACAGCATCATGGCCATGGGCTTGCCAAGGATTGCGGAGCGGCCGACAACAACAGCGTGCTTGCCGGAAAGTTCCACATTGTAGGCCTTCAGAAGACGCATGATGCCCTGGGGGGTAGCGCAGCCATAGGCCTTTTCGCCCATGGACATACGGCCAAAGCCCAGGCAGGTCACGCCGTCAACGTCCTTACGGGCGTCGATAGCTTCGAATGCGGCACGTTCGTCGATCTGACGGGGAACCGGGTGCTGCAACAGAATGCCGTGAACGTCGGGATTGTTGTTCAGTTCCTGGATCTTAGCCAGCAGCTGTTCGGTGGTAGTGTCCTGAGGCATAATCACCTTGATGCTGTCCATGCCGACGCGTGCGCAGGCATTGCCCTTCATCTTCACGTAGGTGGCGGAAGCAGGATCGTCGCCAACGAGGATGGTGGCGAGAATCGGAGTCTTGCCGGTCTTTTCCTTAAGCTTTGCGACGCGTGCGCTGAGTTCTTCTTCGGTAGTCTTGGCAAGAGCCTTGCCATCCAAAACGAGAGCTGCCATATTGGTCTCCAGGTTTAATTTTTTATGACCAAAAGATAAAAATTTGCCTTTCTTTTTTAAATATGCGTAATCAAAAAAAACTGAATCAAAAATTGCCATAAAAAATAAAAGCCCGCTTTAGGCGGACTTTACATTTTCTTGAATTGTAAAGGGATCTGTTAGAACAATTCCTTGATGGCCGGGGCGATGGTGCAAATCAACACCCAAGGGTAGGAAAGGGATCCGCGGAGCCAACCTGTGGAAGTCGGGGCTTTTGCGCTGACAAATTCAGCACTTGGCTTGACTTCGGCTGCCTTGACAGAATGCTGCAGGGAGTCCTTCAAGGATTCCATGGAACTTTCGAACTGTTCCTTGCTGCTGTTTGCCGAATCGATGATGTTCATGAAACGGGTTGTCATATTATCTCCATTTTCTCTCTTCGGGGGCAAATTTAGCAATCAAAACACCATTTTCAAAGGGAAATGTTTCGCTCGGTTTACAAAAAGTTAGTTTGTGTGAATCGACTCACAATTTCCTTTTTTTTGCCTAAAAATCGCTTTTTTTGTAAAATTTGGGCAATTTTTGATTGCTTTGCTTGCTTATTAACATAAAAAATCGCTATTTTATATGGCAACTTTGGACAGGAAAAAGTGTTCCCCCCTTGTTCTCTAGTCCAAAAATTCAAGGTTTGTGTGTTTTAAATCAACTTTTTGAGGGTCAAATCTATGTCTAACAAGAACTTAGCTCCGTGTTTCCTGGGTCTTTTTCTTTGTGGTTCTTTGGTTGCTTGTGGTGGTGCAAAACCTGCAGTGGAAACCGCTCCGGCTGCTCAGCCCGCTCCCCAGGGGGTTGCAGAAACTGTTCCTGGAGCATCTGTTGCAGGTACCCCTGCTGGTGAACAAGTTGCCTCTGCTCCCCAGAAGGTTACTCTTGAAGATCCCACCAACCGTTACAGCTATGCCTTGGGCATGGACTTGGGTAAGGCAGTGGCCAACGTGAATGTGCCCTTGAACATGGAAGTTTTGATGGGTGCCATCAAGGATCAGATTGATTCCGGTCGCGCTGTCCAGATGAGTGATTCCGCTTGCGAAAGCGCCCTTCAGGATTTGCTTTTGAAAATGCAGCTTCAGAAGGAAGCCGATGCCAAGGTTGCCGCCCAGAAGGCCTTGGAAGAGCAGGCTTTGTTCCTTTCCAAGAATATCATGGACACTACCGTGAAGGTCACTACCAAGGGAGTGCAGTACAAGATTCTCAAGGAAGGTCAGGGTATTGTTCCCAAGGCTGCCGACAAGGTGCAGGTCCACTATGTTGGAACTCTCCTGGACGGTACTGAATTTGACAACAGCGTCAAGCGCGGCGAACCTCTGGAATTCCCGGTCAGTGCTGTGATCGAAGGCTGGCAGGATTTGCTCCAGGTAATGCACGAAGGCGAAAAGGTGAAGGCCTGGATTCCCAGTGCCCTTGCCTATGGCGAAGAAGGTGTTGAACCGCTGATTCCTTCAAATGCCATGCTGGTCTTTGAAGTGGAACTGCTGAAGGTTCTGGCGGAAGTCCCGCCTGTTGAAGAACCCGCCGCTGCTGCTCCCGCCGCAGAATCCGCTACTGCTGCCCAGCCCGCTGCCAAATAATAAGGAATTTTCCCGCAATTTTTGAAAGACCGTTGACGTGTTTCGTCGCGGTCTTTCTAATTTTTACTTCATGAACCCAAATGATTTTACATCCCAGCATTTTGAAGTGGCAGGTTTCATTCGCGAAGTGTTCGGTTATATGGAACGCTTCAAGGGTCAGCTGTTTGTGCTTAAGATCGAAGACGATCTGATGAGTCATCCGCTGTTTCCTGTGCTCATGCGAGATATTGGACTTTTGCACAAGTCCGGGATTAAGATCATTATCGTCCCCGGGACCCGCAATTCCATCGACGCCCAGCTGAAGGCCTGGGGTCTGGAATCCAAGTTCCATAACGGTGTGCGTCTTACCTGCGAAGAGGCCCTGCCCCATGTGGAACAGGCTTCCCTTGGTGCTGCCCAGCACATCATGAGCCACTTGACTGCAAGCGGCCTCAGGGGTATTCAGGGTAACTGGATTTTGGCCCGCAGCATGGGGGTTGTGAACGGTGTGGACTACATGCGCACCGGCCGCATCGAACGCATCCAGAAGGATATCCTGGAACAATTGCTTGACGAGAATTTCGTGCCTATCATTGCTCCCATTGGCTGGAACAAGATCGGTCACGCCTACAATATCAGCTCCACGGAATTGGCTACCGAACTGTGCAAGTACATGAAGGTGGGCAAGCTGTTCTTCATCGGAAACCAGGACGGTATCAAGTTAGATGGCCTGGTGACGGGCAAAAACACCAAGTACTTGGAACCTACGGACAATGGTCTGATTTCTGCAATGGATGTGGACCAGGCCCAGGAACTTCTGGAGCTGAATTCTGACACGTTGAACTTTGCCCAGATGGACTACCTGATGAACGCCATTCACGCCTGCAAGGCCGGCGCCAACCGTGTGCACTTGCTTAGCGGTGAGTTCCAGGGCAGCTTGCTGCAGGAAGTGTTCTCTGCCCGCGGTGACGGTACCATGGTGTACGCCAACCAGTACTCCAGTATCAGGCCAGCCAACATGGAAGACATTCCCGATATCCTGCGCATCATGCAGGACTACATCGACCAGGGCTTCCTTGTGCCCCGTACCCAGGAAAGCATTTCCGAAAAGCTCAAGGACTACGTGGTGTACAACATCGATAACAGTATTCACGGCTGCGGCGCCCTCCACGAGTTCGAGGACGGCATGGCCGAAATTGCAGGTATCGCTGTGGGCGCCAACTACCGCAAGTCCGGCATCGGCGACGCCATTGTTCGCCACTTGATCGAGGTGGGCCGCATGAAGGGCTACAAGAAGCTGTTCCTGTTGACCACACAGGCTCTGGACTGGTTCTACCACTTCGGCTTTGTGGACGGTACCATCGAGCAGCTGCCTAAGACCAAGCGTGAACATTACAATTATAGCCGTAAGTCCCGCGTGCTTATGCTCCCGCTGGAGAAATGACGGGCTTTGAGTTGTGAGTGATGAGCCGTGAGCTGCGCACACTCCTAACGTGCCATCTTGAGCGAAGCCCGTAAGGGCGAAGTCGAGAAGCCTAGAAAAAGATGTGAATGTGCATAGGAATGTGTCGCGAAAATTTTGACTGAAGAGTAGTTTATATGAATTTAAAGATGATGGAAGATGGCTTCAAGATGATTCTTGAAGGAATGGGCGAGGATGTGAACCGCGAAGGTTTGCTGGATACTCCCAAGCGTGTTGCCAAGATGTATGCCGAAGTCATGAGTAGTCTTACTGGTGAACAGAAAGCTGAAGATATCCTGAAGACTCGCTTCCATGAGAAGTACGACGAGATGATCGTTGTGCCAAACATCTCCTTCACCAGTATGTGTGAACATCATTTCTTGCCTTTTACAGGTAAGGCTCACATCGCTTACATTCCCGGTGATTGCGTGGTGGGCCTTTCCAAGATTCCTCGTGTAGTGGAATTCTACGCCCGCTTCCCTCAGATTCAGGAACGTATGACTCGTCAGATTGCGGAACTGATCCAGAAGGAATTGAATCCTAAGGGTGTTGCTGTTGTTCTTGAAGCAAGCCACATGTGCATGACCATGCGCGGAATCAAGAAGCCGGGTGCAACTATGGTCACGACCCAGTTGCTTGGACGTTTCAAGACCGACGAAAAGACTCGCGCAGAGTTTTTGGCAAGTATTAATGACCGCCTTCGCTAAAATTAAGCGACGTACATCTTGTTGTTGAAGACTCTCGACACCGCCCTCGGTTAACACCCGAGGGCTTTGTAATTACAACGTATTTTGTGTAAAAACTTTGTGGACAGTTTCGGCTTGATTTCCGTAAAAACTGAACGCGTTCCATTGAGTGCGTGTTAGAATTTTTTGCTTGCGTAGCCTTGTTGTAATTACAACGGGCGGAATTGCCATTTTGTTGTAAACTTTTCTTGTTGTAAACAAATTAATGTTCTTGACATATTGTCCATGAGAACTTGTTGTCATGGTGATATTTCGAGTGCGTTGCGAAGTAATTTATGGGTGTATGGGAAAAAAATAAGGAGTAGACAAATGAAGTCTAAATTTTTGAAGATGGCAATTGCCGCTGCCGCTGCTTTGGCTTTTGTCAATTGTGGGGAATCTTCCAATCCCGCAGATCCGGGATCTGATGCGCTCAATTCCTCTTCCTCTGTCGAAGTCGCTGGCCCAGAATCCAGTGCCACTGAACCGCAAGTTGGTGGGTCCAGTTCTTCCGTAGACGTTGCCGGTCCTGCTGTTGGTGAGTCCAGCTCTTCCGTAGACGTTGTTGGCCCTGTTGTTGGTGAGTCCAGTTCTTCTGCAGATGTTGCCGGCCCTGTTGCTGGTGTTTCTAGCTCTAGCAGCAAGCCTGCTGTTGAATCAAGCTCCAGCGAAAAGCCCGTTGTTTCTTCTTCTTCTGCGGTTCCTGAAGCTCCCAAGGGTATTTTCCTGGCTACCGACACCGACGAGAACAAGGACTACATGGAAGTTGAATATATTGAACGCACCGGTTGGGATGGCGCAGGCATTCTTTCCTATCCGAAGCGTCTTTCTGAAACTCAGAAACACGGTGTCGTCGTTTGGGGCCCGGGTGGCGGTACTCCTCCGGGAGACTATCCGGGCATGATTAAGCGTCTTGCTTCCCATGGTTTCGTTGTAATCGCCCTGAAGGAATCTCCGGGTAACGGAAGTCAGGCCAAGCCCGCGCTTGACTGGCTCGAAAAGAAGAACAGCACCCCGGGCGACCCGCTGTATCAGAAACTGGACATGGCCAAGGTGGGTGCATCCGGTCACTCCATGGGCGGTCTGGAATCTGAACAAATTCTCATCAAGGACAAGCGCGTCATTACCGCGATCTTGAATAACAGCGGTGACTTGGGTGGCAACGGTGCTGCTCAGGTGCCTACTGGCATGGGTAAGACTATCGCCCTCGTCTATGGCGAAGTGGGTAGTGAAAACACCAATGCCATCAATGATTATAACAATGCTGGCGTCAAGGTTCCTGCATGTCTTATCGAAATGAGGGGTAACAACTATGGCCATGGTTCCGGCCCGTGGGACGGCCAGGCTGCAACTGTTGCCTGGATGCGTTGGCACCTGGGTGGTGAAGACTTCCGCAAGGCAGATTTTGTCGGCACTAGCGGTAAGTACATCAATGGTCCCATTTATACCTGGCAGGGAGTCAAGGGTAACTGGAACGGCAAGTGCAAGAACTTCTAGTCTTGCGTAAAAGAATTACTACATAACACTCCTTAGGGTCTCCGATTCACGTCGGGGACCCTTTTTTGGATAAAAATGAAAACCCCCAGCTATGCTGGGGAGTTCAAATAAAGCCTTCTGGCGATCATGAAAAAAAGAAATCCTTTGGCTAAATTGATGGTGCGGTCTGCCAACTGCATCACAATAAAACCAAAGGATTAATATGAATAATAGAAATACAACTGCACATACAACGTGGAATTGCAAATATCACATTGTGTTTGCCCCAAAATTTAGAAGGAAGGTTTTCTACGGGGAACGCAGACTTGAGATAGGAAAGATTCTGAGAAGATTGTGCGAATGGAAGGATATTGAGATTGTTGAAGCCGAAGTCTGCGTTGATCATGTACACATGTTGCTTTCGATTCCCCCGAAATACTCGCCATCATCAATCGTCGGATATTTGAAGGGCAAAAGCAGTTTGATGATCAACGAGAAGTATCCTGAACTACAGAAAAAATACCGAAGCCGAGTGTTTTGGTGCCGAGGGTATTTCGTTGACACGACAGGGAAAAATACGCAGAAAATCAAGGCGTACATTGAAAATCAATTGAAAGAAGACGAGTACGGAGAACAGTTAGGCCTATTCGGAAAGAAATAACCCGTTTACGGGTTGCCGGGTAAGGACCATCGCAGGTGGCAGACTGCGTACGCGTGTTAGCGCGTGCCGTAACATAGGGCTTTGCCCGTCTATGAAGAACCACCGGCTTCGCCGGTGGGTTTCTTTTTTATTCTCCCCTTGGTACGTGGGGGAAAAGTAAAATATGAGAAAACGGCTCGAAATTTTGTTATATATTTGGAATGTAAGGCGGGTTGATTACCGCCTCTGGAGACTACTATGAACGCTGCTATCCTTACTAATGAATTTCCGCCGGAAATCTACGGTGGTGCCGGTATCCACGTTAAGTTCCTGACTCAGGAACTGGCAAAGCTTTGCCATGTGGAAGCCCGTTGCTTTGGTTCTCAGAATGATGATGCCGACAATATTCGCGCTATTGGTTTTAGCCGTAAGTTGGGCCTGAATCCCAAGGATGACCGTTTCCAGAAGATTTTCAAGCCCCTGGATATTAACCTGCAGTGGGCAGCCACCATGGATGACATCGACGTTATCCATTGCCATACCTGGTACAGCCACTTTGGCGGTGTTCTCGCTTCCCGTCTGTTGCAGTGCCCGCTGATTCTCACCACCCACTCTCTGGAACCCCATCGCCCGTGGAAGGCAGAACAGCTGGGTGACGGCGGCTATGCCATGAGCTGCTGGATTGAACGTACCGCCTACGAAGCTGCCGACGGCGTCATCGCAGTGAGCGAAGGCATGAAGCGCGATGTGATGAAACTTTACGGTGTTCCCGAAGATCGCGTGAAGGTAATCTACAACGGTATCGATCCGGACTTCTACAAGCCCACCTTCAGTGCAGGCATTTTGGAAAAGTGGGGCGTTGATCCCAACAAGCCTTTCGTGCTGTTCGTTGGCCGCATTACCCGCCAGAAGGGTATCAGCCAGCTGATCCAGGCAATTCCCCAGATCGACAAGAACGCTCAGGTGGTTCTCTGCGCCGGCGCTCCCGACACTCAGGAACTTGCCGACGAATGCAAGGCCCTTATCGAAGAAGTCCAGAAGACCCGTGAAGGCGTTATCTGGATTCAGGAACCGGTTCCTCACGAGGAACTCCGCGTGCTCTACAGTCACGCTACCGTATTTGCAACTCCGTCTCTCTACGAGCCCTTCGGCATCATCAATCTTGAAGCTATGAGCTGCGGTACTCCTGTGGTGGGTAGCGCCGTGGGTGGCATTCCCGAAATCATCGTGGATGGCGAAACTGGCTTCCTGGTTCCCCTGAAGGCTGTTTCTGAAACCAACTTCGAACCGGCTGATCCCAAGGCTTTCCAGACTGATTTCGCAAACAAGCTGAACACCATTCTGGCCAACCCCGAAATGGCAAAGAAGATGGGCGAAGTAAGCCGCCAGCGCGCAATTGACGTCTTCAGCTGGAAGGCTATCGCCCAGCAGACCTACGAATTCTATCAGGAATGCATCGAAAGGTACAAGAAGGAAGGCAAGCGCTAATCGGTGAGTTGTCAATCCGACGATGTCATCCTGAGCGAAGCCCGTTAGGGCGTTGTCGAAGGATCTGGCATTAGAAAAGGCCCGCGGTAATCGCGGGTTTTTTCTGTATGTCGGTCCGGAGGGCGTGGCAGTCGAGTACGACGGCTACCATTTCAGCAAGGATTTACCAGATTTCGATTCCGAAAAACGCACCATCGGCGAATGGAAAATCGTCGCGGGTTGATTGCTTTCCAAATCACTCCTTGACACATCTTACTGGCAAATAATTTGACTTGTTACACTTGTAGTCAACCAGTGTTTTGCCGGAATACATATACAGGCATTCATGGTTTCCGTTGGTAACCTGCGTTGAAGAGGTCCAATATGCAGCAATGT
>JAZLKF010000002.1:0-1276 GCA_045597525.1 Fibrobacter sp. | reverse complement strand
GGGACGGATACTAAAACGGGATGAGAATACGTTATAGTAGTTATGATGAAAACAGACGTCCTACAAGTAGCATTGCAGATATTGGTACCCAAAGAGATTTTGGATGCATTCGAACTGGAAAAGATAGAAGAAGTCGAAGGCAACACCCGGATATTCCACCTGGTGGAGAAGGAGAGCCAGGTGCCACAAGTGGATGAGCCCCTGATGAAGGATGGGTATATGCGAGAAGTGAATATCCAGCACTTCCCGTCGGGGCTGATGCGCAGCATCCTGAGGCTGAAAAGGCGCAGGTGGGCAAGCAGGAAAGACCGCAACAAGAGCTACTACAACAAGTATTCGTTTACGGACGAAAAGATGAAGATAACCCGCGAATACGGGGCTTTTTTAAAAGACGCTGGTGAGGAGCCACTCGTTTGACCTAAAGATAATCAGCGAGATACAGAACATCAAGTACAAGACCTTCTATCGGTGGGTGCGGGACGAGTTCTGCGAGATATCGAGCGCCAAGGTACAGCAGGAGCTGCACGGACACGACACGCTCTCGACCGGCAGAAGCGGGAGGCCGTACATGGTGGAGGTGCCCATATTCAGGCCCGAGTGCGTCGGCGAGTCGATGGCGATAGACGAGAAGTCGGTCGGCAACGAGGTCTACACCGTGTTCACCAATGCGAAAACAGGCAACATAGCGCTGATGTGCAGCAGCCTTGAGGCATCAAACATCAGCCTCATAATGTCGGGGTTCGGAGACGGGGTGCTGGGCCGGGTAAAGTCGGTCACGAGGGATTTCTCTGCGACCTACGAGGCCGTGGCCACCAGGATGTTCCCCTCCGCCATGCAGACAGTTGACAAATTCCACACCGTCAAAGAGCTCATGACCGACCTGCAGGCCTTCCGTATCGAATTGAAGAACAAAGAGCTGAGACGCTACAAAAAGGAAAGGACGGCACACAGGAAAGCCTATCTCGAAGACCAAAAGCTTCCCAGGTCCAAGCAAACCGTCAAGAAAGTATACCATCCCCAGACACTGCAGAACGGCGAGACCACGGCCGAGCTTCTGAACCGTAGCAAATACCTGCTGTACAAACGACCGGACGAGTGGACTTTCCATCAGGACAGGAGGGCCAAACTTCTGTTTTCAACTTTCCCGGAATTGCTCCGGCCCTACCAACAGGCAGTCGCTTTCAGAAATTGGTACCAGGGGCGGGATGATGATTCTCGGGACATCAAAGAACATCGTTTGAAAGATTGGATTGACGACGTCTTGGCCACAAAAAAA
>JAZLKF010000001.1:0-4634 GCA_045597525.1 Fibrobacter sp. | reverse complement strand
CGAACTGGGTCACTTTCTGGTGGCCAAGTGGAATAACGTAAAGGTCAATACTTTTAGCGTTGGTTTCGGAAAGAAGCTTTTCCGTTTCAAGAAAGGCGAAACGGAATATTGCATTTCTGCCATTCCCTTTGGTGGCTACGTTGCCATGGCTGGTGAAAATCCTGACTCCTTTAAGGATGGCCAGCAACCAGGTGAACGTGACTTTACCGGAAAATCCGTAGGTGCCCGCGCCGCTATTGCTTTTGCAGGTCCCTTTATCAACATTGTTTTTGCCTTTATTCTTTTGATAATCCTTTATATGGTGGGTGTCCAGGAACCTGCCAACAAGGAACTGATTATTGGTTTTGTGGGCAAGGGCTCTCCGGCTGAAGTTGCAGGAATTTTGCCCGGCGATACCATCACTGCCATGAACGGTAAGGAAACCCAGGGCTGGGATGATTTCCGTGAACAGATCGGCGTGAGCCTTGGTGCCAATGTGGAACTTGAAGTCCATCGTGGTGGCGCTCCCGTCATGATTACGGTGGTGCCCGAGGAACTGGTGATTCCTGCCAAGGATTCTACGGAAACCGAAACCAAGATGGGTATTGGAGACATTGGGGTTTATCCTCAAAATCGTGTGATTATCCGTTTGCCGCCTATGGCTGGCTCCGCTGCCGAAAAGGCGGGCCTCCTCCAGAACGATACTGTTTTCGAAATTAATGGTAACCACATTGGTCGCTACGAAGATGTTATTCGCAATATCGATGGATCCCAGGGCGCCGAAGTTAAGGTGACTGTTATCCGCGGTGGTGACACCCTGACTCTTCCCATGACTCCAGTCTATAGCGAAGAAACGAAACGCTATATGATTGGTGTCCAGATGGGTTATGTTCTTTTCCGCGAAACCAAGTTTGTTCGCCGCGGCCCCATCGAGGCTTTGCAAAAGACTTGTTCCACAAGCCTTAAGATGACTACTAGTATTTTCCGTTACTTCGGTCGCCTCTTCAAGGGTCAGGTGAAGGTGGACGCCTTCTCCGGTCCTGTGTCCATCGTGGCGGTCATGGGTAACGTTTGGATGAGCGGTTTCCAGGAATTCCTGATGCTCCTGGCTCTCATCAGCATTAACCTTGGCGTTATGAATTTGCTTCCGCTGGCCATTACCGATGGTGGCCTGCTCATGTTCCTGGGCATTGAAAAGCTCCGCGGAAAACCCCTTTCTACAAAGACTCAGACTATTATTCAGAATGTGGCCGCAGCCTTCTTCATTTCATTCTTTGTGTTCATCACAATCCTTGATTTCGGAAAACTGTCCCTGTTCTTGAAATAATCGCCGAAGGATCCAGGCAGCCGCGATCTCCAGAAACATTTAAACGAGTCGCGGCATTCAAATCTTTACAAAAAACTTAAAAGAGACTATATTTGTACCAAATGAATATAGTCGCATGTAATGGATTGAACTTTGTGGAGGCCGCCCCGGTCTCTATTGCTGGCTGCGCCTCTATTGAGCAGGTCCGCAAGTCCATTCCCCCCCCCTCTATGTAACTAGAAGTTTACTTTCGAATGTTTTTTATAAGCCCGTGGCCTATGCCATGCGGCTTTTTCGCTTTGCTTATAAAAGCATCGGCTCAGCCATGCATTGGAAAACAAGTTTTCCATGCGCGGCGTTCGCCTTGGGCTTTTTTTGCGTTTTTAAACAATAACAAGGAGAAACAATGAAACTCTCAATAATCAAAAAAATGGCCTTGCTGCTGGTGGGGTTAGCCACAGTGCAGGGGTATGCTGCAGAGAAAGATTTTTACCACGATCCTAAAGGACGTTCTGCTTTTGAAATTTATTCCGCTCTTGAGGCAACGAATGGCGTAAGAGACTACTATGGAAAACTGTTTATGACCGGGTATAGCTGCGGTGGAACTGACAACGATTATCGTTTTATTCGTTATACGGATTTGGGTGCAGAACCAGTGTTTTATGCAAAAGTACTTTCGTCACTTTCCTACGACGAAAAAAGAAAGGTTCTATCATTTGTTGATAAAAAAACTTTTGTTAAGCCCGTAAAGAGGTTGTATGGGTTGGCTGTTTTTGGGGCTGATAATAAAACTTCTTTTTACAAACAAGAAAACTATGTTTATGGTTTGTTTTTTTATGATTGGGATCAGGATCCTTCGGGAAATTGGCATTGTCATAACTATGATAATAGTTCCTATTTTGCCGATAAATATGAACTGTCATATGTGTATGCAGGCGAACCGTATATTCTAGATTATGGGTATATGGATGATGAGGATGGAGAATGCCAGTCTAGAAGATCTCTAGCTTGCCAAGGCAAAAGTACTCTTATTTCTGACAGGTTCGTCTTTATCAAGGAAACGGCCGGCAACGAAACTGTTGAACTGGATATGAGCGGCATTATAGAGGCTGTTTCCAGTTATGGTTATTCCAATGTTGTAGTTGCTTTTCGACGCATTGAATACGACGATCCCCTGGTTGGTGAGTACGTTAGTTATAATGAAGAGGAAACTGCAAAGAATACTACACAATTGAATATAGTAACCTACCAGCACAATATAAAAATTCCGGTTCCTACGCTTCGTACAATTACATTCCTTGATTACAACGGAAATGAAATGGTTTCAAAGTCTGTTGCCGTGGGAGATGTTCCCGAAGCCCCGTCTTTAACAGTCAAAGAAGATTCTGAAGAATTCCGTTACTTCGCAAAGTGGACCCCGGAAATTGTTCCCGTTACCGAAGATGCAACATACAAAGCTGTTCTGGATAGCGTAAAGAAGGATTTCAATGTGTACCTGGCTGCAGATTACGAGGCCGGTGGCGACATTTCCTTGTCTGTTGAAAATAAGACGTCCTGCGTAAGCATTACTAATACATACCTTGATGGTTTTAGCTATAGTTCGAATTCTGCAGTTAAATTGACTGGCGGTGCTCATACCTTGCGTTTTGACATCACGTTGAATACCAACGGAGACTGTGCAAATGATGAATTGGCCAAGACTATTAAGTGGACTTGCGCAGACGAATCTGAGTTTCATTTTGATGGATGTACCGCTATCCCTGTTTATGTAAATGGCGTCAAGAATGAACGTAAACTGCTTTCTGAAAATAACGATGGCGTTTACAACAACGGTTTTGAATATGAGTTTGATGTGGAAGTTGCTGACGAAAAACTTCCCACGATTCAGTTGACTGCAACCTATGCCGTGGGCGGTGATGTGGAACTTGTTTCGACAAATGCTGCATCTTGTGTATCTATTAAAAAGATCGCCCTTTGGGCAAATTGCAGTTCTTTTGCTGAATCTGGAAATTGCAAAATGGCAGAGATGGTTTACTTCTATGACGAAGGATGTTGGCTACCCATGGCTGGTCCTCAGGATTGGGTGTCTGAATCTGTTGATGTTGACTTGAAGGTGGGTAAATCCTATCAATTGTCTTATAGATTTGATCGTGACTTTAACAAATGTACCGAAGCAGAATTTGTGAATGCGTTGACTTTGGTCACGGAGCAGGACGAAATTCCCGTATACATCAACGGATCTAAAGTTGGTACTGTTGGTACTTTTTTAACACATTCTCCGTATTTCAATTTCACGCTGAAGTCTCAGTACACTATCACTTTCTTTGACGACAAGGGTGTGCAGGTGGGTGATGTTGTGACGGTTGCTTCCGGCATGGCCGTGAGCGCCCCTGCAGAACCTGCAAAGCGCGAAGGCTACACTTTCGCGGGCTGGTTCCAGAAGGATGCTGAATCCGCTTACGACTTCTCCGCAGCAGTGAATGAAGATTTGGAACTTTACGGAAAGTGGACCATCAACAAGTATGAAATTGCTGTTGCCGCCAACGATTCCAAGATGGGTTCTGTGAAGGGTGCCGGCACCTATGAATACGGTACCGAAGTGGAACTGGTTGCTACCGCCGCCGAGGGCTACAAGTTCTCCAACTGGGAAGACGACGTCAAGGCTTCCGCCACCCGCAAGGTCAAGGTAACCGCCGCCGCATCCTACAAGGCAAACTTCGAGAAGATTCCTGAAAGCAGTTCTTCTAGCGCCAAGCCTGGTTCCAGCTCTAGCTCCGCCAAGAGTTCCAGCAGCACGAAGCCCAAGTCCAGCTCCAGCAAGACTGACGCCGTCGTTGCCGCCGCAGCCGTTCCGCAGTTCAGCCTGTCTGTTGCCGGTCGCAATGTGCAGATCGCTGGCGCCCGTATCGGTTCCGCCTACGCCGTCCTCGACATGCAGGGCCGTGTCCTCGCTACTGGCCGCACCGTTTCCGCCTCCATGGAAATCACCGTGCCCCGCGCAGGCAGCTACATGGTCCGCGTCGGCAACCAGACGAAACGTGTGAACGTAAAGTAACCGCTAGCACAAAGGCGGCTCCGCCGCCACGATGTTCGCAAAAAAAGAAGCCCCCGAAAGGGGCTTCTTTGCATAATATTTTCGCTTCAAAAGTGTTGTAAATTATTTCTTGAGCGCTTCGATCTGTTCCTTGGAAAGGTCTGTGTATGAGATGATTTTTTCCATAGGTTCATTTTGGGCTAGCATTCGGCGGGCGGTTTCTTCGGCTCGTCGCTTTTCGCCTTCTTCATAGATGGCGTCACCAACAGTCTTGTAATTTGGACGAACGAAATCCATTCTGAAAGCCTCCTTGAA